>NZ_JACHZG010000001.1:1273049-1909574 GCF_014193425.1 Microlunatus antarcticus | reverse complement strand
TGATCCGCATCGCGCCGAACCCCAACCGGTTGACCGTCTTCCCACCGAGCTCGATCGTGCCCGCGTCCGCTACTGCCACGTGATCATCTCCTGCTGGTCGTCTCTGTCCTCCCGAGCCTAGAACTGCCCCCGAACGGCCCGCGCACGGCCTCGCGCAGCCGTGGAGCGAAGCAGGACGGAGAGCGGGTGACCACGGGAGAAAGCTGAGGCTCGGGTGCCGGGGACGGGGGCGCCGCGCGTGGATGGGTCTGGCGGGAGCCCGGGCGCTGCGGGCGGAGGTGGGCGATCACGAGGGACGGCGCCCGGGCGGATGGTTGTGCGGCGCCCCCGTCCCCGGCGCCCGGGCCGGAGACGAAGCAGACCCCTAACGTGAGCCCATGCGCATCTACATCCTCGGAGCGACCGGGCATATCGGCACCCACCTCACCCCCCGCCTGATCCGCGCGGGTCACGAGGTCGTCGCCGCGAGCCGTGGCACGCGCGAGCCGTACCACCTTGACGAGGCCTGGGGGCAGGCCGAGCGGGTGGTGCTGGACCGTGACGCGTCCGACGCCGACGGGACCACGGCGGAGCAGATCCTGGCCCACCGGCCCGACGCCGTGGTCGATCTCGTCTGCTTCACCCCCGCGTCCGCGACCCAGCTGGTCGAGGGGCTGCGCGGCCACGTCGGCCTGCACGCGCACTGCGGCTCGGTCTGGTCGCACGGGCTGAGCACGAGCCTGCCGATGCTGGAGGAAGACCCGAAGTTCCCGTTCGGTGAGTACGGCACGGCCAAGCACGCCATCGAGGAACTGCTCTTCGCCGAGACGGCCGCCGGCGGCCTGGCGTCCACCGTCGTCCACCCCGGCCACATCAGTGGGGCGGGTTGGCCGGTGATCAACCCCGTCGGCAACGTCGACCCCCGGGTCTGGGCGACGATCGCGCGCGGCGAGGAGCTCGTCGTCCCGGGCGACGCGTCCGCGACGATGCACCACGTGCACGCCGACGACGTGGCCCAGGTGTTCGAGCGGGTGCTGGAGGTGCCCGAGGCCTCGGTCGGCGAGTCGTTCCACGCGGTCAGCGCGCGGGCGCTGACGGTGCGCGGCTTCGCCGAGGCGGCGTACGGCTGGTGGGGTCACGAGCCGGCGCTGCGGTCGGTGCCGTGGCCGGAGTTCGAGGAGCTGGCCGGGGCGGAGCACGCCTCGACGAGCTGGGAGCACCTGCACCGCAGCCAGGTCTGCTCGATCGCCAAGGGCGTCGACCGACTCGGTTACGCGCCCGGCTGGACGTCGCAGGCCGCGGCGCGCGAGGCGGTGGCCTGGCTGGCCGAGCACGACGCCGACCACGACCTGCTGCCGCTCGTCGCGCCGTAGCCCGGCGCGAGCGCTGGCGCGGTCAGGACCTGGTCAGGAGTCCGTCAGGGGCCGGTCGGCCGTGAGCGCCCAGATGGACTCGCACGTCTCCAGGTCGTCGTGCGCGCGGCGATGGGTGGAGGCGTCCTCCCACAGGATCCACGTGACGCCGGCGATCATCGCCAGCACGGCACCCAGGGCGAACACCAGCAGGGCTGTGGTTCCCATCTCGTCCTTCCGATCGTCGTCGACCAGACCCGGTCCGCCCCATTGTTACGAGCATGTTTCCGAGCTGCGCCCATCGTGCCAGATCCCTCGAGCGCCCGGGGGCGCGGGGACGGAACCCGGGCACCTGGTCTTCGCCCCGACGCCTGTGGTCGGATGACGGGAGCGACGGTCGAGCCCAGACCGTCGCCCCCCGAGTGGAAGGACCCATCCCCATGAGCCTGTCCGACAAGGCCGACGACCTCGGCAGCACGGCCAAGAGCGCCGCGAACGACGCCGTCAAGACCGTCAAGTCCGGGGGCGGCGTGGTCGCCGCCCTCAGCAACGCCGGCTTCAAGAGCGAGTACGCGTACGCCGCCGGCTTCGCCTCGATCGCCGCCTCCTGGGTGGCGCACTACGCGAGCCGCGGCAAGAAGGGCGACTCCAAGGCGCAGGCGGACCGCTGGGGCATCTTCGTCGGGCACTGGGCGCCGACGTTCTTCGCCCTCGGCGTCGCGCTCAAGCTGGAGGAGAACAGCTGATCTCGCCCAGCTGATCCCGCGGTGCCCGGGACCCCGACGGGGCCCGGGCACCAGCGCAGATCCGCAGCACCTGTGGTGGGGCTGAGAAACATAGCCCGTCAACAGGTCCGCGCCTTACCGTGCTGACGTGAACCGACGACGCATCGCGGTCAACGGCGTCATCGTGCTGGCGCTGGCCGGCGTGGGGGCCGGGACGTACGCCTCCCTCGCCGCGACCAGGCCCGTCCCGCTGACGGCCGGGCAGGTCGTCGCCGTGACGCGCGGCACCGTCGTCGCGACGGTCACCGCGAGCGGCAACGCCGAGGCCCGTTCCACCGTGGCGCAGAGCATGGGCAGCGGCGCCAGCGGGACCGTCGAGAAGATCTACGTGCACACCGGGCAGCGGGTGACGAAGGGGCAGCGGCTGCTCGTCGTCGACGACGGCGACGCCCGCGACGCCGTCGACAACGCCGAGTCCGACCTCCGCTCGGCGCAGGCCCAGCTGCAGACCGCGACCCGGGGTCGCACCCTCGCCGAGCAGCAGCAGGACCAGGCCAGCGTCGCCTCGGCGGAGACGTCGGTGAAGAACGCGCGGACCTCGTTGGACGGCGCCGAGGACACCGCCGACCTCGACGCCAAGCAGCAGGACCAGCTCGTGCACCGCGCGAAGGAGGCGCTCGACGACGCCGAGGACGCGACCTACGCGACCGACGACGCGAAGGACTCGGCCGTGACGCAGGCCGAGACCTCGTACCTGCAAGCGAAGCAGGGCCGGGACGCGACGAAGCTGAAGGACCGCCAGTCGGTCGCCTCCGCCAAGGGACAGGTCAGCTCCGCGCAGCGCACCCTGGCCTCGCAGCAGGCCACCGTCGCGGTCAACGACCAGCCGGCCGACCCCGACACCGTCGCCTCCGCGCAGACCGCGGTGGACAAGGACGAGGTCGCGCTCGAGCGGGCGAAGGCCACGCTGGCCGCCACCACGCTGCGGGCCTCGCTGGCCGGCACGGTCGGCACGATCAGCGCCGTCCAGGGTCAGTCCTCGTCGGGCTCGAGCGGCAGCAGCGGGAGCACCTCGACGTCGTCGACCTCCGGCTCGACCGGCTCGACCGGGTCCACGGGGTCGTCGAGCGCGGGGTCCTCGAGCTCGTCGGGCGCGGGGCTGGTCGAGATCGTCGACGCCGCCCACCTGCAGGTCACCGCCGACGTCGCGGAGGCCGACATCGTCAAGGTGAAGGACGGCCAGCCCGCCACGGTCGTCTTCGCCGCCTCGAACAAGACCGTGCAGGGCAAGGTCAGCGCGATCGACACGACCAGCACGGTCACCAACAACGTCGTGGAGTACGGCGTGACGATCACCCTGGACGCCTCCGCCGCGAGCCTCCGGGTCGGGCAGACCGCCACGGTCACCGTCACCACCGGTACGCGGCAGGACGCCCTCAGCGTCCCCACCAGCGCGCTGACGAAGGCCGGCGACCGCTACACGGTGCTGCGTCGGGCCAACGGTGCCGACTCCACCGTCGAGGTGCAGACGGGCCTCGTCGGCACGACCGACACCGAGATCACCAGCGGGCTGGCCGAGGGCGACCAGGTCGTCATCGCCCTCACCACCGCCGCCACCACCACCGGTGGTGGCGGTCCGCGCCGCGGGGGCGGCTGATGGACGCCGCGCGCCCGGTCATCGACCTCTGGGGCATCACCAAGACCTACGGCGAGGGCGAGACCGCCGTGCACGCCGTCGCCGGGGTGAGCCTGGAGGTCGAGCGCGGCGACTACGTCGCGATCATGGGCGCGTCCGGCTCCGGGAAGTCCACGCTGATGAACATCATCGGCTGCCTCGACCTGCCGACCCGTGGCGTGTACCGGCTGGACGGCATCGACGTGCGCCGGCTGGACGACCGCCAGCAGTCCCGGGTGCGCAACCGCAAGATCGGCTTCATCTTCCAGTCGTTCAACCTGATCCCGCGCACGACCGCCCTGCGCAACGTCGAGCTGCCGCTGGCGTACGCGGGGGTCAAGGGCGCGGAGCGCCGGGAACGGGCGGCGGCGGCGCTGGAGACCGTGGGCCTGGCCAGCCGGCTCGACCACACCCCCGCGCAGCTCTCCGGCGGTCAGCAGCAGCGCGTCGCCGTCGCCCGGGCCATCGTCACCGAGCCCGCCCTGCTGCTCGCCGACGAGCCGACCGGGGCCCTGGACAGCCACAGCACCGAGGAGGTCCTGCAGCTGTTCGACAGCCTGTCGGCGGGCGGGCGCTCCATCGTGGTGATCACGCACGAGGCCGAGGTCGCCGAGCACGCCAAGCGCACCCTGCAGATGCGCGACGGCCTCGTCTCGAGCGACACCCGTACGGTCGGCGTCCGCGATCTGCCGCCCCGGTGGCGCAGGCCCGAGGCCGCATGAACCTCGCCGAGAGCTTCCGCTTCGCGCTGCAGGGCATCGCGGCCAACAAGGCCCGGTCGGCGCTGACCATGCTCGGCGTCCTGATCGGGGTCGCGTCGGTCATCGTGCTCGTGTCCTTCGGCACGGGCGCGGGCAACGGCATCCGGGGCCAGGTGAGCGGGCTCGGGGCCAACACGCTGACCGTGACCCCGACCTCCGGCGGCGGGGGCGGGCGCGGCGGCGGGGGTGCCGGTGGTGGCGCGGGCAGCTCGACGACCGACACCGGCACGCAGACCCGCGTCGCGCAGCTCACCATGGCCGACGCGGAGGCGCTGCAGAGCACCGAGCTCGCCCCCGACGTCACGGCCGTGGCGGCCGTCGTGTCACCGACCTCGGTCGCGGCGACGTACGAGGGCGCCTCCCACACCGTCGGAAGCACGAACGGCGCGACGGCGAACTACCTGGCGATCAACAACGACACCGTGGCCAGCGGCCGGGCCTTCTCGGAGCAGGACGACACGGCCCACTCGCGGGTGGCCCTTGTCGGTCCGACCGTGGCCAAGGACCTCGCGGGCGGCGACGGCACGGGCCTGCTGAACCAGACGATCCAGCTGAACGGGAAGTCGTTCGTCGTCGTCGGCATCCTCACGGCCAAGGGCAGCTCCGGCTTCCAGGACTCCGACGACCGTCTGCTGGCCCCGCTGAGCGCCGTGCAGGACACCCTGTCCGGCTACGGCTCGATCAACGTGATCTCGGTGGCGGCGACCAGCGCGGACACGGTGGCCGACGCGACGTCGGAGGTCGAGGGGATCCTCGACGCCCGGCACGGCGTGACCGCCGCGGACCGTGACTACTCGATCTTCAGCGCGGCGTCGTTCCTGTCGGCGCTCGGCACGGTGACGACCTTGATCACCGTGCTGCTGGCGGCGGTGGCGAGCATCTCGCTCCTGGTCGGCGGCATCGGGGTCATGAACATCATGCTGGTCACGGTGACCGAGCGCACCCGCGAGATCGGGCTCCGGAAGGCGATCGGGGCTCCGCAGAGCGTGATCATCGCCCAGTTCATGTTCGAGGCCGTGCTGCTGTCGATGATGGGCGGGCTCGCCGGGGTCGTGGTCGGCCTGCTCGGTTCGCAGATCACGATCTCGTCGGTGGTCCCGGCCGTCGCCCCGTGGTCGGTCTTCGTGTCGTTCGGCTTCTCGGTCGCCATCGGGCTGGTCTTCGGCATCTATCCGGCCCGACGAGCGGCGCGCCTCAAACCGATCGACGCGCTGCGCTATGAGTGAGGACCTCGAGGTGGACCACGACCGTCAGGCCCCGCCGCCGTACTCCGACGACGACGACGGGCTGGACGAGGAGCTGCTGTTGTCGGCCGGACGCCGGCCGAGCCTGCTGACCCGTGTCCTGCTCGGCCTGCTGATCCTGGCCGTCGGGGTCTTCGTCGGTGTCCAGGTGGCCCGGGTGGCGGGAGGGTCCGCCGGTGCGGCCGGGGCCGGAGCGGGCCAGGCTCGGCGGTCGGGTGCCGCGGGCTCGACGGCACCCCGAGCGGGGGCGGCCAGCACGGCACCGGCCGCGGCGGGCGAGGTCACCGCGATCAAGGCTCACACCCTCGTCCTGGCCGACCAGGGGGCCAGCAGGACGGTGACGTTCACCGACACCACCACGGTGACCGAGCCGTACGCCCACGGAGAGCTCGCGGTCGGGGACGTCGTCACCGTGCTCGGGTCGCGCGCGGCCGACGGCTCGGTGAACGCGACGAGCATCGTCGTGCGCTGACCGACGTCTGCGGACCTCACACCTCGACGGCGGCCACTGCCGCCCGCAGGTCGGTGACGAAGTCCGCGTAGCCCTGGTCCCGGACGTCGGCGTCCATCCGCAGGATCGCCGAGGGATGGATCGTGGCGAAGAACCGTCGCGCGCCCACCGGTGTCTCGCGCTCCATGACGACGCCCCGGTCCCGGGTGACCCGGAAGCCGCTGCCCAGCAGCGCCTTGCCGGCGGTGGCGCCGAGCACGACGATCAGCTCGGGGTCCACGCGGGCGATCTCGGCCTCGAGCCAGGGACGGCAGGCGTTGACGTTCCCGGCGTCCGGGGTCTGGTGCAGGCGCCGCTTGCCCTGCCAGGTGAAGCGGAAGTGCTTGACCGCGTTCGTCACGTAGAGCATCGACCGGTCCGCCCCGGCCTCGTCGAGCCCCTTCTGCAGCAGCTGGCCCGCCGGCCCCACGAACGGGAGGCCGCGCTGGTCCTCGACATCGCCCGGCTGCTCCCCCACCAGCATGATCCGCGCGCCCGGGCTGCCCGCGCCGAAGACCGTCTGCGTCGCGGGCTCCCACAGCTCGCAGCCGTGGCAGTCCTTGGCCGCGGCCCTCAGCTCGGCGACGCCTCCGGACTCCGGCACGAACTCCGCTGCACTCATGGGTCGTCCTTATCCCGTACGCGGCCGGTCAGCCCTCAGGAGCCGACGCCCTACCCCAGACGCCCCCTCGCTTGCGAAGGGCCTCGAAGAGGTGGGCTCCAGATCTTGGCTCGGTAGGTGCGCACTTCTGCACCCGTTTCACGGCGTGTCACGTGCGGAACTGCGCACCTGCGACGCGTGCGGCCCCTTCCGTCCGACCGCTCCGGACCCATCCGTCTCGCGGCAGTACCGTCGCGCCCATGGCGATCAGCAAGGGCGACACCGTCCACTGGAACACCCCGCAGGGCACGACCGAGGGCAAGGCGGTCGAGAAGAAGACGAAGGAGTTCCACCTCGACGGGCAGAAGTTCAACGCCTCCGACGACGAGCCGTACTGGGTCGTCGAGTCGAGCAAGAGCGGCAAGCAGGCCGCCCACAAGGAGTCCTCGCTCTCCTGACGCTGCGGCCCCGACTTCGCGGCCGGGCCCGGTTCCGAGGAACGGCGCGATCGGGGCGGGCCCGGGCGATTCGGCTAGGTTCGGGGCATGGTGAAGAAGGTTGCCCTCCTGACCGCCGGCGGGTTCGCCCCCTGCCTGTCCTCCGCCGTCGGGGGGTTGATCCAGCGCTACACCGAGCTCGCCCCCGAGGTCGAGATCATCGCGTACCGCTACGGCTACCAGGGCCTGTTGCAGGGCGACTCTCTGGTCGTGACGGACGTCGTCCGCGAGCACGCGGACCGGCTGCACGCCTTCGGCGGCTCGCCGATCGGCAACTCGCGGGTCAAGCTCACCAACGCCAAGGACTGCGTCAAGCGCGGCCTCGTGGCCGAGGGCGTCGACCCGCTGCGGGCCGCGGCCGACCGGCTGACGGAGGACGGCATCGACGTCCTGCACACCATCGGCGGCGACGACACGAACACCACCGCGGCCGACCTGGCCGCGTTCCTGGCCGAGCACGACTACGCGCTGACCGTCGTCGGGCTGCCGAAGACCATCGACAACGACGTGATCCCGATCCGGCAGTCGCTCGGCGCCTGGACGGCGGCCGAGCAGGGCGCCCGCTTCGCCGAGAACGTGATCGCCGAGCACAACTCCGGCACCCGCAAGCTCATCGTGCACGAGGTCATGGGCCGGTCCTGCGGCTGGCTGACCGCCGCCACGGCGCAGGCCTACCGCGACTGGCTCGACACCCGCGCCTGGCTGCCCGAGATCGGGCTCGCCCGCGAGGCGTGGGACGTCCACGCGATCTACGTGCCCGAGGCGGACTTCGACCTCGAGACCGAGGGCAAGCGGCTGCGCGAGGTCATGGACTCCGTCGGCGCGGTCAACATCTTCCTCTCCGAGGGCGCCGGGCTGAGCACCATCGTGGCCGACCTGGAGAGCTCGGGCCAGGAGGTCGACCGCGACGCCTTCGGCCACGTCAAGATCGATACGATCAACCCGGGCCAGTGGTTCGCGAAGCAGTTCGCCGAGCTGCTCGGGGCGGAGAAGGTCCTCGTCCAGAAGTCGGGCTACTTCTCGCGCTCCGCCCCGGCGAACGACGCCGACCTCGAGCTCATCCGCTCGATGACCGACCTGGCGGTCGACTGCGCGCTGCGCGGCGAGCCCGGTGTGATCGGCCACGACGAGGAGCGCGGCGACGAGCTGCGGGCGATCGAGTTCGACCGCATCAAGGGGGGCAAGGCGTTCGACATCACCGTGCCCTGGTACGGCGAGCTGCTGAGCGGCATCGGGCAGCCGCCGGCGAAGCCCGCCCCGCCGACCGAGCACTGACCGTGTCACCGGACCGGGTGCTCACGCTGCAGCACCCGGTCCGTACGGAACGGCTCGTGCTGCGCCCGATCGACCCGGTCGGCGACGTCGACGCGATCCACGCGTACGCGTCCCGCGAGGACGTCTGCCGCTACATCCCGTGGACGCCGAAGGCCCGCCACGAGGTCGCGGCCTGGCTCCCCCGTCGCGCGATCACCACGATCGAGGCCCCCGGGAACGGCGCGAGCCTGGCGATCACGCTCGCCGCGACGGGCGAGCTCGTCGGCGACACCATGATCATCTGGACGAGCGACGAGCACCGGACGGGCGAGATCGGGTACGTCGTCAATCCGGCGTACGCGGGCCACGGGTACGCGACCGAGGCCGCCCGCGCGATGCTGGCGATGGCCTTCGACCGCCTGGGCCTGCGCCGCGTGGTTGCCCGCGTCGACGCCCGGAACCCGGCCTCCGCCGCCGTCCTGCGCAAGCTCGGGATGCGGCAGGAGGCCGTGCTCGTGGAGAACGAGTGGTTCAAGGGCGCGTGGTCGACCGAGATCGACTTCGCGGTCCTCGAGCGCGAGTGGCGCGCGCTCGCGACCTAGACGAACGCGAGGGCGAGCGTCGCCGTCACCAGGAGCACGGGGACGAGCACCAGGCCGCGCAGCGCGAACTGGCCCCACGAGACGGTCACGCCCGCCGAGCGGCAGCGCGCCGCCCACAGCAGCGTGGCGAGGCTGGCCCACGGCGTGATGAGCGGGCCGGCGTTCACGCCGACGAGGAGGGCGACGAGGCGTACGGGGCTGTCGAGCGCGACGGGCTCGAGCGCGAGGTAGGCGGGCAGGTTGTCGAGCAGGTTGGCTCCCAGTGCACCCAGGCCGGCGAGGCGCAGGAGCTCGAGCCATGACGACCCGGTGCCGGCCAGGTGCCCGAGCACGTCGCTGAGGCCGTGGTCGTGGGCCAGCTGCACGAGGACGAAGAGCACGGAGACGCCGACCACGAGCTGCCAGGGCAGCATCCGCCAGTGCAGCAGGTGGCGTGCGCCGACCGCGCACGCGACGACCAGGATCGCCGCCCCGACGGCAGAGACGACGAGCACGTTGCCGACGATCACGAACGCCGGCCCCAGCAGGGCGCAGACGACCACGCCGAGCCAGAGCAGACGGGGGTGCTCCCACCGCGGGGCGTCGCCGAGGACGTACGTGCCGCGCAGGGCACGGCGGAAGAAGAGCGCCAGCGCCACGACGGTGACCACCGTGCAGGCGACGGCCGCCGGCCAGGTGAGCGCGAGGAACGCGGGCACGCCCGAGCTCGGCAGCCGGGTGAGGGCGAGCAGGTTCGTCAGGTTGGAGACGGGCAGGAAGAGCGACGCCGTGTTCGCCAGCCAGACGGCCGTGTAGGCGAAGAGCATCCGGTCCAGCCGCAGCTGCCCGGCGAGCGCCAGGACGACCGGGGTGAGCAGCACCGCCGTCGTGTCGAGCGACAGGACCGCGGTCGCCAGGACGGCGACGAGCACGACGAGGAGCCAGAGCCGGACGACCGAACCACGGGCGAGCCGGGCCGTCCCGCGGGCCAGCAGGGCGAAGACGCCCAGGCCGTCGGCCAGCTCCGCGACGACGGTGATGCAGACGACGAATCCCAGGATCGGGCCGACCCGACCGGCCAGCTCGGCTAGATCCACGGTGCGCGTCCCACGGCGGCGAGACTAACGTGACCGGGTGCCCCGACTCCTCGCGTCCGACGATCTGTTGGCCCAGCTCGCCGACCTCCCCGACTGGCGCCTGGAGGACGACCGGCTCGTGCGCGCGGTCGAGCGGCCCGACTTCGCCGCCGGGCTGGCCCTCGTCGTCGCGGTGGGCGAGGAGGCCGAGGCGATGAACCACCACCCCGACGTCGACCTCCGCTCCACGCGGGTCCGCTTCGCGCTCTGGACCCACGTCGCGAACGGCGTGACCCAGTACGACGTCGAGCTCGCGCACCGCATCGACGACCTGCTCTGAACTCGGCGGGGAGTCCGAGCCCGTGAGCCTGTCGAACGCCCGGAGTCGCTGAACCTGGCCTCCGGCGGCCACACAGGTCGGGTCGTTCCGCATGCCCCTCTGGCGGTCTGTGTCGCGGCATCCGACGCCGTCGCGGCCTCGACCGCCGAGCTGCGGGCAGCCAGTTCTGTTAAGGCTTCGATGGTCCCCTCGCTTGTTAGGGTCACCGCGTGCCTCGCCTCTGGTCCAGGCCCTCGGCGCTCCTCGTCGGGCTCACCTTCCTGGTGACGGGCAGCCTGGGTGGCTGCGCTGCGCCGGGGGTCCCGGCTAGGTCGCCGGGTCCGGGTACGTCGAATCCGACGTTCAGTGCGAGCGGGCCGTGCGACCTGGTCTTCGGTCCGAGCTGTGGGCCCACCCCGACGCCTGCTGAGTCGGCGTCACCCAGCCGCCGCGACGTGACCGGTCAGTGGAAAGGCATGTACACCTGTGGTCAGGGCCTGACGGGCTTCAACCTGGCTATCTCCGACGAGGGCAGCGGGGCGTTGTCGGCGGTCTTCAGCTTCGGGCCGATCGAGAGCAACCCCGGGGTTCCGAACGGCAGCTATTCGATGACGGGTCGGCTCGATTCGCGGTCGCTGACCTTGACTCCGAAGGCCTGGATCGAGAAGCCGTCGGGGTACGTGATGGTCGGGCTGGTCGCTGAGCTACCGGGCGAGGATCCCGACGTTCTCTCCGGGACCGTGACGAACCCGGCCTGCACAACGTTCCGCATCGCTCGCTGACGGCCACAGCCCAGCTGCGGGACGAATCCAGTGCCGACCGTCGTATCTCCAAGCCGCGCGCCAGAGCACGACGTAGCTCTCGTCGTCCCAGACCGACGTCAGCAACCCCGTCACACTGTCGACGACACGCCTGACGATGCCGTCAGACAGGTCAGCCCCGACGCTCAGTCCGAGCGACTCCTCGCTCCCGGTGCACACGAGTGCGTTGCACGGGTAGCCCCCGGAGCCGTACCTCAGCAGTCACGAGCCAGCTCCGTCGAGACGCTTTGAGGGAAGCGGTGTCCGGTGCCGTCGAGCACGAGGTCGTCGCTCGTCTCGGCGGCCACGAGCGCTCGAGCCCGGGGCAAGGTGTCCAAGCGGGAGACGACCTGCTCGAGCAGGACAGACATGCCGGCGAACTGGTGGCGAACCCAGGCTCTCGCCGCGCCAGGATCGACTTCCTGCCCGGGAAACGGCGAGCCGCCCTGGTCGCTCTTGACGACCAGGCCGACCGCATCGTCAGCGGACGGAGGTCGCTCGTCCTTCGGGCGTGGCGGCACGCAACTCAGTCTGCCGGTCGCCAGCAGGACACATCGCCAGGTGCGGTGCGGCAGGCCGTCGACCACACCACATGCTCACGGACGCCGAGCCCACGAGTGAGTCGTACGCGACACGACTGTTACCGCCGTCATCGGGGCTTGTTCCTGACGTAACCGGCTTGGAATCGCTCCGGCCGCAGGATCGAAGGAGAGGTCGGACCGGGGCGCATGGGGCGCCCCGGCCCCCTCCTTCACCGGACCCAGGAGCCACCGTGCCGCTGTTCGACGACGACATCCTCGCCAAGATCGAGACCTCCCGCAACGAGATCCCGCACCCCTCGCTGGAGAAGGGGAGCTCGATCTACGGGTCGACCAAGATCTTCCCCGACATCCAGGCCGAGCCCGGCCAGTCCTACCTGACCCTCGTCCACGGCATCGCGCACGAGTCGAGCGTCAGCTTCGTCGCCTGCCTGCAGGCCCTGCGCGCGCTGCGCAAGGGCTTCGACTCGGTCGTCTACTTCTACGGCCCCGGCTCGATGAACGCCATCGCCACGCGCGGCTTCCCGACCACCGGCGACTCCGCCTTCCCGGGCGAGCAGAACATCAACAACACGCTGCAGACGTTCATGGACGAGGGCGGGCACGTCTTCGTCTGCCGCTTCGGCCTCTCGCTGCACGGCCTGCGCGAGGAGGACCTGATGCCGGGGACGATCCCCTGCCACCCGCTCGACGTGCAGGACGCGCTCATCTACTTCGCCAACAAGGGCGCCGTCATCAACTCCACCTACATGGTCTGACGGGCCCGGCGGCCGGAGGACGGGCATGAGCGTCACGACGCGGGTCGACCTCGCGATCCTGGGCATCCGCGGCGGGACTTCGGTGAGCCGGCCTGCCGGGGCGGGGCCGAGCGCCGACGGGCACCTGGTGCTCGACGGTGCGAGCGTCGCCGTCCCGCTGAACGACGCCAGCCCGTACTGGCTCGACGGCGACCGGCTGATGCGCGACGGGTTCGTCGTCGAGGACGCCGAGGTCGCGCCGGTGCGGCGGCCGCGCTTCTACGACCTCGCGACGGCGGACGGCACCTCGTACGAGATGCTCGCCCGCCTCCACGGGCGCGACGTCCTCGCAACCACCGTCGTGCAGACCTGCATCCGCTACGACGCCGCGGAACGGTGCCGCTTCTGCGCCATCGAGGCCTCGCTCGAGGCCGGCTCGACGGTCGCGGTCAAGCGTCCGTACGACCTCGCGGAGGTCGCCGAGGCGGCCGTGCGCCTGGACGGGGTGCGGCAGATGGTCATGACGACCGGCACCTCGGCCGGCCGCGACCGGGGCGCGACCCACCTGGCGCGCTGCGTCCGGGCGGTCAAGGCCCGGGTGCCCGACCTGCCGATCCAGGTGCAGTGCGAGCCTCCGGGCGACCTGGTCACGATCACCGAGCTGCGCGAGGCGGGCGCGGACGCGATCGGCATCCACGTCGAGTCGCTGGACGACGACGTACGCCGCCGCTGGATGCCGGGCAAGTCGCGGGTGCCGCTGACCGAGTACCGCGCCGCGTGGGCCGAGGCCGTGCGCGTCTTCGGCCGCAACCAGGTGTCGACCTACCTGCTCGTCGGCCTGGGCGAGGACCCCGACGAGCTCGTCGCCGGGGCCCGCGAACTCATCGCGATGGGCGTCTACCCATTCGTGGTGCCGTTCCGGCCCCTCGCCGGGACGTTGGCCTCCGCCGACGGCGCGACCGCGCCGGACGCGGCCGTGCTCGAGGACGTGACCCGGCGGGTCGCCCGCGACCTCGTGGCCGCTGGCATGACCTCGGACGGCCAGTCCGCGGGCTGCGCGGCCTGCGGCGCCTGCAGCACGCTCAAGCAGCAGGGGGCCTAGGTGTCCTCCGTGTCGGTCTTCGACGTCGAGCTGCTGACCCGCGCCGCCGCTCGACCGGCCACGCCCGCCTTCACGGTGGCCGTGGCCGAGGGCGGGCGGGTCCTCGAGGCGGCCCGACGCCTGCGGCACGAGACCTTCGTGACCGAGCAGGGCCTGTTCGCGGGCTCCGACCACGACGAGGTCGACGACGACTCCCGAGCCCTGACGCTGGTCGCGCAGGACACCGACGGCACGGTCGTTGGCACCGTCCGCCTGGCGCCCGCCACGAACGGACGCGACCTCGGCTGGTGGGTCGGCAGCCGGCTGGCCGTCACCCGGGCCTCCCGTGGCCACACCGCCGGGGTCGGCGCGGCGCTCGTCCGCGCGGCCTGCGCCCACGCGGAGCGGCTCGGCGTGCTGCGCTTCGACGCCCACGTGCAGCGGGCGAACGCCCCGCTCTTCCGCCGGCTCGGCTGGGACCGGCTCGCGGACGAGGACGCGTACGGCCACCCGCACGTCCTGATGACGTGGCCCGTCGACCGCATCGCCCGCCTCGCCGCCCGGACGAAGAGCCCGCTCGGCCCGCTGCTCGCGCCCCTCGCCACCGGCCCGCACGGGCTGGGCGGAACCGGGTTCGTCGGTGACGACGCCGCTCCGGTGCCCGGCTCCGACCTCGTGGCCGCGACCGACGCGATCCTGCCGTCGATGGTCGAGCGCGACCCGACCTGGGCGGGCTGGTGCGCCGTGCTCGTCAACCTCAACGACCTCGCCGCCATGGGCGCCACCCCCGTCGCGCTGCTCGACGCCCTCGGCGCCCGGGACACGAGCTTCGCCAGCCGGGTCGTCCGCGGTGTCGCCGCCGCCGCGCAGGCCTGGGACGTGCCGGTGCTCGGGGGCCACACCCAGCTCGGCGTACCGGCGTCGTTGTCGGTCACGGCCCTCGGACGCACCTCCACGCCGGTCCCGGCCGGCGGCGGGCAGCCGGGCCACTCGGTGACCGTCACCGCCGACCTCGGCGGCGGCTGGCGACCCGGCTACACCGGGGCGCAGTGGGACTCGACGAGCGGACGGACCACCACCGAGCTCCAGGCCCTCGGCTCGTTCGTCGGCCGCACCCGGCCGGCGGCGGCCAAGGACGTGAGCATGGCCGGGCTCGTCGGGACGCTCGGGATGCTGGCCGAGGCCAGCGGCTGCGGCGCCGAGCTCGACGTCGCCGACGTCCCGGCTCCCGAGGGCGCGACCACGGGCGACTGGCTCACCTGCTTCCCGGGCTTCGCGATGCTCACGGCCGACGTCCCCGGCCGTGCCTCCGCACCGGCCGGTCCCGCCACGAGCCGGGCCTGCGGCGCACTCACGGACGACCCCGGCGTACGCCTGCGCTGGCCTGACGGCCGCTCGACCACCGCTCTCACCTCTCCCGTCACCGGACTAGGACCCGCATGAGCCAGACCACCATCACCGTCGTCGCCGACGAGTTCGGACGCGACCTCGAGGCCGCGTACGCGACGATCGACCGCATCGTCACCGAGGCCAGGGCCCGCGGCACCGACCTGCTGGTGCTGCCCGAGGCGTGCCTCGGCGGCTACCTGCCGAGCCTCGGCAGCGTCGACGACGACGAGGAGACGCGGGCCCGGCGCCGCCGGAACATGCCCCCCGCGTTCCGCGTCGACGGCCCCGAGGTGGCGCGCGTGCGAGCCCTGGCGGGCGACATGACCGTGCTCTTCGGGATGTGCGAGGCGGCCGCGGACGAGCTGGACGCCGACGGGCGGGTGGTCCGCTACAACACCGCCGTCGCGGTCACCGGCGACGGCGTCCTGGCCGCGCACCGCAAGGTCCACCAGCCGCTCGGGGAGAACCTCAGCTACTCCGCCGCCTCCGCCTTCGAGGCCTTCGACTCCCCGGTCGGACGGATCGGGATGCTCATCTGCTACGACAAGGCGTTCCCCGAGGCCTCGCGGACGCTCGCCCTCGACGGGGCCGAGATCATCGCCGCGCTGTCCGCCTGGCCGACCGCGCGGACCGCCGCGGCCGACCGCATCGAGGACGACCGCTGGAAGAAGCGCTTCGACCTCTACGACGCGGCCCGCGCGCTCGACAACCAGGTGGTCTGGGCGGCGTCCAACCAGACCGGCACCTTCGGCTCGCTGCGCTTCGTCGGCAACGCCAAGATCGTCGGCCCGGGCGGCGACGTGCGGGCCGAGACCGGCGTCGAGGGCGGGCTGGCCACGGTCACCCTCGACGTCCACGCCGAGCTGGCCGCCGTGCGCCAGGGCATGTACGCGCTGCGCGACCGCCGGCCGGGCGCGTACCGGCTCGACGCGGTGCTCCCGAACTACCCCTCCGAGCGAGAGCCCGTCCATGCCTGAGCTGACCTTTACCACCCGCTGGCCCGACGGCCGGTCCCTGCAGACCTACTCGCCCTCGCTGGTGGTCCACGACCACCTCCAGGCCGGGGCGTCGTACGAGGTCGCCGACTTCGTCGACCGGGCCACGACGGCGCTCACGCAGGCCAGCGACCGGGTCGAGGCCCGCTGGGGCCGCCCGTGCACCGCGGCGCGGGCCTCGATGGACACCATCCGGCTCGCCGCCGCCGACCAGCCCGAGGGGCTCGTCACGGTCGTGGCGTTCGACCCGCCGGCCCACCCCTTCACCGGGAGCGCGTCGTGAGCGCCCGCCTCCCGGGCGCCGGACCCGTCGAGCGGGTGGAGGTCGCGGTCATCGGCGGGGGGCAGGCGGGCCTCACCGCGAGCTGGTTCCTCGCGCAGGCCGGCCTCGAGCACGTGGTCCTCGAGCGGCAGACCGCGGCGCACGCGTGGCACGACCAGCGCTGGGACTCCTTCACCCTCGTCACGCCCAACGTCCAGTGCCGGCTCCCCGGCTTCCCCTACCCGGGCGACCAGCCGTACGGCTTCATGACCCGCGACGAGACCTCGGCCTACCTCGCCGAGTACGTCCGCCGCACGGCTCCCCCGCTGCGCGAGCGCACGACGGTGCGCGAGCTCCGTCAGGACGACGGCGGCGGCTTCGTGCTCGAGCTCGAGACGCCCGAGGGGCCGGCGACGCTGGCGGCCGAGCAGGTCGTCGTGGCCGTGGGCGGCTACCACGACCCCAAGGTCCCGCGGCTGGCGGAACGCCTGCCGGCCGGAGTCACGCAGGTGCACTCCTCGGCCTACAAGAACCCGGAGAGCCTCCCTGCGGGTGCGGTGCTCGTGGTGGGCACGGGCCAGTCGGGCGCCCAGATCGCGGAGGACCTCCACCTGGCCGGGCGGCAGGTGCACCTGGTCGTCGGGTCGGCGCCGCGCTGCGCCCGCCGCTACCGCGGACGGGACTCGATCGACTGGCTCGAGGAGATGGGCCTCTACGACGTCGCCGTCGAGGACTCCCCCGGCGGCCTGCGCGAGCGCGAGAAGACGAACCACTACATGACCGGTCGCGACGGCGGCCACGACATCGACCTGCGCCGGTTCGCGCTCGAGGGCATGGGGCTCTACGGCCGGCTCGTCGACGTCGCCGGCCCGCGGCTCGCCTTCGCTCCCACGCTCGAGGCGTCGCTCGACCGCGCGGACCGCGTGGCCGAGGACATCAAGGACGCCATCGACGGGCACGTCGCCCGACTCGGACTCGACGCGCCCCTCGAGGAGCGCTACACCCCGGTCTGGCGGCCCGACTCCGAGCCGACGTCGCTCGACCTCGAGGACGCCGGCGTGACCTCCGTCGTCTGGGCGACCGGCTTCGTGCCCGACTTCCGCTGGGTGCGCGTGCCGGTCTTCGACGGCCGGGGCACGGTCGGGCACCACCGTGGCGTCACCGCCGTCGACGGCCTGCACTTCCTCGGGCTGCCGTGGCTGCACACCTGGGGCTCGGGCCGCTTCGCCGGCCTGACCCGGGACGCCGAGCACGTGGTCGACCACGTGGTCGAGACGCTCCGGCCGCCGGTGCGGCTCCGCCTGACGTCGTGACCCGGATCGGCGCCGTCGCGGCTCACTTCGGTCGCGACGTCGAGCGGACCCTGGGCAAGCTCGGGGCGATGCTCGACGGCGCGCGGCGCGACGGGGTCGACCTCCTCGTGCTGCCGGGGGCCACCCTCGGCGGCTACGTGCCGGACCTGCAGCGACCGTGGACCACTGCGCCCGCACGCGAGCCCGACGTCCAGGACCTCCCGCCCGCCTTCGCGCTGGACGCGGACGTCGTCCGTCGCGTGTGCGCCCTCGCGGGCGACCTCGTCGTCTGCCTCGGCCTCTGCGAGCTGGAGGACGGGCTCCGCTACAACACGGCGGTCTGCGTCACCGGCGACGGCGTGCTGGGGCGGCACCGCAAGGTCCACCAGCCCCTGGGCGAGCAGGCGGCGTACGCGGCGGGCGACCGGTTCGCCGCCTTCGACACCCCGGTCGGGCGGATGGGCCTGCTGATCGACTACGACAAGACGTTCCCGGAGTCGTCCCGGGCGCTGGCCCTCGACG
Source organism: Microlunatus antarcticus (assembly GCF_014193425.1). Taxonomy (NCBI): domain Bacteria; kingdom Bacillati; phylum Actinomycetota; class Actinomycetes; order Propionibacteriales; family Propionibacteriaceae; genus Microlunatus; species Microlunatus antarcticus. The sequence goes on along the minus strand of NZ_JACHZG010000001.1, from coordinate 1,891,403 downwards.
GCGCTCAGCTCGTCGCCGCGCTGTCGGCCTGGCCCGCCAACGTCACCAACCGTGCCGCGCGGCTGACCGACGACCGGCAGTCGCGGCTGTTCGACATCTACGACGCCGCCCGGGCCGCGGAGAACCAGATCGTCTGGGTCTCGTCCAACCAGACCGGCGTGTTCGGCGACCTGCGGTTCCTCGGTCAGGCCAAGGTCGTCGGGCCCGGGGGCCAGACGCTGGCCCGGACCGGGTCGAAGGGCGGGATGGCTTCCGTCGAGCTGGACGTCGAGGCCGAGGTCGCCCGGGCCCGACGGGTGCTCCACCACCTCGTCGAGCGGCGCCCGGCCGCATACGCGGTGGCGGACCAGTGAGGGTCGCGCTGCTGACCTACTCGACCAAGCCCCGGGGCGGGGTCGTGCACACCCTCGCGCTCGCCGAGGCCCTCGTCGAGCTCGGTGTCGACGTGAGCGTGTGGACCCTGGGCCGCGGCGGAGACGACGGCTTCTTCCGCCGCGTCGACCCTCGGGTGGACGTCGAGGTCGTCCCTCTGCCTCACCTCGAGGGTGAGACCGTCGGCGACCGCATCGTGCGCTCGATCGGGGTCCTGGGCGCGGCCTTTGCGGAGCGGGTCGCGGCGGGGACCGCGTACGACGTCGTCCACGCGCAGGACTGCATCAGCGCGAACGCGGTGCCCCGGTGCGTGCGGACGATCCACCACCTCGACCAGTTCACGACGCCCGAGCTCGTCGCCTGCCACGAGCGCGCGATCGTCCGCCCGCACGCCCACGTCTGCGTCTCGGCGGCCGTCGCGACCGAGGTGACGGCGGGCTGGGGCCTGCACCCCGTCGTGATCCCGAACGGTGTGGACGCCGCCCGGTTCGCCGCCGCGGCGCTCGACCCGGCGGCCTCGGCCCCGTGGCGCGGCCGGTTCGGGCGCTACGTGCTCGCGGTCGGCGGGATCGAGCCCCGCAAGGGGACGCTCGACCTGCTCGAGGCGTTCGCGGTCGCGCGGCGGACGCTGCCCGACCTGGAGCTGGTCGTCGCCGGTGGCGAGACGTTGTTCGACTACCGCGACTACCGCGCGGCGTTCGACGCGCGGGCCGTCGAGCTGGGTGTCGAGGCCCACGTGCTGGGCCCGGTCGACCACGACGTCCTGCCCGGGCTGGTCGCCGGCTGCGCCGCCCTGGGGTTCGTCTCGACCAAGGAGGGGTTCGGTCTCGCGGCCATGGAGGCGCTGGCCGCCGGCGTTCCCGTGGTCGCCCGGCCGCTGCCGGTCCTGCGGGAAGTGTTCGGCGAGCACGTCCGCTACGGCGAGGACGCGCCGGGCATCGCCGCCGCCCTGCTGGCTGCCGTCGCCGACGGCCCGTTGCCGGGCGGGGCGGAGCTGGCCCTGCGTCACACCTGGCGCGCCGCTGCCGACCAGCACCTCGACCTATACCGCAGCCTCACGACCGAGGGGGCGTAGGGGTCAGCGACCGCCGGGACGCTGCTTCTGGCCGTACCGGTTGTCGGTCGTCCGGTCGCTCGCGTCGCCGCGGACGAGGTCGGCCGGCGGGGTCGGGAAGCTCTCGGCCGGGAGGTCCTTGAGGTACTTGTCCATCACCGGCTTCCAGATCCGCCGGCCGGCGTCACCGCTGCCGGACCCCTCCAGGTAGAGGCCCGACGACGCGACGGTGTAGCCCTTCAGGCTGCGCGGCGACTTGCGCTCGTTGTCGATGCTGATCATGGCCGCACCGGCGATCTGCGGCGTGTAGCCGACGTACCAGACGGCGGCGTTGCTGTCGATCGTGCCGGTCTTGCCGGCCTGCGGACGACCGTCGGCCGTCCGGGCCCGGGCGCCGGTCCCCTTGGTGACGACGCTGGAGAGCATGGAGTCCACCGCGCTGGCCACGTCCTCGGAGATCACCCGCTTGCAGTCGGCCCCGGGGACGTCGCGGTCCTTGCCGCTGCCGTCGGTGATCTTGGAGACGATCACCGGGTTGCAGTGGATGCCGCCGGAGGCGAAGGTCGCGTACGCGTTGGCCACCGACAGTGGGCTGACCTCGGCCGTGCCGAGCGTGAACGAGGGCTTGTCGTCGTACGAGCTGATCGGGGCGTCCGGGGTGTTGGACTCCGCACCCAGCTTCGCGGCCATCTTGGTCACGTCGCACATGCCGACGTCGAGCGCGAGCTGCACGAAGTAGGTGTTCACCGAGAACTCGGCGGCGCGGACCATGTCCATGGAGCCGTTGACGCCGGTCGAGTTCTTGACCGGGAAGTCGCCCACGATCGGCACGTTCCCGCTGCAGCTGTCGAACCGGTCCCCGGAGAAGTCCATCGAGGCGCGGGCGTCGTAGCGCTTGGAGAGCGGGATGCCGTTCTCGAGCGCCGCGGCCGCGGTGAAGGCCTTGAACGTCGACCCGGCCTGGAAGCCCTGGTTGCCGCCGAGGTCGCGCGGAGCCGAGTAGTTCCAGTAGGTCTGGCCCTTCTTGGCGTCCGCACCCATCACCGGTCGGCTCTGCGCCATCGCCACGATCTTGCCGGTGCCGGGCTCGACCATGTCCATGACCGAGATGACCGGGTCCTTGGCGCCGACGGCGTCGCTGACCTTCTCCTGCACGTTCTCCTGGATGTCGGGGTCGATGCCCGTCCGGATCGTGAGGCCGCCCTGCATGAGCAGCTTCTCGCGGTCCGCCGTGGTCTTGCCCAGGCTCGACATCTGCAGCACCGAGCGCTTGACGTAGTCGCAGATGAAGGGCAGGTCGCTGCTCTGGCAACCGCTGGACATGTTCTCGACGTCACCGTTCGAGAACTTCGTCTTCTTGGCCTTCGCCACGGCGGCCGTGCTCGCCGTCCCGAGCTCGCCCATGCGGTCGAGGACGACGTTGCGCCGCTCGATGCCGGCGCCCGGGTGGGTCACGGGGTCGAAGCTGGCGGGGTTCTGGACCAGCCCGGCCAGCATCGCGGCCTGCGGCAGCGTCAGCTTCTTGGCGGTGGTGCCGAAGTAGTGCTCCGAGGCGGCCTCGATGCCGTACGCCCCGTCGCCGAAGTAGGCGATGTTGAGGTAGCGCTCGAGGATCTGGTCCTTGCTCATCGTGTTCTCGACCGAGACGGCGTAGCGGAGCTCGCGGAGCTTGCGCTGGTAGCTGCTGTCCGTGGCGGCCTCGACGGCGGCCTCGTTCCCGCTCAACGCCGCCGCGTTGACCTGGACCTGCTTCACGTACTGCTGGGTGAGGGTCGACCCGCCCTGCGTGACGCCGCCGGCGAAGAAGTTCTTGACGAACGCGCGCAGCGTGCCCTGGGCGTCGAGCGGACCGTGCTCGTAGAAGCGGTGGTCCTCGATCGAGACGATCGCCGTCCGCATCACCGGGGCGATGTCGGCCAGGTCCACGTAGGTGCGGTTCTGGTCGTAGAAGTAGGCGAGGACCTTGCCGTCGCCGTCCAGGACGGTCGAGCGCTGAGCCTGCGCCGGGGTGGCGAAGGCCAGCGGCAGGCTGGACATGCCGTCGCGCGCCGCCTTGGCGCCCCAGGCGGCCCCACCGACGAACGGCAGGGTCGCGGCGGTCACGAGCAGGCCGCAGACCACGCTCACCACGACGAACAGCCCACCGACCTTCAGCAGGGAGCGAGGGCGGCGGGCAGCGGCAAGCGTCGGAGGAGTCATCGGGGGCACAACGCTCGGCAGCGGCTCAAGGTTTCCCGTCCTGACTGTGATCCCGGTCGCCCAGGGTCTTCGACAAGCGTAGGGGACGTGGGCGAGGATCCTGCGCATGCACGAGCGTGTGACGTTCCCGAGCACCAGCGGACCGAGGCTGGCGGGCGTCGTCGACCTGCCCGAGGGGCCGGTCCGGGGCTGGGCGGTGCTGTCGCACGGCTTCACGCTCGGCAAGGACTCGCCGGCCGCCAGCCGGATCGCCAAGCAGCTGGCCCGCGACGGCGTCGGGGTGCTGCGCTTCGACAACCTCGGGCTCGGCGACTCCGAGGGCGACTGGGGCGACGGCTCGTTCTCCCGCAAGGTCGAGGACACCGCACAGGCCGTGCGCTTCATGGAGGACGCAGGCCGGCCCGTACGGCTGCTCGTCGGCCACTCGTTCGGCGGGGCGGCCGCCATCGCCGCTGCCCACCTGACCGACGGGGTCCGCGCGGTCGCCAGCATCGGGGCGCCGTACGAGCCGAAGCACGTCGAGCACAACTACGACGCGCTGCTCGAGCGGATCGAGGCGGAGGGCGAGGCGCCGTTCCTCGCCGGCGGCAAGGCGCTGACGCTGCGGCGTCACTTCATCCACGACGTGCGCACGACCGACCTGCGCGACCGCATCCGCACCCTGCACCGGGCACTGCTGGTCATGCACTCCCCCACCGACAACACGGTCGGAGTGCGCAACGCGAGCCTGATCTTCCAGACCGCGCGGCACCCGCGCAGCTTCGTCGCGCTGGAGGGGGCCGACCACCTGCTCACCGGCAAGGGCCAGGCGGCCCGCGCCGCCCGCATCATCAGCGCCTGGGCCGACCCCTACCTGACCTGAAGTCGGAGCTCCGGCGAGCCGGAGGGGGCTACGCCCGCGTCGACCACTGGTCGCTCCCGGGCCTGCCGCACCCTCTTGACCAGCCGCTGCTGACCACTGGTCACTCCGGGCGGCGCGGGAGTGACCAGTGGTCGAGGGCGCGGAACGGCTCAGGCGCCTCAGTCCTCGAACGACTCCGGCGGCGGGCAGGTGCAGACCAGGTTCCGGTCGCCGAAGCCACCGTCGATCCGGCCGACCGGCGGCCAGTACTTGTCGCTGCCGGTGGCGTAGATCGGGCCGGCGTGCAGGCCGGCCGGGAAGGCGCCGAGGCGGCGCGGGTACGGGTGCTCCCACTCGTCGACCATGACCGCGCCCTGCGTATGCGGGGCGTTGACCAGCGGGTTGTCGTCCGCGGGCCACTCGCCGGCCTCGACGCGCGCGATCTCGTCGCGGATCGCGAGCATGGCGTCGCAGAAGCGGTCGATCTCGCCCAGGTTCTCCGACTCCGTCGGCTCGACCATGAGGGTGCCGGCGACCGGGAAGCTCATGGTCGGGGCGTGGAAGCCGAAGTCGACGAGCCGCTTGGCCACGTCGTCGACGGTCACGCCGCTCGACTTCGTGAGGGGCCGCAGGTCGAGGATGCACTCATGGGCGACCCGGCCGTCGCGCCCCGCGTAGAGCACCGGGTAGGCCGCACCGAGTCGGGCGGCGACGTAGTTGGCGGCGAGCAGCGCGTGCTCGGTCGCCGACGTCAGCCCGTCCGGGCCCATCATCGCGATGTAGGCCCAGCTGATCGGCAGGATGCCGGCCGAGCCGAAGGGCGCGCCCGAGACCGGACCGACGCCGTTCCCGACGCGTCCCGTCCGAGGGTCGCCGGGCACGAAGGGCGCGAGGTGCGCGCCGACCGCGACCGGGCCCACCCCGGGACCGCCGCCGCCGTGCGGGATGCAGAACGTCTTGTGAAGGTTGAGGTGGCTGACGTCCGCCCCGAAGCGGCCCGGCTGAGCGAGCCCGAGCAGCGCGTTGAGGTTGGCCCCGTCCACGTAGACCTGACCGCCCGCGTCGTGCACCAGCGCGCAGAGGTCGGTGATCGTCTCCTCGAACACCCCGTGGGTCGAGGGGTAGGTGACCATGATCGCGGCGAGCGCGTCGGCGTGGAGCTCGATCTTGGCCCGCAGGTCGTCGAGGTCGACCGAGCCGTCGTCGGTCGCCTTGACCACGACGACTTTCATGCCGGCCATGACGGCGGAGGCGGCGTTGGTGCCGTGGGCCGAGGACGGGATGAGGCACACGCGGCGGTCGGTGTCGCCGCGGGACTCGTGGTAGGCCCGGATGGCCAGCAGCCCCGCGAGCTCGCCCTGGCTGCCGGCGTTCGGCTGGATCGAGACCCGCGCGTAGCCGGTCACCTCGGCCAGCCAGCCCTCGAGGGTGCCGACGAGCTCGGCGTAGCCCTCGGCGTCCTCGGCCGGGGCCAGCGGGTGCAGGTTGGCGAAGCCGTCGTACGAGATCGGCTCCATCTCCGTCGTCGCGTTGAGCTTCATCGTGCAGGAGCCGAGCGGGATCATGCCGCGGTCGAGCGCGAAGTCGCGGTCCGACAGCGCACGCAGGTAGCGCAGCATCGCCGTTTCGCTGTGGTGCGTACGGAACACGGGGTGCTGCAGGTACGACGTCGTCCGCGCGCTGGCGGAGAGGTCGCCGTACGCGCCCAGGTCGCCGTGGGCCGTGCCGTCGGTGCTCCCGTGGTCGATGCCGAACGCCGCGCGGACCGCGTCGAGGTCGGCCGGCGTGGTGTCCTCCCCGACCGAGATCCCGACCCGGCCGGCGTCGATCAGCCGGAGGTGGACGCCGCCGCGGCGGGCGCGCTCGACGACCTCGGCGGCCTCGCCGGGGACGGCCACGGTCAGGGTGTCGAAGAACGTCGCGTGATCGGGGGCCAGCTTGGCCGCGGCGAGGTCGGCGGCCAGCGCCGTCGTGTCGGCGTGGACCCGCTCCGCGATCGTCCGGAGCCCCTCGGGGCCGTGGTAGACGGCGTACATGCTGGCCGCGACGGCGAGCAGGACCTGCGCGGTGCAGATGTTGGACGTGGCCTTCTCGCGGCGGATGTGCTGCTCGCGGGTCTGCAGGGCGAGCCGGAAGGCAGCCGTCCCGTGGACGTCGCGCGAGACGCCGACCAGGCGCCCGGGCAGGGTGCGCTCGAGCCCGGCGCGCACCGACATGAAGGCGGCGTGCGGGCCGCCGTAGAAGAGCGGGACGCCGAAGCGCTGGCTCGAGCCGACCGCGATGTCGGCGCCCCACTCCCCCGGCGGCGTGACGAGGGTGAGGGCGAGCAGGTCGCAGGCGGCGATGACCAGGGCGCCCTGCTCGTGGGCCAGGGCGGCGAGCGCGGCCAGCTCCTCGGTGGGCGCGAGGCGGCCGTCGGCGGCGGGCGTCTGCACGACGACGGCGAACGCGTCGGTCTCGCGCAGGGCGGCGGTCAGGTCGTCGGCGAGCTGGACCTCGATGCCGAGCGGCTCGGCCCGGGTGCGGACCACCCCGATGGTCTGCGGCAGGCTCGCGGCGTCGAGGAGCAGGACGCGGCCCGTCTTGGTGGAGCGGCGGGCGACGGTCATCGCCTCGGCGACCGCGGTGGCCTCGTCCAGCAGGCTGGCGCCCGCGGTCGGCAGGCCGGTGAGGTCGCTCACCATGGTCTGGAAGTTCAGCAGCGCCTCGAGCCGGCCCTGGCTGATCTCGGGCTGGTAGGGCGTGTAGGCGGTGTACCAGGCCGGGTCCTCGAGCACGTTCCGCCGGATCACCGACGGGGTGACGGTGCCGTGGTAGCCCTGGCCGATCATGGCCCGGCGGGGGTTGTTCCGGGCGGCGAGGCCGCGGAGCGCGGTCAGGGCCTCGGTCTCCGACAGCGCCGGCGGCAGGTTCAGGGGCTCACGCATCCGGATCCCGGCCGGCAGGGCCTGCGCGACCAGGTCCTCGAGCGAGCCGAGGCCGAGGGTGGCGAGCATCTTGTCGCGCTCGTCGGCGCGCGGACCGATGTGCCGGTCGGCGAAGACGGTGGGTGCGCTGCTGGCGGTTGCTGCGGGCTGGGCCATGAGGGGTGCTCCCGGGGAACGGCTCGGCTGAGCGGTGACCGCGTGCGCGGACACCGTTCCCCCTCTGTCGCCCGATGGGCTCCAGAGCTGTCGTTCCCCGCGCGGTCTGGGTGCCTGAGAGGTTCCGGGGATGTTGCCCCTTCGGCGGCACGCACTCAACCCTGAGTCGTGCGCTCTCCCGCGCGGTCGCTGGACGTCGTCAGGCTACCCGAGCCCGTACGAGGCCCCCGGGACGGTCAGCCGGCGGCGCGGGCGCGGCGGCGCAGCGAGAGCTCGTCGCCCGCGTTCGGGGTCGCCTCGGGCTCGGGCTCGGCGCGCTCGGCGGGCAGCGAGGACAGCGTGCCCTCGATGGAGCGCCAGACGCCGCCGAGGGCGATGCCGAACACGCCCTGCCCACCGCTGAGCAGGTCGATGACCTCGTCGTTGCTCGTGCACTCGTAGACCGAGATGCCGTCGCTCATCAGGGTCACCTGCGTCAGGTCGTCGACGCCGCGGGCCCGGAGGTGCGTGATCGCGGTGCGGATCTGCTGCAGCGAGATGCCCGCGTCGATGAGCTTCTTGATGACCTTGAGGATGAGGATGTCGCGAAAGCTGTAGAGCCGCTGCGAGCCGGAGCCGCTGGCCCCGCGGATCTCGGGGACGACCAGGCCCGTACGCGCCCAGTAGTCGAGCTGGCGGTAGGTGATGCCGGCGGCGCTGCAGGCCACCGGGCCGCGGAAGCCGAGGTCGCGCGGCATCGGGGAGAAGTCGCCCTCGAACAGCAGGTCCTGGGCGGCGTCGACCACCTCGGGGCGCACGGCCTCGTCGGGGCTGGCCGAGGCCGGCAGATCGGTGCTGCTCACGGACACCTCCGGTGGTGATCCGTCCGGGTCGGGCGACGGATGCTGGCGGGCGGAGGACTCGTCCCCCGAGTCTTCCTCACAGGTCGTACGGGTCGGGCTGCGTACGACCGTGTAATTCCGCGGTGGTACTTCCGGAAACCTAGGCCCGGGCCGCCGCCGAGGCGACCGACACGCCGTCGTCGCACCCGACCGACCTCAAGTCTCGAGAGCGGGTCGAGGGTGCCCGAGCGGGTCAGGCCTTCGGCTCCTCGCCGGTCACGAAGTCGTCCGGGTCGACGTTGTCGAGGAACTCGCGGAACTTCTCCACCTCGTCCTCCTCGGCCTCCGGCATCTCGATCCCGGCCACGTCGAGGACGTCCTCGGCGCAGAAGATGTCCGAGCCGACCCGGAGCGCCAGGGCGATCGCGTCGGAGGGCCGGGCGCTGATCTCGGTCTCGTCGATCACCAGCACGGCGTAGAACGTGCCGCCCTCGAGCTCGGTGATGCGCACCGCCGTCAGCTTGTGCTGGAGCCCGGCGAGCACGTCGACCATGAGGTCGTGGGTGAGGGGCCGGGGCGGCACGACGCCCTCCTGGGCGTTGGCGATCGCCGAGGCCTCGTTCGCCCCGATCCAGATCGGCAGGAACCTGCTCCCGCCCACCTCGCGCAGCAGCACCATCGGTGCGTTGGACGGCATCTCGACCCGCACGCCGACCACATCGAGTTCGCGCATGTCACTCACCCTACGTCCGCTCGTCCGGACCGCGGAGGGACGCCGACTTCTGACGCGAGTGGTCGCTCCGAAGGCCGTCCAAGCGCTCCCAGGAGCCCGGACCGACCACTTTCCGCAGAGGGTGGAGCGCTCAGCGCTCCATCGCGGTGCGGACCAGGGCGGCGTGGAAGCTGATGACGAGCTGGGTGACCTCGCCCGAGACGTCGGTGTTGCCGCCTGCGCGACGCACGTACGGCGCGATCGCCTGCTCGACGAGGCCAACCTCGCGGTCGGCCGACATCTTGAAGGCCCGCAGGTGCCGGCCGTCGATGCCGTACTCCCCCAGCCGCCGGGCCGCGATGGCCAGCGTGAGGGCGTCGCGGCCGTAGAAGCTGCCGCCCCGGCGGGGCACGACGATGCCGGTGCGCTCGAGCTCGACCAGCCCGGCCTCGCTCAGCCCGCTGGCCTCGAGCAGGTCCTGGCGCGAGAGGCGCAGCGCCTTCTTGGGGGCCGCGGGCGGTGCGGTCGGGGTCGGGGCGACCGGCGCGCTGGTGGTGCTGGTCGCCGTCGACCCTGACTCCAGGGTCTTGGGTTCGGGCGGCGTCTGGCCGCGGTCCATCATCTCGAGGTGCTCGCGGATCACCTTGAGCGGCAGGTAATGCTCCCGCTGCACGGACAGCACGTAGCGGAGGCGCTCGACGTCGTGCTCGGCGTAGCGGCGGTAGCCCGACGGCGCACGCTGCGGGGTGATCAGCCCCTCCGACTCCAGGAAGCGGATCTTGGAGATCGAGACGTCGGGGAACTCCTGGGTCAGCGCGGTGAGGACCTGGCCGATGCTGCGGGTGACCTCGCGCCCGCTGCCCGGCCGGCGCGGCTCGGGGGCCGCCGTCACCGCCGCCTCACCGGTCCGCGTCCTTGGCGCTGGCGTAGTACACGAGCCGGAACTTGCCGATCTGGACCTCGTCCTCGGGCGCCAGCAGCGCCTCGTCGACGAGCTCGCGGTTGACGTAGGTCCCGTTCAGGCTGCCGAGGTCCTTGACCCGCACCCCGTCGACCGTGCGGCGGAACTCCACGTGGCGCCGCGACACGGAGATGTCGTCGAGGAAGATGTCGGAGTCCACGTGGCGCCCGGCGACGGTCTCGTCGTGGTCGAGCAGGAAGCGGCTGCCCGCGTTGGGCCCGCGCTGCACGATGAGCAGCGCCGAGCCCTGGGGCAGCGCGTGCACGGCCGCCTCGTCGACGGCGCTCAGGTCCCCGGTCGGCTCGTCGACGACCGCGGGGATGGTCCGGGTGGTGTCGCCCGAGGACGGCCGGGACGTGGTCGGCTGCGGCGGCGCAGCGGTCAGCGGCGCACCGCACTGGGCGCAGAAGTTCGCCCCGTCCGGGTTGTCGTGACCGCAGTTGGTGCAGAAGGGCATCGCGCTCGCTTTTCGCTGGGTCTCGAAGACTCGAGACGTGATCGAGAGTTTAAGCCCGTTCGACCGTCGCCCCGCTCACGAGGCCACGGACTCGGCGTACGCGTCCGCGTCGAGCAGGTCGTCGAGGTCGGTGTCCTTGTCGATCTCGAGCTCGAAGAGCCAGCCGTCGCCGTACGGGTCGCCGTTGACGGTCTCCGGGCTGCCCTCGAGCAGCGGGTTGATCGCGCTGACCGTGCCGGCGACAGGGCTGAGGACGTCGGACACGCTCTTGGTCGACTCGAGCTCGCCGCAGGCGTCACCGGAGTCGACGCTGTCGCCCACCGCCGGCAGGGAGACGTAGACGATGTCGCCGAGCTGCTCGGTCGCGTACGCGGTCACGCCCACGCGGACGGTGAGCTCGTTGCCCTGCCGGACCCACTCGTGGTCGACGGAGTACTTGAGGTCTTCGGGGTAGTCGGGCACGCGACGGGGCTCCTGAGCTGGCGAGAGATGGGGGTTGTCCCACGGCGGACCCGACCCCGGTGCGGACCGAGGTCGCTGGGATCAGCGCGGGGTGGGACCCGAGCTTGCGGGCCGAGCGTACTGAGAGGCGGGCGGCGCGTGCAAGGACGTCACCACGACGTCGTCGCTCTGGTCGATCTGCACGTCGCCCCCGATCTTCGGACCGGTGATCTCGGAGACGATGCCGCCCCGGAACCGGGCGGCCTCCTCGAGGCTGTGCGGGTCGCCGATGACCGAGATCGTGAGCGGGCGGGTGACGGAGATCCCGTCGACGACGAGGGTGCTGCCGTCGTCGCCGAACCACGTCGACGCGACGACCCGGGCCTGCCCGTTGACGTCGATCACCTCGGCCCCAGCGTCGCGCATCTCCTCGACCGCGTCCAGCACCACGTCGGCCCCGACCTTGCCCTGCGGGTCGCTGATCCGCATGCGGATGCCCGAGCCGCGCGCCGGGGCGGTGCCGGCCAGGATGGCCAGCTCGTCCACCCGCTGCTGGGCGTCGTCGCGGGCCACCCGCTGGCTGTCGGCGCCGGACTCGAGCCGGGCCTTGGTGCCCTGGAGCTCGGCCACCTCCGACTCGAGCCGACGCGACTCCACCCCGAGCCCGTCGAGGATCTGGACGAGGTCCTCGCGGCGGGCGTTGCTGTAGGTGTCGCCCGCGTCGTTCGCGCGGATCTGCACGACGCCGGCCATGCCGAGCAGGCAGAGCACGACGGCCGCGGCCACCTGGCTCCGGCCGGGGCGCAGGGCGGCTCGCCCGATCCGACGCCACACGCCCGGGCGCGGACCGGCCGCGTCGTCCCGGTCCCCCGCTCTGGAGGGGTCCGTCCCGGAACGGTCCGGCTCGTCGCCCGCGATCCGGTCGCGGCTGCGGGCCAGCGCGGCGAGCCGTCGCGAGCCGACGCGACGCCCGGGCGGACGGCGTTCACGCATGGAACAGCACCCGCCGGATCGCGGCGACGTTGGTGAAGATGCGGATGCCCAGGACGACGACGACGCCGGTGGACAGCTGAGACCCGACGCCGATCTGGTCCCCGACCCACACGATGAGCGCGGCGATCAAGACGTTGGAGATGAACGAGACCACGAACACCCGGTCGGTGAACGTGCCCTCGAGGTAGGCGCGGAATGCGCCGAAGAGCGCGTCGAGCGCCGCGACGATGGCGATCGGGAGATAGGGCTGCAGGCCGAGCGGCAGCGTCGGCTGCAGCAGCAGACCGAGCACGATGCCGACGACGAGGCCGACGAGCGGGATCACCGGTCCACCACCTTGGCGTAGCGCAGCGTGATCCCGGGGTCGGAGTCGAGCACGAGCCGGGAGGCGTCGGAGGTCTGGTAGGTCATGTCGCGGTTCTGGGCGAGGTCGTTCCACCAGGCGCCGGCGGCCGACTCGGCGAGCCGGGCCTGCAGCGTACGCGGGTCGCCGACGGCCTCGATCCGGTACGGGCGCGTGAGCGAGCGGTAGTCGACGGTGATCGCGTCCCCGGCGCCCCGGATCGCCGTCAGCGCCGACAAGCGGTGGCCGTTGATCGAGACGGCCTCCGCCCCCGAGGCCCAGAGCCCGTTGGCGAGGACCTGCAGGTCGAGGTCGAGCACCTGGTCCCGGGCGTCGCCGCTGGTCGTCGGGGCGTCGTCGACCACGACCACGACGCCGGGGCCGGTGACCGCGGCCAGGCCGACGGCCGGGCCGAGCCGGTCGATCTGCGCCTCCAGCGCCTTGCTCGTGCCGTCGCTGCCCAACGCGCTCGTCCGCAGCCGGTCGATCTGGCCGTCGAGCTCCTCGACCTGGCCCCGCAGCGCGTCCTGGTCCACCTCGGCGGCCTGGATCCGTTCGACGAGCTCGGCCCGCTCGGTCTCCTGCACCGGCCGGGCGCGGTTGGTCTGCAGCGCGCCGATCGCGAAGAGCGTCCCGGCCAGCACGAGCACGAGCGCCAGCCACCAGTGCGACCGCGGCCGCCGCGTACCGGGGGGTCGCCGGGCGGCCACCCGGGCGTAGTCGGGGTCGACCGGCTCGCGCAGGATCTGGTTGAGCAGGTCCATGCTCGCGTCCACGGCACGGTGCGGAGCCGGCTTCGTCACCGTCACGAGGCCCCCTCCGCGGAACGTTCGGTGAGCACGTCGGCGTAGACGCCGAGCACCTCGGGCCCCACGACCGACCAGTCGTAGCGCTGCGCCAGGGCCCGCGCCCGCTCCGTGCGGGACCCGCGGCCCTCGGCCAGGGCGGCGGTGACGGCCGCCGCGAGACCCGCGGGGTCGCCGCGCCGGAAGACCTGCCCCGCCGGGTCGGCCGCCCCGCCGAGCAGGTCGACGAAGGGCGGGAGGTCCGAGGCCACCACCGGGACGCCGGAGGCCATCGCCTCCAGCAGGACGATGCCGAAGCTCTCGCGCGCCGTGTGCGGCGCCACGAACACGTCCGCCGTCCGCAGCAGCGCGCGCTTGGTGTTCTCGTCCACGAGGCCCAGGTTGCGGCACCCCGCGGGCAGCGCGCCGGGACCGGGACCGGCCACGAGGACCTCGAGGTCCGGGTGCGCCCGCCGGAGCGCGGGCAGCGCGGCCAGCAGCACGTCGAGGCCCTTGCGCCGCTCGCCCCCGCGGCCGAGGAACAGCAGGCGGGGCGGGGCACCGGTCGGGCGGACGCTCGACGGGGACCCGGTCGGCGACGACCCGTACGCGTCCACGTCGAGGCCGTTCGGGACGACGACCGCGTCGCGGCCGAGGTGGCCGACCACGACCTCGCGGGCGGTCGGGGAGACGGCGATGCCGGCGTCGATGCGGTCGACCGCACCGGACAGCGCCGACCCGGCGATCCGCAGGGCCCGGGAACGGGGCGTGGCCGTGTGGAACGTCGCCACCACGGGCGCGCGGGCCGCGGTGAGCGCCGGCAGCGACGCGCTCGGCACCAGCGGCTCGTGCACGTGGAGCAGGTCGACGGCGTGGGCCGCGACCCACCGGCGGCTCCTCGCTGCGGCCAGCGGCCCGAGGGCCACGGGCGCGACCGAGCCGTTGTAGCGGACGGCCAGCGGCGCCCCCGCCGAGGTGAAGCGCGCCGGCTCGAGCCCGTACGCGTCGTCGGGCAGCCCGCCGGGCGCCAGGACGCGGACGTCGTGGCCCGCGCCGCGCAGGAACGCCGCCAGCCCGAGGACCTGGTTCTGGACTCCGCCGGGCACGTCGAGGGCGTAGGGGCAGACCAGGCCGACCCGGAGCGGACGACGCAGGACGCCCGGGTGACGGGTGCTCACGCGGCCGCCGCCTTCCGGGCGGGCAGGTCGAAGAACGGCTGCAGGAGGTGCCAGTCCTCGGGGTGCTCACGGAGGACGGAGGTGAAGAAGTCCGCGCAGCCCTGCACCATCGCGACGAGCCCGTCGTCGCCGGCCTGGGTGGGCACGACCGGGCCGACGACCAGCCGCAGGCGGGACCCGCGTCGCAGCGGCTGCCCGCCGTAGCTGGTCACGACGGGCACGAGCGCCGCGCCGCTGCGCCGGGCCACCACGGCCGGTCCGACCGGAAAGGTCACGCGCCGGCCCGCGAAGTCGACCTCGACGCCGCGGCCGCTGAAGTTCCGGTCGGCCATCAGGCAGACCAGGCGCCCGCGGTCGACGTGCTCGACCAGCGTGTCGACCAGGGCCGGGGCGCGGTGCGACAGGATCTCCATGCCCAGGCCCTCCCGGAAGGCGAGGAACGCCGCGAACTCGGCCGACCCCAGCTGCTCGGCCACGCTCGTCACCGGCATGCCGGTCAGGCAGGCCCAGGCACCGGCCAGGTCCCAGTTGCCGCTGTGCGGCAGCGCGGCGACCACGCCGGTCGTGGCGTGGGCCTCGCGCAGCACCGCCTCGTCCACCAGCTCCACCCGGGCGAGCACGTCGGCCCGCTCCCACCGGGGCAGGGCCAGCACCTCCCAGAACGTCCGCACGTACGAGGCGATGCCGGCCCGCAGCAGCGCCGCGTCGGCGGGACGGCCGGTCAGGACGGTCAGGTTCTCGCGCAGCCGACGGACGTGCACCCCGTCGCGGGCGACCACCACCCGCGCGGCCACCGCGGCCGCGGCGCGGACGACCGGCTCCGGCAGGGCGCCGCCGTAGCGCCAGCCGACCCGGTACGCCGCCCGGACGAGCCCGGCCCTAGACAGGCTGACCATGCGCAGCGCCCGGCCCGTGGGAGTCCTGCGCGCCGCGCGGTCCCTTCGCCTGGCGCCGGACCTGCTCGATGCGCTGGAAGACGGTGATCATGCTGGTGACGGCGAGCAGCGCCATGGCGGCCTCGAGGACGTACGGCACCCCGAGCCCGGCGAGGAACGCGCCGACGAGCACGATGACCAGCCGGTCGGCGCGGGCGGCCAGCCCGCCGCCGCAGGTGAAGCCCAGGCTCTCGGCCCGCGCCTTCACGTACGACGTCCACTGCCCGAACACGAGCCCGGCGAGCGCGACCGCGGCCCAGAGCGTGGAGTCCTGGCGGTAGGCGAAGAACAGCAGGATGCCGCCGAAGACCGCCGCGTCGCCGAGCCGGTCCGACGTCGAGTCGAGGAACGCACCCCAGGGCGAGGCGGTCCCGGTCGTCTTGGCCATGAGCCCGTCGATCATGTCCGAGACGACGAACACGGTGACGATCAGCACGCCCTGCCACAGCCAGCCCTGCGGGAAGCAGATCAGCGCACCCAGCACGACGCCGGCCGTGCCGGCGACGGTCACGACGTCCGGCGAGACCCCGTGCCGGATCAGCCAGCGCGCGACCGGTCCGAGCACGAGGTGCGAGAGCGCCCGGAACCGTTCCAGCATCAGGCCTCCCCGGGCGCGGCGACGGGCGCCGTCTCGGGGGCGGAGAGCCGCGCCCACGCGTCGGTGACGACCTGCCAGGTCTGGTCGAGGAGCTGCGGGAGGGCCTTGGTCTGGCCGATCACGGGGAGGAAGTTCGCGTCCCCGGCCCAGCGCGGGACGACGTGCTGGTGCAGGTGCGCGGCGATGCCGGCCCCGGCGACCGCCCCCTGGTTGAGGCCCAGGTTGAAGCCGTGCGGTGCGCTCGCCTCGCGCACGACGCGCATGCACTGCTGCGTCAGCCGCGCGACGGCGTGCGTCTCGGCCTCGGTCAGGTCGGTGTAGTCGGCGACGTGACGGTAGGGGCACACCAGCAGGTGCCCCGGCGAGTACGGGTAGAGGTTCAGCACGACGTACGCGACCTCGTCGCGGTGCACGATCAGCGACTCGCGGTCCCGCTCCGGGGAGCGCTTCGGGAGCGTGCAGAACGGGCAGTCCGCGGCGTCCGGCGTCGCCGGCTTGTCCTGCCCGCCGATGTAGACCATCCGGTGCGGCGTCCAGAGCCGCTCGAACCCGTCGGGGTCACCCGGCCTCTGGCCCGATGGCTCGACCACGACCTCCACCTCGTCTGGCACGGTCCCCCGCCTCAGACCTGGACGCGCGCGGCGACGGCGTCGGCGATCTCGCGGATCGCCTCCTCCACCGGCACGCCGTTCTTCTGCGTGCCGTCGCGGTAGCGGAACGACACCGCACCGGCCGCCACGTCGTCGGCCCCCGCGATGAGCATGAAGGGGACCTTCTCCTTCTGCGCGTTGCGGATCTTCTTCTGCATGCGGTCGTCGCTGTCGTCGACCTCGACCCGGATCCCGGCGGTGCGCAGCCGGTCGGCCACCTCGACGAGGTAGGGCACGTACTCCCCCGCCACCGGGATGCCGACGACCTGGACGGGCGACAGCCAGGGCGGGAACGCGCCCGCGTAGTGCTCGACGAGGACGCCGATGAAGCGCTCGATCGACCCGAACTTGGCCGAGTGGATCATCACCGGCTGCTGGCGGGTGCCGTCGGCGGCCTGGTACTCCAGACCGAACCGCGCGGGCTGGTTGAAGTCGAGCTGGATGGTCGACATCTGCCAGGTGCGCCCGATCGCGTCGCGGGCCTGGACCGAGATCTTCGGGCCGTAGAAGGCCGCACCGCCCGGGTCGGGGACGAGGGCGACGCCGGAGGCCAGCGCGACCTCCTCGAGCACCGCGGTCGCGGCCGCCCACTCCTCGTCGGAGCCGATGAACTTGTCCGAGTCACCACGGGTGGAGAGCTCGAGGTAGTAGTCGTCGAGGCCGAAGTCGCGCAGCAGCCCGAGCACGAAGTCGAGCAGGTGCTTGATCTCCCCCGGCGCCTGCTCCGGGGTCACGTACGAGTGCGAGTCGTCCTGCGTCAGCCCCCGCACCCGGGTCAGCCCGTGCACGACGCCCGACCGCTCGTAGCGGTAGACGCTGCCGAACTCGAAGAAGCGCAGCGGCAGCTCGCGGTAGGACCGCCCGCGGCCGCGGAAGATCAGGTTGTGCATCGGGCAGTTCATCGCCTTGAGGTAGTAGCTCGACCCCTCGAGCTCCATCGGCGGGAACATCGTGTCCTTGTAGTACGGCAGGTGCCCGGAGGTGTGGAAGAGCCCCTCCTTGCTGATGTGCGGGGTGCCGACGTAGTCGAAGCCCTCCTCGATGTGCCGGCGGCGGACGTAGTCCTCCATCTCCCGCTTGATCACCCCGCCCTTGGGGTGGAACACGGGCAGGCCGGAGCCCAGCTCGTCGGGGAACGAGAACAGGTCGAGCTCGGCGCCGAGCTTGCGGTGGTCGCGACGCGCGGCCTCCGCGAGCCGGAACTCGTACGCCTTGAGCTCGTCACGGCTCGTCCACGCGGTCCCGTACACGCGCTGCAGCTGCTGGTTGGCCTGGTCGCCGCGCCAGTAGGCCGCGGAGCTGCGGGTGATCGAGAAGGCGGGGATGTAGCCGGTGTGCGGGACGTGCGGGCCCCGGCACAGGTCGAACCAGGCCACCGAGTCGTCGCGCTTGAGGTTGTCGTAGATCGTCAGCTGGCCGGCGCCGACCTCGACCGACGACGCGTCGCCGGAGCCGTCCCCGTCGCCGACGTGCACGATCGTGTCGCCCGCGGAGCCCTTGTCGGCGATCAGCTCGAGCTTGAACGGCTCGTCGGCGAGCTCGGCGACCGCCTCCTCGTCGCTGACCTCGCGGCGGCGGAACCGCTGACGCTCCTTGACGATGCGCTGCATGACCTTCTCGACCTCGCGCAGCGCCTCGGGCGTAAAGGGCTCGGCCAGGTCGAAGTCGTAGTAGAAGCCGTCGGTGATCGGCGGTCCGATGCCCAGCTTCGCCTCGGGGTGCAGCTGCTGAACGGCCTGCGCGGCGACGTGCGCGGCCGAGTGCCGCAGGATCGCGAGGCCGTCGGGGCTGTCGATCAGGACCGGCTCGACGTCCGCGCCGTCGGGCACCGGGCGGCTGAGGTCGCGGAGCTCGTCGTCCACGCGGACCGCGACGACACGCTTGTCGTCGCCGAAGAGGGTCAGGCCCGTGGTCGTGCCGCTCGCCTGGTCGTCGCTGGGCGCGGACGGGGACGGGGTGTCGGGCACAGTGGTTCTGACCTCCTGGAGACGGTCGCGGGAGCCCGCGACGCGCCGCCCAGACTATTCCCCGGGACCGGTCGGCCCCTGACGGTTTCGGTCCCGGCGCGCGGTGGGAGGCTCGGACGCATGGGTTCCGGCTGGCTCGCGTACTGCCTGGGCAAGCCGGGCGCGTGGCGCGACGAGCCGTGGCACGACACGGTCGTGGTCAAGGTCGGGCCGAAGATCTTCGCGTTCCTCGGCTCCCTCCAGCAACCCGGGGACGTCCCGACGACGATCGGGCTGAAGTGCGGGGACCGCGAGTCCGCCGACCTCGCGCTGGAGCGGTTCCCGGGCTCCGCGACGCCGATGCCCTACCTGGCCCGGGCCGGCTGGAACAGCTTCCGCGTCGACGGCACGATGTCTGACGACGACCTGGCCGAGCTCATTGACGACTCGTACGCGTACGTCGTGGCTCGTCTGCCGCGTTCGCGAAGGCCCTGAGGGGGCTGTCGGACCGGGTCCGCAGGACCGGGTGTGGAGATCGGGGTGGGCGATACTGGGTTCGAACCAGTGACCTCTTCGGTGTGAACGAAGCGCGCTACCACTGCGCCAATCGCCCCGAGCCCCGCAGGGCGGACGCCACCTTACCCGACGATCAGGGGTCGAGGTCCGCACCCGACCGAGCAGCGAACAGCGCCACCAGCCGGGCCGTCCTGGCGCCGAGACCGGTGAAGGCGTGGCCGTCCCAGCGCTCGACCAGCTGGACGTCGCGCAGCGACGACGTCAGGAAGACCTCGTCCGCACTCAGCGCCTCCTCCAGCGTCAGGTCCCGCTCGACGACGGGCGTCCACTCCAGGAGCAGGTCACGAGTCACGCCGGCCAGCGGCCCCGCGCTGAGCGGCGGCGTGACGACCTCGTCGCCGAAGACGCAGAAGACGTTCGTGCCCGTGCCCTCGCAGACGTTCCCGGCCGTGTTGAGGAAGATCGTCTCGCCGCAGTCGAGGGCGGTGGCGTACGCCAGCCCCCGCACGTTCTCGCCGTACGAGGTCGACTTCACGCCGGTCAGGGCACCGTGCTCGTTGCGCCGCCAGGGCGCGGTGACGACGTCGGTGCTGGCCGGCGGCACGGTCGTGGCGGCCGACGCCACGACGAGCGTCGGGGAGCCGTACGCGGCCTGCGACCCGAGCGGGCCGTCGCCCCCGGTGTACGTGATGCGGACCTTGCCCTGGGCGAACCGACGGTCGGCCAGGACCGCGTCGATCCCGGCCAGGACGGTGCCGCGGTCGGGGGTGGGCAGCCCCATCGCCGCGGCCGAGCGCTCGAGCCGGTCCAGGTGGCGGCGGACGGCGAACGGTCCGGCCGGCGTGACCTTCAGGGCCTCGAAGACGCCGTCGCCGACGACGAGACCGTGGTCGGTCGCCCCGATCCGCGCCTCCCGGGCGTCGGTGTGCAGGGTGCCGTCGATCCAGATCACCGGAGAGGTGCTCGGGCCCGCGTCCACGTCCGTCTCGTCCAGCACCGCGACAGCCTAGGTGCCGGGGGACGGGCCGGACCGCCGCTCTCACGGGGCGCGCCGCAGGGCCGGATGCGTTTGTTTTCCCGGCTCGGGTCCGGCTAGAGTCCTTTCTCGCACCCCACCGGGCAACCGGGGAGGTCGCAACGCGGACGTGGCTCAGTTGGTAGAGCATCACCTTGCCAAGGTGAGGGTCGCGGGTTCGAATCCCGTCGTCCGCTCGGAGCGAGTCTCGCCCACCCCGTTGGGGAGAAGTAGTTCCCCGGTGGAGTGGCCGAGAGGCGAGGCAACGGACTGCAAATCCGTGTACACGGGTTCAAATCCCGTCTCCACCTCGGGCGATTGGCGCAGCGGTAGCGCGCTTCCCTGACACGGAAGAGGTCACTGGTTCGATCCCAGTATCGCCCACGAGGAACCCCCTGGTCACAGGGGGTTTTTTGTTGTCCGGGTGCCTCGCCGGGCTCGCGCTCGTCGGCACCTCGTCGAAAGACCGGCGGCTGACCCGGGCTGGTCGATAACCTGGTCCGGCTCGGGGACGAGCCCCAGGAGAACCTGTGTCCGACACCGCCCGCTGCTGCCTGTCCGACTGCGACAACGAGCCCGCCTTCAGCCTGTCCGCCGTCCACACGTCGACCATCAGCGTCGGCCACGAGCAGACCGTGTGCGCCGACCACCTGGCCGAGGTGGTGGTGACCCTCGACGAGTACCTGCTGGAGTGGAACCCCCTCGACACCCTGTACGTGGCGCACCTGTGTCGGCGCCCGCTGAGCGACGAGGACATCGACCGTGGGAACGCGGCGATGAGCGCCGCCCAGGACGAGTTCTACGCGTGGTTCGACCAGCTCGACCTCACGGAGACCCGCACGGGCTGAGGCGGCGCACGAGCTCAGCCGGGCCAGACGATCGCGTCGAGCTGGGCCCGCAGACGCCGGCCGCGGACCGGGTTCACCGACTCGACCCACCCGACGCGGCCCTCGAGGTGGGAGCGGAAGTCGGGGTGGTCGGCCCGGTTGGCTGCGGACGGACCGTTCCGGGTGGCGTCGTGCAGGACGGCTCGCAGCTGGTCGTGGTAGGCGCGGGTGACGTTGAGCCGCTCGTTCACGACCAGCCCCGTGACCTCCTGACGCTCCCCCGTCCCCCGCACCCGCGTCTTCGCCGGGTTGAGGTCGAAGCCCTCGTCGCGCACGATCGACCCCACCGACGCGACGAGGCGGTGGGCGCTCCCCCGCGGTCCGGAGAACGTGAGGTCGTCGGCGTACCGGCTGTACGTCAGCCCGGCCGTCGCCGCCAGCCCGGCCAGGCGCCGGTCAAGGGTGAAGCAGGCCAGGTTCGCCAGGGCGGGTGACGTCGGAGCGCCCTGCGGGAGGTGCCGGGCCCGAAGGCTGGACCGCAGCCACGCCCGGGCGGCCTCGGACCCGCCGGGCGGCATCCGGCCGAGCACCGCGACCGGTGTCTGGTGCGTGCACAGGCAGGCCAGGGCCCACGCGACGGCCTCCGGGTAGCCGAGGCCGCGGAACAGGCCGTTGACGCGCCCGACCGTGATCGAGGTGAAGAACGACCGCAGGTCGAGGCAGACGACCGACGCCGCGCCCACGTGGGTCCGGGCGTGCGTGACGGCGCTGCGGCCGCGGACGAAGCCGTGCGCGGCCGGGTGCACCGGCACCCAGACGAGGACGCGGTCGAGCACCCGCCGCAGGACGGCGCGCAGGAGCGGGGTGGGTGACTCGAGCAGGCGGGGCACGGCGCCCGGGCGCTCGACCCAGCGGTGCCGGTGGAGGTGGAACGGCCCGTCCGGGGTCCGCCGAGACAGACCGCGGGCGTCGACCACCCAGTCGAGCTGCTCGAGCGGGAGCTCGAGGAGGTCGGCCAGCGCCGGCAGGTCGGGGACCTCGGGCACGGGCCAGCGGCGTTCGCCCATCACCCCGGCTACGGTCGAGATCCGCACGACCCGCAGCGCCCGGCCCCGTTGCGCGGCCCGCTCGGCGTGCTCGACCAGCGCCGTCCGCCCGAGCAGGAAGCGGCTCAGCTCGTACGGCCGGTCGGTCGGCGCGAACCGGTGGTTCTCGAGCACCTGCCGCACCAGTGCGGACATCCAGCGGTAGCGGTGCCCGAGCGCGGTCCCGGCCGCGTCGACGAGCGCGGGCGCGGTCCACCTATCTGCGGCGAGGAACGCCCAGGCGAGGCCGCGTGCGAGGCCCTCGTCGGGGCGGTGGCTCACAGCGCAGTCCTGCCCGGCCGGGTCCTCCGCGGCCGTCCGCGAGGGTGTGGCGGCGACGCCGGACGACCAGTCCTGCACGAGCGGGTGCCGACCTGCGCGGAGCGCAGTCGCGCACCTGCCGACCTGCTGCGGGGTTGACCTGCTGCCACCCGAGGGAGCCTCGGGCACCGATCCCGCCGGAGCGGGGTCGCGTTCTCGCCGACGTCGCCGACCACGCCTGAGTCTGACGCACGACCTCCGGGCGAGCCGCGTCTCCTCTCTGCGGACCGTCGCCGCGATACCACCTGGGTATGCTCGCGGTATGTCGACTCAGATGACCGTACGACTCTCGGACGAGGCAGCGGCGTTCATCGACCAGCAGGTGGCCGGAGGTGCGGTCGCCTCCCGGGCCGCCGCGCTGGACAAGCTGGTCCGCCGGGAGATCCGCCGGGAACGCGCGGCGCAGGACGCCCTGATCTACGCCCGCGCAGGTGAGGACCACGAGCTCGAAGGCTTCCACGAGGCAGCGGCACGCCGCCGGCTCGCCCACCAGGCCGACCTCGCCCGTTGAGGCCCATCCACGTCGTCACCCTCGACAAGCCGAGGCCCGCCGTCCTGCTCACGCGGCCCGAGGTCCTCGACTGCCGTGCGTGGGTGAGCATCGCGCCGATCACCTCCACGGTCCGAGGCCTGTCGGTCGAGGTGCCCGTCGGCCCCGCGAACGGGATCGACCACCCGAGCGTGGTCAACTGCGACGACATCAACACCGTGCACCGCGACGACGTCGGGCGGCTCCTCGGCTACCTGCGCGACGACCAGGAGCCCCAGCTCGCCGAGGCGATCGTCGCCGCGTTCGCCCTCGACCTGTAGGAGCCACCGTTGTCCCCCGCGCCCGTCCTCTCGACGCCTGAGCAGACCGACTCCCCGGAGCTGTGGGCCTCGCTCGCCCGCCCGCTGCCCGACTGGTACGCCAAAGCCAAGCTCGGCATCTTCGTCCACTGGGGTCCCTACTCCGTCCCCGCCTGGGCCGAGCCGAGCGGCGCCCTGGGGGCGGTTCCCGAGGACGTCTGGTTCACGCACAACGCGTACGCGGAGTGGTACCTCAACACGATCCGCATCCCGGGCAGCCCGGCGGCGCAGCACCACCGCGAGGTCCACGGCGACGCCCCGTACGACGACTTCCTCGACGCCTGGACGGCGAGCGAGTTCGACCCGCCCGGCTGGGCGCGGCTGTTCGCCCGGGCGGGGGCGGAGTACGTCATCCCCACGAGCAAGCACCACGACGGCGTCGCGCTCTGGGACGCGCCGGGCACCGGCGCGCGGAACACGGTCCACCGCGGACCGCGGCGCGACCTGCTCGCCGAGATCGCGGACGCGGTCCGGGCCGAGGGGCTCCGCTTCGGCGTCTACTACTCCGGCGGGCTGGACTGGTCCGTGACCGACCTCCCGCCGCAGACCACGTTCGCCGAGGTGCAGGACCTGCGCCCCCGGGACGCCGCGTACAGCCTCTACGCCTTCTCCCACGTGGCCGACCTCGTGCGGCGCTACTCCCCCAGCGTGCTGTGGAACGACATCGAGTGGCCCGACTTCGCCAAGCGCGGCGGCCCGGAGTCGCTGCACCGGTTGTTCGCGGACTACTACGCGGCCGTGCCGGACGGCGTGGTCAACGACCGCTGGGGCGACACCCACCACGACTTCGTCACGAGCGAGTACGAGCACAACCGCCACGTCGAGGGCGCTGAGCCGTGGGAGAACAACCGGGGCATCGGCTTCTCCTTCGGCCACAACACCGCGGAGGACGAGAGCCGGGCGATGGACGGGCGGGCCCTCACGCGCTACCTGACCGACATCGTCGCCCGCGGCGGACGGCTGCTGCTCAACGTCGGACCGACGGCCGAGGGTGTCATCCCCGAGTTCCAGCGACGCGCGCTCGAGGGCCTGGGCCGCTGGATGGACGCGGCCGCCCCCGTGCTGCGCGCGTCGACGCCGGTCGAGCCGGACGTGGCGCGCCCGTCGGACGAGCCGTGGGTGCGGTGGCTGGGCACGCCGGGCCACCTCGTGGCCGTGGTCGACGCCGCCGGGACGGTTCCGCTGGAGGTGACGGCCGAGGTCGACCTCGCCGACGTCCGCGTCCTCAACGGCTCGGCCGAGGTCCGGCGCGACGGAGACCGGCTGACGGCGTCGGTCACGCCGTCGGAGGACGGACCCTGCCTGATCGAGCTCCCCACCCGCTGAACGGTGCGGATCCGACCGCGTCTGCCCGGTCGGATCCGCGCCGATCTGCGACGACCCGCGGATGAGCCGCGTCAGCCGACCAGCGCCGCGATGTCCCGGGCCGTCAGGGCGGCGCCGAGCTCGACCTCGCCGTCGAGCACGCTCGCGAACAGCTCCGCCTTGCGTGCCGACAGCGCGACGACCTTCTGCTCCACGGTGTCGGCGGCCACCAGGCGGTAGACCATGACGGGCCGGGTCTGGCCGATCCGGTGCGTCCGGTCGATCGCCTGGGCCTCGACCGCCGGGTTCCACCAGGGGTCGAGGACGAAGACGTAGTCGGCCTCGGTGAGGTTGAGCCCGACGCCGCCGGCCTTGAGGCTGATGAGGAACACGGGTGCCGTGCCCTGCCGGAACCCGTCGACCACCTCGGCCCGGTTGCGCGTCCTCCCGTCGAGGTACGCGTACGGGATCCCGGCCGCGTCGAGGCGGGCCCGGATCCGCCCCAGGAACCGGGTGAACTGGCTGAACACCAGCGCCCGGTGGCCCTCTGCAGCCAGCTCCTCGAGGCGGTCGAGCAGCTCGTCGATCTTGGCCGAGCCGACGTCGGAGTGGACCGGGTCCACGAGCGCGGGGTCGAGCGCGAGCTGCCGCAGCCGCGTGAGCGAGGCGAGGATCGTGATGCGGTTGTGCTCGACGCCCTCGTCGTCGTCGAGCAGCTTGAGCAGCCGTTGGCGCTCGCGGGCGAGGTGGGTGTCGTAGAGCACGCGGTGCTGCTGGGACAGCTCGACCTCGACCACCTGGACCTGCTTGGGTGGCAGGTCGCCGGCCACCAGCTCCTTCGTCCGGCGCAGCACGACGGGCCGGATCCGCTTCAGCAGGGCGGGCAGCGCCTGCGGGTCGGCCTGCTGCTCGATCGGCTGGGCGACCGTGGTCCGGAACGACTCCGCGTACGGGAACATGCCGGGAGCGGTGAGCGACAGGATCGACCACAGCTCCATCAGGTTGTTCTCCAGCGGCGTGCCCGTGATGGCGAAGCGGCAGTCGGCCTCGACGTCGCGCAGGGCCGACCAGGTCTTGCTGCGGTGGTTCTTCACCGCCTGCGCCTCGTCGAGGACCAGCCCGGCCCACCGCACGGCGGCGTAGTCGGCCGCCTCGAGACGCAGCAGCGTGTACGTCGTCACGACGACGTCGACCTGCTCGTCGGGGTCGGGCGGGTCCAGCAGGCGGGAGAGCGACCAGCCCCGCCGCGCCGTCGCACCGGTGACGGTGGCCAGGCGGAGGCCGGGGGTGAAGCGTCCCGCCTCGGAGCGCCACGTCGCGACCACGCTGGACGGGACGACGACCAGGAACGGTCGCCGCGCGGTCCCGTCCTCACGCTCCTCCTGCTCCTCGCGCGCTCGGGCGATCATCGCCAGCGTCTGCACGGTCTTGCCCAGGCCCATGTCGTCGGCCAGGATCCCGCCGAGCCGCTGGCGACGCAGGAAGCTCAGCCACTGGTAGCCCTCGTGCTGGTACGGCCGCAGCGTGGCCCGCAGGTCGACGGGCAGGGGCTCGACCGGGAGCTCCGCGCCCTCCTCGGCCAGCCCGCGCAGCGCGGCCGAGGCGGCGGCCCACTCGCTCAGCTGACCCTCGGTCGCCCCGATCTCGTGGACGTCCGCGAGCAGGCCGTGGGCCTGCCGGCTGAGTCGGATCACGTCGCTGTCCGCCCCAAGACCCGCCGCGAGCTCGGCCTCGGCGTCGTCGTCCGGCTCCTCCGTCCGGCGCCGCGCGGACCGCCGGTCGGTGAACGTCCGCGCCTCCTGCACGAGCCGCGCCAGGCGGTCGAGCTCGGGCCGGTCGAGGTTCACGTACGCGCCCTTGCGCAGCATGACGACCGTCTGGCCGGTGGCCAGCGCCTTCAGCACCGTCGGCAGCCCGAGCCACACGGTGCCCAGCTCGTCGTCCTCGACGGACACCAGCACCTCGAGGTCGAGCCAGTCGGTCTGGTCGTGGCGCATCGCCGCACCGCGCGGGTGGAACTGGACCTGCGGGAGCCCGGTGACCTCGCGGAACGCGGGCGGCGAGCCGTTGGTGACGACCTCCAGCTCCGGGTGGGCCTGGAGGCGCGGCAGGTCACGTTCCGCGAACCGCATGGCCTCGACGTCGCGCAGACTGACGCTCGCCGTCAGCGTGCCGGGGCCGCGCAGCCGCAGGCCGAGCAGCGCGTCGAGCTCGGGGTCCCAGCCGAGCCGGTCCACCAGGGCGGCCTCCGCCCCGCGGTCGCGCCAGCCGCGGGGACCGTCCTGGCCGTCGAGCGGGAACTGCTGGGCCTGGTCGCCGCGGCGGTAGAGCCAGCGCCAGCCGAGCTCGACGCGGCCGTCCTCGCTCCAGGTCACGTCGCCGCGCAGGGTGACGACGGCGGGGCCGGGGATGTCCACCGACCCGTCGCGGGACGTGACCTCGACGGTCGACGCGAGGGCGGGCAGGTACTCCCCCACGAGCTCCGGCAGCGCCTCGGCGCCCACGCGGAGGTCGAGGCCGGTGTCGAGCCAGGAGCGGACCGACGGCGGCACCGGGCCGGCGAGCGGGGCGAGCACCAGCGAGGTGGTCGTCGCCGGGTCGTCGGTCGGGCGCCGCCGCAGCACCACGCCGTGGGGTGGCTCCCCCACCAGCGCGACGTCCTCGGCGGCGTAGCGCACGCCGTCCGCGGTCACGCCGACGCTGACCTCGACCTCCCCGGCCTCCCCGCTCTTGGCGGACGGGCGCCGTACGTCCACCCCGAGGGTCGCGGCGTCGACGAGCCGGACGTCGGCACCGCCCGGCACGACCAGCGGCAGCCCGCGCGCGACCACGCGCTCCAGGGCCCGCCAGAGCCCGGGCCCGGCGGCGTGCAGGTCGATGGCGTCGGAGGACGTCGCCAGGTAGCCGCGGCGCCCCAGCAGGGCGTTCTTCAGGTCCGCGAGGGCCTCGAGGTCGGCGGGGTCGCCGTCCGCGACCTCGGGCGTCCGCACCCAGGCCGAGCCGTACGGGTCGGTCCCGATCCGCGACCACTCCACCCCGCGCCGGACCCAGCGCCCGTTCTTCCCCTTGCGCACGGCGCGGACCCACACGCGGAACGGTGCCTCCGCGGGGCCCCAGCGCGACCGGGGCGGCGGCTTGGGCAGGACGAGCTCCACCCCCAGCACGACGTCCGGGACGGGAGCGGTGGCCGCGCCCGCCGCCTCGTCGAGCACCCCGTCGAGCACCGTCCGCCAGTCCGGGCGCCGACCCTCGCCCACCCCCGCGGCCGCCGAGGTCAGCGCCGAGACGAGGGCGTACGCGTGCTTGCAGGCGTCACCGACCGGGCAGCTGCAGCCGGTGCGGACGCGCAGCCCGTCCGGGCCGCCGGGCTCGATCATCAGCGTGGTCCGGTAGGTCTCGCTGCCCCTCACGAGGGCGGAGGCGAAGAGGGAGCCGTCGGCCCAGTCCTGCTCGAGGTGGCTGACCCGGCCCCCGCGCGCGTACGCCAGCCCCCGATGCCGCGTGCCCACGTCGAACGTGCCGTCGGTCAGCAGCGCACGCACGTCGCCGATCCCGACCGCGCTCACCACCCGCGACACGGTAGGCGCTCGCACCGACAACCCTGAACGGCGGACGCCTCGGCGTCAGAGACCCGCCAGGGCCTCGTCCCGCTGGGCGAGCAGCTGACCCTTGACGAAGCGGCCGACCCGCCGGGTGGCGTGGCCGTCGTCGAGGGCGCAGTAGGTGCGGCGGAACTCCCGGTAGGCCGTCGCGTACGCCCGCCGGACGCCGGGCAGGTCGGTCAGGGCGGCGGTCAGCGCCTCCTGGGTGCGGACGACCGGTCCGGGCGCCACGGGCTCGAGCTCGAAGTAGAAGCCGCGGTCGACGTCACGGTAGGTCTCGAGGTCGTAGGTGTAGAAGATCAGCGGCTTGCCCGTGACCGCGAAGTCGAACATCGACGACGAGTAGTCGGTCACCAGCACGTCGGCGGCCGCGTAGAGCTCGGCGATGTCGGGGTGCCAGGAGACGTCGAGCACGCCGGGCACCTCGACCCGCACGAGGCGGTCGGTCATGAAGTAGTGCACCCGGGTCAGCACCCGCACCCCGGGGCCGAGGTCGGCGACAAGCCGCTCCAGGTCCAGGGCGAGGTGCAGCGGGGTGGAGCGGTCGTCGAACATCCGGTCGCGGAAGGTCGGCGCGTAGAGCACGACGGTCTCGTCGTCGGCCAGGCCGAGCGACGCCCGGGTGCGGGCGCGGACCTCGTCCACCACGGGGCGCTGCAGCACGTCGTTGCGGGGATAGCCGAGCTCGAGGACCGACCCGCCCCAGCGGAACGCGCTGCGCAGCCGGGGCGTGCTCGCCGGGCTCGGGGAGAGCAGGTGGTCCCAGCGCGCGACGTCCTCCTCCAGCCAGTCCAGGCGGCCGGGCGGCGCCCACCGGACGTCGCGGTGCACGGTCTTCAGCGGCGTGCCGTGCCAGAGCTGGAGGTAGGTCGAGCCCGGTCGCTTGGTCCAGCTGATCTCGATGTGGGTGTTGCCCACGACGAGGTCGGCCGCCTCGAGCGCGGCGACGGACTCCGCGGACCCGTACGGCACGGTCGCGACCCCCGACGGGAACCCGGCCCGGTGCGCGGGGTCCACGAGCCACACGTGGTCGGCGTCCACGCGCGGCGTGAGCCACGTGTGGAGCGCGCGTGGGCTGTCGCTGTAGCGGCCGGCGAACGAGTCGTAGACGATCGTCGGACGGGGCTCAGCGGCGTCGGGGACGTGGGTGCGCGTTCTCATGGGGCTCCGAATTATGCAGGAGCATCGGCCCCCCGGCGCCACTCCTCCGTGACCTCGTCCAGGCGGTCCTGCGACAGGCTCATCCCGCCGAAGTTCGCCAGCGTGCTCATCGGCATCGTCCCGATGACGCTGAGGAGCTCCGGCTCGAGCACCGCGCCGGGCTGACCGGCGCTGATCTCGCGCTCGAGCAGCGCGCGGCCGCGCGGGTCGGCCATCCACTCGTGCAGGGTCGAGTCGCGGGCGAGCGGGCGGGCCAGGCTCGGCGCGTCCACGTGCACGGTCTGGCGCAGCGGCAGGTCGCGGGAGCTCGACCCCACGGCCAGCGTGAAGTCGCCCGCCTCGACGGCCCACCGCCCGTTCAGCTCCGACCAGAAGGAGAACGCCCGCTGGCCGAGCTCGACCGACACCTGCTGCGAGGCGCCGGGGGCCAGCTCGACGCGGGCGAACCCGCCGAGCTCCCGCACCGGGCGCGTGACGCTCGACCCGGGGTCCTCGACGTACACCTGCACGACCTCGGCCCCGGTCACGGACCCGGTGTTGCGCACGGTGACGGTCACCGTCGCCCCCAGCGACCCGTCGGCGACCGACCCGTGGGTCGCCACCGTCAGGTCGGAGAGCGCGAAGGTCGTGTACGACAGCCCGAAGCCGAACGGGAACGCGACCTCGAGGTGGGAGGCGTCGTAGCCCCGGTAGCCGACGAAGAGCCCCTCTCCGTAGCGCACGACCTGCGAGTCGCCGGGGAAGCCCAGGTAGGACGAGCTGTCCTCGAGCCGGTGCGGGACCGTCTCGGCGAGCTTGCCCGACGGGTTCACCGCCCCGGTGAGGACGTCCACGATCCCGCCCCCGGCGGCCTGGCCGCCCAGCCACGCCTCGACCAGGGCCCGTGCGTGCGGCACGACGTCGCCCAGCACGACGGTCGAGCCGTTGGCCAGCACCACGACGACGTCGGCGTTGACCGCGGCGACCGCCGCGAGCGTGGCCAGCTGGTTGGCCGGCAGGTCCAGGTGGGTCCGGTCGAAGCCCTCCGACTCGTCGGCGGCCGGCAGCCCGAGGACCACGACCACCGTGCTGGCCTGCGTCGCGACCCGTTCGGCCTCGGCGCGCAGCGCCTCGTCCTCGCCCGTGTCGCCCACCCCGTAGCCGGCCGCGAACGGCACGTCCCCGAAGCGGGCCGTGAGCTCGTCGAGGATGACGTCGACGCGGGTGGGGTTCACCTGCGACGAGCCCGCCCCCTGGTAGCGCGGGGTGCGGGCGAGCTCGCCGACGACGGCGATCGAGGTGTCCGGCGCGAGCGGCAGGATGCCGTCGTTGGTGAGCAGCACGACCGACCGCGCCGCCGCCTCCCGCGCCAGGGTGTGGTGCGCGTCGACGTCGAAGGACTCGTCGAGGTCGAGCACGTGCCGCCCCTTGGCGGCGAGCTCGAGCACCGTACGCACGCGCGCGTCGAGCACCGCGACGTCGAGCTCGCCCGACTGCACGGCCGCGACCACCGCGTCCGGGCTGTGCGGCAGCGCCGGCGGCATCTCGAGGTCGGTCCCGGCGACCAGCGCGGGCACGCGGTGGTAGACCGCGCCCCAGTCCGACACGACCAGGCCCTCGAAGCCGAAGTCGTCGCGCAGGACCGTGGTCAGCAGCCACGGGTTCTCCGACGCGGACAGCCCGTTCACCTTGTTGTAGGCGCACATCACCGTCCACGGCTGCGACGCCGTGACGACCCGTTCGAAGGCGGGCAGGTAGATCTCGCGCAGCGTGCGCTCGTCGACCCGGGCGTCCACCCGCAGCCGGTCGGTCTCCTGGTTGTTGGCCGCGTAGTGCTTCAGCGAGGTGCCGACGCCGTGCGCCTGGATGCCGTCGACGAGGCCGACCGCGAGCTCCCCGGTGAGGTACGGGTCCTCCGAGAAGTACTCGAAGTTGCGACCGCACAGCGGTGAGCGCTTGATGTTGATGCCCGGGCCGAGGATCACCGACAGGTTGCAGGCGCGGGCCTCCTGGGCCAGCGCCGCGCCGATCCGGCCGAGCAGCTCCGGGTCCCAGGCCGAGGCGATCGCCGAGGCCGTCGGGAAGCAGGTCGCGGGCAGCGACCCGCCGAGCCCGAGGTGGTCGCCCTCCTCCGGCTGGGCCCGGAGGCCGTGCGGGCCGTCCGAGACCATGATCCGCGGGATGCCGAGCCGTTCGACCCCGGTGGTGTGCCAGAAGTCGGAGCCGCTGGTCAGCGAGGCCTTCTCCTGCAGGGTCAGCTCGGTCAGCAGGCGGTCGACGTCGAGGTCGCTCACTTCACCTTCTTGATCGGCAGCACGACCAGGGCGCCGATCAGGGCCGCCACCCCGGCCGAGTAGAGCAGCAGCGTGTAGTTCTTGTCGGCCCCCACGGCTCCGATCGAGAGCAGCAGCGCCCCGATGGCCGGGGCCGCGCTCTGCGGCAGGGCGTTGGCCATGTTGAACACGCCGAGGTCCTTGCCCGCGTCGTCCGGGTTGGGCAGGACGTCGACGACCAGCGCGAGGTCGACCCCGACGTAGATGCCGTACGCGACGCCCAGGATCCCCTCGACGACGTAGAAGCCGGCCAGCGTGCTGACGTGCGCCAGCAGCACGATGCCGACGCCGAAGAGCAGCGTGGAGCCCGCGACCAGGAACTTCCGCCTGCCGGTCCGGTCGGAGATCTTGCCCGCGACGTAGCCCGACACGACGAGCGCGATGGTGTAGATCAGGACCCCGACCGTGACCGCCGCCGGCGCGGCGCTCTCCGCCAGGCCGAGCTTGTCGCGCAGGTAGAAGAGCCGGAACGTCGTGAACATGAACGTGGCGAGCGTGATGAGGAAGCGCGACCACCAGGCGAGGGCGAAGTCGGGGTGCTTCAGGGGGTTCAGCCACAGCGTGGTGATCCATTCCGAGGGCGTCATCGCCCCCGGCTTCACGCGCAGCCGCTGGTCGGGCAGGATCACCGCGAACAGGATCATCGCGCCGATGGCGAAGATCGACGGCACGACGAACAGGACCACGAGGTGGTTCTGGAGCAGCTGGGCGAGGTAGGTGCCGCCCAGGATGCCGACGTTCTGGGCGATGCCGAGCAGCGCGGCGACGCTCCCCCGCTGGAACTTCGGCACCTGGTCGGAGATCGTGGCGACGAACGGGGCCAACGTGGCGTTCGCGCCCAGCTGGGCGAGGCACCAGCCGAGCGTGATCACGGTGACGTTCTGCCCGAGAGCCATCACGACGAAGGCGAGCGTCATCACGGTCGTGCCGGCGACGAGCCAGGGCCGGCGCCGGCCGAAGCGCGAGGTGGTCCGGTCCGAGAGCCGCCCGAAGACGACGTTGCCCAGCGTGGCGGCCAGCGCGCCGAAGCCGCCGATGATGCCTACGGCCGTCGTCTGCTGCTCGAGCGGGATGGTCTTCTGCACCTTGAGGCTGATGCCGACGATCGCGGGACCGAGCAGGGCGATGAAGAAGATCAGCTGCGCGAAGACGAGCCCGCCGACGAACTTCGGTCCGACCTCCTTGGTCGGCACCTGGAACCAGTGGTGCTCGGCCCCCCGTTCCGCCACCCCGACCCCTCCCGAGCCCCCGTCACCCCGGGCCGGGTCCTCGTACGGGCTGTCGCTGCTGCTGCTCATGGGGTGCTCCTCGGCTCTGAGGTGGCGGGTCCGACCGGCGGCGTGCGCCGCAGGCGTCTGAGCACCGTAGGGCCCCCGGTCGGTGCCTGGCAACGGTCGCGCGGACCGACATCGTTGCCGGGGCTGAAGAATCTCGCGTCGGCTGGTCGGGCCCGGGTGGGAGGTGGGAGGGTTCTCGGATGGCCAGACCAGACCGCCGTGACGGCGTGACCGGCGCCGCCGGCGCCGACCCGGTGCTGCTGCAGCGCGGCAACCTCGTCGTCACCCGGAGCCGCGCGATCCGCGTGGGGGCGCTCCTGCTCCTCCTCCTGCTCGGCGTCGTGCTGCCGTACGTCACGCTCGGCTACATCGACGCCCGGTCCGTCCCGGTGACCGGGCGGCCCCGGCTGTTCGGCGCGGCCGGTCTCCTCGGTGGTGTCGACCCCACGTACCTCCCGGGCTACCGCCAGGAGATCCGGTCGGCGTACAACCTCGCGCTGAACTTCGCCGCCGCCGGTCCGGGCCTCCAGCAGATCGGGACCGTCGTCGCGGTGCTGTCGTGCTGGGCGCTGCTGACGGAGGAGATCAACCGGATCGTCTGGTGGTTCCTGCACCTGTCGGCCTACCCGCTGCTGCTCGCCGCCGTCCCGCTCCTGATCGGCGCGCACCAGCTGCACGCCCTCGGCGTCCCGCTCGGCGTCGGGCCGGCCTGGGTCCCCGGCCTGCTGGCGGGCGTGCTCGTCTGGCTGTCGTCCTGGCAGGCCAGGTCGCGCATCGACACCTACGGCAGCTTCTAGTCGCGCCGGCCCCGGGTGGCGAGCAGGTCCCGGAACTCCTCGGCGTACGCGAGCTGGCGCCGCAGCGTCGAGCAGCTCTCGACCGCGCGCGCGTGGCAGTCGACGACGAAGGCGACGGCCGCCGCCCGGGCCTCGGGCGTCGCCGTCGGGTCGTCGAGCACGTCCAGCGACACGAGCATCTGCTTCATCTCGTCGAGGGTGAAGCCGAGCGGCTTCATGCGCCGGATGGTGCGGAGCCGGGCCACGTCGTCGGCGGTGTAGAGACGGAAGCCACCGGTGCTGCGGGCGGACGGGGTGACCAGGCCCGCCTCCTCCCAGTGGCGCAGCGTGCGGACAGACACCTCGGTCAGCTCGGCCACCTGCCCGATCTGCATCTGCACGGGGTGCTGGTCGGCCGGGCGCGAGCTCACGTGGGCGCCCGGAGCCCCGTCAGTCACCGGCACCGAGCTGACCGGTGAGGCGGGAGTGCCAGGCCTGGCTGGGCTCGTTGAGACCGACGATCTCCACCCGTTTGCCGCGCTGGCGGTACTTGAGCTCGATCGAGTCCAGCGCCGCGACGGTCGAGGAGTCGTAGATCTGCGCGCCGCTGAGGTCGATGACCACGTGGGCCGGGTCGCCGGCGTAGTCGAACTGACCGACGAGGTCGTTGCTCGAGGCGAAGAACAGCGCCCCGCGCACCGCGTAGACGCGGGTGTCCTCGTCGGGGTGCGCGACGTCGACGACCTCGGTGAAGTGCGCGACCCGGCGGGCGAAGAACAGGCAGGCCACGACGACGCCGACGAGCACGCCGTACGCCAGGTTGTGGGTTGCGACCGTCACGACGACGGTGGCCAGCATGATCACCGTGGCGCTCAGCGGCATCCGCCGCAGCGTGGACGGCCGGATGCTGTGCCAGTCGAAGGTCCCGACCGACACCATGATCATCACGGCGACCAGCGCGGCCATCGGGATCCCGGCCACGACGTCGCCGAGCACGACGACGAGGATCAGCAGGAACACCCCGGCCAGGAACGTCGAGATCCGCGTCCGCGCCCCCGAGACCTTCGTGTTGATCATCGTCTGGCCGATCATCGCGCAGCCGCCCATGCCCCCGAAGAGCCCGGTGACGATGTTCGCCACGCCCTGGCCCCAGGTCTCCCGCCGCTTGTCCGAGTGGCTGTCGGTGACCTCGTCGACGAGCTTGGCCGTCATCAACGACTCCAGGATCCCGACCAGCGCCACCGCGAACGCGAACGGCGCGATGATCCGCAGGGTCGCCCAGGTCAGGGGCACGTCGGGGAAGAACAGGCTCGGCAGGCTGTCGGGCAGCGCGCCCTGGTCGCCGACCGTCGGCACCTGCAGGCCCAGGACGACGACGGTGACCGTGATCAGCACGATCGCCACCAGCGGCGCCGGGACGACGCGGGTCAGCCGCGGGAGGAAGACCATGACGGCGATCCCGGCCGCCACCATCGGGTAGACGAGCCACGGCACCCCGATGAGGTACGGCATCTGACTGGTGAAGATCAGGATCGCCAGCGCGTTGACGAAGCCGATCATGACGCTGCGCGGCACGAAGCGCATGAGCCGGGCGACGCCGAGCAGGCTGAGCACGATCTGCAGCACCCCGGCCAGGAGCACCGTGACGACCAGGTAGTCGAGCCCGTACGCCCGTACGAGCGGCGCGATGACCAGCGCGACCGCACCCGTCGCGGCCGAGATCATGGCCGGCCGACCGCCGACGAACGCGATCGTCACCGCCATCGTGAAGGAGGCGAACAGCCCGACCCGCGGGTCGACGCCCGCGATGATCGAGAACGAGATCGCCTCGGGGATCAGCGCCAGCGCGACGACCAGCCCGGCGAGCACCTCCGTGCGCAGACGACGCGGCGAGCGCAGCGCGGCCAGGACGGAGTCGGGTGGGGATGCTGCGGGCACCTGCGCAGGGGCGAGGGCGGAGGAGGTCACGGGGTCCGTTCGGAGGAGGAGACCGGGGGTCGGTCGTCGGAAGGGCTGCGGACGACCCGCAGCAGTCGGTCCGAACTC
Organism: Microlunatus antarcticus; assembly: GCF_014193425.1. Classification (NCBI taxonomy): domain Bacteria; kingdom Bacillati; phylum Actinomycetota; class Actinomycetes; order Propionibacteriales; family Propionibacteriaceae; genus Microlunatus; species Microlunatus antarcticus. Next base: position 1,855,942 of record NZ_JACHZG010000001.1, on the reverse strand, counting down.
TACCCTCACGTCAGGGAAGAGTGCACCGGAGGAGTGCGGCGTCCCGGTCTTCGCCGTCTAAGGTGGGCTCTGGTGTGCCGGGAAGTCTGGTCGGCGATGATGCTGGCGACCCCTGAGGAACGACGATGACCACCACCCCCACCGCCCCGCGCTCGGTCTTCCCGCGCGGCTCCTGGACCGAGACGGCCCGGATCGCCGCCCTGCTGCGCCGCGAGACCGTCGGCGGCGCCCTGCTCCTCGTCGCGACCGTGCTCGCCCTCGTCTGGGCCAACTCACCCTGGGGCGCCGCGTACGCCCGGCTCCGCGACCTGGTCGTCGGGCCCGAGGCGCTGCACCTCGACCTGACGCTGGGGGCCTGGGCCGGCGACGGGCTGCTCGCGATCTTCTTCTTCGTCGCCGGGCTGGAGCTCAAGCGCGAGTTCGTCGCCGGGGACCTCCGCGACCCGCGGCGCGCGGCCCTGCCCGTCGTCGCGGCGGTCGGGGGCATGGCCGTCCCCGCGGCGCTCTTCGCCCTCGTGAACCTGCGCGCGGGCGACGGGGCGCTCCAGGGCTGGGCGATCCCGACGGCCACCGACATCGCCTTCGCCCTCGCCGTCCTGGCCGTCGTGAGCACGCACCTCCCGGGCGCCCTGCGGACGTTCCTGCTCACCCTGGCCGTCGTCGACGACCTGCTGGCCATCACGATCATCGCCATCTTCTACACCCGCGACCTGGACCTGCCCCTCCTCGCCCTGGCCCTGCTCCCGCTCGCCGTCTTCGGCTTCCTGGTGCAGCGTCGGGTCCGCTCCTGGTGGCTGCTGGTCCCGCTCGCCGCCCTCACCTGGGGTCTCGTGCACGCGTCCGGGGTGCACGCCACGGTGGCCGGGGTCCTGCTCGCCTTCACCGTCCCCGTCATGCGCAGCGAGGCCGCCGGCGGGCCCGGCGCCGGGCCCGGCCTGGCCGAGCACCTCGAGCACCGGATCCGTCCGCTGTCGGCGGGCTTCGCGGTCCCGGTCTTCGCCTTCTTCGCCGCCGGGGTGACGGTCGGAGGCCTCACCGGCCTCCGCAGCGCGCTCGCCGACACGGTCGCCCTGGGGATCGTCGTCGGCCTGGTGCTCGGCAAGACGATCGGCATCTTCACGGCGACCTACCTGATGGCGCGCTTCACGCGCGCGACGCTCGACGAGGACCTGCGCTGGGTCGACGTCGCCGGGGTCGCCGTCCTCGCCGGCATCGGCTTCACCGTGTCGCTGCTCATCGGCGAGCTCGCGTACGGCAGCGGCAGCGAGCGCGACGAGCACGTGAAGGTCGGCGTCCTGGTCGGCTCCCTCGTCGCCGCCCTGCTGGCGTCGGTCGTCCTCCGGCTCCGGAACCGCACCTACCGCCGGCTCTGCGCGGCGGAGGAGCTCGACTCCGACGCCGACGGCACCCCCGACGTCTACCAGGACGGGTCCTCCGCCCGGGGCTGAGCCGTCAGGCGGGCGGGCCACCGGGCACGGGCTCGTCGAGCGCTCGGTCGACGCCCTGCCGAGCCGCGGTCAGCCCGGTCCGCTGCTCCTCGTCGAAGTCCTGGGCGGCAGCGGTCTGGTCGAGCCGCCGCGCCTGCTGGCGAATCGCGTCGCGGTGCTCCGGCCGCGCGTTCCACGCCACGTCGGCGAGCAGCTGGTACAGCGCTCCGAGCACCCGGCTGTCCGCCGCCCCGAAGCGCCGCGACGGTGTGACCGCGGCGTCCAGCAGCTCGTCGAACCCCGGGCTCGCGACCACCAGGCGGACGGTGCCCTCGTCGTCGTCCAGCACCCGCGACCCCAGCTCGTGCCGGCCGAGGTCCGCGAGCAGCTCGCCGGTCCGCACGACGGCGTGGACCGCCGTCGTCGGGTCGTTGATCCCCGGCGAGAGGGCCTTGTTGGCCACGTCGGTCAGCTGACGGAGCCCGTAGGCGAGGTCCTCCGTGGAGGTGCGCTCCGGGCCCAGACGCACGGCCCGGTCGAGCGCCCGGCGCAGCCGGTCCTCGTCGGCCGAGGAGGGCGCGCTGCCGTCGCTCCGCCACAGGCGGCCGAGGGGTGTGCCCTCCACGAGGAAGCTGCCGATCGGCCGATCCACCAGGAGCACGAGGTCGGCCTCCGCCGCCGCGGCGACCAGCCGTCGACGGTCGAGACGGAGGAGGAAGCCCGATCCGTGGGCGAGCACCGTCCGGGCGTCGGGCGGGACGGTCGGCGCGACCGGCCAGCGTTCGCCCTCGGCCAGCGGCGGCAGCACCGCGGCGAGCGTCGACCGGGCGTCGCGGCAGACGGTCCCGAGCATGGTCTCGACGCGGATCTGCCGGGTGAGGTGAGCGAGGAACAGGACCAGCGCGACGACGCTCACCATCGCCATCAGGTAGCTGCAGGTCACCGCGAGCCGGGGCACGAAGGGCTGGGTGCTCTCGGCCTCCGACCGCACGGAGCGCAGCACGGTGAGCGAGAACGCGAACGTGGCCAGGAAGACCGCCAGGGTGACCTGCACGAAGAGGTCCTGCGTGAACGTGCGCAGCAGGCGCGGCGAGAACTGGCTGCTCGCGAGCTGGAGCGTGACCACCGTCAGCGAGAAGGTCAACGACGTGACGGTGATCAACGAGCTGCCCACCGCGTCCAGCACCGTCTGGGCCGCGCCGGCGTCGCCGCCGAAGGCCACGGCGTCCAACCACCCGGGCAGGCGGCCGTCGACGGCTGCGTCGAGGCGGGGCACCAGCTGACCGCCGACGATCGCCAGCACGACCCCGAGGACGGGGATCGGCCAGAGCCGGTCGCGGACGGTGTTGCGCAGCAGCAGGAGGAGCCGCGAGGGCATGACGGTCACGGCCGGTCCGGGGACGCGGCGACGAGACGGTCGTAGAGGTCGTCGACGCGCCGCGCGATGTCGTCGCGGACCAGCCGCATCCGCTCCAGGCCGTCGATCCCGCGCTCGGACGGCTCGTCGGTCTCCCAGGTCTCGAACCGGGTGCCGGGGACCTCGTCGACGTGCGCCTCCCGGCCGAGGGTGATGACCACGTCCGCTGCTCTCACCAGCGCCTCGGTGACCGCCTTGGGGGTGTGGTCGGCGATGTCGACCCCGACCTCGGCCAGGGACTGCGCCGACAGCCCGTTGACCGCCGTCCCCGGCCTGGTGCCGGCCGAGTCGACCTGCACGGCGTCGCCGGCGCGCTTCGCCATCAGGCCTGCCGCCATCGGCGACTTGCCCCCGTTCCTGACGCAGACGAACAGGACGCTGGGTCGTCCGCTCATCCGCGGGCTCCTTCGACAGGTGCGGTCACCGGCGAGCCGAACAGGTGCCGACGCGCCCACAGGGACACGTACACCAGGCCGACGAGGGCGGGCACCTCGATGAGCGGCCCGACCACGCCGGCCAGCGCCTGCCCCGACGTGACGCCGAAGGTGGCGATCGCGACCGCGATGGCGAGCTCGAAGTTGTTGCCGGCGGCGGTGAACGCGAGCGTCGTCGCCCGGGGGTAGCCGAGGCGCAGGGCCCGGCCGATCAGCAGGCTCCCGGTGAACACCACGGCGAAGTAGACCAGCAGCGGCAGGGCGATCCGGACCACGTGCAGCGGCTCGGAGGTGATGGTGCCGCCCTGGAGAGCGAAGAGGACGACGATGGTGAAGAGCAGCCCGTAGAGCGCCCAGGGCCCGATCCTGGGCAGCACGCGGGCCTCGTACCCCGCGCGACCGAGCCGGCGCTCGCCGAGAGTGCGGGTCAGGAACCCGAGCACCAGCGGGACGCCGAGGAACACCAGGACGCTCGCGGTGATCGACCAGACCGAGAAGCCGGCCGACGTCGTCGGGAGCCCCAGCCACGAGGGCAGCACCTGCAGGTAGAACCAGCCCAGCGCGCCGAAGGCGACGACCTGGAACACCGAGTTGATCGCGACGAGCACCGCGGCCGCCTCCCGGTCGCCGCAGGCGAGGTCGTTCCAGATCAGCACCATCGCGATGCAGCGGGCCAGCCCGACGATGATCAACCCCGTGCGGTACTCGGGCAGGTCGGGCAGGAACAGCCACGCGAGCGCGAACATGAACGCCGGCGCGAGCACCCAGTTGATCACCAACGAGGTGATCATCAGACGGCGGTCGGCCAGCACCCGGTGGGTCTCGTCGTAGCGGACCTTGGCCAGCACCGGGTACATCATCACGAGCAGCCCGATCGCGATCGGCAACGACACCGAGCCGACCTTCACCGCGTCCAGGACGCCGGCCAGGCCCGGGACCACCCGACCGAGGAGCAGTCCGAGCCCCATCGCCGCGACGATCCACACCGGCAGGAAGCGGTCCGTCGTCGAGAGCCGGGCCCGCGTCTCCTGCTCCCCCGTGACCAGCTCGGACGTGTGGGCGCTCACGCGCAGCGCCCCGACGTGGAGGGGGTCCCGGACACGGGCGCGAGGAGGGTCGCCAGGTCGGTCAGCGCGTCGGGCCGCGCCCGGTAGTAGACCCAGGTCCCCCGCTTCTCCCGCTCGAGCAGCCCGGCCCCGTGGAGCACCTTGAGGTGGTGGCTGATCGTCGGCTGCGACAGATCGAAGCAGTCGTTCAGGTCGCAGACGCAGGCCTCCCCGCCCTCGTGGGACGCCACGATCGACAGCAGCCGGAGCCGCACCGGGTCGGCGAGCGCCTTCAGCAGCGGCGCGACCTGCTCAGCCCGGGACCGGCTGAGCGGCTCGCGCGAGAGCGGGACGCAGCACGCCGCTGCCGGGACCGGGACGGGAAGCACGGCGGACATCGACACCCGTCGATATTGACGGTCATCGATCCGCCGCGCAACCCCGGGGTCGGTCAGACGCGGATGAGCACCTTCAGCGCCTCGCGGGCGTCCATCAGTCGGTAGGCCTCGGCGATGTCGGCAAGCGGGAGCTCGCGGTCGAACACCTGGCCGGGGTCGGTGGTCCCGTCGAGGACCTGCGGGATCGCGGCCTCCAGGTAGGCGCGGATCGTCGCCGGTCCGCCGGTGAGGGTGACGTTCTTGCCGAACAGCGAGGCGAAGCCGACCGGGGCCTCCTCGTACTGCGGCACCCCGACTCGCGAGATCACCCCGCCGGGGCGGACGATGCCGTACGCCTGCTCGTACGCCGGCAGGTGGCCGACGGCCTCGAGGACGACGTGCGAGCCCTCGCCGCCGGTGATCTCCAGGACCTTCGCGACACCCTCGTCGCCGCGCTCGGCGACGACGTGCGTGGCGCCGAACTTCCGGCCGAGGTCCGTCCGCGACTCGTGGCGGCCCATCAGGATGATCGTCTCGGCTCCAAGCTCCTTGCTCGCGAGGACGGCCGAGAGGCCGACGGCCCCGTCGCCGATCACGGTGACGGTCTTGCCCGGGCCGACCTGGCCCTGTCGGGCGGCGTGGTATCCGGTGAGGTAGACGTCGGACAGCGTCAGCAGCGACGGCATCAGCGACTCGTCGGTCCCCTCGGGCACCACGACCGCGGTGCCGTCCGCCTCCGGCACGATCAGCAGCTCGGCCTGGGTCGCCGACGGCGCCCCGTCGAAGAAGCCGCCGTGCACGCACGAGGTGGTGATCCCGTCACGGCAGAAGGCACACGTGCCGTCCGACCAGGCGAAGGGGACGATGACGGTGTCACCGGCCTTGAGCGTCGTGACCTCGGCACCGACCTCCTGGACGACCCCGATGGCCTCGTGGCCCATCCGCCGACCCTCGGGCGTGGGCTCGAGGTCGTGGTACGGGTGCAGGTCGGAGCCGCACACGCACGCGTACGTGACGCGCACCAGGGCTCGGTCGGGGCGGAGATCGTGGGGTCGGGGACGTCTTCGACGCGGACGTCGCCGGCCCCGTACATCAGGGTTGCCTTCATCGGACGTTCTCTTCCTCTGGGTGGGGGCCGGCGTCAGCCGGCGAAGACCTGCTGGGCGACGGTGACGGCCGTCATGGCCTTGGGCCAACCGGCGTAGAAGGCGAGGTGGGTGATCGCCTCGATCAGCTCGGTCTCGGTCACGCCGTTCTTACGGGCGTGGTCGAGGTGGAAGCGCAGCTGGTCGGCGTCCCCGCCCGCGACCAGCGCGGCGACGGTCACGAGGCTGCGGTCGCGCGCGGCGAGTCCGGGACGGTTCCACACGTCGTCGAAGAGGACGTCGTCGGTGAGCTCGGCGAGCTTGGGGGCGACGTCGCCGATCGCGCGGCGTCCGCCGCCGACCTGGCGCCGCTGCTCGCCCTGGTGGATCTGCTCGGTCTGGTCGGTCTGCTCGGTCTGGTCGGTCATCTGGGGTTCCTCCTCGGGAGAGCGGGGTGGGTCAGGCCTGCTGCGCGGCGGCGTACGTCTCGTCGTCGAGCGGCTCGAGCCAGGTGGTCGGGTCCGAGCCGTCCGGCTTCGTCTCGAGCAGCGCGAAGTGGCTCATGAAGGTGTCGGCCGCGGCGCCGTGCCAGTGCTCCTCGTCCGGCGGGCACACGACGGTGTCGCCCGCACGGACCCGCACCACCGACCCGTCCCGGATCCCGACCAGGCCGACCCCCTCGGTGACGTGCAGGGTCTGCCCGACGGCGTGGCGGTGCCAGTTCGTGCGGGCGCCCGGGGGGAAGCGCACCAGGCCCACGCTCAGGTGGGACGGGCCGGTGCCGGCGTGGATCGGCGTCAGGTAGACGTCGCCGGTGAACCAGGCGGCCGGGTTGAGGACCGTCGCCTGGGGGTGCTTGAGCTCCATCGGAGCGTCTCCTTCGAGATCGTGGTTCGGTCGTGGGTCAGGAGGGTCGGGCTCACGCGTCCGCGCCGAGCGCGTCGGCGTCCTCGGCCGTCCGGGTCGCCGCCCAGGACGCGAGGAGGTCGAGCGCGTGGGCCGAGGCCGACCCGGGCTCGGCGGCGTAGAGCGTGAGGGTGAGGCCCGGCGCCGAGATCATGTCGACGCTCTCGTACGCCAGGAGGAGGTCACCGACCTCGCCGTGGTGGAACCGCTTGGCCCCTGCGCCGTGCTGGCGCACGTCGTGCGCGCTCCAGCGGCGCCGGAAGTCCGGGCTGCGCGTCGACAGCTCCCCCACCAGGTCGTGCAGCGCCTTGTCGTGCGGGTCCCGGCCGGCCTCGGTGTGCAGGATCGACACGCAGATGTCGGCGGCGCCGTCCCAGTCGGGGTAGAAGTCGTGCGCCGCGTCGAGGTCGAGGAACGTGAACCGGGCGAAGTTCGGGGCCTCGGTCGACAGCGAGCTCGGCGCGGTGTAGACGGACTCGTGCATCGCCCGGCCGAGGTGGTTCGTCGCGAGCAGGTCCATCCGTCCGTTGCGGACCAGCGCCGGCGCGGTGAACCGGTCGAGGACCCAGAGCAGGCTCGGTTGCGGCGTCCACGTCCGACTCGTCCGCCGGCGCGGCCGCATCCCGGCCAGGGTCCCGTCGGCGGCCTGCGCCAGGTGGAAGAGGTGGCCGCGCTCGGCGTCGTCGAGCTGCAGGGCCCGGGCCAGCGCGTCGAGCACCGACGCCGAGGCGCCGGCGATCGCGCCCCGCTCGAGCTTGGAGTAGTACTCGATGCTGACGCCCGCCAGCGCGGCGACCTCGCCCCGGCGCAGCCCGGGCACCCGGCGCGCACCGGTCTCGGGCAGGCCGACCTGGCGCGGGGTCACCTTCGCCCGCCGGGACGTGAGGAACTCCCGCACCTCGTCGCTGCTGTCCATGCGATCGACACTAGGACGGGTCGTCCGGGACTGGGACTCCCTGCCGGTACACCTCACGCCGGTGCCCTCCTCCACCGTCGCGGCTCACCACCAGTACGCGGGCTGGGTCGTGTACGGCGCCTCGAGGCGCTGGATCTCGTCGTCGGTGAGGGTGATGTCGAGCGCGGCGACGGCGTCGGCGAGGTGGTGCGGCTTGGTGGCGCCGACGACGGGCGCGGACACGACCGGCTTGGTGAGCAGCCAGGCGATCCCGATCTGGGCCATCGGCACGTCGCGCTCGCGGGCGATCTCCTCGACGACCTCGACGACGGGCTGGTCGATGTCGAGGTCGAAGGACTTGGCGACCTGGTCGGTGCTGCCGCGCTGGGTCTGCTGGCCCCAGGGCCGGGCGAGGCGGCCCTTCCCGAGCGGGGAGTAGGGGATGCAGCCGACGCCCGTGTCGGCGCACATCGGGAGCATCTCGCGCTCCTCCTCCCGCTTGAGGAGGTTGTACTGGTCCTGCATGGAGACGAACCGGGTCCAACCTCCCGCGTCGGCCGCGTGCTGCAGCTTGGCGAACTGCCAGGCCCACATCGAGGACGCCCCGAGGTAGCGGACCTTGCCAGCCTTGACGACGTCGTGGAGGGCCTCCATGGTCTCCTCGACCGGCACCTCGTCGTCGTAGCGGTGGATCTGGTAGAGGTCGACGTAGTCGGTGCCGAGGCGGGTGAGGGAGGCGTCGAGCTGCTCGAGGATGGCCTTGCGCGACAGGCCGGAGCCGCCGGGGCCGTCGTGCATGCGGTTGTGGACCTTGGTGGCGAGCACGATGTCCTCGCGGCGGGCGTACTCCTTCACCGCGCGGCCGACGAACTCCTCCGAGCTGCCGCCGCCGTAGCCGTTGGCGGTGTCCCAGAACGTCACGCCGAGCTCGACGGCCTGGCGGAAGAAGGGTTGAGCGGCGTCCTCGTCGAGGGTCCACTGGTGGAAGCCGGGGTTGCCGAAGCTCATGCACCCCATCGCGATCCGGGGGATCTTCAGCCCGGTCCGGCCCAGTCGTCCGTACTCCATCGTCGGTTCCTCTCCTCGTTCCACCGGCAGCAGGGGCCGTCGGCCGTCGACGTCAGTCGACCGCAGATCGGCAGGAGCAGGAAGCCCCTGTCGTGAGGGGTTACGTGGTGAGGGGTACGGAGAGGGACTCCCACCGTGGCGGGCGCCCCTCCTAGGGTCGGCGGTCATGGACAACCGCAGCGAGGTGCGCGACTTCCTGACCTCGCGTCGAGCCCGCCTCAGGCCGGAGCAGGTGGGTCTGACCAGCCGCGGCGCCCGGCGGGTGCCGGGTCTGCGCCGGGCCGAGGCGGCGCAGCTGGCCGGGGTCAGCATCGAGTACTACACGCGGCTGGAGCGCGGCAACCTCAGCGGTGCGTCGGAGGCCGTGCTGGACAGCCTGGCGCGAGGTCTGCGTCTGGACGAGTCCGAACGGGCGTACCTGTTCGACCTGGCCCGGTCAGCGTCTGCTTCGACCGCTCAGCGCAGGCCGGCCCGACCCACCGTCCGTGAGCTGCGGCCGAGCATCGGCCGGCTGCTCGACGCCATGGTCGGCGTCCCGGCCTTCGTCCGGAACGGACGCCTCGACGTCCTGGCCATCAACACGATGGGCCGTGCCCTCTACAGCGTGGCCTACGAGCGCCCGGAGCGGCCGGTGAACCTGGCCCGGTTCGTCTTTCTCGACCCGCGCGCCCACCTGCTGCACCCCGACTGGGAGGCGTCGGCGGCGACCACCGTGGCGATCCTGCGCACCGAGGCCGGGCGGGATCCCTTCGACAAGGGCCTGACCGACCTGGTGGGCGAGCTGTCGACGCGCAGCGACGACTTCCGTCGGCTGTGGGCGGCGCACGACGTCCGGCTGCACCGCTTCGGCGCCAAGCACTTCCGCCACGCGGAGGTCGGGGACCTGGACCTGACCTTCGACGCCCTCGAGCTCCCCGGTGAGCCCGACCTGACCCTGACCGCCTACAGCGCCGAGCCCGGCACCGTCGCGGCCGACAACCTGGCCCTGCTCGCGAGCTGGGCCGCAACCCACGACCAGACCCCGAGCAGCGCGGCCGACGGTTCTCCGCGCTGAGTGGTCGTCACGGGGTCTGGACCTCCACGCGGACGCTGACGCCGTCGCCCTCGTCCACCAGCCGCGCGATGCTCTCGTCGAAGCGGCCGATGCGGACGATGCCCGGGTAGTAGCCCATGTCGCCGTAGTAGAAGACGAGGTCGCGCCCGGGGGCGTAGTAGCCGATCTCGCCCACGTCGGGATCGGAGCCCCGCGGGGCGCCGTCGGTGGTCAGGGCCTGCGGCAGTCCGCCCGTCTTCTCGGTCCCGTGCAGGTCGTCCATGGCGACGGTCAGCGGCAGCCGGTCGGCCAGGTCACGCGCGGTCGGGTTGTCGAACAGCTCGGCGGCGAAGGTCCGGCCGCCGACGACCACCCGGACCGGCGTGACGCCGGGCGAGGTCGACCGGGTCGGGGACGGGGCCCTCGGCGAGGACGTCCCGGGACCGGTCGGGGTGCGGGCGGGCGTGGGCTCGCTCGCCGCCGGTGAGTCTCCGGGGCCGACGGAGCAGGCGCTGCCGAGCACGAGCGCGGCCAGGAGCAGCCGCAAGGTCGGGCGCACAAGGGGAACGTGGGCGACGAGGGCGGCGGTCGTGGCTCTAGCGCGGGAGGCGAGGTGCACGGGGCGAGCTCCTGGTTCTCGAGGGAGAACCCCAGGAGACCCGGCGTACGACCGGCGCTGAAGTCACTGACAGGAGGTGTACCGCGAGGGGACCCCGCTCATGATGCGTCCCCTGACTTCGCCCCACTCGATGAGCCTGGCCCGCCGACTCCACGCTCAGCACCTTCGGTTGACGGCGATCGAGTGAAGGAAAACCAGGGAATCGCCGGGTGTGCAGGTTCGACGAGCGCGGCGAGGGCCAGGTCGCCTGAGGTGCTCTGCAGGTACACCCTCCGCCAGGGACTTCCTGCTGACCGCTTGCTGGGGTTGGCTGGGCGTACCGGCGAGAGGAGCACACGTGACCGACGTGACCGACCATGCGGGGACGGGCGTCCCGCACCTGGGCTACTGCCCCGACTGCGAGTACCTCAGCGACCAGCCCGCACCGGAGGACGGTGCCGGCCCGGGCCACGCCCGCGTCAGCGCGGCCCTGGTGGCGACCGTCGTCTTCCTGACCGCGATCGCGCCGTTGGCCACCGACATGTACGTGCCGGCCTTCCCCCGGGTCGCCCGCGACCTTGGCGCCGGGGCCACGCAGGTGCAGCTGACGCTGACGACGTTCTTCGTCGGGATGGCGCTGGGCCAGCTGGTCGGCGGTCCGGTCTCGGACCAGCGGGGGCGGCGCGTACCCCTGGTCGCGGCGGTCGTGGTCATGAGCCTCGCCTCCGTGGCGTGCGCCCTCGCCCCGAGCATCGGCGTGATGATGGCGGCGCGGCTGGTCCAGGGCTTCGCCGGCGGCTGGGCCATGGTGATCGGCCGGGCCGTGATCATCGACCTCGCGACCGGCGCCCAGCTCGTCCGGGTGCTCAACGTCATCGCGGCCGTCGGCGGCCTCGCCCCGATCGTCGGGCCGCTGCTCGGCGCGGTCATCCTGCAGCTGTCGCACTGGCGGGTGTCGTTCTGGGTCGTCGCCGGGCTCGGCGTCGTGATGGCTGTCGCGGTCCTGGTCGCCGTTCCCGAGACGCTCCCGCCCGACCAGCGCCACGGCGGCGGGCTACGGACCTTCGCCCGCGCCGGGCGCGAGGTGCTGCGCAACCGCCGCTACGTCGGCTACCTGGTCGTCGCCGGTTCCGCGATGGGCGCGCTCTTCGCGTACGTCGCCACGTCCGCCTTCGTGCTGCAGTCGATGAACGGGCTGTCGCCGATCGCGTACTCGGTCGACTTCGCCGCCAACGCGGGCGGCATGACGGTCGCCGCGCTCGTCGCCGCCCGCCTGGCCGGCCGGGTCCCCACGCGCCCGGTGATCCTCGTCGGCCAGGTCGCGGCGCTGCTCGCGGGCGTGGCGATGCTGGTGGGGGCGATCTGGTTCGACACCCCGCTGCTGCTCGCGATGGTCTGCTTCTTCGTGCTGATGACCGCCCAGGGCCTGATCGGCCCGAACGGCGGCGCGCTCGCCGCCGCCGAGGTCCCGGAGCACCCGGGGACGGGTTCGGCGCTGCTCGGTTTCGTGCAGTGGGTCGCCGCCGGGACGATCGCCCCGCTGGCCGGCCTGGGCGGCGAGGACACCGCGGTCCCGATGGCGGTGATCATGGTCCTCGGCGCCGCCGCGTCCATGATCGGCCTCCTCGTCCTCGCCCGGCCCAGCGCCGAGAACGCTCACTAAGCCAGAGAACGCTCCCTGAGCCTGTCGAAGGGCCTCGAAGAGGTCAGCGTCCCGTCGAGAAACGCCAACCCCTGCGGGGCCCTTCGACGAGCTCAGGGAGCGTTCGGCGGCTCGCGGGTCAGCTCCGAACGCGCTCCATACCGGGGTCGACGAGGGGTTCGGCCGTGACGGTCGCCGGGACGAGGCTGTCGAAGTAGGCGATCTCGACGTTCGCGCCGACGTCGAGCGAGGCCGGGAGCCACGCGTAGGCGATCGGGCGGCCGACGGAGTAGCCGTACGCCGCGCTCGTGACGTAGCCGACGGTCACGCCGCCGGCGAGGACGGGTTCGCGGCCGAGGACGGTCGAGCGGCGGTCGTCGACGGTGAGGCAGCGCAGGACACGGTCCGGCGGGCCCTCGGCGGCGACCTTCTCCAGCCCCCCCTGCCCGACGAAGCCGGGCTCCCCCACGCCGACCGGGCGGACCGCGAAGTCGAGCCCGGCCATGGCCGGCGTGTGCTCCGTCGTCATGTCCGTGCCCCAGGCGCGGTAGCCCTTCTCCAGGCGCAGCGCCTGGAACGCCTGCCGCCCGGCCGCCACCATCCCGTGCGGCCGGCCCGCCTCCCAGAGCACGTCCCAGAGGCGCTGGCCGTTCTCGGCGCTCGCGTACAGCTCCCAGCCGAGCTCGCCGACGTACGAGACGCGGAGCGCGGTGACCGGCACGCCGCCGACCTCGAGCTCGGCGCAGCGGAAGTAGCGCAGCGTCCCGTCGTTGGTCAGGTCGGTGTCGCAGACGGCGCCCAGCACCTCGCGGGCCAGCGGGCCCCACAGCCCGAGGCAGCAGGTGCCGCCGGTGATGTCGCGCACCTGGACCCAGGCCGCCGGGTCGTCCAGGCTCTGCCGGCGCGCCTCGCGCTGGAGGTGGACCGTGTCGAGGTTGCCGTTCGCCCCGACCTGGAACCGTTCCGGTCCGAGCCGCGCGACGGTGACGTCGCTCCGGATCCCACCGGCCTCGTCGAGGAGCAGGCAGTACGTCACCGCGCCCGGCTTGCGCTGCACCTTGCCGGTCGAGAGCCGCCCCAGCAGCGCGGCCGCGCCCGGGCCGGTGACCTCGAGCCGCGTCAGCGGCGTCATGTCGTAGAGCGCGACGGCCGTACGGGTCTTCCACGCCTCGACCGCGCTGACCGGCGACGAGTGCTGAGCGCCCCAGGCGTCGCGGGCCGGTGCCCGCCACTCCCCCGGCAGGTCCTTGACCAGGCCCGCGTTCGCCTCGTACCAGTGCGGGCGCTCCCAGCCGGAGGCCTCGAGGAAGTACGCGCCGAGCTCGCGCTGGCGGGTGTGGAACGGGCTGACCCGCAGGTCCCGCGGGGACAGCCGCGGGGCCAGCGGGTGGATGACGTCGTAGACCTCGACGAAGCTCTGCGCCCCGGTCTCGGCCACGTACGCGTCGGTGGTCTGGACGGGGTGGAAGCGGCCGGCGTCCGACCCGGCCAGGCAGATCTGCGACCGGCCGTCGACGAGCAGCTCGGCGACCGCGCGGGCGACGCCGGCGGAGTGCGTGACCCAGACGGCCTCGGCGAGGTAGAAGCCGGCCACGTCGGGGCTCTCGCCGACGAGCGGTCCGCCGTCCGGGGTGAAGGAGAAGATGCCGTTGAAGGCGTCCGCGACCTCCGCGCCGCGCAGCGCGGGCAGCAGCCGCTGCGCCGCCTCCCACGGCCGGTCGAAGTCCTCGGGCGTGAAGCCGAGCCGCGACGGCATCTGGTGGGCGTCGTACGCGTCGGGGTCGTAGCGGGGCAGGTCGGCCAGGTCGACGGGCATCGGGCGGTGCGCGTACGAGCCGATGCCGAGCCGGTCGCCGTGCTCGCGGTAGTAGAGGTCCTCGTCCTGATGACGCAGGATCGGGGCGCTGGCCCCGTTGGGCCCGGCGAACGGGCCGCTGACGTTGCGGCCGGCGAGCTCGGCCAGGGGGCTCGTCGTCACGTACTGGTGGGCCAGCGGCAGCAGCGGCACGGCCATGCCGACCATGGCGCCGACGTGCCGGCCCCAGAACCCGGCGCACGACACGACCACGTCGGCCGCGATCGTCTCCGTCTCGCCGCCGGTGGCGGGCCGGACGGTGACCCCGGTGACCCGGCCCCCGGCCTGCTCGACGTCGACGACCTCGGTGCGGTCGCGGTAGACGACCCCGGCCTCGCGGGTGCGGGCCACGAGCAGCTGCACGGCACGGGCGGCGAGCGCCAGCCCGTCGGTCGGGGTGTGGAGACCGCCCAGCACCTGGCTGGTGTCCAGCAGCGGGTGCAGCCGCCCGCACTCGTCGGCGTCGACGATCCGCCCGTCGATCCCGACCGAGGTCAGCCAGCCGAGGCGGCGGTGCAGGTCCTGCAGCCGGGTCGAGGTGGTGGCGACCTCCAGTCCACCGACCGGGTTGAAGCAGGGCGTGCCGTCGGCGACGAAGCCCGAGAGCTTCTCCACCGTGTAGCGGGCGAACTGGCTCATCGACCGCGACGGCGACGTCTGGAACACCAGGCCGGGCGCGTGGCTCGAGGAACCGCCCGGGACAGCGAGCGGGCCCTGCTCCACGACGGTGATGTCGCTCCAGCCGCGGGCGACGAGCTCGTCGGCCAGGTTGGCGCCGACGATCCCGGCGCCGATCAGCACCACGGACGGCGTACGGGGCATCAGGCTTCTCCTGTGTTCGGGTCGGGGCTGGAAGGATGAGCGGCATGTCGTCCGACCTGTCCGCCGAGAGCGCCCGCGTCCCGGGGATCCAGTCCGTCGACCGGGCGGCGAGCATCCTCGAGCTCCTCGGCCGCACCGGCAGCGCCGGCGTCAGCGAGGTCGCGCTCGAGCTGGACGTCCACAAGTCGACCGCCTTCCGGCTGCTCGGCGCGCTCGAGGCGCGCGGGCTGGTCGAGCAGGGCGTGAACCGGGGCAAGTACCAGCTGGGCATCGGCGTGCTCCGCCTGGCCAACGCGGTCTACCACCGGCTGAGCGTCGTGGCGCAGGCCCGGCCGAGCCTGGAACGCCTGGCCGACGCGCAGGGCGAGACGGTCAACCTGGCCGTCCAGCGCTCGGGATGGGCGGTCAACCTCGACCAGGCGATGGGTCCGTCGCCGCTGACGAGCTACGACTGGATCGGCAACCTGACCCCGCTGCACGCCACGGCGAGCGGCAAGGTGTTCCTGGCCGCGCTCGGCGCCGAGGAACGGACGGCGCTCCTCGGGCCGGAGCCGCTCACGCGCTTCACCGAGGCGACGCTCACCGACCGCGACCGGCTCGACGCCGAGCTTGCGCGGGTCGCGGCGGCGGGCGTCGCGAGCACGTACGGAGAGCTCGAGGACGGGCTGAACGCCGCCGCGGTCCCCGTCCGGGACCACCTCGGTTCGGTCGTCGCCTCGATCAGCGTCGCGGGCCCGGCGTTCCGGTTCGACCCGGCCGACGAGCAGGTGGTCGCCGACCTGCGCCGTGCCGGCGCCGCGGTGAGCGAGCGGCTGGGTCACGACCCTTCCAGCTGACCCGAGACCGACCCCGGCCGGGCCGGGACGATCCGCTCGGGCACGCGCTGCGCGGCCCGGGCGTGCTCGATCTCCGGGCCGACGTGGTCCAGCACCCAGTCGTGGAACGCGCCGATGTGGTGCTCGCTCGGGGTGAGGACGCCACCGTCGGCGTAGACGCGGGAGCCCATCGCGGGCTGGCAGCGCTCGCAGGCGTCGAAGTCCTGCTGGTTGACCCGGTGGAAGAGCTCGACCGAGGCGTCCAGGTCACGGCCCTCGTCGACGACCGACGGCAGGTAGAGCCAGTCGCACTCGACGATCGTGCGGTCGGCCGCCACCGGGAACATCCGGTGCAGGATCACGTGGTCGGGCACGAGGTTGATGAACACGTTCGGCTTGATCGTGATGGCGTAGTAGCGCCGGTCCTGGTCGGCGGTGATGCCGGGGATGCGGTCCAGGCCCTCCGAGCCGTCGACGGTGAAGCCCTGGATCTGCTCGCCGAACTCCGCCCCGTGGCCCACGAACACCTGCGCAGCCAGACCGTCGGCGAACTCGGGCAGGACCTCCGTCAGCTCGGGGTGGATCGTCGCGCAGTGGTAGCACTCCATGAAGTTCTCGACGATGAGCTTCCAGTTGGCCTTCACGTCGTAGACGACGCGGCGGCCCACCTTGAGGTGGGCGACGTCGTAGCCGTCGATCAGGTGCGCGTCGCCGAGCCGCTCGCCGACCGCGCCCATCACCTCGTCCTCGAAGGAGGGCGCCTCCGGGGCGAGGCAGACCCACACGTAGCCCAGGTACTCCCGCACGTGCGGCTTCGCCAGCGCGTACGTGTCGCGGTCGACGTCGGGCATCTTCGTCAGGTTGGGCGCGGCGATCAGGCGACCGTCGAGGTCGTAGGTCCACGCGTGGTACATGCACTGGATCGACCGCTTGAGCTGGCCCTCGGGCTCGGTGCACAGCTGCACCCCGCGGTGGCGGCAGACGTTCAGGAAGGCGCGGATCTCGCCCTTGCGGTTGCGGGTGATGATCACGCTCTCGCGCCCGACCTGCACCGTCTTGAACGCGCCCGGACCGGTCAGGTCCTCGGCGCGGACGGCGCAGAACCACATCGACTCGAGGAACCGCGCCTGCTCGGCGGTGAAGACGCCCTCGTCGACGTAGCTGCAGCCGGGCAGGGTCGAGATGAGGCTGTCCGAGATCCGGGTGGAGACCATGTGCCCGCCCGCGGCCAGGCTCTGCTCGACGGCCTGCGGGTCCTGGGTGTCGACGGCGGTCATGCGGCTGCTCCTCGTGCTGGGGTCGTGGCGGGGGTTTCAGCGGCGGGGGTCTCGGCCCGTTGGCCGAGGCTGGCGACCAACGTCTTGCGCCAGCGCACGAACGGTCGCGGCTGGTCGAGCGAGAGGACCGCGACCGGTACGCCCGCGCGGCGGTAGACCGCGAGGAAGCCCTGCTCGCCCAGGTCGGTCTCGACCTCCACCGCGTCGGCGAGCGACGGGTAGCCGGCCGCCTGGATCCGGTGGCCGTGCTGATCCGACCAGAAGTACGGCAGGTAGGGCTTGCGGACCGGTGATGGCACACCGAGGAGCGCGGCCACCGCACGACCGGGACGTTCCAGGGCGTCGGTCCAGTGCTGGGCGCGGTGGTGCCGCTCCAGGTGCGGGTCCCACCACGCCGCGCAGTCGCCCACCGCCACGAGGCCCGGCACGGGACTGCCGTCAGCGAGCACCCGGCCCGACGCGTCGCACCGCACGCCGTCGGCGAGGTCGATCCCGGCGCCCAGCAGCCACTCCGTCTCCGGCGCGGCCCCGACGGCCACGAGGACGACGTCGGCGGGCAGCCGTTCGCCGCCGTCGAGCTCGAGGCTGGTGACCCGGCCGTCCGCGACGTCGGCACCGAGGACCGACACCTCCGTCCGGACGTCGACGCCGCGGTCGCGGTGCAGCTCGACGAGGCGGGGCGCGAGCTCCGCGCCGACGACCCGGGCGAGCGGCGCCTCCTCGGGGGTGAGCAGCGTGACCCGGCAGCCCAGCTCGGCCGCGGTGGCGGCGACCTCGCACCCGACCAGCCCGGCGCCGACGACGACGAGGTGGTGCCCGGGCACGAGCTCGGCCCGCAGCCGTTCGGCGTCCTGCCGTGTCCGCAGGACCACGACGTTCTCGCTGGTGTGCGGCAGCTGCGGGAGCGTCCGGGCCCGGGCCCCGGTCGCCAGGACGATCCCGTCCGCGGTCAGGACCTGCCCGTCCGCCGTCACGACGCGCCCCGGCTCGAGCGACACGGCCGACCCCGTCAGCCACTCCGCGCCGAGGTCCTCCTGCGGCGCGTCCAGCTCGAGGTCGGCGGCCGACGCGCGGCCGGCGAGGTAGTCCTTCGACAGCGGAGGCCGGTCGTACGGGCGGCCCGGCTCGGCCCCGAGCACCTGCACCGGGCCCGTGAACCCGAGCTCGCGCGCCGCGCGGACGGCGGACAGGCCGGCGAGGCCGTTCCCGATCACGAGCAGCGATCTCATCGCACGTCTCCCGAATTAGTAATAGCGCAATCCTGATGCGTCATGCGAGACAGGTCAAGCGATAGGCTCGGCGTGTGCTGAAGGTCGGACCCGTGTCGTCCCTGTCCCCCGGCGAGGCCGTCCGCCTCGAGACCTCGCCGCCGATCGCGGTGTTCCGCACCGACGACGGCGCGCTGTACGCCATCGACGACACGTGCACCCACCAGGACGCGTCGCTCGCCGACGGCTGGCTCGAGGACTGCCGGGTCGAGTGCCCCTTGCATGCCTCGACCTTCGACCTCCGGACGGGCGAGGTCGACCAGCCGCCGGCCAAGCGGGGCGTGCGGACGCACCGGGTGGTGGTCGAGGGCGACGAGATCTTCGTCGAGGAGTCCTCCGACACCCCGAACCTCCCCCCGGGCGTCACGCTGTCCTGATGCCTCCGGCCTGACCCGTCAGGCCGGGAGCCAGGCGGCGACCTTGTCCGGGTTGTCGGCGATCCACTTGTCGGCCGCGGCCTCCGGCGCCATCTTGTCCTCGGCGATGTACTTGCCGACCACGTTCTGGTCGTCGTTGGTCCAGGTGAACTTGTGGACCACCTGGTACGCGGGGCTGCCCGAGTCCACGAACTCCTTCGCGACGACCTTCTGCAGCGGCGTCGAGGCGTAGTCGCAGGCGATCTTCTCCGGGTCGGCGTCGCAGCCGTCGACGTACGGCGGCAGGTTCACCTTGGCGAGCTTGACCTCGGAGAGGAACCACTGCGGGGAGTAGAAGTAGCCGATCAGCGGCTTCTTCTCCTGCTCGGCCTGACGGAACGCGGTGATCAGCGCCGCCTCGCTGCCCGCGTAGACGACCTTGTAGTCGAGGTCCAGGTTCTTCACCAGCGCCTCGTCGTTGGTCACGTACGACGGGTCGCCGTCGAGGAGCTGCCCCTGGCCGCCGGACTCGGTGGTCTTGAACATCTCCGCGTACTTGTTGAGGTTCTTGTAGTCGGTGATGTCGGGGTACTTCTCGGCCATCCACGGCGGCACGAACCAGCCGATCTGCCCGACGTTGCCGTTCGGCCCGTCCATCACGGCGGTCGGGCTGGCCGACTCGACGTACTTCTTCTCCAGGTCCGGGTGGCCCCAGTCCTCGATCACGACGTCGACCGAGCTGCCGAAGCCCTGCCAGGAGACCTCCTCCTTGAGGTTCTGGTACTCCACCTCGCAGCCGAGCTTCTGCTTGACCACCTCGCCGACGACGTACGCGGACGCCTCGTAGCCGACCCACGGGTTGACGGCCATCTTCATCGTGCTCGTGCAGGCGGGCGCCGAGCCGTTGCCCGCCGCCGAGCCGGCACCGCTGCTGATGTCACCGCCCCCGCACGCGGTCAGCACGAGGCTGCCGGTCGCGACGAGCGCGGCCAGGGCGATCGGGGCACGGGCCCTACGGGTCGGAGCAGTCACTGGTGTTCCTCTCGAGAGCCGGTCCGCGCGACCCAGCCCTGGGTCGTGCGGTCGAACAGGATGGCGAGGGCGACGATGGCGACGCCGGCGGCGACGCCCTTGCCGAAGAGCTCGGACTGGGAGAAGCCGGCGACCACGAGGTAGCCGAGCCCGCCCGCCCCGACGAGGCCGCCGATGACGACGACCGCGAAGACGTAGAGCAGCCCCTGGTTGGCCGCCAGGGCGACGCTGCTGCGGGCCATGGGCAGCTGGACGCGGGTCACGAGCTGCCAGCGGGTGGCCCCGGTGGAACGTGCCGCCTCGACGGTCGTCGGGGAGACCCCGCGGATGCCGTCGCAGACGAGCTTGATCGCCACGGGCGCCCCGTAGATGACGGCGGCGACCATCGCGGTGAAGCGGGTCGAGCCGAACAGGGCCAGCGCGGGGACGAGGTAGACGAAGGCCGGGATGGTCTGGGCGGTGTCGAGCACCGGGCGGACGACGAGGTCGACCCGGCGGTCGTTCGCCATCAGCACGCCCACGACGAGGGCCAGCACGACCACGAGCAGGGACCCGACGACCGCGGTCGCCAGCGTGACCATCGCCTCGTGCCAGATGCCGACGGCGAGGATGACGCCGACGCAGACCAGCGCGACGACCCCGACCCGCCAGCCGGCGAGCAGCGCGGAGCATGCGACGAGGACGGCGGCGACGAGCCACCAGGGCGAGGACGCGAGCAGGGCCTGGAACGGGTTGAGCAGCACGACCGTGAACGCCTGCGAGAGCGGTCCGGTGACGGCGCTGCCGTGGAGCGCGACGGCGTCGGCCACGCCCTGGGCCGCCGCCCCGACCGGGCCACCGAGGTCCGGCGAGGTCGGGAACCGGGCCAGCGCGAGGTAGAGGTGGGAGTAGTAGACGCAGACCACGGCGATGACCGCGGCCGCACCGAGCCCGATCCGCCGACGCCGTACGCCGGCCGGCGTCCGCATCAGCCCGGTCCGCTCGCCGGCGGCGGTGGTGACGCGGTCGAGCATGACCGCGGCCAGGGCGACGAGCACGCCGGCGGTGAAGGACGTGCCGACGTCGAGCGAGGCGAGCGCGCTGATCACCGGCACGCCGAGGCCGGGCGAGTTGATGAAGGCGGCGATGGTGACCATGGACAGCGCGGCCATCACCGACTGGTTGACCCCGACGAGGACGGTGCGGCGCGACATCGGCAGCAGCACCCGCAGCAGCCGCTGCGCCCCCGTCGTGCCGAGCGAGTCGGTCGCCTCGAGCACGCTGCGGTCGACACCGCGGATGCCCTCGGCGGTGACCCGGACGACCGGCGGGAAGGCGTAGACGAAGGTCGCGATGACCGCCGGCGCACCGCCGATGCCGAAGAACAGGGTGACCGGCAGCAGGTAGACGAACGAGGGCAGCGTCTGCATCACGTCGAGCACCGGGGTGACCACCCGGGACACCCGGCGGCTCGTCCCCATCCACACGCCGAGCGGGAGGCCGACGACCAGCACGAGGACGACGGAGACGAACGTGACGACCAGGGTGTCGAGGCTCTCCTGCCAGTAGCCGAACGTCCCGAACGCGGCGAAGACCAGTGCGGTCAGCACCGCGAGCCGCCAGCCGGCCACGGCCAGGGTGACGACGACGGCGAGGGCGACCACCCCGAGCCAGCCGATCTCGGGGGTCGGGCGCCCGGGCGGTGCGTCGCTGACCAGGTGCTGCAGTGCCTCGATGACCGCGTTCAGCGCGCCGGCGACCCCGTCGAGGACCCGCAGCAGCCCGCTGCTGCCGCGGGAGGCGTCGAGGGAGTCGCGCAGCCCGTTGACGCCGACCTGGAACGGGGACAGGTCGGAGCGGGCGACCTCCAGGGTCGCGCGGCCCTGCAGCGCGATCCCGACCATGACGCCGACGACGAGCACCGCGAGCAGGGCCGTCGTCCTGGTGACGATCCGGCGGGCGGGCGCGGGTTCGGCGGGAGCGGGCGTGGCCTGCTCCGTCGGACGCGCCGGCGCTGTGGTCGTCACGGGGTGGTCATCGCGGGCCGGCGCCCAGCAGGGCGAGGACGTCGTCGCGGTGCACGACGCCGAGGGTGCGGTCGCCGTCGACGACGCGGACCGGGAGGTCGGTGGACAGCACGCGGTGGGCCGCGTCGGCGACGAGGGTCTGCACCGGCAGCGGGCTGCCGTCGCACACGGGGTCGTCGCCCGGGTCGCGGACCAGCCAGCGCAGCGTCAGCACGCGGGCCTTGGGCACGTCGCTGACGAAGTCGCGGACGTAGTCGTCGGCCGGCGCCCCCACCACCTCGTCGGGCGTCCCGACCTGCACCACCTCCCCGTCGCGCATCACGAGGATCCGGTCGCCCAGCTTGAGCGCCTCGCTGAGGTCGTGGGTGATGAAGACCATCGTCTTGCCCATGTCGCGGTGCAGCCGGACGACCTCGTTCTGCATGTCGCGGCGGATCAGCGGGTCCAGCGCGGAGAACGGCTCGTCGAAGAGGATCAGCGACGGGTCCGCGGCCAGCGCGCGACCGAGACCGACCCGCTGCTGCATGCCGCCGGACAGCTGGTCGGGGAACGACTGCTCGTTGCCCGTCAGCCCGACGAGGTCGACGACCTCCTGGGCCCGCGCGAGCCGGTCGCGCCGCGACTCCCCGCGGACCTCGAGCCCGAAGGCGATGTTGTCGATGACCCGGCGGTGCGGCAGCAGCCCGAAGTGCTGGAACACCATGGCGACGTGGCGCCGGCGCAGGTCCCGCAGCCGGGCGGGGGTCATGGTGCTGACGTCGTCGCCCTCGATGCGGACGGCGCCGGCGGTCGGCTCGACCAGCCGGGTCAGGCAGCGCACCAGCGTGGACTTGCCCGAGCCGGACAGGCCCATGACCACGAACACCTCCCCCGGCGCCACGGTGAACGACACGTCGCGCACCGCCGCCGTGCAGCCCGTACGGGCGCGCAGCTCGGCGCGCGGCAGGTCGGCCTCCGGCGAGCCCGGGATGCGGGACGCCCGGGGGCCGAACACCTTCCAGAGGTGCTCCACCTCCAGCGCCGCGCCGCTCATGCGGCCACCTCGGTCGCGTTGCGGGCGTCGCCCGGCGGGTAGAGCGGGTCGCCCGCGCGGTAGCGGTAGTAGGGGACGTGCTCGGGCGCCAGCGGCGTCCGCCCGGCGATCAGGTCGGCCGCGCGCTCGGCGAGCATCATGACCGGGGCGTAGATGTTGCCGTTCGGGACGTAGGGGAAGGTCGACGCGTCCACGACCCGTAGCCCGTCGACGCCGTGCACCCGCAGGTCGGCCGGGTCGAGGACGGCCTGGTCGCCGGTCCCCATCGCCGCCGTGCAGGACGGGTGCAGCGCGGTCTCGGCGTCGCGGGCCACCCAGTCGAGGACCTCGGCGTCGGTCTGCACGCCGGGTCCGGGCGAGATCTCGCCGCCGCTGAACGCCGCGAACGCGGGCTGCGCCAGGATCTCGCGCGCCTTGGCCACCATCTCGAGCCACTCGCGCCGGTCGTCGGGGGTGGAGAGGTAGTTGAAGCGCAGCGCCGGGTGGACCTTCGGGTCGCGGCTGCGGATCGTCACGCTGCCGCGGCAGTCGGAGTACATCGGTCCGATGTGCACCTGGTAGCCGTGCTCCGAGGCCGGCCGCGTCCCGTCGTAGCGGATGGCGATCGGCAGGAAGTGGAACATGAGGTTCGGGTAGTCGACCGTGTCGTTGCTGCGGATGAAGCCGCCCGCCTCGAAGTGGTTGCTGGCCCCGACGCCCGAGCGCAGGAACAGCCACTCCGCGGCCACGCGCGGCTTGTGGCGGTGCTTGAGCCACGGGGCGATGGAGACCGGCTGCACGCTGGCGTGCTGGATGTAGACCTCCAGGTGGTCCTGGAGGTTGGCGCCGACCCCGGGCAGGTCCGCGACGACGTCGACGCCAAGCGGGCGCAGGACATCGGCCGGCCCGATCCCGGACAGCTGGAGGATCTGGGGCGTCGCCAGCGCACCGCCGGACAGCACGACCTCACCGGACCCGACGCTGTGCCGCCGCCCGCCGCGCAGGTAGTCGACGCCCACCACGCGGGGCCGGCCGTCGACGGTCCGGGTCCGCAGGCCGGTGACGTGGGCCAGCGTCCGGACGGTCAGGTTGGGCCGCGAGCGCACCGGGTGCACGTACGCCCGGGCCGCGCTCAGCCGGCGGCCGCGGTGGAGGTTCCGGTCGAAGGGGGCGAACCCCTCCTGCCGGTAGCCGTTCACGTCGTCGGTCAGGTGGTGGCCGGCCTGCTGCACGGCCTCGAAGAACGCGCCGAAGAGCGGGTTGGTGGCGGGTCCGCGCTCGAGCACCAGCGGCCCGCTGCCCCCGCGCCACGCGTCCGCGCCGGCGAGGCACGTCTCCATCCGCTTGAAGTACGGCAGGCAGTGCGCGTAGTCCCAGTCGGCCATCCCCGGCTCGGCCGCCCAGCGCTGGTAGTCGGCCGGGTTGCCGCGCTGGAAGATCATCCCGTTGATGCTGCTGGAGCCGCCGAGCACCTTGCCGCGTGCGTGGTGGATCGTGCGGCCGTTCATGAACGGCTCCGGCTCGGAGGAGTAGCGCCAGTCGTAGAGCCGGTTGCCGATCGGGTACGGCAGCGCGGCCGGCATGTGGATCAGGGGGTCGAGGCGGAAGTCGCTGCGCCCAGCCTCCAGCAGCAGCACCGTCACGTCCGGGTCGGCGCTCAGCCGGTTGGCCAGCACGCAGCCGGCCGACCCGCCGCCGACGATGACGACGTCGTAGCGCTCCGTCACGCGACCGCTCCCCCGTCCTGCTGCTCGCCCGGTGGCGTCCGGGGCGCGAACCATCGCTGCGGCGTCGGGGCGATGTTGTGCCAGACGTGCTTGGTCTCGCGGTACTCGGCCAGCCCGGACGGCCCGAGCTCGCGCCCGACCCCCGACTGCTTGTAGCCGCCCCACTCGGCCTGGGGGACGTACGGGTGGTAGTCGTTGATCCAGACCGTGCCCATCCGCAGGCGTCCCGCGACGCGCTCGGCCCGGCCGGCGTCGGCGGTCCACACCGCGCCGGCGAGGCCGTAGTCGGAGTCGTTGGCCAGCGCGACCGCCGCGTCCTCGGCGGCGGCCCGGTCGGCCCCGGAGAAGCGCTCGACGGTCAGCACCGGCCCGAACGACTCCTCGCGCACGACCGTCATGTCGCTGCGGCACCCGTCGAGGACGGTGGGCCGGTAGTAGAAGCCGTCGGCGAGCGCGGGGTCGTCGGGTCGTACGCCGCCGCAGCGGAGCACTGCGCCCTCAGCGAGCCCGGCGGCGACGTACGCCTCGACCTTGTCGCGGTGCGCGGCCGAGATGAGGGGCCCGGTCTCCGCGTCCGCGTCCTCCGGCCCGCCGAGGCGGATCTGCTCCGCGCGCCCGACCAGCTCCGTCACGAAGGCGTCGGCGATCGCGTCCTCGACCAGCAGCCGGGCGCCGGCGGAGCAGACCTGCCCCGAGTGCAGGAACACAGCGGTCAGCGCGAAGTCCAGCGCGGTCTCGAGGTCGGCGTCGGCGAAGACGACGTTCGGGTTCTTGCCGCCCAGCTCGAGGGCGACCCGCTTGACCGTCGGCGCCGCGGCGGCCATGACCGTCCGACCGGTGGCGAGGCCGCCGGTGAAGCTGACGAGGTCGACGTCGGGGTGGGCGCTGAGCACGCCGCCGGTGCCGGGGCCCGCCCCAAGGACGAGGTTGGCCACGCCGGCGGGCACGCCCGCCTCGGCCAGCGTCGCCATCAGCAGGACCGCCGTCGACGGGGTCAGCTCGCTGGGCTTGAGCACGAACGTGCAGCCCGCGGCCAGCGCGGGCGCGACCTTCCACGACGTCTGCAGCAGCGGGTAGTTCCAGGGGGTGATCAGCGCGCACACGCCGATCGGCTCGTGCACCACGCGGCTGACCACGTCCGACCGGCCGACGTCCACGACCCGGCCGGCCTCGCTGCCGGCGAGGCCGGCGAAGTAGCGGAAGACCGAGACGACGTCGGCGAGGTCGTAGCGGCTCTCGACCAGCCGCTTGCCCGTGTCGGCGGACTCGGCCCGCGCGTACGCGTCGGTGTCCCGCTCGAGCAGGTCGGCCACGCGGTGCAGGAGGGCGCCCCGCTCGCCGGAGCCGGTCCGCGGCCAGGGACCGGCGTCGAAAGCGGCGCGTGCGGCGGCCACCGCGGCCCGCGTGTCCTCCGGCCCCGCCTCGCTGACGGTCGCGACCAGCCGATCGTCCGCCGGGCAACGGATGTCGCGGGTCGCCTCGTCGGCCGCCGGCCGCCAGGCCCCGCCCACGTACAGGTCGCTCGTCCCCACGCGCAGGTTCCCCCGGTGTCGCTCGCGGGCAGCCCCCCGCGGGTCGCCGTCCGGTCACCTTGGCACAGGCCTCCGACGAGGAGAAGACCCCGTGGCCGTTGTGCACAGTTTGTAACAGGTGCACCGAGGGTGCTCGATGCGCAACGCCCGACGTCCTGACCACCCGCCGCGAGGCCGGTCCGGCGGGCCTCTACCTTGAGCCATGGTCCTTGCTGCCACCCTCGTCGGCCCCGGCACCATCGAGGTCCGCGACTACCCGAAGCCCGCCCGCCTCGAGCCGGGGGCCGTGCTGCTGCGCATGATCGCGTCCGGCATCTGTGGCACCGACAAGCACACGTTCCGCGGCGAGAACGTCCAGTACGCCGGCACGGCGATGGAGCGCACCACCCCGTTCCCGATCATCCAGGGCCACGAGAACCTCGGCGTCGTCGACGCGGTCGGCGACGGCGACGTGCGCGCGTACGACGGTGAGCTGCTGCAGGTCGGCGACCGGGTGGTGCCGGCCCCCAACGTGGCCTGCGGCCACTGCCGCAGCTGTCGACGGGGCTTCCCCTACTACCTGTGCCGCAACCTCGAGAACTACGGCAACTCGATCACCTCCGCCGACGCCCCGCACCTGTTCGGGGGCTGGGCCGAGCACCTCTACCTCAAGCCGCGGACGGCCGTGTTCCGCGTGCCGGACGAGCTGGCCTCCGACGTCGCCGTGCTGACCGAGATCTTCGCCGTCACCCACAGCCTCGAGCGCGCGGCGGCGGTCCGGAGCCCCGGCGGCTTCCGTCCCGGCGACACCGTGGCCGTGGTCGGCGTGGGCTCGCTGGGCATGGCCCACCTGGTGAAGGCCGCTCTGATGGGCGCCGGCCGGGTGATCGCCGTCGACCGCTCCGAGAAGCGGCTCGCGCTGGCCCGCCGGCTCGTCGGCGCCGAGACCGTCCTGGCCGCCGGGGACGAGGTCGCCGAGGTCCGCGAGCTCACGGCGGGAGAGGGTGTCGATCTCGTGGTGAACGCGACCGGTTTCCCGGGCTCGTTCGGCACGGCGCTGGGCCTGGTCCGTGACGCCGGGACCATCGTCGAGGTCGGCGCCTTCGTCGACATGGGTCCCGAGGCCTTCAACCCGGCGGTCGTCTGCGGGCGGAGCCTGACGATCATGGGCACCGGCGGCGAGGACCTGGCCGCCTACCCGGGCACGCTCGCGCTGATGGCCCGGCACGCGCACGAGGTGCCGTTCGGCGAGATGATCTCGCACGCGTTCCCCGTCCACGAGGCGGCGACGGCGCTCCTGACGTCGCTGGACGCCGCGAACGCGACCAAGGTGCTGATCTCGGACGAGATCACCCGGCCCTGAACCCGCCCCGCCCGCTGGACATCCGTTTGTGACATTTGGGAACCGAATTCACCGCGACCCTTGACAGCTCCGAGCCGCGCTCGCCAGCCTGTCTCGCATCGTGTCACTCGACATGCAGCATGCGAGACACCAGTTGTGCACGGCACCTGTCCCGGGAGCAGAGATGACCGACCTGAAGCCCAGCCCCACCCCCGTCGACCTCCACGACGTCGACCCACCCGTCACCGGTCCGGCCGAGGAGGCGACCGACCAGACCGCGGACGACCGCTCCCTCCTGGCGCGGATCCGGTCCCACCTGCCCGACAACTTCAAGGCCGAGGCCGAGGGCCGAGGCATCGACTGGGTCGTCTTCGGCGTCGTCGCCCTGCTCGCGGTCGGCTTCGTGCTGTGGGGCTTCCTCGGCACCGACAGCCTGGCGACCGCCTCGACGAACGCGCTCGGGACGCTCATCGGCGCCACCGGCTGGGCCTTCGTCCTGACCGCCTCGCTCTTCGTCGTGTTCGTGCTCTGGCTCGCGCTCGGCAAGTTCGGCAGCATCCCGCTGGGTCAGGACGGCGAGAAGCCGGCCTTCAAGACCTGGTCGTGGATCTCCATGATGTTCGCCGCCGGCATGGGCATCGGCCTCATGTTCTACGGCGTGGCCGAGCCGCTCTACCACTACGTGTCGCCGCCCCCGGGCACCGTCGACGGCCAGACGCCCGCGGCGATCCAGACCGCGATGGCGACGTCGCTCTTCCACTGGACCCTGCACCCGTGGGCCATGTACGCGGTGGTCGGCCTCGCGATGGCGTACGGCACCTACCGGATGGGGCGGCGCCAGCTGCTGAGCGACATCTTCACCCCGCTCTTCGGGCGCAAGGCGGTCGACGGGGCCGGCGGCAAGGTGATCAACATCCTGGCGATCTTCGCGACGCTCTTCGGGTCGGCCGCCTCGCTCGGGCTCGGCGCGATCCAGATCGGCGGCGGCCTCGAGGCCAACGGCGTGATCTCGGCCCCGAGTCGGGCCGTCTACGTCGTGATCATCGCGATCCTGACGGTGTGCTTCGTCGCGTCGGCCGTGTCCGGCATCGAGCGCGGCATCCAGTGGCTGTCCAACACGAACATGGTGCTCGCGATCCTGCTGGCGCTGCTCGTCTTCGTCGTCGGCCCGACGATCTTCATCCTCAACATGATCCCGTCCGCCCTCGGCGACTACATCCGCGACCTCCCGGACATGTCCGCGCGCACGGCGGCCACCGGGGACGCCGAGACGACGGCGTGGCTGGCCAGCTGGACGATCTTCTACTGGGCCTGGTGGGTCAGCTGGACGCCCTTCGTCGGCATGTTCATCGCCCGCATCAGCCGCGGCCGCACGATCCGCCAGTTCGTCACCGGCGTGCTGCTGGTCCCCAGCGTCGTGTCGCTGCTGTGGTTCGCGATCTTCGGCGGCGCGGCCATCGGCCTGCAGGAGCAGGCGACCGCGGCCGGCGGGTCCACGTCCATGGTCACGACGGTCGACGGGGCGCCGAGCGTCTCCTTCGACGGCGCGCTCTACAACCTCATCGACACCCTCGGCATGTCTCCCGTGCTCACGACGGTCGCGATCGTCCTGGTCATGGTCCTCGTCGGGATCTTCTTCGTCACCGGCGCCGACTCGGCGTCGATCATCATGGGCTCGATCTCGTCCTACGGCGTCGAGGAGCCGCGCAAGCCGCTGATCGTGTTCTGGGGCGTCCTGATGGGCTGCGTCGCCGCGGTCATGCTCGTCGCCGGCGGGGACGACCCGACGGAGGCGTTGTCCGGGCTGCAGCGGATCACGATCATCTCGGCCGTGCCGTTCATCCTCGTGATGGTGCTGATGTGCGTCGCCCTGACCAAGGACCTCTACCGCGACCCGATCACGCTGCGCAAGCGTCTGACCGAGTCGGTCGTGGAACGTTCCGTCCGGGTCGCGGTCGACCAGCACCAGGGCGAGACGTTCGACATGGTCACGCTGCCGACCGAGAGCACGCCGGAGGCGGCCTCGGCGTCTCCCGGGGAGTACGCGCGAGTGCGCTCGGGCCACCCGCAGTAGGCGCGGGGGGCCGTCGACACCGGGCGGCGTGGCTAGCATCAGGGGCGTGGCGGACGCGTACATCCGGCCGGGTGAGCCGGCGGCGTCGGCCGAGACCCTCGCCCTGCTGTCGGATCAAGAGGTGTTGGTCGACCTCACCGAGAGCGAGGTGACGGCCAGGCAGGGCCTCTTCTACACGCTGGCCGAGGCGTGGGACGGCACCCACGCCTACTCGCTGGAGGAGTCGGAGCGCCGACTGATCGCTCGGATGGGACGTCCGGCGTACGACGCGGCACGTGCCGCGGTCCGCGCCGAGCTTCTGGCCTCGCCCCATGCCGCCGTCCGTGAACGGGCCGCCGAGTACGCGTGAGCTGCTCGGTCGAGCTCGGCCTGCCGCCCGGCGCTCGCTGAACCGGCCGGCGCGGACCTGATCGGGCCGAGACGCCCACCCTCCACCTACGCTGACCGCGCCCGGAGGCCTACCCCGGGGGATGCGAGGGTCAGCCGTGGGGCGTGAGCACACGCAGGTCGCCGTGCTCGGGCTCGGGCCCGCAGGCCGGGCGGCGGCGAGCCGTCTCGCCGCGGCCGGGGTCCACGTCGTGGCTGTCGACCCCTCCCCCGACCGGCGCTGGACCCCGACGTACGCCGCCTGGGAGGACGAGCTGCCGGGGTGGCTGGCGCCCGAGGCCGTCGCGACCCGGACGGAGCACGCCCGCGCCTGGGCGGTCGGGGAGCACCGGCTGGACCGCACCTACGTCGTGCTCGACACCCCCGCGCTCCAGCGGTCCCTCGACCTGCAGGGCGTCCGGGTCGTCGCCGGCACCGTCGTCGACGCGGACGCCCACCGGGTCGACCTCGCCGACGGCACGCGGCTGGACGCCGACCTCGTCCTCGACGCCCGCGGCACGCGACCTTCACCCGACCGGGCGGCGCAGACCGCGTACGGGCTGGTCGTGGAGAACGACCGAGCGGCGGCGGCCGGAGGTCCCTGGTTCATGGACTGGCGGCGCGACCACGGGGCCGGGCCGGACGCGGTGCCGTCCTTCCTCTACGCCGTCCCGCTCGACGCGGAGCACACGCTGCTCGAGGAGACCTGCCTGGTCGGACGCCCCGCGCTCGGGCTGGACGAGCTCCGCCGTCGGCTCGAGCGCCGCCTCGCCGCCCGCGGGGTCGAGCTGAGGGGCGACGAGCCCGTGGAACGCGTCCGGTTCAGCGTCGAGGCCGACCCGGGCACGTCCCGCGGCACCCGCCGCACCGCGGCCGACCGGCCGGTCGCCCTCGGGGCCCGGGCGGGGGTCATGCACCCGGCGACCGGCTACAGCGTGGCCGTGTCGCTTCGGCTGGCCGAGGACGTCGCCCGCGCCGCCGCCGGTGGGCGTGACGTGCGGCAGGTCGTCTGGCCGGCGCCCGCGCGGCGGGTCCAGCAGCTGCGCGAGATGGGCCTGACCACCCTGCTGAGGCTGCCGGCCGCCGGGGTCGAGCGGTTCTTCGCCGCCTTCTTCGCGCTCCCGCCCGCCCGCCAGCGCGCCTACCTGTCCGACCGGACCGACCCGCGGGGCACGATGGCGGCGATGCTGCGGATGGCGCGGACGCTGCCGCCGGCCCTCACCGTGGTCGCGGTCGGGTCGGCCCTGCCACGATGGCCTCGCGCGTCGGGACGCTCCGGGCGCCTGCACGGCGAAGGAGCCTGAGATGGAGCTGGACCTGACGGGACGCGTGGTGCTGGTCACCGGCGCGGGACGCGGCATCGGGCGGGTGATCGCCGAGACGTTCCTCCGCGAACGTTCCGTCGTCGTCGGCGTGGACCTGCGCGCCGACGACCTGGGCTGGCTGGACGCGGCGCGTTCCGCGGCCGGGCTCGAGGGCGCGTCCCTCCCCGCCGACGTCACGGACGGCGACGCGACGCGGGCGCTCGTGGCGGAGGTCGTGGCCCGGTTCGGACGGGTCGACGTGCTGGTCAACAACGCGGGCATCAACGTCGAGGGCCGGATCGAGGACCTGACCGACGACGCCTGGGACCGCTGCTTCGCCGTGAACGTGGGCGGGGTGTTCAAGATGTGCCGCGCGGTGGTGCCCGCGATGAAGGCGCAGCGCTCGGGACGGATCGTCAACGCCGCCTCGTTCGCGGCCATCGTGCCCAGCGTCGGCTCGGGCGCGTACGCGGCGTCCAAGGCCGCCGTCGTCCAGCTCACCCGGACGCTCGCCGGCGAGCTCGGCCCGTGGGGCGTCACCGCCAACGCGTACGCGCCGGGCATGATCCCGACGGCCATGAACGGCTTCGCGACGATGCCGCAGCCCGCGCAGGACCGGCTGCTCGACACGCTGACGCTGCGGAGGTGGGGCGACCCGCAGGAGGTGGCCGACGCGGTCGTGTTCCTGGCCAGTGACGCCGCGCGCTACGTGACCGGCACGCTGCTCGACGTCAGCGGGGGCAAGCTCGCCACGCAGCTGCCGCAGAAGGCGTACGAGCTGGCCGCCGCCGACGCGGCGTCCGACACCGAGCAGGGAGGCCCGGCGTGAGCGGCCGCGTGCTCTGGGTCACCGGCGCCGGGAGCGGCATGGGCCGAGCCGCCGCCGTCGCGGCCGCACAGGGTGGCCGCCGCGTCGCGCTGAGCGGACGTCGCGAGGACGCCCTCGCGGAGACGGCGGCGCTGGTCGAGCAGGCCGGCGGGGAGTCGTTCGTGGTGCCGCTCGAGGTCGGCGACCCGTCCGCGGTCGCCGGGGCGCACGCCGGGATCACCGACCGCTGGGGCCGGGTCGACGACCTCGTCCTCGCCGCCGGCCTCAACAGTCCGCAGCGGACCTGGGCCGACCAGTCGGTGACCGGCTTCGCCGACGTCGTCACCACGAACCTCTCCGGCGTGGTCAACGTCGTCGACGCCGCGCTGCCCGACCTGCGCGAGGCCGGTGGGCAGGTGGTCGTGGTGTCGTCGTACGCGGGCTGGCGCTTCTCCCCCGGCGCCGGCGTCGCCTACTCGGCCAGCAAGACCGCGCTCACCGCCGTGTGCCAGACGCTCAACGCGCAGGAGGCCTCGTACGGCGTCCGCGCCTGCCACCTCTGCCCGGGCGACGTGGACACCGACTTCCTGCGGATGCGGCCGCAGGTCCCGGGGGCCGAAGCCCGCGCGGTGATGCTCACCGCCGACGACGTCGCGCGCGCGGTCCTGTTCGTCCTCGACTCCCCCGCCCACGTCCGCATCGACGAGCTGGTGATCAGCCCGGTCTCGCAGACCTGACCCATCTGCGGGGATCGCCGCCTCCGGCCGGCACACCCTGCTCTCCGCGGCACACCCTCCTCGCGGCGGCACACCCTGCAGGGTGTGCCGTTGTTAGCTTGGGATGCCGGAGCAAGCAGGGTGTGCCGTCATGAGCCAGGGGTACCGAAACAAGCAGGGCGTGCCGGCTTGGGCAGGATGTGCCGGCCGGAGCCGCACAGCTCGGTGCCAGAGCGGGGCGACCGAACCTCTGTCCTCGCACCTGGCGCGCCGCTAGGTTGCTGATCATGAGCCCGCTGTCCTGGCTGCGCCGGCACGACCCGGGTCTGCGCGCGCTGCGGCGGGCCGGGCGGGTGGCGATCGTCATGCCGCTGCTCTTCGCCTTCGGCGCCCGCGTCCTGCAGAACGCCGACGTCGCGACCTTCGCCGCGTTCGGGTCGTTCGCCCTGCTCCTGCTGGTCGACCTGAACGGCTCCCGCGCGGAACGCGTCCAGGGCGTCGCCTGGCTGGCCGTGCTCGGCGCCCTGCTCGTGGCTCTCGCCACGGTCGTGTCGCGCCAGCCGGTGCTGGCGGCGGTGACGATGGCCGTCGTCGGCTTCGCGGTCCTCTTCGTCGGCGTGGTCAGCTCCGAGCTGGCGGGAGCCTCGACCGCCCTGCTGCTCGCCTTCGTCCTGCCGGTGGCCACGCCGGCGCCGCTGGGCGCGATCCCGGACCGGATGGCCGGCTGGCTCCTGGCCTCGGCCGTGGCGGCCTTCGCCGTCGCCTTCTGGTGGCCGGCGCCGCCGCGGAGCCCCCTGCGCGCGCCCTCCGCCCGGACCTGCCGGCTCCTCGCCGAACGTCTCGTCGCCGACCGTCGCGTCGCCCACGGCGAGCTGGGCCCGGCGGAGCGCGACGCGGTGACGCACCGGCTGACGACCGCGTACGGCGAGCTGCGGGACGCGTTCTACGCCACCACCAACCGCCCGACCGACCTCGGCACCTCGTCGCGGATCCTGGTCCGGCTGGTCGACGAGCTCGGCTGGCTGCTGACGGTGCTGCAGCAGCCGCCGGCGGTGGCGCCCGGTCACCGGGTCGACGACCGCGTCCTGGCCGTGAAGACCGCGGCGGCCGGCGCCCTCGCGGTGGCGGCGGACGAGCTCGACGTGATGAGCCGGGGGGCGGCCCGGGCCGAGCTCGACGCCGGGGAGGACCGGCTGCAGACCGCGATCGCCGCGCTGGTCGCGGCCGTCGACGCCCTCGAGACCGGCGCCGAGCGGCTCCCCCTCGGCGGTCCGGGCGCGTCCCACGACCTCGACGCGGGCCTGGTCGACGCGCTCGAGCCGACGTTCCGCGCGCAGGAGATCGGCTTCGCGGTGCTGGAGGTCGTCCGGAACGTGGAGCGCGCGCTCCAGGCCGAACGGCGTCCGTGGCTGCGCCGACTGCTCGGGCGCGATCCGGGCGGGACCGGCGGTGCCTTCGCCACGGCGGTCGACCGCGCCCGGACCCACCTCGACCGCCACTCGGTCTGGCTGCACAACAGCCTGCGCGGCGGACTTGCGCTGGGCGCCGCCGTCCTCGTCGCCGACCTCAGCGGCGTGCAGCACTCCTTCTGGGTGGTGCTCGGCACGCTCTCGGTGCTGCGCTCGAACGCCCTGAGCACCGGGCAGACGGCCCTGCGCGGGGTGCTCGGGACGGTCGTCGGCATCGTCGTGGGCGGGCTGGTCGTCACGCTCGTCGGGACGAACCAGGCGGTGCTCTGGATCCTGCTGCCGATCTCGATCCTCGTCGCCGGGCTCGCGCCGGCCGCGATCTCGTTCGCCGCGGGGCAGGCGGCCTTCACGCTGACGCTGACGATCTTCTTCAACATCATCCAACCGGTCGGCTACCGCATCGGCCTCGTACGCATCGAGGACATCGCGATCGGCTGCGCGGTGAGCCTGGTCTTCGGGGTCCTCTTCTGGCCGCGCGGCGCGGCCTCGGCGCTGGGCCGGGCGCTCGGGGAGGCGTACGAGACGACGGGCGACTACCTCGCCCGGGCCGTCCGCTACGGCGTCCACCGCTGCGAGCGCGGGGTGCCGTCGCTGCCCCGACCCGTGCCCGAGTCCACGCGGGCCGCGGCCGCCTCGCGCCGGTTGGACGACGCGTTCCGGGAGTACCTCGCCGAGCGCGGCCGCAAGCAGTCCGACCTCGCCACCGTCACCGCCCTGGTCACCGGTGTCGTCGCCCCGCGGCTGGCCGCCGACGCCGTGCTCGCGCTCTGGGAGCGGGAGGACGGAACGCTGGGCGGCGACCGTTCCGCGGCGGGCCGCGAGCTCGGTCACGACGCCGACGTGGTCGCGCGCTGGTACGCCCGCCTCGGCCAGGCACTCTCCGGTGCGGCCCCGCCGCCGCCCCCGGCCCGTCGGGACGCGGCCTCCGACGCGCGCCTCGTCGAGGCCGTGCGGCGCGACCTCGCGGTCGACACCGCCA
This sequence comes from Microlunatus antarcticus, assembly GCF_014193425.1. NCBI lineage: Bacteria > Bacillati > Actinomycetota > Actinomycetes > Propionibacteriales > Propionibacteriaceae > Microlunatus > Microlunatus antarcticus. Next base: position 1,821,275 of record NZ_JACHZG010000001.1, on the reverse strand, counting down.
TGCCCAGCCCGACCGCCGTCCGGATGATCTGGACCGGCGACCACCTCGACGCCCTGCGCCGCCTGCAGCCCGCCCTCCTGGGTCCGGCCACGGACCTCGCCCGGCAGTCCGAACCACGGCTGCACGGGTGGCTCCCGGCCCCCGAGGGACGACCTAGGGTGAGCGCGTGACCGACCAGGCAGGCCCCGCGACACCTCCCGACCCCCTCGCGTGGGCCGAGCCCCTCCCCGACGGCGAGGTGGAGCGCGCCCTGGTGGTGGCGGCCCACCCCGACGACGCCGACTTCGGCGCGGCCGGGACGGTGGCCGGCTGGGTCGACGCCGGCATCGAGGTGACCCTCCTCGTCTGCACACGCGGCGACCAGGGCGGCTTCGACGACACCCCGCGCTCGGAGATGCCGCTGCTGCGCGAGCGGGAGCAGCGCGCCGCCTCCGCCGCCGTCGGCGTGACCGACGTCCGCTTCCTCGACGGCTTCCACGACGGCTGGCTGGAGCCGACCTGGGAGCTCCAGCACCAGATCGTCCGCGTCCTCCGCCAGGTCCGCCCCCGCCGGGTGCTGTGCCAGTCGCCGCAGCGCATGCTGCAGCGGCTGCAGGCGTCGCACCCCGACCACCTGGCCGCCGGCGAGGCGACGGTGCGCGCGGTCTACCCCGCGTCGGAGAACCCCTTCGCCTGGCCCGAGCTCCTCGACGAGGGCCTCGAGCCGTGGAAGGTCGTCGAGCTGTGGCTGATGGCCCACCCGGAGAGCTCGCACGTCGTCGACGTCACCGACCGCTTCGACCGCAAGGTCGCCGCGCTGAAGGCGCACACGTCGCAGACCGGGCACCTCGGCGACGGGCTGGAGCAGATGCTGCGCGGCTGGAACGAGGGCAACGCCCTTCGGGCCGGACTCGCACCGGGCCGGCAGGCCGAGACGTTCGCGGTGTCGCGGATCAACTGAGCGTGCGCATCCCTCCACCCGGACCCTGCTGAACCTTTTGCAGGTCCGGCGCGTTGTCGTGTCAGACACGGGGAACGAGGGGCCAGATGCTGCGTGCGACCAGGCGACGACCAGGGCTGGTGCCCGGCCTCGCGGTGGTGCTGGCGCTCGCCGGCTGCACACCCGACGTCGAGCCGCCACGCGACGAGACGTCCACCTCGACCAGCCCTTCCCCTTCGGCCCCGCCCACGCCGCGGGAGAGCGCCGCCGCGGCCCCGGGTTCCGGCCGGTCTGTGACCCTGGCGTTCGCCGGCGACGTCCACTTCGAGGGTGGCGTCGCCTCGCTCCTCGACGACCCGGACGCAACCCTCGGACCGCTGGGTGACGCCTTGGCGTCCGCCGACATCGGGGTGGTCAACCTCGAGAGCTCGCTGACGACCGGCGGCACGCCGGCTGACAAGGAGCTCGAGGACGCCGACAACCGCTACTGGTTCCGGAGCCCGCCGGCGGCGCTGGAGCTCCTGGACCGTTCCGGGGTCGACGTGGTGTCGATGGCCAACAACCACGGCGCCGACTACGGAGCCGCGGGTCTGCGGGACAGCCTCGAGGCCGCCGAGGACGCCGACGTCGACGTGATCGGCATCGGCGACGGGCGCGACCAGGCGTTCCGTCCCTCGGTGACCAAGGTCGGCGGCACCGACGTCGCCGTCCTGGCCGCGGACGCGTCGACGCTCGAGAGCGAGGCGTCGATCTGGGACGTCGGCCGGAGCGGTCCGGGGATCGCACGGGCCGGCAGCCGGCTGGTGACGGCGGTCAAGCAGGCCGCGAAGGCGAACGACGTCGTCGCCGTCTACCTCCACTGGGGTCGCGAGAACGTCGGGTGCCCGACCGCCGGTCAGCTCGACCTCGCGTCGGACCTGGCCGCCGCCGGCGCCGACGTGGTGGTCGGTGCGCACGCCCACCAGCCCCAGGGCGCCGGCCTCCTCGGCGACACCTACGTCAGCTACGGGCTCGGCAACTTCCTCTGGTACCACGGCAACCAGGCCGACACCGGGGTGCTCCGCGTGACGCTGCGCGACGGGGCCGTGGTCGACGACGCCTGGGTCCCGGGCGAGATCCCCGAGGAGGGCGGCCAGCCGCGTGCGCTGAGCGGGAGCGACCGGACCGACGCGGTGAAGGACTGGGAGGACCTGCGCGGGTGCACGAACCTCGCGCCCGTGCTGGCGCAGCCGAAGGCGCCTGCGGCGGACGACGCGGACGCGGACGACGCGAAGGCGGCGCTGCCCGCGTACGCGTCCTCGGTCCGCCGCCTGCCGGCCGCGCTGCGCGACCGGATGGACGACAGCAGCCACACCTCGTCGCGCTGCCCCGTCGACCTCGCGGACCTGCGGCTGCTCCTGCTGACCTACGTCGGCTACGACGGCAAGGCGCACGGCGGCCAGCTCGTCGTCCACTCCGACCACGCCAGCGACGTGGTGGCCGTGTTCCGTGAGCTCTACCGCGAACGGTTCCCGATCCGTCGCATGCAGCTCGTGGACGACTACGCCGGCGACGACGACCGGTCGATGGCCGCGAACAACACCTCGGCCTTCAACTGCCGCAACGTGGCCGGGCAGAGCTCGTTCTCCGCCCACGCGTACGGGGCCGCCGTCGACCTCAACCCGGTCGAGAACCCGTACGTGACGCCCGGCGACGTCGCGCCGGACGCCGGGCGGGAGTTCGTCGAGATCGACCGTTCCGCCGGGGCCGACGCCCCTCGCGGCGCGATCGTGGCCGACGACGTCGTCGTCCGGGCCTTCGCGCGTGTCGTCTGGTCGTGGGGCGGCACGTGGAACGACCCCGACTTCCAGCACTTCTTCGTCGCCTGACCCCACCGGTTCTCTAGCGTGGGTGCATGACCTCCGACGAGTTCCCGCTCTACGGCGACCAGGCGGCCGCCGAGCCGCGCGCCGGCCACGAGCCGCTGGCCGGCCACGCCGCACCGCCCTGCCCGAACTGCGGCTCGAACGAGTTCCAGGACGGCTTCGTCGAGGGCACGTCCGACTCGCTCGTCCGCTACTACGCCAGCCAGCGCGAGTCCGGCTTCTTCGGGGTGAAGCGCTTCGGCCTCGAGCGCCGCGCGGTCATCGCCCGCCGCTGCCTCCGCTGCGACCGGCTCGACCTCTTCGCCGGCGAGGTGACGACGTGACGGCCCCGGCCCGCCCGACCGTCGGCGGATAGTTTCGCCCGATGGCGAGCAAGCATCCGAAGGGCTGGGACCAGAAGTACACCGACCCCGACCTGCGCGGCCGGCTGAAGGACGAGGTCCAGGCCGACGACAAGGGCGGCAAGCCCGGGCAGTGGAGCGCGCGCAAGGCGCAGCTGCTGAAGGCCGCGTACGAGCGCGAGGGCGGCGGCTACCTCGGCGAGAAGGACGAGACCCAGCAGCACCTGTCGCAGTGGAGCGGCGAGGACTGGCAGACGTCCGACGGCAGCGCCGACGCCTCGACCGGGTCGAGCCGGGAGAAGGGCGGCGCGTCGAAGCGCTACCTGCCCAAGGCCGCCTGGGACGAGCTGTCGGACGCCGAGAAGCGGGAGACCGACGCGGCCAAGGCGGCGGGCAGCGCGGCGGGCGAGCAGTTCGTGGACAACCCCGAGGCGGCGAAGCAGGCCGGGCAGCACGCACGCGAGCACGACGACCCCGGCCTCCCCGGCTACGCCGACCTCGACGCCAAGGAGGCGGTCAAGGCCGTCGGGCAGGTCGACGACCTCGCTCTCCTCGACACCGTCGCCGCGTACGAGCGGGCCCACGCCCACCGCAAGACCGTGCTCGAGCGCGTGGACCGCGTCCGCGACCGTCTCCGCGCCAACGCTCCCTGAGCCTGTCGAAGGGCCGCCCGACGAACGCTCCCTGAGCCTGTCGAAGGGCCTCGAAGAGGTCGGCATCTCCTCCCGCCACGCCGGAATTTCGAAGTAGAAGTCTTCGTTGACGAACTTCGGTATTCGAAAGCAGGAGGTGGGACGTGCGGGGCAGTCGGTGGGTCGTCGGGGCATCAGCGGTGGCGATGCTGGGATGGGGCACGGTGCTGCCCTACCAGTACGCGTACGCGTCGGGCACCCGCGGCTGGGGCGGCGGGGTGGCGGCCGTCGCGGCCAGCCTGTTCTCGGTCGCCGCGCTGGTCGCCGGCCCGGTCGGCGGGCGGCTGGCCGACCGCTTCTCCCCCGTGCTCGTCGCCGTCGTCACCAAGCTCGCGGCCGCGCTGGCCGCCGGCGCGCTCGTCCTGGCCGACACGCCCACGACGTTCATCGCCGGCATGGCCGCCTTCGGCTTCGCGCTCGCGGCCGGCGGCCCGGCCCAGTCGGTCCTGCTGCTGGAGCGCAGCGCCAGCACGGACCGGCGGACGACCTTCGCCTGGCTCGCCGCCGGTCAGGCGCTCGGGATGGGAGTCGGCGCCTTCGCCGCCGGCTACCTCGTCGACCTCGCGCGGGCCGACGGGCTCGACGTCGCCTTCCTCGCGGCCGGGGCCGGGTTCCTGATCTCGGCCGGCATGCTCGCCACGCTGCCGCGCGGACCGCTGACCCACCCGTCCGGCTCTCCGGTGGACCACGGTCGTGGCCAGGCGACCGAGGCGCTGCGCCTGGTCCTGCGCCAGCCCGCGCTGCGCTGGACGGCCGTGCTGACCGTCGCCCTCGCGCTCGCCTTCTACGCCCAGTTCGACACAGGGCTGCCGGCGTACGCGCTGACGATCCTGGACGTGCCCGCGCGGACCGTCGGGCTCGCCGCCGCGGTCAACTGCTTCGTGCTGATCCTGCTCCAGCTCGCCGTCGTGCGCTGGACCGCGAACCGTCCCGCCGCACCCCTGCTGATGGCCGTCGGCGCGATCTGGCTCGCCTGCTGGGTCGGCCTGGGTGCCGTCGCCTCGTTCCCGGCGCTCGCACCCGTCGTGCTCGTCAGCACCTTCGGCGTCTTCGCGCTCGGCGAGACGATGTACGGCCCCGTGCTCAACCCGCTCGTGGCCAGCCTCGCACCCGAGGGCCACGTCGGTTCGACGCTCGGGCTGTTCACGGGGCTGCAGACCGGCGTCTCCGCCCTCGGGCCGCTGGTCGCCGGCGTCGTCCTGAGCGGTGGCCACGGGCGCGAGTTCGTCGCGCTGCACGTGCTGATCAGCGCGGTCGCGATCGCGGCCGCCTGGCGGCTGCAGCGGCACCTGGCCGGACGACGGAGTGTCGTCGACCCGAAGGCCGACGAGCTGACCGACGAGTCCCTGCAGACCGTGGTCCCGGGGGCCGGCGCCGTCTGACGCCGGTAGGTTCTAGCCGGCCTTCGCCTTGGCCGCCGCCTTCGCCTGCTTCTTGAAGGCCCGCACCTTCTGCAGCGACTCCGCGTCGACCACGTCGGCGACCGAGCGGAACTCCCCCTGGTTCCCGTACGCCCCGGCGGCCTCGCGCCACCCGTCGGGCCGTACGCCCCACCGCTTGCCGAGCAGCGCGACCATGATCGACGCCTTCTGGTCGCCGAAGCCGGGCAGCGCCGCGATCGCCTCCTTGAGCGCGACGCCGTCGGGCGCGGACGCCCACAGGTGGACGGCGTCGCCGTCGTGCTCCTCGACCAGGCGCCGCGCGACCTCGTGGACCCGCTTGCCCATCGAGCCGGGGAAGCGGTGCACCGCGGGCTTCTCGGCGCAGACCGCGACGAAGTCGTCGACCTCGAGCGCGGCGATCGCCGGGACGTCGAACGTCCCGCCCATGCGCGTGGCGATCACGTGCGGCCCCGCGAACGCCTTCTCCATCGGCACCTGCTGGTCCAGCGTCATGCCGATCAGCAGCGCGTTCCCGCTGGTGGTCAGCAGGTGATCAGCATCATGATCACCAGTGATCCACAGCTCGTGCGGGGCCCGGTCGTGCGTTGCGCTCATCCCGCCATCCTGCCCGTGGTCCACCGTCGCCGCGAGTCCCCTGCCTTGTCCCTGTCTGCTCGGGTTCGTGTCGTCTGCGCGGGTTCGAACGCGCGCAGACGACACGAGATCGAGCAGACGTGGCCGTTGTCGGTCCCGGCGCGGTCTGGTGCTGGCAGAGCAGACGACCGAGGTCGCTCGTGCGTCAGGCCGTGGACGCCCGCCGGATCCGCAGGCTGAGCAGCGCGGTGGCGAGCAGGAGGGCCGCAGCGACCACGAAGCTGATGCGGAGCCCGGTGACGAAGGTCTCCGGGTGGGCGACGAAGGCACCGAAGACGGCGATCGCGACGGCCCCGCCGACCTGGCGGAACGTGTTGAACACGGCGCTCGCCGTCCCGGCGAGGTCCGCCTCGACCCCGTCGAGCACGACCCCGGTGACCGGCGGCATGGCGAGCGAGCCGCCCGCCCCGATCGGGATGGTGAGCAGCGCGACGAGCAGGGGTGAGCCGAGCTGGGCCGTCAGGACCAGCCCGAGCAGACCACCGACCATGAGCAGGAGCCCGCCGACGATCGGCAGCCGCGGGCCGAACCGGTTGGTGATCGGCCCGCTCGAGAGGTTGCCCACGACCGCGAACGCGGCGGACGGCAGGAAGGCGAGCCCGGCGCGCAGCGGGCTCAGCCCGAGGTGCTGCTGGAGGAACAGGCTGGAGACGAAGACGTTGCCGTAGTTCCCGACCATGAACGCGAACCCGACGGGCAGGGCGATGCGGAAGCCGCGGGCGTGGAAGAGGCTGAGCGGCATCATCGGGTGGTCGCTCCGGGCCTAGACCAGGACGAATCCGGCGAGGCCGAGCACCGCCACACCCAGGGCGACGACCACCTGCAGGTCGCCGAAGCCGCGGTGACCGCCGTCGATGAGCCCGTAGACCAGCGCCGCCAGCGCGACGACGGCGAGCACCTGGCCGGGCCCGTCGAAGCGCACCGTCCGGGTGGCCGAGGGCTCGACCCGGGTGAGCAGCGCCAGCATCGCGAGGCAGACCGGCACGTTGATCAGGAACACCCAGCGCCAGTCCGCGGTGGTGAGCAGTCCTCCGAGCGGCTGGCCCACGAGCCCCGCGACGGCACCGCCGACCGCCCAGACGCCCAGCGCCCGGGCCCGGGCGGGTCCGTCCGGGAACGCCGCCCGCACCAGCGCCATGGAGGCCGGCAGCATGACCGCCGCCCCCACGCCCTGCACGCAACGCGCGGCGATGAGCGCCTCGGCGCTCGGCGCCACCGCGCAGGCGACGGACGCGAGCCCGAAGACGACGACCCCCAGCGCGAACGCCCGCCGGGCCCCGATGCGGTCCGCGAGGTTGCCCGCTGAGAGCAGCAGGGCCGCGAACAGCAGGGTGTAGCCGTCGATGATCCACTGCTGGCCGGCGGTGCCCCCGCCGAGCTCGCTCTGAATCTTCGCGAGCGCGACGTTGACGATCGAGATGTCCAGGGTGATGAGGAAGAAGCCCGCCGAGGCGACGGCCAGCACCGTACGGGCGTGCGCGGAGGTACGGGCCGGGGTCGTCGTCCGGTCGGCAGCGGTCGAGCTCGCGATGAGAGGTTCCTTCACGTCGTCGGGGGCGCAGGGTCGCCCCCCAACGGGGACGACCCTGCCACGTCGGACGCTCAGGCGAAGTCGGCGACGTGGTCGTGGGCCCACAGCCTGAACGGGGTCGCCGGGCGGCCGAGGACCTGCTCGACGGTGCCCGTCGCCGGCGAGCTCCCGGCGGCCGCGTCGTCGAGGAACCGGAGCACCGCCTCGGCCTCGTGCTCCGGCACGAACCGGGCGAGCCGCGTACGGGCAGCCTCACGGTCGAGCTCGTCGACCGCGAGCTCCGCGCCGATCGCGTCGGCGACCGCCGCCACCTGCGCTCGCTGGCTCAGCCGCTCGGGACCGGTCAGCATGGCGCTGACGTCGTCGGCGCCGAGGAGCGCCGCGACCGCGACCGCAGCGACGTCGCGCTCGTGGACCGGCGCCGTGAGGGCGTCGGGCCGGTAGAGCTGGACCCGACGCTCCCCCCCGGACCGACCTCGCCCAGCCCAGCGCGTTCGACGCGAGGACGAGCGGTCGGACCGGTACGAGCTCGAGGTCCGGCGCCGACCCGAACGCGTCCTCGACCGCGCGGTGCTCCTCGGTGATGGCGTTCCCGGCCGACGAGGGGTGCACGACGCTGCCGGAGGACATGAGGACGATCCGTCGGACGCCGGCCGAGCGGGCCGCCTCGACGACGCCACTCACCCCGACCGGCGTGGCGTAGAGGAACACCTGCCGCATCCCGTCGAAGGCGGGCCTCAGGGAGGCGGGGTCGGTCAGGTCGGCGGTCATGACGTCGACGCCGCCGGAGCCCGATCCCGGCCCGGGGCGGCGGCTGGACGCACGGACGGGCAGGCCGCGTCGTACGAGGTCGTCGAGCACGAGGCGGCCGACGCTGCCACGCGCCCCCATGACGAGGGTGGGCTGGTCGAGGTGGAGGGTCATCGGAGCTCCTGGAGCGTAGAAGGACTACGCGCCACGGGCCCCGGGGGGCGACGAGGCGTTCCGACGCCGCACCTCGCTGAGGTGAGCGTAGACGTTCGTCCCGGCCGACGAGCGACTCCGTCAGCGCGAGCCCGGGTCAGCCGCCCAGGAACGTCGCCGTCCGGCTCCCCCAGGTCCGCAGCTCCGTGACCGTGGCGGCCGTCCCCAGCTCCGCACCGTCGATCAGCTCGACGAGGCGCTCCCCGGTCTCGACCGGGTGGCCCGGGTCGTCGTGCCAGCTGAGGACCAGCACGGGCAGCTGGAGCGTCCGCAGCCGGGCGTCGTCGGGCAGGTCGGACGCGGCGGCTCCCCGCAGCACCGACGGCAGCAGGGCGTCGGAGACGCGCAGGCGGGGCGGGTAGTCGGGCAGGTCGCGGAACAGACCCTGCTTGGGCTGGGCGGACATGGCGCGCTCGAACGCCTCCACGCCGTGCTGCTCGACCAGGTCGGCCCCCTGGAGGTACGCGCCGGCCTGGGCCGCACGGGTCGCCCACGCGGTCGGTGGGCAGGTCAGGACGAGCCGCTCGAACCGGTCGGGAGCGGCCAGGGCGGCGTGGACCAGCGTGGCCGAGCCCATCGAGGCGCCCACCGCCCGGACGGGCCGGTCGGGCGACAGCACGTCGAGCAGCGCGAGCAGGTCGTCGGCCAGGTCCGGCCAGCGGTAGTCCTCCGCCACGGCCCGCCCGGTCGAGCGGCCGTGGCCGCGGGCGTCGTAGCGGAGCAGGCGCTGCCCGCCCGCCACGAGCGGCGACCAGTCGAGCAGGCCGGCGAGCTCACCGGACCACCGGTCGTTGGCCATGCCGTGGGCGAAGACGGTCAGCGGGCCCTCGCCCTCGGACGTCCAGCCGAGCTCCACGCCCCGGACGTCGGTGGTGCCGTCGCGACGTCCGGCCACCCGGTGGGCCGCCGCGTCCCTGGTCTCGTCGTCCGCCATCGTCCTGCCCCTCGTCGTCCGGTCGACCTCACCGTACGGCGGGGCGACGACGACGCCGGGTCGCCTAGGTCGTGCAGCCGGCGGGCTTGCCCACCTTGCGCAGGCCGGCCTTGTCGCCGGCGCCGAGGCTCGAGTGGGCACCCAGCGTGGCGTACATCAGCTGGCTCTTGTCCTTGACGTGGTTCAGCCCGACCGCGTGCCCGAGCTCGTGCTGCAGGAGCTCGCCCCGGGTCCCGCCCTTGACGTCGGCGAAGCCGCCGGGCAGCTTGTTGGCGGCGGTGTCGACGATGACGTACCCGTTCACGATGTGCACGCCGGAGACGGCGCCGCCCTTGGCCGTGGTCACGTAGGTGACGTTCCAGCCGCCGGTCCCCAGGACCGACCCTCCGGGCAGCAGGTCGCTCCTGCCCGTGCCGGTGCCGCGCCGGGCCCAGGCGATCGTGATCCCGTCGGCCCGCGGACCGGAGCTGGTGGGGATGGTGGTCGTGGGGCCGTCGTAGACGAACGTCAGCCCGCTCACCTTCGCGATCCGGGCCACCGCGGCCTGGGTGTCGGCGAGCGCGCCGGCCGGGGCGTAGGTGGTGTTGACCGTGTAGTGGACGGACTCGCACGGGTTCCAGCGGACGACGGACCCGCCGACCTTCTGCAGGCTGTAGCTCTTGGCCGAGCCCCGGTCGACACTCGCGCCGGCGACGGGTGCGGTGGTGGCGGTCGAGACGCCCACCAGGGCGGCGAGGGCGAGCAGGGCGGCTGCGGCGCGGGCGCGGGGCACGGGAGAGGTCCTTCCGGACGGAGGCTCCCGGCCGTCGTGCCGGAAGACGTGTGGTGCGCGTCCCCGGGCGCGGCCCGGCAGCACGAGGCTCGATCCGGGCAGGAACGAAATTACCATCGGCGAGCTCGGGAGGGGCAGGTTCCGGGCACCCGGAGCCGAGTCGTCCCGTCTCCGCGGCTGGACCGGGCGTGCCGGGGTAAGCCTCGCTCCGTGCCCGAACCCACGCCCACCGAACCCACGCCCACAGGACCCGCCCTCGACCTGCCCGCCCGTCCGGCCGGGCCGATCCCCGGCGTACGCCGCATCGCGGTGCTGCGGGCCAACGGCATCGGCGACTACGTCGTGTCCGAGCCCGCGCTCAGCGCGCTGCGCGAGGCGTACCCGGACGCCGAGATCACGCTGCTCGGCGCGGCCCACCACGCGGCCCTGCTCGACGGGCGGCCGGGACCGGTCGACCGGGTCGTCCGGCTGCCGCTGGTCAGCGGCGTGCGGGTCAAGTCCGACGTGCCGGACGCCTCGCCCGAGGAGCTCGAGGCGTGGTGCGCGGAGCAGCGGGCGTACGGCTACGACCTCGCGGTGCAGCTGCACGGCGGGGGCGGCAACTCCAACCCGCTGCTCCTGCGGCTCGGTGCCCGCGTCAGCGTCGGGGCGGCCGCCCCCGGAGCGCCACGCACCGACCGCTGGGTCCCGTACACCGCCTACCAGCACGACACCGTGCGCTGGCTCGAGGTCGTGGCCGCCGCCGGGGCCCGCAGCACCCGGCTCGAGCCCGGGCTCGCCGTGACGGCGGCCGACCTCGACGCCTCGGAGGCCGCCGTCCCGCACGACGACCGTCCACTCGTCGTCGTGCACCCGGGCGCGACGGACGCGCGCCGCTGCTACCCCGAGGACCGGCTGGGTCGGGTCGCCCGGGCGCTGGCCGACGACGGCGCCCGCGTCGTCGTGGTGGGCGGGCCCGCGGACGCCGAGCGCGTCGCCCGGGTCGCCGAGGGCTACGGCGCCGAGATGGAGACCGTCGTCGGGGGCCTGACCCTCGGCGGCCTGGTCGGCACCCTGGCCCGGGCATCGCTGATGATCGGCAACGACTCCGGTCCCCGGCACCTCGCGGGCGCGGTCGGCACGCCGACCGTGGGCGTCTTCACGTACGCGAACCTCGCCGACGTCGCGCCCCTGACCCGGACGTGGCACCGCGTCCTCGTGTCGTGGCACGGCGGCTGCCAGGTCTGCGGCATGCGCGTCCTCGACGGCTGGTGCGGCCACCACGCGAGCGCCACCCACGACGTCCCCGAGGCCGACCTGCTCGCCGCGACGCAGGAGCTGTGGCAGCAGGTCGTCGGGAGCGGCCGTACGCGTCCCTACGCTCCCTGAGCTTGTCGAAGGGCCCGGAACGGGTTGGCTTCGACATGCGATGAGAACGCTGACCTCGTCGAGGCCCTTCGACAGGCTCAGGGAGCGTTCTCCCGCCTCTCAGCGCGTAGTCGCGTCCGCGAGGGCGGAGCTCTCCTTCGAGCCGAAGGTGACGCCCCGGTTCTCGGGGCCGAGAGCGGTCAGGACCGCCACCGCGACCAGGACCGGCACGATGGTCACCGCCAACGCGAACGGGTAGCCGTGGGTCGAGGCGAGGGCCTCCTGAATCGGCAGGTTGAACGCCGCGAGGCAGTTGCCGAGCTGGTAGGTCACGCCCGGGTAGAAGCCGCGGACCTCGTCGGGCGACAGCTCGGTGAGGTGGGCCGGGATCACGCCCCAGGCGCCCTGGACGAAGAGCTGCATCAGGAACGAGCCGAGCACGAGCATCCCGGCAGAGTGGGAGTAGGCGAAGATCGGCACGACCGGCAGCCCGAGGACGGCGCAGAAGACGATGACGCGGCGGCGACCGAAGCGTTCCGAACGTCCGCCGAACACGAGCCCGCCGATGATCGCGCCGACGTTGTAGAGGATCGCGATGATCAAGGCGGTGTCGGCGGAGAAGCCGGCCCCGCCGTTCTCGGTCGCCTTGAGGAACGTCGGGTAGACGTCCTGGGTGCCGTGGCTCATCCAGTTGAACGCGGTCATCAGCACGATGAGGAAGACGAACCGGCGGATGACGGTCGGGTTCTTGAACACCGACGCGGCCGAGACGCTGCTCGACACCTTGCGGTCGCGGGTGGCCTCCCAGACCTCGGACTCCTTGACCCGGCTCCGGATGATCAGGCTGATCAGCGCGGGCAGGATCGAGAACGCGAAGAGGTAGCGCCAGCCCAGTCCGAACGCCTGGTGCAGGACCAGGTAGACGGCCGCCGCGAGCAGGTAGCCCGTCGAGTAGCCCTGCTGCAGCACCCCGGAGAAGAAGCCGCGGCGCGCCGTGGGGATCTTCTCCATCGCCAGCGCCGCGCCGAGGCCCCACTCGCCGCCCATGCCGATCCCGTACAGCAGGCGCAGCACGATGAGCACGGTGAAGTTCGGGGCGAAGGCGCACGCGAAGCCGACCGCGCTGTAGAAGCAGACGTCGACGATCAGCGGGATGCGTCGGCCCACGCGGTCGGCCCACAGCCCGAAGATCAGCGCCCCGACGGGCCGCATCAGCAGCGTCACCGTGGTGATGAAGGCCATCCGCGGCAGCGAGACGCCGAACTCCTTCGCGATGTCGGCGTAGACCAGCACGACGATGAAGTAGTCGAAGGCGTCCATGGTCCAGCCCAGGAACGCGGCCAGGAACGCGCTTCTTTGATCCCGGGTGAGCGGCACCCGTCCGCCGGAGGTCGTGGTCGTGGTCACGCTGCTCCTTCCCGGCGCCGACCCGGTGGTCCGGGACCGCGGCACCTGTGCCCGACGTCTGCCGAAGGACGTCTTTCGACGTCGGACGCTACGCCCGGCTATGGATCTCGGGGTGCGGGGGTAACGGTCAGGAACGGGTAAGGCGTGGACAGCAGACACCACCAGGAGGACACGTGAGCGAACCCGAGCAGGACCCCCGCGCGATGGACGACGAGGAGCTGGCCCAGGTGCCCGACCCGCCGCAGCCGGCCGACACCGACGTCGGTCAGGGCGTGGTCGTCGAGGACGACTACGCCGAGGGCTCGACGAACGACCCCGACGGAGCCCACCGACCGGCACCGGCCGGGGAGGACTACGCCGGCAGCGGCTTCTGAGGGTCGCCGTCCGCGGTCGCGGGAATCACCCGCGACGCGGGCCGCGTGCCACAGGTCGGCAGGCCCCGCCCCACTAGCCTGGAGCGGTGAGCGAGAGCCGGAGGTCGTCGACCCGCTCCGTGCCGCTCAAGACGCGGTGGCGACGGTCGAGAGCGGTCGCCGCGCTGGGTGCGGGCGGCCGCCGGTTCGGGGCGACCCGCGGCGCGCAGGCCGCCAAGGAGACGCTCCTCGCCTGCCTGCGCTACCGGGTCACCGGTCTGGCCGCCGAGGCCGCGTTCTTCACCGTGCTGTCGTTGCCGCCGCTGATCTTCGGGCTCGCCGGGGCGATCGGCTTCGTGGCCGGCGCGTTCGACGTCGTGGCCGTGGCGAACGTCCAGGCGCAGGTGCTCGCGCTCGCCCGTCGGGTCCTGACCGAGGACATCGTCAACTCGATCCTCGCCCCCACGCTGGAGAACGTGCTGGCCCAGGGCAGCGCCGCCGTAGTCTCCGTCGGGTTCCTGGTCGCGCTGTGGTCGGGCTCGCGCGCGGTCAACGTCTTCGTCGACACGATCACGATCATGTACGGGCTGGCCGGTCGTCGCGGCTTCGTGCAGCAGCGGCTGCTCTCGTTCGTCTTCTATCTCGTCCTGGTGATCATCGGCGTCGTGCTCGTGCCGCTCGTCCTGGCGGGCCCCGGCTTCGTGCAGCGGGTGCTGCCCGAGCGGCTCGAGTTCCTCGGCGGCCTCTACTGGCCGGTGGTCCTCCTCGGCGCCGGCGTCTTTCTGGCCGGCGTGTACGACCGGTCGCTGCCGCTGAAGAGCCGCCTGCGCAGCGGGCTTCCCGGTGCAGCGCTCGCCCTCCTGATCTGGGTCATCGGCAGCGTGCTGCTGCGCCTCACGCTGAGCGCCTCGACCGGGTCGTCGACCATCTACGGGCCTCTCGCGGCACCGATCGCCGTCCTCATCTGGCTGTACGTGATGTCGCTCGCCGTCCTCGTCGGGGCGGCCTTCAACGCCGCCGCCGACAAGCTCTGGCCGGGCCTCACCGGGATCGACCCGGCCGAGGAAGTCCGCGATGCGGACACGCGTCCCATCCAGTGAGATTTGGATTTGATCAGCGGCGCGCGCCGACGGATTGTGTGAGGGTGCGCGCCGCAGGAGGGGTCGATCGCTGCCGAGAGCTCTCGGCGGCGCGTTGCGCCGACCCCGCCGCTCGTCCCCGGCAGCTGACCACGCGCCGCGTGGTCGACCTCGCCCGGACCGCGTCGATGATGTGTCGGGTCTGGATGCCCGGGCACTGACGCCCGGAACGACCCCCGACCCGCCCCCGACGACCGCTCCGCGCGCCCCGGGCTGCCCCGCGAAGGAACCCATGAACGCCCTGCCCCCCAGCACGCCCGACGCACGAGCAGCCCGTCCCGCCCGCACCCGCAAGCCCCGCGGCGAGGGCCAGTGGGCCCTCGGCTACCGCGAGCCGCTCAACCCGAACGAGCAGTCCAAGAAGGACGACAACCCGCTCAACGTGCGGGCGCGCATCGAGAACATCTACGCCAAGGGCGGCTTCGCCTCGATCGACCCGGGCGACCTCCGCGGCCGGTTCCGCTGGTACGGCCTCTACACCCAGCGCAAGCCGGGCATCGACGGCGGCCGGACCGCGACGATGGAGCCCCACGAGCTCGACGACGAGTACTTCATGCTCCGGATCCGCATCGACGGCGGTGCCCTCACGAGTGAGCAGCTGCGGGTCATCGGCCAGATCTCGGTCGACTTCGCCCGCGGTACCGCCGACATCACGGACCGACAGAACGTGCAGCTGCACTGGATCCGGGTCGAGGACGTGCCGGAGATCTGGCGCCGCCTCGAGGCGGTCGGGCTCGACACCACCGAGGCCTGCGGCGACTGCCCCCGCGTGGTCCTCGGCTCCCCCGTCGCCGGGATCGCGGTCGACGAGATCATCGACCCCACGCCGGCCATCCGCGAGATCCGCGACCGCTTCGTCGGTAACCCGGAGTACTCCAACCTCCCGCGCAAGTTCAAGACCGCAATCACCGGCCACCCGCTGCAGGACGTGGTCCCCGAGATCAACGACATCGCCTTCGTCGGGGTCGAGCACCCCGAGCACGGACCCGGCTTCGACCTCTGGGTCGGCGGCGGGCTCTCGACCAACCCGATGTTCGCCCAGCGTCTCGGCGCCTGGGTGCCGCTCGACGAGGTCGCCGACGTCTGGGCCGGCGTGTGCGCCGTGTTCCGGGACTACGGCTACCGCCGGCTGCGGACGCGGGCCCGCATCAAGTTCCTGGTGGCCGACTGGGGCCCCGAGAAGTTCCGTGAGGTGCTGGAGAACGAGTACCTCCACCGCAGCCTCGTCGACGGCCCGGCGCCCGAGACGCCGGAACGTCCCGGCGACCACATCGGGGTCAACGACCAGAAGGACGGACGCAAGTTCGTCGGCCTGGCCGCCAAGGCCGGACGGGTGAGCGGAGCGACCCTCCTCGCGCTCGCCGAGCTCGCCGAGGCGCACGGCTCGCACCGGCTGCGGACCACGCCGATGCAGAAGATCCTCGTCCTCGACGTGGCGCCCGACCAGGTCGACTCGCTGGTCGCCGGGGCCGAGGCGCTGGACCTGTCCGCGCGTCCCGACGCCTGGCGCCGTTCGGTGATGGCCTGCACCGGCATCGAGTTCTGCAAGCTCGCGATCGTCGAGACCAAGGCGCAGGCCGCCCGCGTCGTCGACGAGCTGGAGAGCCGGCTCGGCGCGATGGACTCCCCCATCACCGTGCACATCAACGGCTGCCCCAACTCCTGCGCTCGCATCCAGACCGCCGACATCGGGCTCAAGGGCCAGCTGGTCCAGGGGCCGGCCGGCGACCAGGTCGAGGGCTTCCAGGTCCACCTGGGCGGCGGGCTCGGCCTCGACGCCGGCTTCGGGCGCAAGCTGCGCGGTCACAAGGTCACGGCCGAGGAGCTGCCCGACTACGTCGAGCGCCTGGCCAAGTCCTTCACCGCCGAGCGCACCGAGGGCGAGCGGTTCGCGCAGTGGGTCGCGAGGGCCGACGAGAGCGTCCTCGTATGAGCGCGGCCGCCGACGAAGGCAGCCCGACCGGCCACGCACCGCGGACCGAGCGGCAGTCGATCGGCTACTGCCCGTACTGCTCGGAGGAGAACCTCTTCCCCCTCGAGGGCGGCGGCTGGGAATGCCGTTCCTGCCTGCGTGCGTTCTCGGTCGTGTTCCGGGGTCTCGTCTCCCCGAGCCGTACGCGGGAGGTGTCGTCATGAGCACGCTGCTCGACCTGTCCGAGCTGGCCGTCCAGGCCAGCCACGAGCTGGAGGGCGCGACCGCGCTCGAGATCATGGGCTGGGCCCACGCCGAGTTCGGCGGCGGTCTCGTCGTCACGTCCTCGCTGGCCGACACCGTCATGATCAGCCTGGCCGAGCGCGTCGCGCCGGGCATCGACGTGATCTTCCTCGACACCGGCTACCACTTCGTCGAGACCATCGGCACGCGCGAGGCCGTCAAGCTCGTGCACGACGTCAACCTGATCAACGTCCTGCCCGAGCTGACGGTCGCCGAGCAGGACGCGGCGTACGGCAAGGACCTCTTCCGCACCGCCCCCGACCAGTGCTGCGCGATGCGCAAGGTCGCGCCGCTCGGCAAGGCTCTCGCGCCGTACACGGCCTGGGCCTCCGGCGTGCGTCGCGCCGACTCCGCCGCCCGCGCGAGCACCCCGGTGGTCGCCTGGGACCCGAAGCGCCGCCTGGTGAAGGTCTCCCCCATCGCCGCCTGGACCGACGAGGACGTGGCCGCCTACATCGAGGAGAACTCGCTGATGGTGAACCCGCTGCTCGAGGACGGCTACCCGTCCATCGGCTGCGAGCCCTGCACCGTCCGCGCCACCGGCCCCGACGCCCGCGCCGGTCGCTGGGCCGGGCTCGGCAAGACCGAGTGCGGTATCCACCTGTGAGGGGCGGGACGCTCTGGTTCACGGGGTTGCCGTCCGCCGGCAAGTCGACCGTGGCGCACGCGCTCGCCGACCGGCTGCGGGCCGAAGGGGTGGACGTCGAGGTCCTCGACGGCGACGAGGTGCGTCCGCACCTGTCCGCCGGGCTGGGCTTCACCCGCGCCGACCGCGACGTCAACGTCCGCCGCATCGGCTGGGTCGCCCGCCTGCTCGCGTCCCACGGCACCGTCGTGCTCGTGCCCGTCATCGCCCCGTACGCCGAGGCGCGCCGCAGCGTGCGCGACGACCACGACGCCCACGGCGTCCCCTTCGCCGAGGTCTTCGTCTCGACCAGCCTCGAGGTGGCCGAGCAGCGTGACGTCAAGGGCCTGTACGCCAAGGCGCGGCGCGGCGAGATCACCGGCATGACCGGCGTCGACGACCCGTACGAGCAGCCGGCCACGGCCGAGCTGGAGCTCGACACCGCCGCCCTCGACCTCGACACCGCCGCCGCGAGGGCGCGCGCGCTGCTGTCGACGATCCTCGACCGTCCCGTGGAGAGGACCTCCCGATGAGCACGACCCCCACCGCCGGCACCGCGCCGACGACCGCCCGCGCGCTGCGCCCGCTCAGCGAGCTGCAGGCGCTCGAGTCGGAGTCGATCCACATCTTCCGCGAGGTGGCGGCCACGTTCGCCAAGCCGGTGATGCTGTTCTCCGGCGGCAAGGACTCGGTCGTCATGCTGCACCTCGCGGCGAAGGCGTTCTGGCCGGCGCCCGTACCGTTCGAGCTGCTGCACGTCGACACCGGCCACAACTTCCCCGAGGTCCTCACCTACCGCGACGAGGCCAGCGAGTTCTACGGCGCGCGCCTCAAGGTCGCCTCGGTCCAGGACTACATCGACGACGGACGGCTGCGCGAGCGGCCCGACGGCCAGCGCAACCCGCTGCAGACCGTGCCGCTGCTCGACGCCATCACCAGCGGCAAGCACGACGCCGTCTTCGGCGGCGGGCGGCGCGACGAGGAACGGGCCCGGGCCAAGGAGCGGATCTTCAGCCTGCGCGACGAGTTCGGCCAGTGGGACCCGCGCAACCAGCGCCCCGAGCTCTGGTCGCTCTACAACGGGCGGCACCTGCCCGGCGAGCACGTCCGGGTCTTCCCGCTGTCCAACTGGACCGAGCTCGACATCTGGGACTACATCGAGGCCGAGAAGATCGCGCTGCCCTCGATCTACTACGCCCACGAGCGCGAGGTCGCCCTGCGCGACGGCATGTGGATGGCGATCACGCCCGTCACCCCGGTCCGCGACGGCGAGCCCACGACCCGACGCAGCGTCCGCTACCGGACCGTCGGCGACATGTCCTGCACCGCCGCGGTGCTGTCCGAGGCCACCACCGTGGCCGACGTCATCACCGAGGTCGGGCTGAGCTCGCTGACCGAGCGCGGCGCCACCCGCGCCGACGACCGGCTGAGCGAGGCCGCCATGGAAGACCGCAAGCGGGAAGGCTATTTCTGATGAGCCCCACACTCCAGGCGGAGCGCGAGGCTTCGCTGCAGGGGCGTCGTACGCTCCTCCGGCTCGCCACGGCGGGTTCCGTGGACGACGGCAAGTCGACCCTCGTCGGCCGGCTGCTCTTCGACACCAACTCCGTGCTGTCCGACACCCTCGACTCGATCGAGACGGCCAGCCGGCGCAAGGGCCTCGACCGGGCCGACCTCGCGCTGCTCACCGACGGCCTGCGGGCCGAGCGGGAGCAGGGCATCACGATCGACGTCGCCTACCGCTACTTCGCGACCGCGGGCCGCAAGTTCGTGCTGGCCGACTGCCCCGGGCACGTCCAGTACACGCGGAACACGGTGACGGGCGCGTCCACGGCCCACGTGATCATCCTGCTCGTCGACGCGCGCAAGGGCGTGATGGAGCAGACGCGGCGCCACCTCGCCGTCGCCGCGCTGCTGCGCGTGCCGCACGTCGTCCTCGCGGTGAACAAGATCGACCTCGTCGACTTCTCCGAGACGGTCTTCGACGAGATCGCCACGGACTTCGCGCTGCTGGCCCGCACCCTCGGGGTCCGCGACAGCCACGCGATCCCCGTCTCGGCGCTCGAGGGCGACAACGTCGTGACCCGCTCGTCGCGCATGCCCTGGTACGAGGGCCCGACCGTGCTCGGCTACCTCGAGAGCGTGGACGACACGTCGCTCGAGGTCGGCGAGGACTTCCGCTTCCCCGTCCAGAGCGTGGTCCGGCCCCAGTCCGCCGTCCAGGCCCCCTGGGCCGCGAGCGCACCGGTCGTGGACGGGGACTACCGCGGCTACGCGGGCCTCGTCGCCGCCGGCCGGGTCAGCGTCGGCGAGGAGGTCGTCGTGCTGCCCGTCGGCTCGCACGCGACGATCGCCGGGATCGACACCCCGGACGGGCCGCTCGACGTCGCGGTCGCGGGCCAGTCGGTCGTGCTGCGGCTCGACCGGGACCTCGACATCTCCCGCGGCGCCATCCTGACCTCGACCGACGCCCCGCCCGCCCCGACCCGTGACCTCACGGGCACGGTCAGCTGGCTCACCGACCGGACCCTGGCCGTGGGCCAGCGGGTCCTGGTGCAGCACGGGACGTCGCTCACCAAAGCCGTCGTGAAGCAGATCGACGGGGTGCTCGACCTCGACTTCGACGCGAGGTCGGCACCCACGTGGCGGGGCACCGACGCCCTGACGCTCAACGACATCGGGCGCGTCCGGCTCACGCTGGCCGCCCCCCTGCCGGTGGATCCCTACAAGGAGCACCGCGGGACCGGCTCGTTCATCCTCGTCGACGAGGCGGACGGCTGGACGCTCGCGGCCGGCATGGCCGGACCCACGAGCCTGCGCACCCTGGACGTCGACCCGCACGACACGACAGCAGAACCGGTGACCTCATGACCGCTCCCACCCTCGTGCTCCTCGGACCGGGCAGCCACGACCCCCGCACGCCCGAGATCAGCCGCCAGATCAGCAAGGGCCTGCGGGCCCTCCGGCCCTCGCTCGACGTGCACGCCGCCTACCTGGACGTGTCGGGCCCGACGGCCCACGACGTCGTCGCCCGCCTAGCGGCCCGCGGCGTCGAGGAGATCGTGCTCGTCCCGCTGCTGCTCTCCGATGCGTTCGGCGCCAAGGAGGAGGTGCCCGTCCTGGTCACGGAGCTGAACGCGGCCCACGACGGCCTGCGGGTCGGCGCCTCGCGGCCGATCGGTCCTGAGGCCCAGCTGCTCTCGATCGTCGACCGGCGCCTGCGGGACGCCCTGCGCGCCCGGCACGTGGCCGAGCTCGACGGCCTCGTCTTCGCGGCCGCCGGCAGCGTCGACGTCCGCAGCAACGCGATCATCGCCCGCCGCGCGCGCCAGTGGTCGACCCACCACCGGCTGCCGTGCGTCACCGCGTACGCCACCGGCTCCGGCCCGAGCACGGCCGAGGCCGTCCGGACGCTCCGGGCCCAGGGCCGCCGCCACGTCGCGGTCGGCAGCTGGTACCTCTCGCCCGGCGTGCTGTGGACGGCCGAGGCCGAGGCCGCGCTCGAGGCGGGCGCGTCGGCCGTCTCCGCGCCGATGGGGGGCGAGCCCGAGATCGTCGAGGCCGCGCTGACCCGCTACGTCGTCGCCGCCATGGAGCTCGTCGACGTCGACACGCCCGTCCCCTACGAGGGCGGGCTCGACTTCAGCGACGACGCGTACGAGCCCGCCGGCTACGACGACGGCTTCGAGGCCGAGGAGCTCGAGGAGCTGCCCGAGCGGCACCTCTCGATCGTCAGCGCCTGACCCTCGCTCACCCCCACCCGGGCTCCCGCAGCGGAGAACGCTGACTCCCGTCACCCGAGCTTGAAGGGGGATGACGGCGGTCAGCGTTTTCTGTTTGTGGTGGTGCTCGTGACTCCCGGTCGCCTGCGTCTTCAGACCATGGGCGGCATCGGCGAACCGTACGGGCCTTCCGTACGTCGCCCGCCCGCACTGGTCTGAAGACGCGAACCGAGGTGGCCCACCCGGGCCCAGGCGACAAAAAACGCTGACTCCCGCCACCTGATCTTGATCAGGTTCTGCCGGGAGTCAGCGTTTCTTGGTCGAACGGTGGTGCTGGTGCTGGTGTTGCGTCAGCGCTGGTGGTGCGAGGTCCTAGGACTGCGCCCCGGCGGCGGGGCCGTCGAGCTCGGCCTCCGGGTCGGAGGCCTCGCCCAGGACGTCGTCGAGAGCCTCGCGGACCGCCTGGCGCGTGGCCAGCCGGACCGAGGCCGCCTGCTGCAGCTCGGCGGTGTCGGCGTCGGCCAGCCGACGACGCTCCGTGCGCTCGGCCTCGAGGGCCTGATCGCGGGCGTAGGTGATCCGCTCGAAGATCTCCACGGTCAGAGGACCTTGCGGATGGCCTGCTTCACGCCGTGGAGCGCCTCGTCGGCCCCCAGGTCGAGGAGCCCGGACACGCCACGCTGCTGCTCGCCCTCGACCGCGCCGAGCACGATCAGGGTGCTGGTCAGCGCGGGGATGGCCCACTGGCAGACCTTGAGCTGCTGCTGCGCGCTGGCCAGCTCGCGGCTGCTCGACGCGCTCGGCTCGGTCGCGCCGGCGGCGCCCTCGTCCGCGTGCTTGGCGATCTTGGTGCCGAGGTAGCCCGAGTAGCCGGTGACGCCCGCGGCGACACCGGTCAGGACGAGCTTGACCGCGGTGGCCGACCCGGCGCCGGGCTGCTTGCCGAGGCGCTTGCGGTTGGAGACCATGAGGCCGATGCCACCGACGGCGTGCACGCCGACGGCGAGGATCTGCACGGGGGCCCACTTGGCCCAGCCGATGCTCGAGAGCCGCAGCCGCTCGGACGGGTCCTTCGCCGCACCGGCCGCACCGTTGACGCCGACGGCACCCATGAGGGATCCGCCGAACCAGGCGGCCATGCCGAGGTCGTGCAGGGAACGGATGAAGGTGTCGCGCTCAGCCATACGGAAGTGCTCCTTGTGTGTCGTGTGTGGTGCTCTCTAGTTCCCTACCCAGCCGAGCCGGGGCTAACCCTCGACACGCCCGCTCAGGACGCGGCGACCCGGGCCTGCTCGGTCGAGACGTCGAAGTCCGCCGCCGGCCAGGCGAGGTCCAGCCCACGCAGGTGCTCGACGAGCAGCTGGGCGACGGCCCAGTTCCGGTACCACTTGCGGTCGGCCGGCACGACGAACCAGGGCGCGTGCTGCGTGCTGCACTGCTCGAGCGCGGCCTCGTACGCCTCCGTGTACGCGGGCCAGTGCTGCCGCTCCTCGACGTCGCCGGGGTTGTACTTCCAGTACTTCGTGGGGTCGTCGAGCCGCTCGAGGAGACGTTCCTTCTGCTTGTCGTGGGAGACGTGCAGGAAGCACTTGACGACGGTCGTGCCGCCGGCGACGAGCGCCTCCTCCCACGCGTTGATCTCGGCGTAGCGGGCGCTCCACACCGCCTCGGGCACCAGGTCGTGCACCCGGACGATCAGCACGTCCTCGTAGTGCGAGCGGTCGAAGATGCCGACCATCCCCGGCGCCGGCAGCGCGCGCTCGATGCGCCAGAGGAAGGGGTGCGCCAGCTCGGTCTTCGTCGGTGACTTGAACGAGGTGATGTCGACGCCCTGCGGGTCGACCATGCCGATCGCGTGCTTGATCACGCCGCCCTTGCCGGAGGTGTCCATCCCCTGCAGGACGAGCAGCACGCGCGGCGCCGTCTCCGGCGTCGCCCGACCGTTGGCGAAGAGCCGCTCCTGGAGGTCCTCGAGCTCGGGCACGAGGGCGGCACCGACGGTGCCGACGTCGTCCTTCCCCCGGCCCGGGAAGCCGACGGTGGAGTCCGTGGCGATCGTCGAGAGGTCGACCGGGCCCGCCGGCAGGCGGAGGAGCTCCGCCAGCGGTCGCTGCTCGGCCACGGGGTCGGACCTGTCGTTGTGCTTCGCCACGTCGTGATCATGCCGCGTGGACGCGGGACCGCAGGGGCCGGGGTGGCGCCGGGGACCGTGCCAGGATGCGGGCGTGCACCTCCTCTTCGACCGCCGCGGCACCCCGGCCGGCGAGCTGACCCCGGCCGAGCTGGTCGAGCTGCTGCGCTTTCCCGTGCCCCCCTCGGACGCCTGGCTGCGGACGAACTTCGTCGCCACCGTCGACGGCTCGATCACCGGGGCGGACGCGGCGTCGGGCAGCATCAGCCCGGAGAGCGACCAGCACCACTTCGCCCTGCACCGGGCGCTCTGCGACGCCGTCGTCGTCGCCGGCGGGACGGCGCGGTCCGAGGGCTACCGGGCGGTCGACCTGGCCGACTGGCAGCGCGACGTCCGCGCCGCCGAGGGGCTGGCGCCCTACCCGACCCTGGTCGTCGTCACGGCCAGCGCCGACCTCGACCCGCAGATCGCCACGCCGGCCCACGGGACGGGCGGACCGGTGGTCGTCGCGACCACGACCTCGGCCCCCGCCGCCCGGCTCGACCCGCTCCGCGCAGCCGGGATCGAGGTCCTCCAGCTGGGGGCCGACGCGGTCGACCTGCGCGCCGTGCTCGACGACCTCGCCGGCCGGGGCCAGCCCCGCCTGCTCTGCGAGGGCGGCCCGGCGCTGCACCGCGACCTGCTCGCCCTCGGGCTGGTCGACGAGCTGCTCCTCACGCACGCCCCGCAGGTCGTCGGCGGACCAGGCTCGCGGACCACGCACGGGGACGGCCTCGAGGAGCCGGTCGACCTCGCGCTCGCGTACGTCCTCCACGCCGACGACGACGCCCTCTTCACGAGCTACCGCACCCTCCCCGAGAAGCCGGTCGGCCGCCTCGAGTGAGGTGACCCGCCCGTAAAACCCCGTGCCACGCGGGCCGGACGCTGGCAGGGTGCGGGGCGTGGAGCACGCGGACGTCTGGGACGAACGGACGGCGCAGGCGTACGACGCCGAGCTCGGGGCCATGGGCTCGGCCGCGGTGCTCGGGCCGACGCTGGACCGGCTCGTCGAGCTGGCCGAGGGCGGCGCTGCGCTGGAGCTGGCGATCGGCACGGGCCGGGTCGGGGTCCCGCTGGCCGCTCGCGGGATCCGGGTCAGCGGCATCGAGCTGTCGGAGCCGATGCTCGCCCGGTTGCGGACCAAGGCCGACGCGGAGCACGTCCCCGTGGTCGTGGGCGACATGGCGCACGCGCGGGTGCCGGGCGAGTTCGCGCTGGTCTACCTCGTCTTCAACACCATCTCCAACCTGCTCGAGCAGTCCGAGCAGGTCGCCTGCTTCCGGAACGCGGCCGCCCACCTCGCTCCGGGAGGGCGCTTCGTCGTCGAGCTGTGGGTGCCGGACCTGCAGCGGCTGCCGCCGGACCGGACGGCCGCGATCTTCAGCGTCGAGCCCGGACGCATCGGCCTCGACACCTACGACGTCCTGCTCCAGCACGTGGTGTCGCACCACTTCCGCTTCGGCGAGGGCACCGAGGCGGAGCTGTTCCGCAGCCGGCACCGCTACGTCTGGCCCGCCGAGCTCGACCTGATGGCGCAGCTGGCCGGCTTCGCGCTCGAGCACCGCTGGGCGGACTGGGACGGCTCCCCCTTCACCGCGACCTCCGGCTCGCACGTGTCCGTCTACCGCCTGCCCGTCGACGGCACCTGAGCACGGACACTCGGCCGGGACCCGCTCAGGCCCGGAGGAACAGGTACGCCGCGAGCGCCACACCGCAGCACCCGATGAGCACGCGCAGGAGCGCCTCCGGCAGCCGGCGGGCCACGGACGGACCGACCAGTCCCCCGGCGACGGCGCCCGCGGCGAGCGGGAGCGCGGCCCGCCAGACCACGGTGCCGACCGCGGCGAAGACGACGGCGGGCAGGACGTCGGCGGCCAGCAGGATCACGTTCTTGAGCCCGTTCGCGCGGTGCACGACCGACTCCGTCGTCAGCAGCAGGAGCGTGATCATCAAGATGCCGGACCCGGCGCCGAAGTAGCCGTTGTAGAGCGCGACGGCCGCACCCGCGGCGCCGACTACCACCGGGTGGAGCCCGCGGTCGCGCTTGCGCTGCCAGGCGGAGATCCGCGGCTGCAGGAGCAGCAGCACCGCCCCGGTCAGCACCAGGAACGGCACCAGCCGGTCGAAGAGGCCGGCCGGGGTGACGACCAGGAGCAGCGCACCCGCCAGCGAGAGCAGGACGGTCAAGGGGATCCAGCGCCGATGGGTGCGCGTGCGGCCCGTGACGTCGGGACCGGCTCGCAGCGCCGAGCTGGCCCCGCTGCCCAGCAGGGCGACGGAGCTGGTGACGTTGGCGGCGAGCGGCGGGATCCCCACCGCGAGCAGCGCCGGGTAGGCGACGAGCGACGTGATGCCGCCGGCCGTGCCGATCACCCCCGCGACGACCCCCGCCCCGGCCAGGAACGCCCCGGCCAGGATCTGGTGCACGGCCTCACGATGTCAGAGCGCGGTGCCCGGCGATCCCGCGGTCGGTCGGCCCGACGGGATCACGCGCCAGGCGATCACGCCGGCGACGGCGAGCAAGGCGGCGGCCACGACCGAGGTCACCTGCATGGCGTGCACGAACGACGTGACCGCGTCGGCCAGCTGCAGAGCGTCACCCGTCCCCGACGCGCTGGCCAGGGACTCGCGCACCGCCGGTGCCGCATCGGGGAGCCCCCGGCGGTAGAGCACGCTCAGCAGGCTGCCGAGGATGGCGATGCCGAGGGCGGTGCCGAGCTCGTACGCGGTCTCCGAGACGGCCGAGGCCGACCCGGCCCGCTCGCGCGGGACGGAAGACAGCACGGCGTCCGTGCTCAGGGTGAACGAGAACCCGACGCCGAGGCCGACCAGGACGAGGGCGGCGGCCACCCACCCGTAGCTCGGGGCGCTCTCCGCCGCGGCCAGGCCGAGCATGCCGGCCGACGCCAGGAACAGCCCGCCGCCGATCACCCGGCCGTAGCCGAGACGGCGCGCGCTGCGCCCGGCGACGGCGATGACCGCGATCGACGCCACCGTGATGGGGAGCTCGCGCAGCCCCGCCTGGAGCGGGGAGTAGCCGCGGACGAGCTGGAGGTACTGCGAGAAGAAGAAGAGCAGGCCGCTGAAGGCGAAGACCGAGACCAGGTTGGACAGGATCGAGCCGGAGAACGCGGGCCGCGCGAAGAGCGAGACGTCGATCAGCGGGGCGGCGAGGCGACGCTGCCGCCGGACGAAGGTCACCAGCGCGACCACCCCGACGACGGCCGCCACGAGGGCGTGGACCGACGGGCCGTGGCCCGCGACCTGCTTGACCGCGTACACGAGCGGCACGACGCCGGCCAACGACAGCCCGGCGCTGACCAGGTCGAACGCACCCGGTCGCGGGTCGCGCGACTCGGGAACCAGGAGCAGGGCCCCGACGACGATGATCACGATGATCGGGACGTTGATCAAGAAGACCGAGCCCCACCAGAAGTGCTCGAGCAGCGCCCCGCCCACGAGCGGCCCGAGGGCGGCACCGCCGGCGGCCGCGGCCGACCAGATCGAGATGGCGGTGGTGCGCTGGCGCCCGTCGAAGAGGTTCCGGATGATCGAGAGCGTCGAGGGCATCAGCGTCGCGCCGGCCACGCCGAGCAGCGCACGGGCCGCGATGAGCCACCCCGTGGAGGGGGCGAACGCCGCGAGCACCGAGGCGACGCCGAAAGCCGTGGCGCCGATGACCAGCAGCCGGCGTCGTCCGATCCGGTCGGCGACGCCGCCCATGGTCACCAGCAGGCCGGCCAGCGCGAACGAGTAGACGTCCCCGATCCACAGCAGCTGCTCCGCCGACGGGCTCAGGGCCGCGCTCAGCGCCGGGACGGCGAGGGCGAGCACGGTGGCGTCGACCGACAGCAGCACCACGGCCAGGACGAGGACGGCGAGGGCCGCCCAGCGACGCCGCGCGGACGGCACGTCGGCACCGGCGCCGGAGCGGCCCGAGGGACGACGGTCGAGAAGGCTGCTGCTCATGGAACTAGCCTACCGTCCAGACGGTCGGTTAATCACCACGTCCCGGTAGTCTCGTCTCGTGCCGTCCGAGCCCCGCCGTGTCCGCGACCCCGCCCGGACCCGGCTCGCCCTGCTCGAGGCCGCGTCGCGCGCCCTGGTGGAGCACGGCCCGCGGGCCAGCCTCGACGTCGTCGCCGCGGAGGCGGGCGTCTCCAAGGGCGGGCTGCTGCACCACTTCCCCAACCGGGAGGCGCTGATGCTGGCGCTGTCGGAGCATGTCGCCGAACGCTGGGCGGTCCTCGTGGACGCCCACCTGGACCCCGACGACCACGAACCGGGCCGACTGGTGCGCGCGTACGTGCGGGCGACGCTGCACGACCTCGCCGACGGGGCCGCGTTCCGCGAGGAGGCCACCGTGATGGCCGCGCTCAACACGTTCCCGGAGGTCGTGGCCGACGCTCAGCAGCACTCGCAGCGCTGGCGCGACGCCTTCGCCGAGGACGGTCTCGACCCGGAGCGCACGGCGGTGCTGACCCGCGCCGCGGACGGCGTCGCGCTCGCCACGCTCTTCGAGGGCCGGCTCGACCCGGCCGAGGTCGCCCGGATGCGCGACACCCTGCTGGCCCTCAGCCGGGAGCCGGGCCCGCTCGTCCGCTGACGACGAAGTCGAGGAACCGTTGCGCCGGCGGCGTCAGCTCGCGGTCGGTGCGCCAGGTCAGCCCGATGGTCCGCCGTGCGCCGGCGGCGGTGAGCCGCAGGCCGACCGTGCCCGAGTGCCCCGCGAACGCCTCCGGCACGACGGCGACGCCGAGGCCGGCCGCGACCAGCCCCTCGATCGTGGCGAGGTCCTGGCTCTCGAACGAGATCGACGGCGCCACGCCCGCCTGGCGCAGCAGGCCGTCGACGAGCTGGCGGTGCCCGAACCCCGCCGGGGTGGTGATCAGCTCCTCCGACCCCAGCTCGGCCAGCGCCACCTCCGTCCGACCGCGCCACGCGTGCGTGCCGGGCACGACGAGCACGAGCCGTTCCTGCTGCAGGACGTGCCAGCCGTACGGGCCCTCGGGCGCGGCCGAGGTGACCGCCAGGTCGACGGCGCCGAGCCCGAAGTCGCGGGCGATCTCGTGGCCCGGCTCCTGCCGCAGCTGGACGCGGACCTGGGGTGCGTGCGCGTGGAACGCGCGCAGCAGCGACGGCACCAGGGAGGTCGCCATGGAGTCGAGGAACGCGAGCCGCACGAGCCCCGTCCCGCTGTCCAGCACCCGGGCCAGCGAGCCCGTCAGCTGGGTCCAGCGTGAGGTCAGGTCGCGGGCCGCGTCGACCACGAGCGCGCCCGCCGGGGTGAGCCGGACGCCGTCGGGCACGCGCTCGAAGAGCCGCGCGCCGAGCTCGGCCTCGCACCGGGCCAAGGCCCGCGACAGGGTGGGTTGCGAGGTCCCGAGCGCGTCCGCGGCCGAGGAGACGTGCTGGTGGTCGGCGACGGTGACGAGCCAGCCGAGGTCGCGGATCTGCACGGCCTGACCGTAACGCGACGTCATGCGGTTCGCGTATGAAGCTCCGCCCGTTCGTGCATTGGACGCATCACCCCGCTCCGGGCAGATTGGTGCCACGTGAGCACGCAGATCGCGGCCGAGCTCGTGGGCCACCGGCCGGGCACGTCCGGCTACCGACGCATCGTGGTGGCGCTGTTCGCGGCCGGCGTCGCGACCTTCACCCTCCTCTACAGCACGCAGGCCGTGCTCCCGGCGCTGGCCGAGCAGTTCGGGGTAGGCGCGGGTGCGAGCGCCTGGTCGTTGTCGGCCACCACGCTCGGGCTCGCCGTCGCGCTGCTCGTGGCCGGGCCGCTGTCCGACCGCTACGGGCGTACGCCGCTCATCCACGCCTCGCTCGCCCTCTCCGCGCTCGTCGGCGTCGCCTGCGCCCTGGCACCGAGCTGGCCCGCCCTGCTCGCGCTGCGGACCCTCGAGGGCGTCGCGCTCGCCGGCCTCCCGGCGGTGGCGACGGCGTACCTGCGCGAGGAGCTGCACCCCGCGAGCCACGCCAGGGCGGTCGGCCTCTACGTCGGCGGTACGGCGCTCGGGGGCATGACCGGGCGGTTGCTGACCGGCGCGGTGGCCGAGGCGGCCGGCTGGCGCTGGGCCCTCGCGGCGGCCGCCGCCCTGGGGCTCGTGTGCGCGGTCGTGGTCCGCGTCCTGCTGCCGAGGTCCGAGCAGTTCGTCCCCCGGGCGGCCGGCTGGCGCTCCGTCTGGCAGACCACCCGGCTCGCCGTGACCGACCGCGGTCTGCTGGCGCTGTTCCTGATCGGCGGCTGCTCGATCGGGGTGCTGACCGTCGTGTTCAACACCGTCGGGTTCCGGCTCGCGCTCGACCCGTTCCACCTCGGCCTGGCCGCCGCCAGCCTGCTCTTCTGCGTCTACCCGCTCGGCTCGGTCAGCTCGGCGGTGTCCGGGCGCCTGGCCGACCGCTACGGGCGGCGGGCCGTGCTGCCGCTCGGGTGCGCCGTCGCCCTGCTCGGCGTGCTCCTGACCCTGCCGGCGTCGCTGCCCCTGCTCGTCGTCGGGCTCGCGCTGGTCATCACCGGCTTCTTCACCATCCACGGCGTGGCGAGCGGGTGGGTCCCCGCCCGCGCGCACGCGGCCGGGCTCGCGACCGGGCAGGCGGCCTCCCTCTACCTCAGCACCTACTACGTCGGGTCGTCGGTCTTCGGCGCCCTCGGCGGCCACGCCTGGAGCAGCGCCGGCTGGCCGCGCGTGGTGCTGCTCGCCGCCGGGCTGGTCGTCGTCGTCGGCGTGCTGGCGCTGGTCCTGCGGAAGACCCCGAGCCTGCTGCCGGGGTCGTCCGGAGCTGTCGTCGCCGTTCCCTAGCATCGGGTGGATGGAGAGCCGTCACGTCAGCGTCGTCGTCCACCGACCGCCGGACGAGGTGTACGCCTTCGCCGCCGAGCCGGACAACCTGGCCCGCTGGGCCGCGGGCCTGGCCTCGAGCGAGGTGACCCGGGAGGGCGACGCCCTGGTCGTGGCCGGGCCCATGGGCGAGGTGCGGGTCGTCTTCGCCGAGCGCAACGCGTACGGGGTCCTCGACCACGCGGTGACCACGCCCGACGGGACGACCACCTACAACCCCCTGCGCGCCGTCCCCCACCCCGACGGCACCGAGGTGGTGTTCAGCGTGCGGCAGCTGGCCATGACCGACGAGGAGCTCGAGCGCGACGCCGGCCTGGTGCGGGCCGACCTCGAACGGCTGCGTGAGCTGCTCGAGGGCTGACGCTCTTCTCCAGACGCTGCGCTACCGGGACGGTGGTGCCCCCGGAGGCCGGCCGCCGCCCCGCCCGCCGGGCGCCTGCCCGGCGGCGGGAGCGGTCCGGGTGTCGACCCCGACGTCGAGCGCGACGCGGTAGCCGGCCTCCACGTCGCCCGTCACGGTGCCGAGCTGGCTCGCCCCGTCGTCGTCGCCGAAGACGTTGTCGTCGGCCAGGCTGACCTGGGCCAGGGTCGACACCGACGTCGCGTAGCCGTCGGTGGCGTACACGGCGTCGCAGGCCTCCTTCGGCAGCGCGACCTGGGAGGTGGAGATCGCCTTCGTGCTGTCGACGATGCTGGCCTGGTCGGGGTAGACCTCGAAGTGGATGTGAGGCCAACGGCCCGTGTAGCAGGCCGGGAAGATGCTGGTGAACGTCACCGTCCCGTCGGCGCCGGCGACCTGGACCCCGCGCAGGTAGTTCTCGCCCGTGATCTGGTCGGAGTAGAGCGAGTAGCCACCGTCGCGGTCGCAGTGCCACACGTAGACCGCGGCGCCGGCGAAGGCGGCCCCGGCGTTCGCGAGGTCGCGGACCGTCAGGGCGATCGTCAGCGGCACGCCCTCGGCCGTCCCGTTCGCCTCCCCGAAGCTCGACCGGATGTCGCTCCGCACGATCCCGCTCTGCTCGAGCACGTCGGGCCCGTTCGAGCCGTCGCCGGGGTAGGGGCCGGCCGTCTCGTCGGGGATCTCGCCGGACGAGGTCGACGCCGACGAGCCCGTCGGGGTGCTCGAGGTGGTGGCGTCCGCCCCGCAGGCCGCCAGGGTCACGGCCGTCGCGCCGAGCCCGAGGGCGCGCAGCAGGTTCCGCCGGCTCAGCACCGTCACCACGTCGAACCGCAGCCCCTGGTCGGTGAGCTCCTCCTCGGGCCGGTCGTACGGCCGACCCTCGTAGGTCTGCGGCGATCGGTCGTCCTGCACGTCTGCTCCCCCGGGTCGGCGTCTGGGTGCGTTCACCGTAGGGAACGGGGATGTCCGTCCGCCCGGTCCGGCCTGTGCGTCTCCTGTGCGGGCCTCGGCGCGAGCCGTCACCGTACGGTCGGACCATGACGACCGACGCGCCCGTGAGCCCGCGCTGGTCGGGGACGGCCAAGGTGGTGCGGTCGGGCACCGTGCTCGAGGAGACGTCGGCCGGCTTCGCCGCGCAGGCCGGCGGGCCGCCGTGCTCGCCCCGGCTGCGCTTCCAGGCCGGCTCGATCAGCAAGCTCGTCGTCTCCGTCGTCGCCCTGCGCCTCGTGGAGCTGGGCACGCTGACCCTGGACGCGCCGATCCGTCGCTGGCTCGGCGACGTGCCGCCGCCCTGGGAGGCCGTCACGCTGCGCCAGCTCCTCGGTCAGACGTCCGGGCTGGGTCACTGGGGTGACGTCGAGGGCCTGCCCGGCACGTTCCTGACCAGCCCTCCCGCCCGCGACGAGCTACTCGCCCTGATCGCCGCGTCTCCCCCGGTGTCCTCGCCCGGGCGCGACTGGCGCTACAGCGGACCCGGCTTCCTGGTCGCCGCCCTCGTGGTCGAGGCGGCCGCCGGCACCGACTACGGCGCCGTCGCCGCCGAGCTCGTCCTCGCCCCCGCCGGGCTCCGCGCCACCACGTCGGGCCAGGTCCCGCCGACCGACGACGTCGCCCTCGGCCACCGTGGCGGGGAGCTCGTGCCGCTGGACGAGGGGTTCACGCGCCTCCCCGGGACGGGCGACCTCTGGACGACCGTCGACGACCTCGTCGCGCTGAACCAGGCCCTCCGGAGGGGGCTCCTCCTCGGCTCCGACACCGCCGAGCAGCTGTGGACGCCGTACGCCGTCACCGGCTCGGCCGGGCCGGAGGGTGCGGTCGTCACCGAGGCGTACGGCTACGGCACGTTCCTCGGTCGCGTGAGGGGTCACCCCGCGCGGATCCACCCGGGCGACAACCCCGGCTACCAGTCCCTGCTGGCCTACCTGCCCGACCAGGACCTCGACGTCGTCGTCCTCGCCAACGACGAGGCCCCCAGCGTCGACGTGGCGCTCGCGAGCCTCCGCAGCCTCTGACGTCAGCCCTGCCGTACGGCGTCGCGCAGGTGCCGGAGCCGGTCGGAGACCCGGGAGGCGAGCGGCGCGGGCAGGTCGTCGACCGGGAACCAGCCCACCTGCTCGCTCTCGTCGCTCACCCGCGGGAGGTCGCTGCCCGCGGTCAGGGCCGCGAACCCGACGTCCCAGTGGGTCCGGCACGCCCCGAAGGCGCCCGACAGGGCGTGGCGGTCGAGGTCCAGGACACCGGGCACGAGCGTCAGCCCCGTCAGACCCGCCTCCTCCCGGGCCTCGCGCAGCGCGGCCGCCGGTACCGAGGCGTCGTCGGGCTCCACGTGTCCCCCCGTCTGCACCCAGAAGCGACCCTTGCGGTGGTAGCAGAGGACCGTCCGCTCCAGGTCGGCGGAGAAGACGAAGCAGCTGGCGGTGACGTGGTCCGCCCCTCGCTCACGACGCAGGGCAGCCGCCCCCTCGCCGTCGAGGAAGCGCTCGTACGCCTCGCGCAGGCGCCCCTGCTGCTCGGTGGGAGCCGCCCAGGCCCGCAGGCGGCTCAGCAGGTCGTCGGCCGCGCTCAACTCGCTCAAATCCATCCGGCGGTCGCGCCCACCTCAGGCGTACGGGGCGTCCGACCCCCGGGACGCCCAGAGCAGCCCACGCTCGACCAGGGTGCGCACGCTCGGGTGGTCGAGGACGTCGAGGCTGTGCCCCGGCGTGGCGACGAACACGCGGCCCTCGCCCCAGCTGCGGGTCCAGACGGCGGGCGAGACGACGGGACGGTGCCACGGGTCGCCGGGCCGGGCGGCCTGGGTCGTCGTCGCCAGCACGTCGATGTAGTCGTCCGAGATCACCCAGTACTGCTCGGTGTAGAGCTCGAAGTCCTCGAGCCCAGCCATGACCGGGTGGTCGGCGTGCTCGGGCAGCACGTTCACGACGTACGACACGTAGTTGTCGGTCTGGTCGCCCATCTTGTGCTCGGGGTCGCGGGCCGGGTGGCAGGCGAACGAGCCGCCCACCAGGTGGAGGTAGTCGCTGGTGTTGCGGAACGAGTCGGCGATGCCGCCGTGCCAGCCGGCGAACCCCGTGCCCGCCTCGATCGCGGCCCGGAGCCCGGCCACGGCCTCGTTGCTGGCCGTGCCCATCGTGTAGCACTGCAGGACCAGGTCGGTCGCAGCCATCGCCGCGGCGTCGGTGTAGACCTCGGGGCTGTCCTCGACGCGCACGTCGAAGCCCTGCTCCTCGAGGAACGGGAGGAAGCGGTCCGTGGCCTCGATCGGGACGTGCCCGTCCCACCCGCCGCGGACGACGAGGGCACGCCGCTTCGGTCGATCGGTGGCTGCGCCCGAGGTCGTGGGGAGGTCGGTCATCAGACTCCTGTCCAGGTGGAACGGTCGGCCGCGCTGCGCTCGACGGCGTCGAGCACGCGCTGCACCGCGAGGGCGTCGGCGAAGCCGGGCTGCGGCTGCTCGCCGGCCCCGATCGCGCGCACGAGGTCGACGACCTGGTGGGTGAAGCCGTGCTCGTAGCCGAGCCCGTGGCCCGGCGGCCACCAGGCGCCGACGTACGGGTGGTCGGGCTCGGTGACGTAGATCCGTGTGAAGCCCTGCAGCCGGGACGGCTGGGTCCCGTCGTAGAAGTTCAGGACGTTCATGTCCTCGAAGTCGAAGGCGAGCGAGCCGTCGGTCCCGTTGATCTCGATGCGGATCGCGTTCTTGCGGCCCAGCGCGAACCGGGTGGCCTCGAAGGACCCGATCGCACCGCCGTCGAAGCGGGCGGTGAACAGGGCGGCGTCGTCGACGGTGACCGGACCGCGCTCCCCCGTCGCGTCGCCGACGCCCCCGAGCCCCGACGCCTGGCCGGCGACCGGGCGGCTGGTCACGAAGGTCTCGAGCAGCCCGGACACGCCGGTGATCGACTGGCCGGTGATCCACTGCGTCGCGTCGATCACGTGCGCGCCGGTGTCGCCGAGCGCGCCGGACCCCGCCAGCGACTTGTCCATCCGCCAGGTGAGCGGGACGTCGGCGTCGGCCAGCCAGTCCTGCAGGTACTGCGCCCGGACCTGCCGGATGGTGCCGAGGCGCCCCTCGGCGACCAGCTCACGGGCCAGCGACAGCGCCGGGACGCGGCGGTAGGTGAAGCCGCACATCGCGTACACGCCCCGGGCGACGGCCGCGTCCGCCGCGGCCGTCATCTCCTCGGCCTCGGCGACCGAGTTGGCCAGCGGCTTCTCGCAGAGCACGTGCTTGCCCGCGGCCAGCGCGGCCAGGGCGATGTCGTGGTGGGTGTCGCCCGGCGTGCAGATGTCGACGAGGTCCACGTCCTCGCGCTCGACGACCGCGCGCCAGTCGGTGCTGGCCTCGGCCCAGCCGAGCTGGTCGGCGGCCTGCTGCGTACGCGCCTCGTTGCGGCCCACCACGACCTGCATCACGGGCAGCCGGGGGAGG
Source organism: Microlunatus antarcticus (assembly GCF_014193425.1). Lineage (NCBI taxonomy): Bacteria > Bacillati > Actinomycetota > Actinomycetes > Propionibacteriales > Propionibacteriaceae > Microlunatus > Microlunatus antarcticus. The sequence goes on along the minus strand of NZ_JACHZG010000001.1, from coordinate 1,786,564 downwards.
TCGAAGAAGCGGTGGGCGCTGCGCCAGGCGTGCGAGTGGGCGGCTCCCATGAAGGCGCTGCCGATCATGGCGACCCGCAGCGGCGCGAGGGACGTGGTGGGCGTGGTCATCGCACGATCGTCTCAGCCGCGCCGACGGCGGGACCGAGCAGGTCGGGCTCCGACGCCCTCACCGTGGTCACGGGACACCGTCCGCGGACAGCAAGAAGCCGGCACCGACGCCACGCTGCGTCGGTGCCGGCTCTCCGTGCTGGTTCACCGGCCAAGGACCCCTCCCGCCGGTGGCACGCGCCCTAGTTCTGGCAGGTCTTGTTGCTCATGCCCAGGGCGGCTCGGGAGGCGGCGTTGTCGCAGCCGACGACGTTGCCCCCGTCGTTGTAGGGCATCCGGACGCCGTAGCCCGGGAGAGCGTCGGGGACCGCGTTGCCGTAGACGATGTTGTTCAGGCCGTAGTCCGTGTCGGTGTTCCACACCTGGATCGCGTCGTTGGGCGTGTGGGCCCCGGTGTTGCCGGCGATGACCCAGCCGTTGCCCATGACCTGCACCAGGGAGTCGGTGTCGGAGGAGGTGATCGCGGCGCCGTCGAGGGTGTTCTTCCACATCGTGCCGTCGCTCGTCCCCGCCTTCGCCTCCATGGGCTCCGCCGTGGTGGCGCGGATGTCGTTGAAGGCCACGAGGTTGCGGTCGCTGGTGTCGGGCTCGCACCCGTTGTAGAGGCACCAGTTGCCCTGGGCGGTCCCGATGTAGACGCCCTCGCCGTAGTTCGGCGAGTTGAGCCCGGTGGTGGCGATCGAGTTGCCGATGACGGTGGAGTCGGTGGTCTGGTTCTTGAGGTGGATGGCCTCGTCGCCGATGTTCTCGACGCGGAGGTCGGCGACCGTGACGGCCTTGCTGTTGAGGACGGCGACGCCCTTCTGGACGTTGCGGACGGTCATGCCGGCGATGACGAGGTTGCTGGCGCCGTTGACGCGGAAGCCGTAGCCCCTGGTGATGTCGGCGTTGTCGATGACCGCGGTCCGCGGCCCGCAGATCCAGATCGGCTTGTCGGGCGTCCCCTTGGCGGTGTAGACGTCGATGTTCGCGCCGTAGCTCCCCGGGGTGAGCCGGATGACGGTGCCCGCGGTCGCCGAGGAGACTGCGTTGAGGAGCTGAGCCCGGGTGGAGACGGTCACCGTGGCGGTCGGGCAGGTGGCGTAGCGCTGCGGGAAGGCCGCGTACACGTCGCCGGCGTTGGTGAAGGCCGCGCCGAGCGACGGCGTCGAGTCGTTGCCGCTGGTGTCGCGGGCGACCACGGTCCAGGTGTAGCTGGCGCCGTCGGCCAGGCCGACGTCGGCGAACGAGGTGGTGCCGGCCGGGACCTCGCCGACGAGGACGTCGGTGGTCGACCCGGCGGCGCGGCGGAAGATGCGGTTCGAGGCGACGTCGTCCGCGGCGCTCGGGGTCCAGGTCAGCTTGGCGCCGGTCCGGGTGCCGGTCGCCTTGAGGGCGCTCGGGGCGGCCGGGGCGTAGACGTCGGGGGCCACCAGCGCGTCGAGGGTGATGTTGCGACCGACCGACGCGGCGTTCTTGTTGCCGGTGCGGACGATCCGGATGGTGTGGCCGGTCTCGGGGAGCCCGTCGACCTCGAAGACGTTCTGGGCGAACTTCGTGCTCGAGGAGTACAGGTCGACCGTGGTCCGCTTGACGCCGTCGAGGTAGACGTCGGCCTGGCCCGAGGAGCTGTTCGTGCGGGCCAGCCAGCGGACGCCGCTGGTGGCGAAGGACATCTCGACGTAGCCGGTGTCGCCGAGGCTGGAGAAGGAGCCCCCGCTGTCGGTGTTCGCGCCGGTGGACGTCGTGCGGGACCACGGGCCCTTCAGCGTCAGGGCGTCGGTGTCGTCGTCCTCGTAGGTGCCGGCCGGCAGGGCCTTCATGGGCACCGTCGCGGTGACGACGGCCGAGACGGGCGACTCGTTGCCGCCCTGGTCGAGCGCGGTGACCTGGTAGCGGTAGGTCGCGCCGGGCAGCAGGCCGTCGTCGGTCCAGCCCGTGTCGGTGACGGGCTTCGTCGTCACGGCGGTCGGCGCACCGGTCGCCGCGCCCCGGTAGACCCGGTAGCCGATGACGTCGCTCTCCGGGCTCGCGGTCCAGCCGAGCTGGACGCTGCCGGTCTTCGGGGTCGCGGTCAGCCCGACCGGGGCCGCCGGCGGGTAGATGTCGGGGGCGACGAAGGCGTCGAGCGTGATCGAGGTGCTGCTGGAGCTCGCGTTCTTGGTGCCGGTGCGCACGACCCGCAGGGTGTGGTCGGTCTCGGTCAGGCCCTTGGCCTCGTAGGCGACCTGCTGGTAGCGGGTGGTCGAGGAGTAGAGGTCGACCGAGGCCTTCTTGACCCCGTCGAGGTAGACGTCCGCAATGCCGGAGTAGCTGTTGAGCCGCGAGATCCAGCGGATGCCGCTCGTCTTGAAGGAGATCTCCGCGTAGCCCGCGCCGTTCAGGCTGGCGTACGAGCCGCCCGAGTCCATGCCGGACTTCACGGTCGACCAAGCGCCGCTCAGCGTGAGGGCCGCGTCGTCGTCCTCGTACGTGCCCGCGCCCTTGGCCGAGATCGGCATCGTCACCGAGGCCGCGCTGGAGTAGGGCGAGACGAGGTCCGAGGTGTCCACCGCGACCAGGTCGTAGGTGTAGGTGACGCCGGGGCTCCGGGACGGGTCCTTCAGCGTCCGGACGTCGGTCGTCGTGCTGCCGATCTGGGTGCGGGTGGTGCTCGAGCCCTCGCGCCGGTAGACCCGGTAGCCCTTCACGTCGGTCTCGGGGTTGGCGGTCCAGGACAGGTTCACGTCCGTGCCGGAGACGACGGCCCGGAGACCGGACGGTGCCGCCGGCTTGTGGACGTCCGGGGCCACGAAGGCGTCCAGCTGGATGTTCGTGCTGCTCGAGCCGGCGTTCTTGGTCCCGGTGCGGACGACCCGGATGGTGTGGGCCGACTCGGGCAGGCCGGTCACCTCGTACGCCACCTGCTGGGTCTTCGTCGTCGAGGAGTAGAGGTCGACGGTCGCCTTCTTGACCCCGTCCAGGTAGACGTCCGCCATCCCGGAGTAGCTGTTCTTGCGGGTGACCCAGCGGATGCCCGAGGTCTTGAAGGAGAGCTCGGCGTAGCCGGCGCCGCTCAGGCTGCTCGTGGAGCCTCCCGAGTCCTGGTTGGAGGCGACCCTGCTCCACGACCCGTTGAGCGTGACGGCCGGGTCGTCGTTCTCGTACGTGCCCTGGCCGACGACGGTGGCGGCCTCGGCCGGGGTGGCGACCAGCGACCCGGCGACCATCGCGAAGACGGCGACGGCACCGGTGCACGCGATCCGTGCGGCGCAGGAGGAAGTGGGCAGCACAAACAGAGCTGAGCGCATGAGGGGGCCTCTCGATGACGAGCCGCGTGGGGCGGGCTCTCAACCGGATTCGTGCCCCCGAGGGCTCTGCCGTCCCCCGTCGACCGGGGGCCGTCCAGTGCCGGCCCCCGAACTGTAGGCAGCCTCGAACCGGGCGTTCAGGCCGAAATCAGTCAATTCAGACATGAAGGTCGGACTCAGGAAGAGGGACCTCTTCATGTCTGAAGAACGCTTACCGAAAGGTGGGGGTAGAGGTGTCCGATCACGTTGTCAAAGGGTCCATTCCCAGAATGTCTCAGCGAGCTTCAGCAAGCCGCTCCGTACAACTCTTAGGTTGCTTCTCTTGCTTTCGAGCGGGTCCCCGTGCACGTCTTCTTGACCACGTTGTCGACGCTGAGGGACTGCGTTTAGATCCAACTGCTTCCTGATCGGACCATGCCCTTCAGGAAGTCACGTCCCTCTGGCGTCACCCCGTCCCGACGACGAGCGACGGGGTCAGCGCGGAACCGCGGGCGTCTGCACGACGCCCTTGGTGATGACGAAGCACGCGTAGCTGCGGGTCTCCCCCGTCAGCACGACGGCGAAGGCCTTCTTCGCGAGCTCGTAGAAGTCGGACCGCTCGACCGGGCCGATCGTCACCGCCCGACCTTCGGTGCCCGACAGCACCGCCGCCACCGCGGCGTGGGACTCGATCGCGGCCCCGGGCTCGCCGTCGGGCGCCATCGCGAAGACGGCGGGCTCGACCGCGGTGTCCACGGGGACGACGGCCCCGATCGCCGCCACCGCGTCGGTGATGTCCACGCCGGCCAGCGGGAGGACCCGGCTGTGCAGCGCGTACGCGGGGTAGTTCGCGTCGACCACGGCGAGCGTGTCGCCGTGACCCATCGCCGAGAGCGCCCAGAGCAGGTCGGGGGTGAGCGCGGCGGGGATGCCCTTGAGCATGGGTGACGTCCTTCTCTCTCGGTGCGGCCCGGGTCAGGGCCTGAGGCCCTCGGTCTCCCGGGTCGCCTGCGCGGCAGCGTAGTGAGGATGGCCCGCCGGAGCGTCAGGGGACCCGGCGTCCGGAGGGACCCCCGAGCTGCACCTGCACGTCGTCGATCTCGAACCGGCCGTGGTAGCGCGTCGCCAGGTTCCGCACGACCTCGACGACCCCGCCGACGGCGGACGCGTTCGTGCCCACCGTGAAGGCGACCTGGACCATGGCGAGGGAACCCGCGTCGTCCCTCAGCTCCGCCGGCGGCTCGTAGCGGGGCGCCAGTCCTTCCTCCGTCAGCCGCAGGGCCAGCAGACGGGCGAAGGCGGCGGGCCCCACGAAGGTGAAGGTCACGGCGGTGCTCATCCCGCCATGCTCGTCCCCGTCGGACACGTCTTGCGGCAGACCTGCCGCGGATGCCCTACGCCAGACCCTCGTTCTCCCGGGTCGCGGCGGTCATCCGGCTCGGCTGGACCCGCGCGGGCTCGCCGGGCATCTTCGGGTAGTCGGGCGGGTACGGCATCTCGGCGCCGCCGGCCTTGCCCGTGCCGAGCTCGGCGACGTCGCGGTCGTACAGCTCGAGGGCGGCGTCGAGGGTGCCCGGCGGCTGGGCGTAGAACGGGGCCCAGACGTCCCCGAGGGCCGCGAACCGGGCCGGCATCGACCGGACGGTGAAGTCCTCCGGTGCGGCGTCGGTGAGCTCGTCCCACGTCAGCGGCGCGGAGACGCGGGCGTCCGTGGTCGGCCGGATGGAGTAGGCCGAGGCGATGGTGCGGTCGCGGGCCATCTGGTTGAAGTCGATGAACACCCGCTCGCCGCGCTCCTCCTTCCACCAGCTGATCGTGACCTCGTCGGGCATCCGCCGGGCCAGCTCGCGCCCGAGGGCGATCACCGCGTGCCGGGCCTCGACGAAGCCGTACGAGGGCTCGACCGGGACGAAGACGTGCACCCCGCGCCCCCCGCTGGTCTTGGCGAAGCCGTGCAGCCCGGCGTCGGACAGCACCTCCCGCAGCACCAGGGCCGCCCGCGCGGCGTCGGCGAAGTCCGTGCCGGGCTGGGGGTCGAGGTCGATCCGCAGCTGGTCGACGAGGTCGGGCGCGGCCCGGGTCACCGGCCACGGGTGGTAGCGCAGGGTGCCGAGGTTGGCCATCCAGGCGATCGTCGCGAGCTCGGTCGCGCAGACCTCGTCGGCCGTCCGCCCCGACGGGAACGTGACCGTGCAGGTCTCGACCCAGTCCGGCATGCCCCGGCTCGGCGCGCGCTTCTGGTAGAACGCGTCGTACCCGCCCTTGGGCGGCGGCCCGCCACGCGTGCTCAGCTCGATCTCGGGGCGGTAGCCGCCCGGCCACCGTTCCATGGTCACCGGCCGGTCGCGCAGCGCGGCGAAGATGCCATCGCCCACGCCCAGCACGTACTCGACGACGTCGAGCTTGGTCAGCCCTACCTCGGGGAAATACAGCTTGTCCGGGCTGGTGACGCGCACGACGCGCTCGCCGACCTGGAGCTCGACAGCGGGCGTGGCAGCCATGGGCGCAGCATAGGAGGCGGCACCGACGGTGCCGGCGTCCGGGGAACAGCGGCCACGAGAAGACCGTTGGACACCTCGGACAACCAGAAGGAGACATCGTGAGCGATCTCGACAACACCCAGACCAGCACGTCGACCAATCCCGCCGCCCAGGTCGGCAAGGTGGTCAAGTCCGAGGACGAGTGGCGCGCGCAGCTCAGCCGGGCCGAGTACCGCGTGCTGCGCGAGGCGGGCACCGAGCGGGCCTTCACCGGCGAGTACACCGACACCAAGACCGAGGGCGTCTACGCCTGCCGTGCGTGCGGCACCGAGCTGTTCCGCAGCGACACCAAGTTCGACAGCCACTGCGGCTGGCCGTCCTTCTTCGCGCCCCTGGCCGAGGAGCGCGTGCGCTACATCGAGGACAGCAGCATGTTCATGAAGCGCGTCGAGGTGCGCTGCGCGACCTGCGACTCCCACCTTGGGCACGTCTTCCCCGACGGCTACGGCACCCCGACCGGCCAGCGCTACTGCATCAACTCGATCAGCCTCACGCTGGAGCCGGCGAAGGCCTGAGCCTTCACCCTCTTCTGACAACGGGGTGGATCTGACCGCGTCTACGCGGTCGGATCCACCCCGTTGTCGTCGGAACTACCAGCGGGCGAGGATCTGCGACAGCTCCTGGCGCCGTCCGGTGTAGAACGGCACCTCCTCGCGCGTGTGGCGACGGGCCTCGGCGGAGCGGAGCGCGCGCATCAGGTCGACGATGCGGTGCAGCTCGTCGGCCTCGAAGGCCAGCATCCACTCGTAGTCGCCGAGCGCGAACGAGCTGACCGTGTTCGCCCGGACGTCCGGGTACGGGCGGGCCAGCATGCCGTGCTCGGTGAGCATCCGGCGGCGGTCCTCCTCCGGCAGCAGGTACCACTCCAGCGACCGTACGAAGGGGTAGACGCAGAGGTAGCCCTTGGGGTCCTCCCCCGACATGAACGCCGGCACGTGGCCCTTGTTGAACTCGGCGGGCCGGTGCAGCGCGACCTGGGACCACACGGGCTCGAGGCCGCGGCCGAGGTCGGAGCGGCGCAGCGCGTGGTAGGCGTCCTGGAGGGTGTCCGAGCTCTCGGCATGCCACCAGACCATGAGGTCGGCGTCGGCCCGCAGGCCGGAGACGTCGTACCAGCCGCGGATCTCGAAGTCGGTGTTGTGGTGGTGCTCCGCGTCGCGCGTGCCGCGCTCGATGGACCGCAGCGCGCCGTCGGCGACCTCCTCGGCCGCGTCGTCGAGCGGTCGGGTCGCCCGGAACACCGACCACATCGTGTAGCGGATGGTGTCGTTGATCTCCCGCGCCTTCATGCTGCTCCTGCTTCTTCTGCCGTGCTCCCCGCCGGACGGCGGAGACCAATCCTGCCACCCGTCAGGACGCCGGCCGGTCCGTCAGGTCTGCCAGCACCTTGGCCACCGCCGCTTCGGCGCTCGCCAGGCACGCGGGCACGCCGACCCCGTCGAGGTAGGCGCCCGCGACGGCCACCCCGGGCACGCCCGCGACCTCGAGCCGGAGGCGGTCGACGAGCGGGACGTGGCCGAGCCCGTACTGCGGCAGCCCACCACCCCAGCGGGTCACGGTCGCGTCGAGCAGGGTGGCCCGCTCCCACCCGGACAGCGTCGCGGTCTCGGCGAACGTCCGCCGCACCAGCGTCGCGTCGTCCACCTGCAGCACCCCGACGTCGCCCGCCCTCCCCACGCTCGCCCGCAGGGCCGCGACGTCGTCCCCGTACGCCTCCCGCGTCCGGTCACCGACCCAGGCCCACTTCGCCGAGGAGTAGGTCAGTGCCTTGACGCTGGGCAGCTCGCCGGGCGGGACGAGCAGGCCCGAGTCGGTCGGGACGAGACCGCGGACGAGCATCGAGACGACGGCGACCGACGCGTACGGGACCGCCGCGAGCTCCGCGAGCACGGGTGCCCCCGGGGCCGCCCCGGCCAGCAGCCGGCTCGCCGCCGCCGCCGGGGCCGCGAGGACCACGGTGTCGGCGCGGACGTCACCGGCGGAGGTCGTCAGGACGAGCTGACCGCCGGCTCGCCGCAGGCCGGTGACGGTCGTGGCCGTGCGCAGCTCCACCCCGAGGTCGACCAGCCGGGTGACCAGCGCGTCCACGATCGTGCTGACCCCGCCGACCACCCCGGCGAACACCGGCCCGGCGCCCGGGCGCAGGGCGGCGCGGGCGTGCCCGGCCAGGGAACCTCCCGTCCGGGCCGCCGCGAACAACGCCGGCGCGACCGCCTCGAAGGACAGCGTCCGCGAACGTCCCGCGTACACGCCGCCGAGCAGCGGCTCGAGCAGCCGGTCGGTCACCTGGGGTCCGAAGCGCTCGTCGACGTACGACCCGATGGTGACGTCGTGAGCCAGCGGTGGGGCCTCACGCCCGGTCTCCCCCGCCGCGTACGCGGCCGCCTCGGGGGTGAGCAGCGGCGCCAGGGCCGCGGGGTCGGTCGGGACGCCTTGCAGCGACGGCGGAAGTCGCCGCGGACCGCCCTCCACGAGGATCCGGGGCGACGCCGACGTCGGGGTGGTCCGTCGCTGACCGAGCCCGACGGCCTCGACCAGCCCGACGGCCTCGGGACGGCGGGCCAGCAGCGACTCCACGCCGCCGTCGAGCATGAGCTCGCCGAGCCGGACGGGCGCGAGCTTGCCGCCCCACCGCGGCCCGGCCTCGAGGACGGTCACGTCCAGACCCGCCTCGCTCAGCCGGAGGGCGGCGGACAGCCCGCTGATGCCACCGCCGACGACGACGGCGCCGGTCACCGGGACCCCTCCGTCACGGGGTCAGCGCGTCCGCGCGGATCCCCGGCCCCTCGGCGTGGACGAGGTCGACGACGCGGGCGAGGACGTCGGGGTCGGTCTCGGGCGGCACGCCGTGGCCGAGGTTGAAGATGTGGCCGGGCGCGGAGGCACCGGACCGGATCGCCTCGCGCACGCGGTTGGCGACGAGGGGCCACGGGGCGCCGAGCACGGCGGGGTCGAGGTTGCCCTGGACCGCGTACGCCGGGCCGAGACGCTCGCTGGCCGAGCCCAGCGGGATGCGCCAGTCGACCCCGACCACGTCGGCGCCGGCCTCCCCCATCAGCCCGAGCAGCTCACCCGTGCCGACCCCGAAGTGGATGCGTGGGACGTCGGCGACGGCGGCGAGCACGCGGGTGGAGTGCGGGGCCGCCGAGGCGGTGTAGTCGGCGGCGCTGAGGCTGCCCGCCCACGAGTCGAAGAGCTGGACGGCCGACGCGCCGGCGTCGACCTGCGTCCGCAGGAAGTGCGCGGAGAGGGTGGCGAGCCGCTCGCACAGGTCGTCCCACAGCTCCGGGTCGCCGACCATCAGCGCCTTGGTCCGCGCGTAGTCCTTGCTCGGCCCGCCCTCGACGAGATAGCTGGCCAGGGTGAACGGGGCGCCGGCGAAACCGATCAGCGGGGTCGCTCCGAGCTCGGCGACGAGCAGGCCGACGGCCTCGGTGACGAAGGAGAGGTCACCGGGCTCACGGGGCACCAGCCGGTCGAGGCCGGCCCGGTCGCGGACGGGTTCCGCGACGACCGGGCCGCGGCCGGGGACGATGTCGAGGTCCACGCCCGCCGCCTTCAGCGGCACCATGATGTCGGAGTAGAAGATCGCCGCGTCGACGCCGTAGCGCCGGACCGGCTGCAGGGTGATCTCGGCGACGAGGTCGGGCCGCGCGCAGCTGTCGAGCATCGCGATGCCCTGGCGGACCCGCTTGTACTCGGGCAGCGAGCGCCCCGCCTGCCGCATGAACCACACCGGCAGGCCCTCGCCCTGCGAGCGGCGGCACGCCCGGACCAGCAGGGAGGACGAGGGGTCCGCCGCGGTGTCCGTCCGGGCGTCGACCGCCGTCGTGGCAGGCGTGGTCGTCATCGCGTCGGGCACCCCACGATCCTTCCACGCTTCTCGTACGGCCCCTGGCGCGCCAGCCCCCATACGAGGTGGCGCGCCCGTACGCTCCACGGGTGGTCGCGCACACGGAGGCCGTCGTCGCGCCGGACGAGTTCCGGCGGGCGGTCGAGGCGATCACGGCCGCGGTCTGGCGGCCCGAGCTCGCGATCGAGGACATCCCGGCGCCGACGCGCATCGCGCCGTGGTCCAAGGCGCTCACCGCCGACGTGCTGGTCGGCGACGACGAGATCGGGAACGGTCGCCTCGTCCTGCTGCACGACCCGGCCGGCAACGACGCGTGGCAGGGGACGTTCCGCTGCGTCACCTTCGCCCGCGCCGACGTCGACCCCGAGATGGTCACCGACCCCCTGCTGGCCCGGGTCGGCTGGTCCTGGCTGCTCGACGCGCTCGAGGCGCACGGCGCCGAGTACACCGCGCCCAGCGGCACCGTGACGTCGGTGGCCAGCGAGTCGTTCGGCGGCATGGCCGACCACGACCCGCGCGCCGAGGTCGAGGTGCGGGCGTCCTGGACCCCGGTGCTCGAGGACGGCGACGGCCTCGCCGCCCACCTCGCCGCGTGGGCGGAATTACTCTGTACGACGGCGGGCCTTCCCCCGCTGCCCGCGGGCGTGGTGATGATGCCGTCCCGCCGGGGTACCCCGAGCCGAAGCCCCCGGAGACGTTGACCGCCCCACACCAGCCCGCAGCCCCCACCGCCCCGACCGACGCGCTGCCTGACGCCGCCCACGAGACCGCCGCCGTGGACGAGACCGTCGCTGAGGTCCCGCTGCTGACCGAGCCCGCCGACGGCGTGCCCGACGTCGTGGCGACGCCCGAGGCGCTGCTGCGCACGATCGAGGCCCTGGCCGGGGGCACCGGACCGGTCGCCGTCGACGCGGAACGCGCCCACGGCTTCCGCTACAGCCAGCGGGCGTACCTGCTGCAGCTCCGCCGGGCCGGTTCCGGGACGCACCTGATCGACCCGATCGCCTTCGGCCACACCGACGAGGACGACACCTTCGTCGCCGCCGACCTGTCGGAGCTGCGCCGCGCGATCGTCGACGCCGAGTGGGTCGTGCACGCGGCCAGCCAGGACCTGCCGTGCCTGTTCGAGGTCGGCCTGCTGCCGACGGCCATCTTCGACACCGAGCTCGCCGCCCGCCTGCTGGGCTACCCCCGCGTGGCGCTCGGCACGATGGTCGAGCAGACCTTCGGCGTCCGCCTGCTCAAGGAGCACTCGGCGGCCGACTGGTCCACCCGCCCGCTGCCGGCCGACTGGCTGCGCTACGCCGCGCTGGACGTCGAGCTGCTGGTCGAGCTGCGCGACGCGCTGGCCGCCGAGCTCGACGCCCAGGGCAAGCGCGCGTGGGCCGAGCAGGAGTTCGCCGCGCTGGTCGCCGGCGCGGGCGTCCCGGCCCGTCGGCGCACCGACCCGTGGCGGCGTACGTCCGGCATCCACCGCGTCCGGACCCGTCGGGGTCTCGGCCTGGTCGAGTCCCTCTGGAACGCCCGCGACGGCATCGCCCGGCGCCTCGACCGCGCGCCGGGGCGGATCCTGCCCGACGCGGCCATCAGCGAGGTCGCCGAGTCCGCCACCCCGGGGCGCGACGCGCTCCGCCGCATCCCCGCCTTCTCCCGGCGCCAGGCCAAGCGCTTCGAGGCCGAGTGGCTGGCCGCCATCGGCGCGGTCGAGCAGCTCACCGACAAGGAGCTGCCGACCCTGCACCTCGCGGCCGACGGACCCCCGCAGACCCGCGTCTGGGCGGCGAAGAACCCGGAGGCCGCCACCCGGCTCGCCCGGGTCCGGGAGGCCCTCACCGCCCGCGCCGACGAGCTGGGGCTGCCCGTCGAGAACCTGCTCACCCCCGAGCACGTCCGCCGGCTGACCTGGACGCCGCCCGCCGAGCTGACCCCCGCATCGGTCGACGCCGTCCTCGTCGCCTGCGGTGCCCGCCCCTGGCAGCGCGAGCACACCGTCGACATCCTGACGGCCGCGCTGGCGGAGCCGCTGGCTGAGTCGCCGGAAGTTACCGCCGAGTAATCTGCGGGCATGCCGCGCGTCTCCCGTGACGTCGTCTTCGTCGACGGCGTCCGTACCCCCTTCGGCAAGGCGGGCTCGATGTACGCCGAGACCCGCGCCGACGACCTCGTCGTCAGCTGCATCCGGGAGCTGGTGCGCCGTCACCCGGAGCTGCCGCTCGACCGCGTCGACGAGGTCGCCATCGCCGCGACCACGCAGACGGGCGACCAGGGGCTGACGCTGGGCCGGACCACCGCGCTGCTGGCCGGGCTGCCCCGCAGCGTCCCCGGCTACGCGATCGACCGGATGTGCGCCGGTGCCATGACGGCCGTGACCAACGTCGCGTCGGGCATCGCGTTCGGCGCCTACGACGTCGCGATCGCCGGCGGCGTCGAGCACATGACGCACCACCCGATGGGCTTCGACGCCGACGTGAACCCGCGGTTCGTCGCCGAGCGCCTCGTCGACCCCTCCGCCCTGGTGATGGGTGCGACGGCCGAGAACATCCACGACCGTTACCCGGCGATCACGCGCGAGCGCTCCGACGCGTACGCCGCGCTGAGCCAGCAGCGCGTCGGGCGGGCGTACGAGGACGGCATCATCCAGGAGTCCCTCGTCGGCGTCGCGCTGCGCAGCGCCGAGCTGGGCTGGGGCCTCGCCTCGGCCGACGAACCACCCCGGCCCGGGACGACGAGGGAGGCCCTGGCCACGCTGCGGACCCCGTTCCGCCCGCACGGCCGGGTCACCGCCGGGAACGCCGCCGGCCTCAACGACGGCGCCACCGCCTGCCTGGTCGCGGCCGAGGACGTGGCCGGCGAGCTCGGGCTGCCCGCGGCGATGCGGCTCGTGTCGTACGCCTTCGCGGGCGTCGACCCCGAGGTGATGGGCGTCGGGCCGGTGCCGAGCACCGAGAAGGCCCTCGCCAAGGCCGGGCTGGCCATCGCCGACATCGGCGCGATCGAGATCAACGAGGCGTTCGCCGTGCAGGTGCTCGCCTTCCTCGACCACTTCGGCGTCGACGCCGAGGACCCGCGCGTCAACCCGTACGGCGGGGCCATCGCGCTCGGCCACCCGCTCGCCAGCTCGGGGGTGCGGCTGATGATCCACCTGGCCCGCGCGTTCCGCGACCACCCCGAGGTGCGCTACGGCATCACGACGATGTGCATCGGGCTCGGGATGGGCGGCACGGTCGTCTGGGAGAACCCGGCCTACACCGGTGGGGTCGCCGCGTGAGCGCGGTGCTGGGTCGCGAGGAGCTCGCCGCGCTCCTCGAGCAGACCGCGGCCGCGACGCCGGACGAGGTCGTCACGCACGCTCTCAGCCGCGACGTGGCGCTCCCCCACGGCGCCGGCACGGCCGTGCTGATCACCCTCGACAACGGGCTCGACCACCGCCGGCCGAACTCCTTCGGGGCGCGCGGCCTGGCCGCGCTCGACGCCGCCCTCGACGCCGCGCTGGGCCGTGACGACGTGGCCGCGGTGGCCGTCACCGGCAAGCCGTTCGTGCTCGCCGCCGGCGCGGACCTCAGCGCGATCCCCGGGATGACGGACCGGGCCCAGGCCCTGGCGATCGCGCGGATCGGGCACGCCGTGTTCGACCGCCTGCACACCGCCGCCGTGCCGACCTTCGTCTTCGTCAACGGGCTCGCGCTCGGCGGCGGCTTCGAGCTGGCGCTGCACGCGCACCACCGCACCGTCTCGAGCGCCGCCGCGGGCCTCGCCCTGCCCGAGTGCTTCCTCGGCATCGTGCCGGCCTGGGGCGGCTGCTACCTGCTGCCGAACCTGATCGGCGCGGACCGGGCGGTCAAGGTGATCATCGAGAACCCGCTCAGTCAGAACCGGATGCTCACCGGCCCCCAGTACGCCGACCTCGGGGTCGCGGACGTGCTGCTGGACGGGGCGGACTTCCTCGAGCGCTCGCTGGAGTGGGCGGCCCGCGTCGTGGTCGGCGACGTGGTCGTCGAGCGGCCCGAGCCCGACCGTGGCGAGGCCTGGGACGCTGCCGTGGCCCGGGGCCGGGCGATCGCCGACGCCAAGGTGCACGGGGCCGCGCCGGCCCCGTACCGGGCGCTCGACCTGGTGGCCAGCGCGAAGACCGCCGACCGCTACGCCGTGTTCGCGGCCGAGGACGAGGCGCTCGCCGACCTGATCATGGGCCCGGAGCTGCGGTCCGGCCTCTACGCCTTCGACCTCGTGCAGAAGCGGGCCCGCCGGCCCGCCGGGGCGCCCGACCAGCAGCTCGCCAGGCCCGTGACCAAGGTCGGCGTCGTCGGCGCGGGCCTGATGGCCGCTCAGCTCGCGGTGCTGTTCCTGCGCCGGCTCCGGGTGCCCGTGGTGATCTCCGACCTCGACCACGCCCGGGTGGACCGCGCCGTCGCCGGGATCCACGGCGAGATCGACACGCTGCTGGCCAAGCGCAGGATCGGCCCGGACGAGGCCAACCGGCTGCACGGGCTCATCAGCGGGAGCACCGACCTCGCCGCGTACGCCGACTGCGCCGTCGTCATCGAGGCCGTGTTCGAGGAGCTCGAGGTCAAGCGGCAGGTCTTCGCCGAGCTCGAGCGTCACGTCGGGCCCGAGACCGTGCTCGCGACGAACACGTCGTCCCTCTCGGTCGCCGCCATGGCCGCGGGGCTGGAGCACCCGGAGCGGGTGGTCGGGTTCCACTTCTTCAACCCCGTCGCGGTCCTGCCGCTCGTCGAGGTCGTCCGGGCGCCGACGACCGACGACGCCACGGTCGCGACGGCCCTGGGGCTGGCGAAGGCGCTCAAGAAGAACGCCGTGCTCGTCGCCGACGCCCCGGGCTTCGTGGTCAACCGGGTGCTCCTGCGCCTCATGGGCGAGGTGATGGGGGCGGTCGACGAGGGCACGCCGGTGGAGGTCGCCGACCTGGCGCTCCAGCCGCTCGGGCTGCCGATGTCGACCTTCACGCTGCTGCAGCTCGTCGGGCCCGGCGTCGCGCTGCACGTGGCCGAGACGCTCCACGCCGACCTGGGCGAACGCTTCGTCGTGTCGCCGAACCTGCAGGCGCTGGTCGCGGCCAGGCGTCCCGGCCTCTACGACTGGGACGCCGACGGGAGCCCGTACGTCTCCGCGGAGACCACCGCGCTGCTGACGGTGGGCGACGTTCCCAGCACCGCCGAGCAGGTGCGGGACCGGGTGCTGACCGCGGTGACCGAGGAGATCGGCGCGATGCTGGCCGAGGGTGTGGTCGCCGCGCCCATGGACGTCGACCTGTGCCTGATCCTCGGGGCGGGCTGGCCGTTCCACCTCGGGGGCATCACGCCGTACCTCGACCGTTCGGGCTACGCCGAGCGCGTCCTCGGGCGTCGGTTCCTGCCCCCGGGTGTCGCGAGCGTCCCGGCCTGAGAGCTCAGACCGGGACGCCCGCGGCGGTTCAGCGGATGGAGCGGTCGCCCTGGGCGAGCAGCGACTCGATGCGCTCGACCGTGGGCGGCGTGGGGTTCGCGAAGTCGCCGTCCGGGGTGTAGACGCCGACGTACCCGGCCTGGTCGCGCTGGAAGCGCCAGCTGTCGGCGAGGCTGCCCGCGTCGTAGACGTCGTAGCCGATCGACTCGATGAAGTCGGTCGCGGTCTTCTTGGCCCCTGCGTCGTCGCCGGCGATCAGCAGCGTGCTGCGGTCGGCCGCACCGGCCGGACGCTGCATCGAGCCGAGGTGCTGGAAGAAGATGTTGTTGAACGCCTTGACGACGTGCGACTGCGGCAGGTGCTGCTGCACGAGGCCGCTGGTGGTCGTCTGCTTGTCGTCGAGGGCGGCGATGTCGCCGTCACGCTCCGGGTAGTAGTTGCAGGTGTCGATGACGACCTTGCCCGCGAGGGGCGCGGGGTCGACCTGGTCGACCTTGCCGAGCGGGATGGTCAGCACCACGAGGTCGCCGGCTGCGGCGGCCTCGTCGGCCGTGACCGCGCGGGCCTTGGGGCCGAGCTTCGCGGCGAGGTCGGTCAGGGTCTCGGGGCCGCGGGAGTTGGACACCACGACGTCGTAGCCGGCGTCGACCGCGAGCTGCGCGACGGTGCTGCCGATGTTTCCGCTGCCGATGAAGGAGATCGTTGTCATGTCAACTGCAACCGGCTGCTTAGCCCCGCTATTTCAACCGTTCGCGGTGGGGTGGATCACGCCTCCGGTCGGTTTCCCACGTTCACGTGAAAGACCCTCGCTCACCACGGCATATCTGCCGCGGTCAGCAGCAGTTTTTCACGTGAACGTGAAAAACCTGGGGCTCGTGGGACGTAGAGACCCGGTCAGCGGCGGGGAGCCTGCTCCGGGCTGAGGGTCGACTCCTGGGCCACGATCGTCTCGACGACCGTACGGGCGATGTCCTGCGGGGCGAGGCCCAGCTGGGTCAGGAGCTCGGAGCGCGTGCCGTGCTCGAGGAACTCCTGCGCGATGCCGAACTCGCGCAGCGGCGTGAGGATGCCGGCCAGGCGGAGCTCCTGGGCGAGGCGGGCGCCGCAGCCGCCGACGATCCCGTTGTCCTCCACCGTGACCACCAGCTGGTGCGCGGTCGCGAGCCGGAGCAGCGCGGGGTTGACCGGCAGGGCCCAGACCGGGTCGACGACCGTCACTCCGACGCCGTGGTCGGACAGGCGCCGACCGACCTCGAGGGCCGTGCCGACCATCTGCCCGAACGCGACGAGCAGGACCTGCGGCGGCTCGGTCTCCGCCCGGAGCAGGACGTCGACGCCGTCGACCACGTCGACCGCCGGGATGTCGGCGGGGACGGCTTCCTTGGAGTACCGGATGACGGTCGGGGCGTCGTCGACCTGCGAGGCCACGTCGAGCGCCTCGCGCAGCCGGGTCGCGTCCCGCGGCGCGGCGAGCCGGAGCCCGGGCACCAGCTGGAGCAGCGACATGTCCCACATGCCGTGGTGGCTCGGCCCGTCCGGCCCGGTGACGCCGGCGCGGTCGAGCACGAACGTCACGCCGCAGCGGTGCAGGGCCACGTCCAGCAGCAGCTGGTCGAAGGCTCGGTTGAGGAACGTCGCGTAGAGGGCGACGACGGGGTGCAGCCCGCCCATCGCGAGCCCGGCCGCGGAGGTCACCGCGTGCTGCTCGGCGATGCCGACGTCGAAGACGCGGTCGGGGAATGCAGCCGCGAACTTGTGCAGGCCGGTCGGGTAGGTCATGGCCGCCGTGATGGCGACGATCCGCTCGTCTCGGGCCCCGATGCGGACGAGCTCGTCGGAGAAGACCTCGGTCCAGGTGAGGGGGCCGGGTGCGCCGAGCGGGCGGCCCGTGACGGCGTCGATCTTGCCGACCGCGTGGAAGCGGTCCTCCTCGTGCGCCTCGGCCGCCTCGAAGCCGTTGCCCTTGCGGGTCAGGCAGTGCACGAGCACCGGACCGCCGAACTGCTTGGCGTGCACGAGGGCCTGCTCGACCGCCTCGGTGTCGTGACCGTCGATCGGACCGACGTACTTGAGGCCCAGGTCGGCGAACAACCCCTGCGGGGCCAGCACGTCCTTGAGCCCGCTCTTGACCCCGTGCAGGACGTCGTACGCCGTGCTGCCGACGACGGGCGCCTTGCTGACGCCGCGCTTGACCAGGTCGAGCACCTGCTCGTAGCGCCGGTGCGTCCGCAGGCTCGTCAGGTGGCGGGCGAGCCCGCCGACCGTCGGGGTGTACGAGCGCCCGTTGTCGTTGACCAGGACCACCAGCGGCAGGTCGGTGGTCTCGGCGATGTTGTTGAGCGCCTCCCAGGCCATCCCGCCGGTCAGCGACCCGTCGCCGACGAAGGCGAGGACCGTCCCGGGGCGGTGCTGGAGCCGGATCGCCTTGGCCAGGCCGTCGGCGTACGAGAGGGCGGTCGAGGCGTGCGAGTTCTCGACCCAGTCGTGCTCGGACTCGGCCGGGCTCGGGTAGCCCGTGAGCCCACCCTTCTGCCGCAGGCTGGGGAACGCGTCCTGCCGACCCGTGAGGATCTTGTGGACGTAGCTCTGGTGGCCGGTGTCGAAGACGATCGGGTCGGTCGGCGAGTCGAACGCGCGGTGGAGCGCGATCGTGAGCTCGACGACACCGAGGTTGGGACCGAGGTGGCCGCCGGTCCGGCTGACGTTCTCGATGAGGAACGTGCGGATCTCGGCCGCGAGCTGAGGCAGCTGCTCGGGGGCGAGGGCCTTGAGGTCCCCGGGGCTCTGGACCTGTCGCAGCAGGCCGTCGGGGGCGGGCACCATGCCCCCAGGATAGGGGGCGCCCGGTCGACGGACATCAACCCGCGGTCGTACGTCCTGTCGTGCCCGCCAGGACCGAGACGACGTGGGCCACGGCCCGGATCGACCGCGCGTGGGCCCGCCGCCAGCGCTGGCCCGTCACAGCCGCGCCAGGAACGTACGTCCGCGCAGGGCCTCGCCGATCAGGCCGACCGCACGTCGGGTCCGCATCAGCGCCGCCCCCTGCTCGAGCCAGATCTCCGCCGCGGTGTCGACCACGTCGGGCCGCACCTGGCCCCGCAGCGTGGTGCGCACGGTGGCGAGCCCCTCCTGCACCGCGCGGCACTGGCCCTCGACGAACTGCTCGGCGAACTGGGCCAGCACGAGCGGGTGGTGGCGCAGCACCGCATAGCCGCGGAAGTCGGCCGGGCAGCAGTCGAAGAGGTACGCGACGGCCGTACGGTCCCAGTCCGGGGCGCCGGGCGGACGGACGTGGTCGGGCCAGCCGGGTGGGGCGACGGAGTCGGGCATGACCCGACCTTATCGAACACCTGTTCGACCCGGCAAGAGGCCCACCTGGTCGGTACTGTCCCGGTGTGAGCGAGGACGAGCACGACGACGTGGTGTGCCAGGTCGTCCGCGGGACGATCGACGCGGCGGTGGTGCTGCGCACCGACGAGGTGGTCGCGTTCCTCGACATCCACCCGGTGTTCAAGGGGCACGTGCTGGTCTCCCCCGTCCGGCACGTCGACACCCTCCTCGAGCTCGCGGAGGACCAGATGGTCCCGCTGCTCACCGCCGCCCAGCGCGTGGCCCGGGCGATCTCGACCGCTCTCGGCGCTCAGGGCACCTTCGTCGCGGTGAACAACGTGGTCAGCCAGTCGGTGCCCCACCTGCACGTCCACGTCGTCCCGCGGACCAAGGGCGACGGGCTGCGCGGCTTCTTCTGGCCGCGCCAGCGCTACGCCGAGGGCGATCGGGACGCGTACGCGGCCTTGCTCCGCGAGGCGCTGGCGGCGCAGGACGCTCCCTGAGCCGGTCTGAGGCCCACAAACAGCACGCCCCCTGAGGCCGTCGAAGGGCCTCAGAGAGGTTGGCTCTCTCGTCAGAGGCCAACCCGTTCCGGGCCCTTCGACAAGCTCAGGGAGCGTTTCCCTTCGACAGGCTCTTGCTGCGACGCCTACTTCAGCAGCGAGCGCAGCACGTACGGCATGATCCCGCCGTTGCGGTAGTAGTCCGCCTCGCCCGGGGTGTCGATCCGGACGACCGCGTCGAACTCCACGTCCCCGGCCGTGACGTGCACCGTCTTGGGGGTGGTGCCGTCGTTGAGCGCGGTCACGCCGGTGAAGGAGAACGTCTCCTCCCCGGTCAGACCGAGCGACGCCGCGCTCTGCCCCTCCGGGAACTGCAGCGGGAGGACGCCCATGCCGATCAGGTTGGAGCGGTGGATGCGCTCGTACGACTGAGCGATCACCGCCTTGACCCCGAGGAGCGCCGTGCCCTTGGCCGCCCAGTCGCGCGAGCTGCCCGAGCCGTACTCGACGCCGGCCAGGACGACCAGCGGCGTGCCCTGCTCGAGGTAGTGCTCCGACGCGGCGTACACCGTGGTCACGGGCGCGTCGGCCTGCGTGAAGTCACGCGTCACGCCGCCCTCGGTGCCCGGCGCGAGCTGGTTGCGCAGCCGGATGTTCGCGAACGTGCCCCGGATCATGACCTCGTGGTTGCCGCGGCGCGACCCGTACGAGTTGAAGTCGCGACGCTCGACGCCGTGGGCGGTGAGGTAGTCCCCCGCCGGGCTGTCGCCCTTGATCGACCCGGCCGGCGAGATGTGGTCGGTCGTGATCGAGTCGCCGAGCATCAGGAGGACGCGGGCGCCCTCGATGTCGGTCACGGGCTGCGGCTCCGCGGGCATGCCGTCGAAGTACGGGGGCTTGCGCACGTAGGTCGAGTCGGCGTCCCACTCGAACACCGCGCCCTCCGGCGTCGGCAGCGACTGCCACTGGGCGTCGCCGGCGAACACGTCGGCGTACGACTCGGCGAACATCTCCGCCCCGATCGAGGCGCTGACGACCTCGTCGATCTCGGCCTCGGTCGGCCAGATGTCGCGCAGGTAGACCGGCTGGCCCTGCTCGTCGAAGCCCAGCGGGTCGTTCACCAGGTCCGTGTCCATCGTCCCGGCGAGCGCGTACGCGACCACCAGCGGAGGCGAGGCCAGGTAGTTCATCTTGACGTCGGGGTTGATCCGGCCCTCGAAGTTCCGGTTGCCCGAGAGGACGGACACGACGGCGAGGTCAGAGGCCTGGACCGCTGCGCTCACCTCCGGGATCAGCGGGCCCGAGTTGCCGATGCAGGTGGTGCAGCCGTAGCCGACGAGGTTGAAGCCCAGCTTGTCGAGGTAGGGCGTCAGGCCGGAGCGCTCGTAGTAGTCGGTGACGACCTTCGAGCCCGGTGCCAGCGTCGTCTTGACCCAGGGCTTGCGGGACAGACCCCGCTCGACGGCCTTCTTGGCCACCAGGGCGGCGCCGATCATCACGCTCGGGTTGGACGTGTTGGTGCACGAGGTGATGGACGCGATCGTCACGGCCCCGTGGTCGAGCTCGAACGTCTGCCCGTCGAGCGTGACCTTCGTCTTGCGGCTGGGCCGGCCGATGTCGGCCGCGACGCCCTCGCCGAACTCGTGCGGCTCGCTCTCCCCGCTCTCGCTCGAGCTCACCGGGTCGGAGGCCGGGAAGGTCTCCGCGACCGACTCGTCGTAGCCGTTCAGCTTGCCCGCGTCGACGTTCGGCGCGGCCTGGTCGGCGGTGGCCGACGGCGCGGGGACGGGCTCGTCGTCCACGTACGCGGCGAGCGCCTCGCGGAAGCCCTGCTTGGCCTGGGTCAGGATCACGCGGTCCTGCGGGCGCTTCGGGCCGGCGATGCTCGGCACGATCGTGCCGAGGTCGAGCTCGAGGTACTCGGAGAAGCGCGGCTCGTGGTCGTCGTCGTGCCAGAGACCCTGCTCCTTCGCGTATGCCTCGACGAGCGCGATCTGGTGCTCGTCGCGGCCGGTGAGGCGCAGGTAGTCGGTCGTCTTGGAGTCGATCGGGAACACGGCGATGGTCGAGCCGTACTCCGGGCTCATGTTGCCGATCGTGGCGCGGTTGGCCAGCGGGACGGCGGAGACGCCGGGCCCGTAGAACTCGACGAACTTGCCCACCACCTTGTGCTGGCGCAGCATCTCGGTGATGGTCAGCACCAGGTCGGTCGCGGTGGCGCCCTCCGGCAGGCTGCCGCTGAGCTTGAAGCCGACGACGCGCGGGATGAGCATCGACACGGGCTGGCCGAGCATGGCCGCCTCGGCCTCGATGCCGCCGACGCCCCAGCCCACGACGCCCAGGCCGTTGACCATGGTCGTGTGCGAGTCGGTGCCGACGCAGGTGTCGGGGTAGGCCTGCAGCACGCCGTTCTTGGGGCGGGTGAAGATCACGCGGGCGAGGTGCTCGATGTTGACCTGGTGGACGATGCCGGTGCCGGGCGGGACGACCTTGAAGTCGTCGAACGCGGTCTGGCCCCAGCGCAGGAACTGGTAGCGCTCGCGGTTGCGGCCGTACTCGATCTCGACGTTGCGGCTGAACGCGTCGGCCGTGCCGAAGACGTCGGCGATCACCGAGTGGTCGATGACCAGCTCGGCCGGCGCGAGCGGGTTGATCTTGGTCGCGTCGCCACCGAGCTCGGCCATGGCCTCGCGCATGGTGGCCAGGTCGACCACGCAGGGCACGCCGGTGAAGTCCTGCATGATCACCCGGGCCGGGGTGAACTGGATCTCGTCCGCCGGCTGCCCGTCGGCGTCCCAGCCGGCCAGCGTCCGGATGTGGTCGGCGGTGATGTTCGCGCCGTCCTCGGTCCGGAGCAGGTTCTCCAGCAGGATCTTCAGGCTGTACGGGAGGGTCTCGGCGCCCTCGACCGCGTCCAGCCGGAAGATCTCGTACGACTGCTCACCCACCTGCAGCGTCGCCTTCGCGCCGAAGCTGTCCACACTCATCAGGCCTCCTTGCCAACCAAAAGTATCTTGACGTCAAGATATCACGCGTGGCGTGACGCCCGCGGAGGTCAAGCGTCCCTCAACGACGTTCCGGAGGGCCGGTAAGGGTTGCCTGACCGGGTGCCCGGCGGACAACGGGAAAGATCCGACCGCTACTGAGCGGCCGGAACTTCCCCGTTCTCGGCGTCGGGCTCCAGGACCACCACGCACTCGACGTGCTGGGTCATCGGGAACAGGTCGAAGCCGCGGATGCTCGTGGGGGCGTAGCCGTGCTGCGCCGCGCCGGCGAGGTCGCGGGCCAGGGCGGCCGGGTCGCAGGCGACGTACGCGATCGCGCGCGGCCGACGCCGGACGATCTCCCGCACGACCTTCGCACCCGCCCCGGACCGCGGCGGGTCCAGCACGACGAGGTCGACGTCCTCCGGCAGCCGCGGCAGCGCGCGCTCGACGTCGTCGGCGGTGAAGCGGGCGCGGGGACCGAGGTCGGCGAGGTTCCGGCGGGCGGCGGCCACCGCGGCCCGGCCCGACTCGAGCCCCCAGACCTGGCAGCCGGCGTCCGCCAGCGCGCCGGCAAAGAGTCCGACCCCGCAGTAGAGGTCGAACGCGCGCTCCCCCGCTGCGGGGGCGAGCCCGGCGAGCACGGCGTCGACGAGGACCGATGCCGCGGCCGGGTGCACCTGCCAGAAGCCGCCGGGCGGGACCGCGTACGCCCGCTCGTGCACGGTCTCGGTGAGCCCCCCGTCCGGGTCGGCGTCGCCGGTCGTCGCGACGACCCGCCGGTCGACGACCAGCGCGGAACCGGTCGGCGTCCCGCCCGCGACGACCTCGGCGCCGGGCCTCCAGCTCTGTCCGGTGACCGTCGGCGTCCGCGGCGAGGCGATCGGGCAGCCGCCCTCGGGGATCGCGACGAGGTCGTTGGAACGGTGCACCCGCAGCGCGGCCCGTCCGTCGTCGTCCGCGTGGTAGCGCATCCGGGTGCGCCAGCCGAGCCCGTCGTCGGTGGTCGAGCCCGGCACCGGCACGGCCTCGACCTCGCCCGTCCAGGTCAGGCCGGCGAGGCGCTGCAGCTGCTCGGCGACCACGGCGGTCTTGAGCCGGCGCTGCTCGACCCGGCTCGCGTGCTGCCAGTCGCACCCGCCGCACAGCCCCGGCCCGGCGACCCGGCAGGGCGGGGCGACGCGCTCGGGCGAGGCGTCTAGCACCTCGGTGGCGTCGGCGCGCCAGAAGCGGGCGTGGCTCGTGTCGGTCAGCGTCAGCAGGACCCGTTCGCCGGGTAGCGCGTGCCGGACGAAGACCACCCGCCCGGGACCGCCGTCGCCGACGTCGAGCCGGGCGACGCAGTGGCCGCCGTGCGCGACCGGGCCGACCTCGACCGGACCCACGACCTGCCCGGCTGCTCGCACGGAGCTCACTGGAGGTAGCTGCGCCGCTGCGCCTCCGCCTCGGTCTCGCGGTGGATCCGCTTGCGGGCGAGGTCGGAGGACCGCAGCAGGAACGGCACCGACGTGACCATCACACCCGGGGTGAAGAGCAGCCGGGTCTTCAGCCGGAACGCGCTCTGGTTGTGCAGGATCTGCTCCCACCAGTGCCCCACGACGTACTCGGGGATGTAGACGGTGACGATGTCGCGCGGGTTCTCGGTGCGCAGGCTCTTCACGTAGCGCAGGATCGGCGTCGTCACCTCCCGGTACGGCGACGCGATCACCTTGAGCGGCACGGTGATCCCGGCCTCGTCCCACTGCTCCACGAGGCGCTGCGTCTCCTCCTCGTCGACCGAGACCGTGACCGCCTCCAGCGAGCTCGGCCGCGACGCCTTGGCGAACGCGATCGCCCGCATGGTCGGCTTGTGCAGCTTGCTGACCAGGACGACGCCCCGGACCCGCGCCGGGAGCATCCGGTCCTCGCCCGGCACGAGCGCTGTCTCCTCGGCCACGTGTTCGTAGTGGCGGCGGATGCCCTTCATCAGCAGGAAGATCACGGCCATCGCGATGATGGCGATGTAGGCCCCCTGGGTGAACTTGCTCAGCAGCACGATCACCAGGACCGTGCCGGTCATCGTCAGGCCCACGCCGTTGATCACGCGGGACCGCTTCATGCGCGCGCGGGCGGCCGGGTCCCGCTCCGTCTTCAGGTGCCGGGTCCAGTGGCGCAGCATCCCGGTCTGGCTCACGGTGAAGGAGACGAACACCCCGACCACGTACAGCTGGATCAGGGCGGTGACGTCAGCCTTGAAGGCCACGATCAGCACGATCGCCAGGGCCGAGAGGACGACGATGCCGTTGCTGTACGCCAGCCGGTCGCCGCGCGTGTGCAGCTGGCGCGGCAGGTAGCCGTCCTTGGCCAGGATGGAGCCGAGCACCGGGAAGCCGTTGAAGGCGGTGTTCGCGGCCAGGAACAGGATGATGAACGTCGCCGCGATGACGAAGTAGAAGCCGGGGCGGAAGTCGTTGAAGACCACGTCGGCCAACTGCGCGATGCCGGTCTTCTCGATGACGTCGACGCGCTGGCCGTTCAGCAGGTAGTGCGAGCGGCCCTCGTCGATGAGCCGCAGGCCGGTGAGGTTGGCCAGCACGATCACGCCGATGACCATCGTCACCGCGACGGTGCCGAGCAGCAGGAGCGTGGTCGCCGCGTTCTTGCTCTTCGGCTTCTGGAACGCGGGCACGCCGTTCGAGATGGCCTCGACGCCGGTCAGCGCCGCGCAGCCGGACGAGAAGGTCCGGGCCAGCAGCGCGACCATGAGGAAGCCGGAGAACTGGGCGTAGCGCGGCTCCGCCTCGATCGTGTACTGCGCGCTCTCGGCCCGCAGCGGCTCGCCGAGGACCAGGATCCGGATGAGGCCCCAGCCGATCATCACGAGCATGCCGGCCATGAAGCAGTACGTGGGGACGGCGAAGAGCCCGCCCGACTCCCTCACCCCTCGCAGGTTGAGCGCGGCCAGGACGACCACCGCGATGCTGGCCGCCAGCGCCTCGTGCCCGTCGAGGAAGTGCAGCAGCGGGACCGACTTGGCGTTCTGGACGCCGGAGGAGATCGACACCGCGACCGTGAGGACGTAGTCGACGAGCAGGGCGCTGCCGACGGTCAGGCCGGCGTTCGGCCCGAGGTTGACGGTGGCGACCTCGTAGTCGCCTCCGCCGGAGGGGTAGGCGTGCACGTTCTGGCGGTAGGAGGCGACCACGACGAGCATCACGACCGCGACGAGGATCGCGATCTTCCACGAGAAGGCGTACGCGGCGAGCCCGGCCAGCGACAGCGTGATGAGGATCTCGTCGGGGGCGTACGCGACCGAGCTGAGCGCGTCCGAGGCGAAGACCGGGAGCGCGATGCGCTTGGGGAGCAGCGTCTCGCCGAGCTGAGTGCTCGAGAGCTTGCGGCCGATGAGCAAGCGCTTGCTGAGCTCCGAGAGTCGGACCACGAGCGATGACTCTAGCCAGGAAACCCGAGAAGCACGGCTCCCCTACACTCGCCAGCGTGCACATCGTGATCATGGGCTGTGGCCGCGTGGGCTCGACCCTGGCGCGCTCGCTGGAGAAGCGGGGCCACACGGTCGCGGTGATCGACGTCGACGTGGACGCGTTCCGACGACTCGGGCCCGACTTCGGCGGCCGTACGGTCAAGGGCGTCGGCTTCGACCGCGAGGTCCTGGTCGAGGCCGGGATCGAGAGCGCGGACGGCTTCGCCGCCGTGTCCTCCGGCGACAACTCCAACATCCTGGCCGCGCGCGTCGTCCGTGAGACGTTCGCCGTCGACAACGTGGTGGCCCGCATCTACGACCCGGGACGCGCCGAGGTCTACGAGCGGCTCGGCATCCCCACGGTCGCCACCGTCCGCTGGACGGCGGACCAGGTCCTCCGCCGTCTGCTGCCCGCCGGCTCGGAGCCCCTGTGGCGCGACCCGTCGGGCTCGGTCCGCATCATCGAGGTGCACGTCGACCGTTCCTGGGTCGGCCGCACCGTCCGCGACATCGAGGACGCCACGGGCGCCCGCGTCCCCTTCCTCTTCCGGATGGGGTCGGCGCTGGTCCCCAAGGACACCACGATCTTCCAGGACGGCGACCTGGTCTACGCCGCCGTCGAGGACGCGAGCCTCGCCCGCGTCGAGGACGTCCTCGCCGCCGCCCCCCAGGAAGTGTGAGCATGCGCGTCGTCATCGCCGGAGCCGGGAACGTCGGCCGCTCCATCGCCGCCGAGCTGGTCGAGAAGGGTCACGAGATCCTGCTGATCGACCGCGACCCGCGGGCGATCAAGTCCGACACGCTCCCCCAGGCCGAGTGGCTGCTGGCCGACGCCTGCGAGCTCTCCTCGCTGGAGGAGGCCGGCATCGACACCTGCGACGTGGCCATCGCCGCGACGGGTGACGACAAGGCCAACCTCGTCATCTCGCTGCTCTGCAAGACCGAGTTCGGCGTGCCGCGGACGGTCGGCCGGGTGAACCACCCGAAGAACGAGTGGCTGTTCAACGAGGTCTGGGGCGTCGACGTCTCCGTCTCCACGCCCCGGCTGATGTCCGCGCTGGTCGAGGAGGCGGTCACGGTCGGCGACCTCGTCCGCCTCATGACCTTCCACGAGGGCGAGTCGAGCCTGGTCGAGATGACCCTGCCCACCTCGAGCCCCGTGGCCGGCACGCGCATCGGCGACCAGACCTGGCCCGGCGACGCCGTGCTCGTCGCCATCATCCGCGACGGTCGTACGCAGGCGCCCGACCCGGACGGTTCCCTCGAGGCCGGCGACGAGCTGCTGTTCGTCACCGCTCAGGTCGACGAGCGCGAGCTGGCCGACGTCCTGTCCCCCCGCGAGGGCGGGGTCGTCGACGCCTCCCTCGCCGCCCCGGCCCGGATGACCCAGGGTCTGTAGTCCTCGCGGCGACAAAGTCGCGGGCGACAAGCAAAGGCGCAGCAACGAAGAGCGGGCGATCCACGAGTCCGCTCTCTGACCGCGAGCGGTACCCCATCCCGGGTTTCGGCGACTCCGGACCGGGAAGGCGTACCGCTCGAGAGGTTGTGTCACCGCTGGCGCCAGAAGTCACGCGCCGAGCTGATGGGCGTGACCTCCGGCGCCACAAGTCGTAGGACTTCGCGAGTGTGCGCTGACGCACCTCGACCGACCGCCCCTACGTGCGGGAGCGCACACTCGCCGGTCGCCCCGCTCCGCGTTGCTGCGTCTTTTGCCTGGAGCCCCAGCCCAACGGTGGCCGGGCTCTCGACAAGCAAAGGCGCAGCAACGAGGAGCGGGCGATCCACGAGTCCGCTCTCTGACCGCGAGCGGTACCCCATCCCGGGTTTCGGTGACTCGCGACCGGGAAGGCGTACCGCTCGAGAGGTTGTGTCACCGCTGGCGCCAGAAGTCACGCGCCGAGCTGATGGGCGTGACCTCCGGCGCCACAAGTCGTAGGACTTCGCGAGTGTGCGCTGACGCACCTCGACCGACCGCCCGTACGTGCGGGAGCGCACACTCGCCGGTCGCCCCGCTCCGCGTTGCTGCGTCTTTCGCCTGGAGCCCCAGCCCAACGGTGGCCGGGCTCTCGACAAGCAAAGGGGCAGCAACGAGGAGCGGGCGATCCACGAGTCCGCTCTCTGACCGCGAGCGGTACCCCATCCCGGGTTTCGGCGACTGCGGACCGGGAAGGCGTACCGCTCGAGAGGTTGTGTGACCGCTGGCGCCAGAAGTCACGCGCCGAGCTGATGGGCGTGACCTCCGGCGCCACAAGTCGCAGGACTTCGCGAGTGTGCGCTGACGCACCTCGAGCTGACGCCCGTACGTGCGGGAGCGCGCACTCGTCGGGCACTCCGCCCCCGTTGCTGCGTCTTTTTCAGTGACCTGAGGAGGCCAGCCTCCCGATCAGCTCGGGACCGACCACTTCTGGGCGGCGCTCCAGTTGCAGGGGTAGATCTGCAGCTGGATCCGGTCGACCGGCTTGCCGCCCGGCATGTCGAGGCACATGCCCGAGGCCGTGTTCACAAGGGCGGAGGCGGAGCCGCCGCGGTACGTCCAGGCCTGGCTCGCCCGGCCGTTGCACAGCCCGATCTGGACCTTGGCGTTCTTCGTCGTCGCGCTGCCGGCGATGTCGAGGCACCGGTTGATGCCCCGGATGGTGCCGTCGCCGGGGAAGGTCCAGTTCTGGGCCCGCGAGCCGTTGCAGGTGTAGAGCTGCACGACCGTGCCCTCGGCCTGCGAGGCCGACCGGATGTCGAGGCACTTGTTGCCGAGCCCGTTGATCGTGCCGACCTTGGGCGTGACCACCCCGTAGCCGGTGAAGTCGACCGTCTGCGCACCCTGGCCGTCGTTGCCCGTGATGACGTAGCTGCCGGTGAAGGCGCCGGCCTTCGTCGGGGCGAACGTGACCGACTGCGGGATGGTGTCGCCGGGCTCGATCGGCTGGCCCTCGGACACCGGGCTCGGCACCAGGAACGGGGCCGTCGGCGGTGCCGCCTTGCTCAGCGTCAGCAGCAGGTTGCCCGTGTTGCTCAGGTCGAACGACTCGCTCACCGACTTCCCGACCTCCACGTCGCCGAAGTCGACCTGCTGCGGTGACAGGGTCAGCTTCGGCGAGCCGGTGACGCCGTTCCCGACGACGGGGATGCGGACGTTCCCGGTCGAGGACGACACCACGACCTCCGACGTCGTCGGACCGGCCGCACCCGGGGCGTACGTGACCGGGACGGACACCGAGGCGCCCGGCTGGAGCGTCGTGCCGGTGACGGGGAGGCTCGTGGAGCTGAACGTGCCGGTCGGCGCCGTGGCGCCGGTGATCGTGGTCGCCGTCGCGCCGCTGTTGGAGACGCTGACGCTGGCCGTCACGCTGCCGCGGACCGGGACGTCGCCGAAGTCGAGGCTCCCGGGGTCGGACCGCAGTCCGTCCTGGGTGCCGTAGCCCGTGAGACCGAAGGCGAAGGTGCCCGACGACGTGACGAAGGTCAGCGCTCCCGCGACCGCGCCCGAGGAGGTCGCCCGGAACGTCACGGGCACCTTGAGCGTCGCCCCCGCCGCGAGCGTCACGGGCAGGGTGACCGCACCGGTGGCGAACGGGGTGGCCGTGCTGACGCCGGTCACGGTCACCGCCTTGGTGGCCGTGACCGTGACCTGCTTGGTGACGGGCGTGCCGACGGGGACCAGGCCGAAGTCGGTCGGCGTCCCGGCGACGGCGGTGGTGGTGGGCCGGCCGAAGCCGAACACCGTGCCGGTGCGGGTGCCCACGTACACGCGGCCGCTGTCGGTCGCCGGCACGGTGAACTTCGACGCCGTCCCGATCGGCACGGAGTAGCGCAGCGTCATCGTCCCCTTGGCGGGAACGGCGTCGTACGCCTGCAGCTGCGCGTTGGCGCCGTTGGAGCCCTTGCTGTAGACGACCCAGACCAGCGCCGAGCCGGCGGTCGTGCCCGTGGAGGTGACGACGGGCGAGCCCGAGCTGAAGCCGAAGGTGGTCGCCGACGTCCCGGTGCGGGTCAGCAGCGGCTTGCCGTCGCCCGAGGCACCGAGCTTGAACGCCGAGAGCGGACCCTCGCTGGGGACGAGGTAGACGTAGCCGCCGTTGCCGCCCCAGAACGCGGGGTGGCCCCAGGTGCCCTTGTACGGGCCGCTGGTCTGCAGCACCGCGTCGGTCCCGTTCGGACCCTGGCCCATGCCGCCCAGGTTGTCCCGGTCGAGCAGGAAGACCCGCCCGTCCTTGCCCCCCTGCACGAGCAGGTGCGGGTACGAGGCCGTGCCGTAGCCGTCCGGGACGGCCATCGGGCCGCCGGAGCCGAGGTCGGTGTCGTCGGTGTCGAGGAACGTGTTGTTGACCGGGGAGAAGAAGTCGACGCCCTTGAGCGTCTTGTCCGCCTGCACCTGCAGCCGGACGACCGACTCCGAGAGGTTGTTCGGGACGGCGGAGCCCGGGCCCTTGGCCGGCGAGACACCGTTGCCGGTGGCCAGGATGATGCGCCCCGGCCCGTCGGAGACGAGGCCGCCGCCCGCGTGCCAGATCCCGGCGCCGTTCGTGCCCCCGGTCTGGGCCGCCCACATCGCGGTCTTCTTGCCGCTCGTGGCGTCGAAGCCCATGACGTAGCCCGTGAACGGGTGGACGTCGCAGTGGCTGCCGAAGCCCAGGTAGACGACGCCGTCCATGAGCAGCAGGCCGGTGCGCTGGAGCTGCGTGCGCGGGGAGAAGGTGGTGCCCGGGTCGTTGTCCGGCGAGCCGGTGATGATCGTCGGGAAGCCCGAGCGCTCGACGCCGGTCGTGATGTCGATGCCGTGCAGCTCCCAGCGCGGGTGGTCGGGGTTGGCCGTGTCGTCCACCTTGGCGGTGAAGTAGGCCGTCCCCGTCGCGGGGTCGACCACCGGGGTCGACGTGATGCCGATGTTCGGGACGAGGTCGCCGCACCCGATCGGGGCGACGGACCAGGGCGTGCCGATGTTGCGGGTCCAGCGCACGGCACCCGACACGGGGTCGAGCCCGTACGCCTTGTCGTTCTCGGTGACGGCGAGCAGCGTGTTCTTCGCCACGACGGGCTGACCGTAGACCTGTCCGTCGAGCTGGGTCGCGAACAGCTGGCCGAAGTCCTGGGCCGTCACGTCCGACGGCGTGAGCTTGGGCTGGTTGGCGTCCCAGCCGGTGCGCAGCGTGTCCACGGAGACCGTGGTGAGGTCGGCCTGCGCCGGCGAGGCGACGGCGACGAACGCCGACACCAGCCCGATCAGCAGGCTCCCGACGAGCGCGCGTGAGTAGTGAGCCTTGGCAGGCATGAGTGTTCCCCGATCCCCCGAGCTCCGGTACCCCCTACCGGACGCTGCGGGACCATGGTGCCTGAGAAACTCCTACCTCGTTGCCAGTTCAAGAAAAGCGGCGGCGCACCGGGGAGACCCCGGTGCGCCGCCGTCAGGTCGAGCGGTGCAGGCGACTCAGCCGTCCAGCGACCAGCGCTGGGCGTCGGAGCCGTTGCAGTTGTAGATCCAGAGCTGGACCTTGTTCTTCGCCTTGCCGTCCGGCACGTCGAGGCAGCGGCCCGACTTGGTGTTGACCAACGAGCTGTCGTCGCCGACCTTCCAGTCCTGCGCGGCGCTGCCGTTGCAGCCCCACAGCTGGACCTTGGCCTTGTTCTTGGTCGAACCGCCCTTGACGTCCAGGCACTTGCCGAGGGACTTCAGCGTGCTGCCGTCCTGCACCCAGGTCTGCGAGTCGGTCTGGTTGCAGGTGTACAGCTGGACCGCCGTCCCGTTCTTCGTCTTGCCCTTGCGGACGTCGACGCACTTGCCCAGGCCGGTGATGGCGTGGGTGACGGGCTTCGTGACCGCGGTGCCGTGGACCGAGATCAGGTGCGCCCCCTGGCCGTCGTTCCCCGTGATCGAGTAGGTGCCGTCGAACGCACCGGTCTTGGTCGGGGTGAACGTGACCGACTGGTGGATGACGTCACCCGGCTCGATCTGCTGCCCCTCGGACACCGGGTCCGGCACCAGGAACGGCGCCGTCGGCGGTGCCGCCTTGGTGAGCGTCAGCAGCAGGTTGCCGGTGTTGGTGATGTCGAAGTTCTTCGTCACCGACTTCCCCACCTGCACCGAGCCGAACTGCAGCGTGCCGGGCGTGATGGTCAGCTGCGCGTTGCCCTTGATCGAGGTGCCCGTGATCGGGACGGTGACGTCGCCGGTCGAGGACTTGACCACCAGCGTGGTGCTGAACTTGCCCGCCGCCGTCGGCTCGAAGGAGATCGGCACCGACACGGAGTTGCCCGCGCCCAGCTTGGTGCCCGCGTCGGGCAGCGAGTCCGTGCTGAACGGGCCCTTCGGCCCGGTCGCGGCGTTGATCGTCGTGGTGGTGGACCCGCTGTTGGTGATGCTGGCGTCGAGCGTCACCTTGCCGCCGACCGGCACCTCGCCGAAGTCCAGCGTCGAGGGGTCGGACAGCAGCCCGTCCTCGGTTCCGGCACCGTGCAGGTCGAAGGCGAACGTTCCCGTCGTGGTCACGAACGAGATGGCGCCCGACTCCGACACGGGGCTCGTGGGCTTGTACGTCACGGGCACGGTGAGCGTGGCGCCGGCCTTCAGGGTCACGGGCAGCTTGACCTTGGCCGCGGTGAACGGGGCGTCGGTCCTGATCTTGGTGAGCTTGACCGTGCGCTTGGCCGTGACGGTGACCTGCTTGGTCACGGTCTTCTTGACCGCGACCATGCCGAAGTCGGTCGGCGTGCTGGCCAGGGCGATGGTGGTCGGCCGCCCGAACCCGTAGACCGACCCGGACCGGTTCGCGACGTACACGCGGCCGTTGTTGGTGGCGGGCACGGAGAACTTGGTGGCCGTCCCGATCGGCGCCGAGTAGCGCAACGTCATCTTGCCCTTGTTCGGCACGGCGTCGTAGGCCCGCAGCTGACCGCCGTCGCCGGCCGGGCCCTTGCTGTAGACGACCCAGACCAGCGCCGAGCCCGAGTTCTTGCCGTTCGAGGTGACCATCGGCGACCCGGAGGTGTAGCCGAAGTTCGAGGAGGTCGTCCCGGTCCGGCTGAGGGCCGGCTTGCCCGAGCCCGAGACGCCGATCTTGAAGGCCGAGAGCGGGCCGCGGTTGGTCGTCATGTAGACGTAGCCGCCGTCGCCCCCCCAGAACGCCGGGTAGCCCCAGACGCCCTTGTACGGGCCGCCGGTCTGCAGCACGTC
Source organism: Microlunatus antarcticus (assembly GCF_014193425.1). NCBI lineage: Bacteria > Bacillati > Actinomycetota > Actinomycetes > Propionibacteriales > Propionibacteriaceae > Microlunatus > Microlunatus antarcticus. The sequence continues at coordinate 1,753,968 of NZ_JACHZG010000001.1, read as the reverse complement.
GTCCTTCTTGCCGGCCTTCTGGCCGCTGCCGCCCAGGTCGTCGCGGTCGAGCAGGAACACGCGCCCGTCCTTGCCGACCTCGACGAGCAGGTGGGGGTGGTCCTTGGTGCCGTAGCCGTCCGGGATGGCCATCGGCCCGCCCGAGCCCAGGTCGGTGTCGTCGGTGTCGAGGTTGCTGTTGTTCACCGGCGAGAAGAAGTCGGTGGCCTTGAGCGTGCCGTTCGCCTGCACCTCCACGCGCACGACCGACTCCGCCAGCTGACCCGGCGGCTTGTTCCCGGCACGCGGCGACGGCGAGACGCCGTTGCCGGTGGCGAAGATGATCTGGCCCTTGCCGTCGGAGACGAGGCCGCCGCCCGACTGCCAGATGCCGGCGCCCGCCTTCGAGCTCCCGGTCTCGGTCGCGAACATCGCCGTCTGCTTGCCGGTCGTGGCGTTCACGCCGATGACGTAGCCGACGTACGGCCCGTGGTCGCAGTGGCTCGCGAAGCCCGCGTACACCACCCCGTCCAGGAGCAGCAGCCCGGGCCGCTGCATGGCGGTCTTGGGGTTGAAGTCGATGTCGTCGTCGTTGTCCGCGGAGCCCTTGATCGTGGTCGGGAAGCCCGCCCGCTCCTTGCCGCTGGTGACGTCGATCGCGTGCATGTACCAGTGCGGGTTGTCGCCGTTCTTGCCGTCGTCGACCTTCGCGGTGAAGTACGCCGTGCCCGTGTCCTGGTCGACCACCGGGGTGGCGGTGATGCCGATGTCCGGGACCAGGTCGCCGCAGCCGATGTTCGAGGCTGCCCACTCGGGCCCGACGTCACGGGTCCATTTGATGGCCCCTGTGACCGGGTCGAGGCCGTACGCCTTGTCCTGCTCCGTGACCGCGAGCAGGACGCCCTTGGCCAGGATCGGCTGGGCGTAGATCTGCCCGTCGAGCTTGGTCGCGAAGAGCTGGCCGAAGTCGGGAGCCGAGGCGTCGGACGGGGCCAGGCCGGACTCGTTCTGGTCCCAGCCCGTCCTGAAGTTGTTGACCGACACGGTCGTGACGTCGGCACCGGCCGTGCTCGCCGGGACCAGGCTGGCAGAGACCAGTCCGGCGATCGCCAGCGCGGCGACGGTGCGGAGGGGGCGGGGGAAAGGAATCAAGGCAAAGCTCCGTTCACGGCCGGGCCTGGTGGCCAGCGGCGCGCATTCATGCTGCCTCACGGCTGAGCCAGATCTGAGAAGATCGCGCGGACCAGACCGTGACCTTCGCCACTTCTGTCACATCTGTCACGCAGAAGCGGAACTCTTCCGGACGAGCGCCTAGGCGGTCGATCCCCGGGACAGCCCGGGGCCCTCCTCGACCGACGGGACGGCCGGCGAGCCCGCGCCCTCGATGGGCGTGCGGCCCCGGGAGAGCAGCAGACCGATGACGAACAGGGCCGCGAGCAGGAGCGGCCAGCCCAGCGCGACCTTGGCCACGGCCAGCCAGACGACCTTCCCGGAGAGGAAGAGCGGGAGCTGGACGACGAAGCGGAGCACGTACGGCACGGCGAGCACCAGCGTGAGGCGCGAGCTCATCCGCACGAGCGCGCGGTCCTTGATCCACCCGGTCGGGTCCTCGAGCGCGGCCCCCACGACGAAGCCGATGAGCGGCCGGCGGATCGCGACGGTGAGCAGCGAGACGACGGCCAGCGCGCCGTTGTAGAGGATGCCGGGCAGGAACACGTCCTCGGCCCGACCGGTCCGGGTGGCGATGATCGCGGCGATCGCGGTCGGCACGACGGCCTGGGCGACGAACTTCAGCGAGGACCGCTGCACGAGCCGGACGACGGCCAGCACCAGCGCGGTGCCGAGGGCGACGCCGAGCGACAGGTAGAGGTTCCGCGAGCTGACCCAGGCGACGGTGAAGCCGACGAACGGCAGCGCCGCCTCGACCATCCCCCGCACGCCCCCGAGGGTCCGGCTGAGCTCGTGCCGGACCAGCTCCTCGACGTAGCGGAACTGCGGTCGCTCCGCCGCGGCGGGCGTCACGTCGGCGGCGTCGGCCGCCGCGGCCCGAGGGGCCTCGGTCACGAAGCGGTCGGCGTCGGGAGCAGCTCGTACCGCGGGTTGTAGACCAGCCGGCGACCCTCGTGGCAGCTGATCCGACCCTGGATCTTGAGCGTGCGGCCCGCGTCGATGCCCGGGATCTGCCGCCGGCCGAGCCAGACCAGGGTCACGCCGCCCGAGCCGTCGCGCAGCTCGACCTCGAGCGCCGGGTGACCGGCGCGGGGGCTCAGCGTGATCGCGGAGACCGTCCCGGTGAGGCACACCTGCTCGCGGTCCTGGCAGGTGCCGATGGGGACGGCGCCCTCCTGACGGACGTTGCGCTGCAGGTCCTCGGACTCGAGCTCGGCGTTGGACGTCGCCAGACGTCGCAGCGCCCGCTGCAGCACGTTCTCCTTACCCATGAAGCATCCTCCGCACGGGGTCGTCGATCGCTCCAGCATCCCACCGTCCGCCAACCCGTGGTGCCGGCAGCCGAAGTCGGGCGGGCATCACTCGGCGGGCTGCAGGTCCGCGGGCATGGACATCGGCAGCAGGTCGCCGGGCGCCATGGCCTCGTCGCCCCGGCGGACGACGACCTCGCGGAACGCGGCCAGCACGGCAGCCACGGCCGGGTCGTCCTCGTCGCTCTCGATGGCGGCCTGGCCGTAGACGATGCCGCGCAGGAGCCAGCGCGGCCCCTCGGCCACCCACATGCGCGAGGGCTGGTAGCCCTGCTCGCCGTCGGGCGTGGTCACGGGGAGCAGCCGGCGCAGCTCGACGCCGAACGGTCCGGCGGCCAGCTCGGCCGACCCGCCCACCTCGGCCGCGGCCTCGGAGATCTCGTCGCGCAGCTCGGCCCACAGGCCTCCGCTGCGGGGAGCGGCGTACGCGCTCAGCTCCAGCGCGGAGCTGCCGACGACCTCGGGCTGCGCGCCGTTCGTCGCGGGCGCCGTCACCGGCAGCACGAGCATCGCCGAGACGATGTCCTGGGTCTCGTTGACCTGCAGCCGCAGCTCCGAGCCGGGCACCGGGGTCACGATGATGCTGCCGAGGTCGATGCGCGGCTGGTCGTCGCTGAGGTCGTCGTCCGTGCCGGCCAGCTCGGCGACCTCGAAGGGGCCGTCGGTCCGCCACTCGGTCGCGTCCAGCGCCTCCGTGTCGAGGCCGTCCGCGACCGACGTCTCCGTCGCGTCGTCGTCGCTGGGCTCGGGGGCGTCGCCGTCGACCGCGTCCTCGCGCTCGACCTCGTCCTCGGTGGTCTCCGCCTCGACGGACTCCACCTCGGTCTCGTCCTCGCCCGACCGGGCCTTCTTCTTGCGCCCGAAGATCACGCGACCACTCCTCGTCCCACGGCGTACGGCTGGGTGGTCCGGCGGACCGCCTCGTTGTCGCCGACGACCTTAGCCTGGATCCGCCCGCGTCCCGCCGCCCGCGCGAGCCCGGTCGGCTCAGCCCCCGGTGGAGCCGTGGCCGCCGGTGCCCCGGGCGGATCCGGGCAGCACGTCCGTCACCACGAACCGCGCGTGCGAGACCCGCTGGACCACGAGCTGGGCGATGCGGTCGCCGCGCGCGATGGAGACCGGCACCCGGGCGTCGGTGTTGAGCAGGTTGACGCAGACCTCGCCGCGGTAGCCGGCGTCGACCGTGCCGGGCGCGTTGACGACCGTCAGGCCGTGCCGGTGGGCGAGGCCCGAGCGGGGGTGGACGAAGCCCGCGTGGCCTTCGGGCAGCGCGAGCGCGACGCCCGTCCGGACCAGACGCCGCTCCCCCGGGCCGAGCACGAGGTCCTCGGCGCTGTGCAGGTCGGCCCCGGCGTCGTCGGGGTGCGCGTACGCGGGGACGGGCAGGTCCGGGTCGAGCCGCACCAGCGCGACCTCGACCTCGACCCCGATGTCGTCAGCCACGGCGCGAGCCCTGCGGCTTCGCGTCGGGATCGGGCACCCAGCCCAGCGCCGCGGCGAGCGCACCGGGCCGACGGGTGGCCACGAGCCAGTACGGGACGGGGTCGGCCGGGTCGTCGAGGGCGATCTCCACCGTGGTCGACACCCAGGGGCGCAGCACGAGGTGGGCGCGGGCGTCGGCGCCGGTCTCGGTCCGGGTACGGGTGGCGGCGACGTCCAGCGGGACGACCGCGCCGACCCAGTCGCGCCCGATCACGGCCCGGCCGACGCGGAGCTCGGTCTCGTCGACCTCGATGACGTACGAGGCGGCCAGGAAGCCCAGCCCGACGAACACGAACGCGGGCAGGCCGACGGCCAGGGCGAACCCGCGGCCGAGGTAGAAGCCGAAGGCGACGGCGAGCGTCGCCGCGAACAGCACGGCCAGCACCCACCAGCTCGGCGGGACCCGGACCCGCTCGCGGAAACGCACCGCTTCACCGTACCGGCCCGAAAACACGCGTCACCGCCCTCCGCGAGGGAGGACGGTGACGTGACGTGCGGGGCAGCCCGGCGTTGCCCAGGGGGCGCGACCGGGCGCGAGCAGGAAGAACTATCCGGCGCAGTCGAAGCAGTAGGCGTCGCCGTTCTTGCGCTCCTCGGCGATCTGGCTGCGGTGCCGGACCAGGAAGCACCCGGCACACGTGAACTCGTCGGACTGGCGCGGGAGGACCCGCACCGTCAGCTCCTCGTGGGACAGGTCGGCACCGGGCAGCTCGAAGGCCTCGGCCGCCTCTGTCTCGTCCTCGTCGACCTTGCCGGAGTTCTTGTCGTTCCGGCGGGTCTTCAGCTCCTCGATGCTGTCTTCGTTGAGCTCTTCCTCGGTCTTGCGCGGGGCGTCGTAGTCGGTCGCCATCAGGTCCTCTTGTCACCTTTCACAGGCATCACGTGCCCAGCTGCTGCAGCGCTGCGGCGGATGGGCAGCGCATGTGTACCACATGCGGCGCACCCGGCGGGCTGTCTTCACGACGCTGGCCCGGCCGTTGCTGCCGCGGACCCTCCAACGGATACCGGGGCAGAAAATTCCCGGAGGAGGGGGATGCGCTCAGGCGGGCTGCGGAACCTGCTGGCAGAGCGCCCTGCGCGTGGGGTCGCGCAGGTTGGTGCAGCAGTCCGGCTGGCAGTCGTACCAGCCCACCGCCCCGCCCTCGACGACCGGCCGCTCCGGCTCCTCGCCGCGGGCCGCGGCCGCGCGCTCGAGCACCAGGTCGACCAGCGCGCCCACGAAGGCGGGGTGCGTGCCGGCCGTCGCGGCCCGGGCGAGCGGCAGCCCGAGCTCGCGCGCGGTCTCCACCGCCTCGGTGTCGAGGTCGTAGATGACCTCCATGTGGTCGGACACGAAGCCGATGGGGACGAGCACGACCGCGCCGACGCCGGCCTGCTTCAGCTCGGCCAGGTGGTCGTTGACGTCGGGCTCCAGCCACGGCTGGCTGGGCGGGCCGGAGCGGGAGCAGAAGGCGAGGTCGAAGGCGTACGAGCGGCCCCGTCGCTGCTCGACGCCGCGGGTGACCGCCGCCGCCACGGCGAGGTGCCAGTCGACGTAGCCGCCGTCGGCGCTGCGCGGGGTTGGCCCGGAGGTGGTCGCCATCGCGGTCGGGATGGAGTGGGTCATGAAGACGAGGCGGGCGTCGTCGGCCAGGTCGCCGAGCTCGTTGAGCGCGGCGTCGGTCGCGTCGACCGAGGCGGCGACGAAGCCCGGGTGGTCGGAGTAGTGCCGGATCTTGTCGACCGTGACGCCGGCGGCGGCGTGCGGGTCGAACGCGTCGAAGAGGTTCTCCCGGTACTGCCGGCACGACGAGTACGACGGGTACGCGCTGGTCAGCACGGCGACCACGCGGCGGTGCCCGCCGGCGGCCAGGCGCTCGACCTCGGGACCCAGGAACGGGTCCCAGTTGCGGTTGCCCCAGTAGAGCGGCAGGTCGATCTCGCGGGCGTCGAGCTCGGCCCGCAGCGCGGCGAGCAGCTCGCGGCACTGGTCGTTGATCGGGCTGCGGCCGCCGAAGTCGTCGTAGTGGTGGGCCACGTCGGCGAGGCGCTCGCGCGGGATCCCGCGGCCGCGGGTCACGTTCTCGAGGAAGGGCATGACGTCGGCGGGCTGCTCGGGACCACCGAACGAGACCAGCAGCAGCGCGTCGTACGGGGCGGTGGCCGGGGATGCGGCAGGGTCGGGCACGCGCCGATCCTGCCACGCGGCTGGTTGTCGGGACGGCGTCCTATCGTGGCGGGCCGGACGAGGTGGAAGGGGGTCGGCGGGTGCATCGGGAGTCACGGTTCGCGGCGTACGCGACGGTCCTCGGCGACCCCGCGGCGCGGGCGTTCAGCCTCACCGGGTTCGTGGCCCGCCTGCCCCAGTCGATGACGGGCATCGGCATCGTGCTGCTCGTCTCGCTGACCAGCGGCTCGTTCGGCCGGGCCGGCATCGTGGCCGCCGCCGTCACGGTCGCCGGCGCCGTCGCCGCACCCCTGTGGGGGCGCGTCATGGACCGCGCCGGTCAGGCGCGGGTCCTCGTGGGGACCGCGCTGGGCTACGCCGCCGGCGTCTCGCTGGTGGTGGTCTCGGTGGACCGTCGCTGGCCGCTGGCCCTGACGCTCGCCGGCGCACTGGTCGCCGGGTTGTGCTTCACCCCGACCGGGAGCTCGGTGCGGGCCCGCTGGACCCACCGGCTGCGCGACTCGCCGCTGCTCGACACCGCCTTCGCCATCGAGGCCGTCATCGACGAGCTCACCTTCGTCGTGGGGCCCGTGCTGGTGACGTTCCTGGCGACCACGGTCGACCCCGCTGCCGGCCTCGTGGTCTGCGCGGTCGTCGGGGTGCTGGGGTCGCTCCTCCTGGCCGTCCAGCGGTCGACGGAGCCGCCGCGGCGGCCCCGGCTGCACGCGGCCGACCACACGACCCGGCTGCCGGTCCGCCTGCTCGTCATGGTGGTGCTCGCGTCCTGGGCCTGCGGCGGCGTCTTCGGCAGCATGGAGGTCGTCGTGGTCGCGTTCGCCCGCGAGCGCGACGTCCTCGGCGCCTCCGGCCTGCTCCTCATGTGCTGGGCCGCCGGCTCCCTCGTGGCCGGCTTCCTCGCCGGCCTGGTCGCCTGGCGTCGCGCTCCGCTCGTCCGCTACCGGATCGGCGCCGCCGTGCTGGCCGTCACGCTGCTCCCGATGCCCTTCGTCGGCCCGGCCTGGCTGCTCGCCGTGCTGCTGACGGTCAGCGGCTTCGCCATCGCCCCCACCCTGATCGCCTCGGTCAGTGTCGTCCAGACGTCCGTGCCGCCCGTACGGCTCACCGAGGCCCTGGGATGGACCGGCACCGGCATGTCGGCCGGCGTCGCCACCGGGGCCGCGCTGGGCGGCATGTCGGTCGACAACATGGCCTCGATGGGCGGCTTCTTCCTGGTCGCGACCTTCGGCGTCCTGCTGGTCGTCGGCGCCCTGCTCATCCGGACGCGGGCACCGGTCGCCCCGGAGCTGCTGGAGAGCGCGTCCTACCCGGCGACGTAGCGGCGCAGGGCGGCCGAGGCGTCCTCCGGCACGAAGCCCGTGGCCTCCAGCCGTGCGAGGTCGAGGGCGCTGTGGCGGGGCCGGGGCGCGAGCTGCTTCCCCGCCCCGTAGGCCTCGGTCGACACCGGCGTCACGTCCTCGGGGTCCCGCCCGCGGAGCACGAACACGGCGCGGGCGATGTCGGCCCACGTCTGCACGGGCCCGGCGTTCGTGACGTTGTACGTCCCCGAGGGGGCGTTCGTGTCCAGCAGGTGCCGGACCGCCCGGACCAGCTCGGAGGTGAAGGTCAGGCGCCCGTGCTGGTCGTCGACGACCGACGGCGAGACGCCGCGGTCGGCGAGGCCGGCCATCGTGGTGACGAAGTTGCGCCCCTCGCCCACCACCCAGCTCGTCCGCAGCAGCAGGTGACGCGGCAGCGTCGCCACGAGCCCGTCGCCCGCGGCCTTGGTCTGGCCGTAGACGCCGAGCGGCGACAGCGGCTCGTCCTCGGGGTGGAGCTCCCGGGTGCCGTCGAAGACGTAGTCGGAGCTGACGTGCACGAGCGTCGCGCGGCTCCGGCGGACCTTCTCGACGAGCGCGGCGAGACCGGTCACGTTCGTCGCCCACGCCGAGGTCCGGCCGTCGGGCGTCTCGGCCGCGTCGACGGCGGTGTACGCCGCCGCGTTGACGACGACCCCGTACGGCGCGAGGTCGAAGGCGGCCACCGAGGCCGGGTCCGCGAGGTCGAGGACGTCGCGGCCCACGGCCACGGCCCCCGGGAACGCGGCCGTCAGCGCCCGGCCGAGCTGGCCGTGGGCGCCGACGACCAGCATCGGCCGCGGCGGCATGGGCGTCACCTGGGCCAGGCGCGGGTGGTGCCGGTCGGCGTCGGACAGCTCGGCGTCGGCCAGCGGGATCGGCCACGCGATGTCGACCGTCTCGTCGGCCAGGTTGAGGAACGTGTACGAGTCCTTCGCCGCCGCGCTCCAGTGGTCGTTCACCAGGTACGAGTACGCCGTCGCGTCCTCCAGCGTCTGGAACGCGTTGCCCACGCCGCGCGGCACGAAGACGGCCCGGTCGGGACCGACCTCGAGGGTCACGGCGACGCCGAAGGTCGGGCCGGGACGCAGGTCGACCCAGGCCCCGAAGACCCGCCCGCTGGCCACGGTGACGTACTTGTCCCAGGGCTCGGCGTGGATGCCACGGGTGACGCCGGTGGCCGTGTTGAACGAGACGTTGTTCTGCACCGGACCGAAGTCGGGCAGGCCGTCGGCCACCATCTTCGTCCGCTGCCAGCTCTCCTTGAACCACCCGCGGTTGTCGCCGCGCACGGCGAGCTCGACCACGAGCAGCCCGGGGATCTCCGTCGCCGAGACGGTGCCCGTGGGCAGCCCCGGCGCGTCGGCCGGGCTCACTGGCCCTGCGCCGCGTACTGCGCCTCCGTGCGGGCCTTCTGCGGCCGCCACCAGGCCTCGTTCTCCCGGTACCAGCCGACGGTGGCCTCCAGGCCGGCGGTGAAGTCGCCGTACGTCGGCGACCAGCCCAGCTCGGTCCGCAGCCGGGTGGAGTCGATGGCGTAGCGCAGGTCGTGCCCGGCCCGGTCGGTGACCAGGTCGTACGCGTCCGTCGGCTGCCCCATCAGGCCGAGGATCGTCTCCACGACCTGGCGGTTGTCCCGCTCGCCGTCCGCGCCGACGAGGTAGGTCTCGCCGATCACGCCGGCGTCCAGGATGGTGAGCACCGCCGAGCTGTGGTCGTCGGCGTGGATCCAGTCGCGCACGTTCGTGCCCGCGCCGTAGAGCTTGGGGCGGGTGCCGTCGAGGACGTTCGTGATCTGGCGCGGGATGAACTTCTCCACGTGCTGGTAGGGCCCGTAGTTGTTCGAGCAGTTGCTGATCGTCGCCCGCACGCCGAACGAGCGGACCCAGGCGCGCACCAGGAGGTCGGAGCCGGCCTTGGTCGCGGAGTAGGGGCTCGACGGGTTGTACGGCGTGCGCTCGGTGAAGCGCTCCGGGTCGTCGAGCTCGAGGTCGCCGTACACCTCGTCGGTCGAGATGTGGTGGTAGCGCGTGCCGTGCTTCCGGACCGCCTCGAGCAGCGTGTAGGTGCCCATGATGTTGGTCGTCAGGAACGGCGAGGGGTCGCGGAGCGAGTTGTCGTTGTGCGACTCGGCCGCGAAGTGCACCACCGCGTCGGCCCCGGCCACCAGCGGGTCGACGGTCGCGGCGTCACGGATGTCCCCCACCACCAGCGAGAACCGCTCGGGCGGGAGCCCGTCGAGGGACGCCCGGTTCCCGGCGTAGGTGAGGAGGTCGAGGACGGTCACCGAGTGATCGGTGCGGTCGAGGACGTGGCGGACGAAGTTCGAGCCGATGAACCCCGCCCCGCCGGTGACGAGCAGTGCAGACACGGACGCATCTTAGGGAGACCGGGTGACACGGGCGTGACGCGTCAGAAGTTTGCTCCTGGCGCGGAGACCGTGGAGGCGTGCCACCATGCTCGGCATGCGCGGCATCATCCTGGCCGGGGGGTCGGGCACCCGGCTGCACCCCGTGACCCTGGGCATCAGCAAGCAGCTCGTCCCCGTCTACGACAAGCCGATGATCTACTACCCGCTCTCGACGTTGATCTTCGCCGGGATCCGCGACGTGCTGGTCATCACGACGCCGCACGACCGGCCGGGCTTCGAGCGACTCCTGGGTGACGGCTCGCTCTTCGGGATCTCGATCTCGTACGCCACCCAGGTCACGCCCGACGGGCTGGCGCAGGCCTTCGTGATCGGCGCCGACTTCATCGGCGAGGAGAAGGTCGCGCTCGTGCTCGGCGACAACATCTTCTACGGCGCCGGGCTGGGCACCCAGCTGCAGCGGTTCGTCGACGTCGACGGCGGCGCGGTGTTCGCCTACTGGGTGGCCGAGCCGTCGGCGTACGGGGTGGTCGAGTTCGACGCGGACGGGCGCGCGGTCTCGCTGGAGGAGAAGCCGGTCAAGCCGCGGTCGCACTACGCGGTCCCCGGGCTCTACTTCTACGACAACGACGTGGTCGAGATCGCCCGCGGGCTGAAGCCGTCGCCGCGCGGCGAGTACGAGATCACCGACGTCAACCGCACCTACCTCGACGCGGGCCGGCTGAGCGTGGGGATCCTGCCCCGCGGCACCGCGTGGCTCGACACCGGCACGTTCGACTCGCTGAACGACGCCGGCAACTTCGTGCGCACCCTGGAGTCGCGGCAGGGCCTCAAGGTCGGCTCGCCCGAGGAGGCGGCCTGGCGGCAGGGGTTCCTGAGCGACGCCGAGCTCGCCGACCGCGCGAACGCCCTGGCCAAGTCCGGCTACGGGATGTACCTGCTCGACCTGCTCGAGCGCACCCAGGAACCGCTCGGCGCGCACGGCTGAGCGGAACGTCTGACGCTGGACCGCCGCGCGGCTAACGTTCTCCGCGTCCCCTCCCCAGACAGGTTGGTTGTCCCATGCTGCGCAGGACCCTGCTTCCCGCCCTCGCCCTCGCCGCCCTGGCCCTGAGCGGCTGCGGCGCCTCCGGCGACTCCTCCGCCGCGCCCGCCTCCTCGGCCCCCGCGGCCAGTGCGCCGGCGAGCAGCGCCGCGGCCCCGTCGTCGGCCGCGAGCACGCCGGAGGCCTTCCCCAGCGCGACCTCGGCCGCGGCCGAGGTCAAGGACCCCTGCAAGGTGCTGAGCGCCAGCGACGTCTCGAAGACGACCGGGGTGAAGGTGAAGAAGGGCACGACGTCGACCGTCGCGACGTCCAAGCTCTGCTCCTGGCTGCCCGAGGACGGCACCACCAGCGACGCGGCCGTCTTCACCGCCCAGGAGGGGCCGCTGCCCGGTCCGCTGAGCCAGGTCGAGGGCCAGCTGAAGACGCAGTTCAACGGCAAGGTCACCACCATCAAGGTGGCGGGCGCCGACGACGCGCGCTACGTCACGGGCAAGAAGGACAAGCTCAACGTGATCGACGTCCTGGCCAAGAAGGACGACGTGTTCTTCCAGGTCCTGGTGGCGTCGCCGCGCGACGCCGACCAGCACAAGGACGCCACCATCGAGCTCGCCGAGGCGCTGCTGAAGGGCTGAGCCCCGCTCAGCGGCGGCCGCGCCGGGCCTGGAGGTAGTCGCTCACCACGTACTCCCCCAGCCGACCGATGTCGGGGGTGAACACCCGCCCGCCGGCCCGCCGCGCGATCGCGTCGACGAACCGGGCCAGGCCGGGGTCGTCGCCGAGCATGAAGGTGTTGAGCGTCGCGCCGTAGCGGGCGAGCTCGTCGACCTGCGCGACGGTGGCCCGGATCGTCTCGGGCGTGCTCGGCCACTGGAACCGCGCCCCGCCGTCGCCGGTGAGGTGCGCGGTCGGCTCGCCGTCGGTCACGATCAGCACGACCGGCTCCGCGTCGGGGTGGCGGCGCAGGTGGCGGGTGGCCAGCAGCAGCGCGTGCTGCAGGTTGGTGCCCTGGACGTAGTCCGGCTCCGCCTCGGCGAGCTGGACGGCCGACAGCGTGCGCGCGTAGCGGTTGAAGCCGATGACCTGCAGCGCGTCCTGGCGGAACTTGGTCTCGATCAGGTGGCTGAGCGCGAGGGCCGTCTGCTTCATCGGCCCCCAGCGCCCGTCCTGGACCATCGAGTACGAGAGGTCGACGCAGAGCGCCACCGCGGCGGTCGTCCGCCGCTCGGTCTCGGTGACCTCGAAGTCCTCGACGTCGAGCAGCATCCCGCCGCCCGAGCCGCGTCCGTTTCCTGAGCCTGTCGAAGGGTTGAGCGCCCGTCGGCGCAGCGCGTTCGACACCGTACGGCTGGCGTCGATGGGCAGCTCGTCGCCGAACACCCAGGGCCGGGTCAGCCCGGTCGGCTCGTCCGCGGCGCCGGTGCGGTGGTCGGCGTGGTCGCCGTTCCCGCTCGCGGCGAGCTGGTCGAACACCCGCTTGAGCGCGGTCTGGCCGAGCCGGCGGACGGCGCGCGGCGTCAGGCGCATCCCGTCGTCGCCGCGGCTCAGGTAGCCCTGCTCCTCGAGCTCGCGCTCCAGGTCGCGCAGGGCCTGGAAGTCGCGCACCGCCTCGTGGCCGAGCCGCTGCTCCAGCAGGTCGACGTCCACGTCGTCCAGCGTCGAGCCGTAGCCGGACTGCGACAGCTGCGCCTCGAGCGCCTCGAGGTCGGCGATCTCGGCGACCGCCTCGACGGCGTCGGAGTAGCCGAGGCTCTCCCCGCCCGGGCGCATCCCGGCGTCCGAGCCGCGGTCGAGACCGGGGCGCAGCGAGCGCAGGTTGTCGCCGAGCTGCGCCATCTCCGACGCGAGGTCGGCGTCGGCCAGGGCGTCGGACATCAGCTGGCCGAGCTGCTCGCGCTGCTCGGGGCTGAGCGAGTTCATCATCCGCTGGGCGGCGGCCTGGCGCCGGGCGAGCGCGTCGATGAGCTCCTCGACGTTCTCGGGCTCCTCGGGGAAGAACTCGCCGTGCTTGTCCATGAAGTCACGGAACGCGTCGGTCGTGTCCTCGCTGCGGGCGTGCTGGGCCAGCAGCTGGTTGAGGTCGGCCAGCATGTCCTTGACCCGGGCCATGGCCTCCGGGTCCGGGCTCTCGAGGGCCTGCTTCATCCCTGCGAACTGGGCGTCCAGCACCTCGCGCTGGAGCATCTGCTTGATCTGCTCGTACGTCTGCTTCGCCTCGGGCGACTGCCAGTCGTAGCTGTCGAGGCCGCGGACAGCGCCGGCCACGTCGTCGGGCAGGGTGTCGAGCTCCATCTCGGCGAAGCGGGCGTCGTCGCCCTCGTCCTCGGCCAGCGCCTCCCGCTCGGCCGCGAGCGCCTGGTCGAGCGCCGCGCGGACCTGGTCCAGCGTCCCGCCCAGGTCGCCACGCTTGCGGGCCGCGTTCCGGAGGCGGCGGATCTTGTCCGCCAGCCGGTCCAGGCCGCCCCGCCCGTCGAGGCCCTCGCGCAGCAGCTCGCGCAGCGAGTCGCGCACGTTCCCGGCCGAGAGGACGTCCGCCCCGATCTTGTCGATCGCCGCGCGGACGTCGTACGGCGCCGCCAGCGGGTCGGGCCCACCCCGCCACGGCCCGTACCGGAACCGCCCGTGCGGGTCGCGCGGCTCGTACCGCTCAGCGCTCATGGCCCGAACCTAGTCCGCCGTTCCAGGGGCCTCGGTTCCTCCAACGAGAGGTAGGTCGCACCGCTGGAAAGCGACCAGATCGCAGCGCGACCTACCCCTCGTCGGACTGGGCTGTGGATGACCGGCTCCGACGGCTCCAAGCGGGGTCAGGATCGCGTGTGGGCAGGTTCTTCGACGAGGTGGGCTCGACGGTGCGGCCGCTCGAGACGGTGGTGCTCGACGGGTACGGCGTCGCCAAGCACGAGCTGGCGACGCCCCGGTGGCAACGGACGAGCCGCGGGCTCTACGTCCCCGGCGATGCGCCCGAGAGCGTCGCGCAGCGCATCGTCTCGGCAGCGGCCGCGATGCCCGACGACGGAGCGATCGGCGGTTGGGCGGCTGCTTACGTGGGCGGAGCCGACCTAGACGGTCGCGACCGGCGGCGGCGGGACCTCCCGGTCGACGTCCTGCTACCCCCGGGTCTGCACCGGCAGCAGGTGCCGGGGATCGCCTACCGCCGTGCAGCTCTGGCTCCCGGGGAGGTGTGGACGATCGGCGGCCTGCGGCTGACGTCGCCGCTGCGTACGGCCGTCGACCTCGCCTGCTGGGCACCCTCGCTGACCGAGGCCGTGGTGCTCCTCGACCTGATGCTGCGCGCCGGGCTCAGCCCCGAGTCGCTCGCGGCGGCATCCCCGAAGGACCGGCGCGGCGCAGTTCAAGCGCGTCGAGCCATCGCCCTCGCCCGACCGGGTTCCCTCAGCCCGGGCGAGACCCGCCTCCGGCTGCTCTACGTGCAGGACGTCGGAAGCCCAGACCCGCTGCTGAACCCGTCGCTCCTCGACCTCGACGGCCGGTTCGTGGCGATGCCCGACCTGTTCGACGAGGAGGCCGGGCTCGCTCTGGAGTACGACGGCGCGAGCTGGTCGGGCGAGCGTCCGATGGGCCACCGGGACGTCGACCAGCACCGCTCGGACAACGTCCGCGAGGAGGTCATGGAGCGGCGCAACATCATCGTCGTCCGGGCCGACGCCCAGGACCTCGGGACCTACCGGCGGCGGACGGCCGCCCGCATCCAGGCGGCCCGTCAAGACGGACTGAGCCGTGATCGACGGCGGGACCGCTGGATCGTGCGCCGCGAGAGGTAGGTCGCGCTGCCGAGAACGCCGTTTCGGACGGCGCGACCTACCTCTCGTGCAGACGTGAGGCGCTCAGCCGGCGACGACCTCGAGGATCGCCGTGCCCCACTTCTCGAGCTTGTTCGCGCCGACCCCGGAGACGGACCCGAGTGCGCCGAGCGAGGTCGGTGCGGTCGAGGCGATCTGACGCAGCGTCGCGTCGTGGAAGATCACGTACGGGGGCATGCCGGCCTCCTTGGCGGTCACGGAGCGCCAGGCGCGCAGGCGTTCGAACACCGCCTCGCCGGGGGCGTCGAGGGCGACCGTCTCCGCGGCCGACGACTTCTTCCTCGACGAGCTGCGGGCGGCCTTGGGTGCCTCCCGGCGCAGCGCGACGGTGCGCTCGCCCTTCAGCACGGCGGCCGAGGACTCGGTGAGCATCAGCGTGCCGTAGCCGTCGGCGACTGCGAGCAGCTGCTGGGCCAGCAGCTGACGCACCACCCCGCGCCACTCGTCCGCCCCCAGCTCGGTCCCGATCCCGAACACCGTCAGGTCGGTGTGCCCCAGCTGCGTGACCCGGTCGGTCGTCTGCCCGAGCAGGATGTCGATGACGTGCCCGGCGCCGTAGCGCTGCCGCCGGTCCGCGAGCCGCCACACCGCCGACAGCAGCTTCTGGGCGGGCACCGTGCCGTCCCACGTCTGCGGCGGGCTGGTGCAGGTGTCGCAGTTGCCGCACGGCTCGGCCTGCTGCCCGAAGTAGGCCAGGAGCTGGACGCGCCGGCACTCGACGGTCTCGCACAGCGCGAGCATCGCGTCGAGGTGCGCGGAGAGACGGCGGCGGTGGGCGGCGTCGCCGTCGGAGGAGTCGATGAACTTGCGCTGGGAGACGACGTCGGCGAGCCCGTACGCGAGCCACGCGGTGGCGGGGGCCCCGTCGCGCCCGGCCCGGCCGGTCTCCTGGTAGTAGCCCTCGACCGACTTAGGCAGGTCGAGGTGCGCCACGAAGCGCACGTCGGGCTTGTCGATCCCCATCCCGAAGGCGATGGTCGCGACCATCACCAGCCCCGGCTCCCGCAGGAAGCGGGCCTGGTTCGTCGCCCGCACGTCGGCGTCCAGGCCCGCGTGGTACGGCAGGGCCGGGATGCCCTCCTTCTCCAGGAACGCGGCGGTCTGCTCGACCGACTTGCGCGAGAGGCAGTAGACGATGCCGGCGTCGCCCGCGTGCTCGGCCCGCAGCAGGGTCAGCAGCTGCGCCCGCGGGGTGTCCTTCGCGACGATCCGGTACTCGATGTTGGGCCGGTCGAAGCTGGCGACGAACTGGGCCGCGTCGTCGAGGCGGAGCCGGGTGACGATCTCGGCCGCCGTGGCGGCGGTGGCCGTCGCGGTGAGCGCGATGCGGGGGACGTCGGGCCAGTGGTCGTGCAGCATGGCCAGGGCGAGGTAGTCGGGTCGGAAGTCGTGGCCCCACGAGGAGACGCAGTGCGCCTCGTCGATGGCGAAGAGGGCGATCCGACCGCGTTCGAGGAGCCGGACCGTGTCGGGGACGTTGAGCCGTTCGGGGGCCAGGTAGAGCAGGTCGAGCTCACCGGCGAGGTAGGCGGCCTCGACCTCGCGGCGCTGGTCGAGGCGCTGCGAGGAGTTCAGGAACGCGGCGCGGACCCCGAGGGCCGCGAGCGCGTCGACCTGGTCCTGCATGAGGGCGATCAGCGGCGACACGACGACGCCCGTGCCCTCGCGAACCAGGGCCGGGACCTGGTAGCAGAGCGACTTGCCCGCCCCGGTCGGCATCAGCACGAGAGCGTCCCCGCCGCCGACGACCGTCTCGATGATCTCCGCCTGCTGGCCGCGGAAGGCGTCGTAGCCGAACACGGTCTGCAGCACCTCCAGCGGGGTGCTGACCGTGCTGGTGGTGGAGGACAGGGTGACGACTCGTTCCCGGGGACGTGGTGGGCGAGCGCGGACGCTCAGGCGGCGCCGTACACCGTACGGCCGTCGACGGTCTCCTTCTCGATGCGACGCGTCAGGTGGAGTCCCTCGAGGACGAACTCGACGGCCGCGGCGACCTGGCCGCGGGAGGCGGCGTCGCCGTAGCCGAGGCGGTCGAGGACCTTCGCCAGCCCGGGAACGGTCCCGAGCTGGGACAGCACGTCGGCGGCGGGCACGAGGTCACCGGTCTCGACGACCGCGCCCTCGGCGAAGACGGACGTGAAGCCGGACAGGTCCAGCCCCGAGAGCCGCTCCCGGAACGTGGCCGCGACGGCGAGGCGGAGCAGGTGGTCTAGGACGGCGCGCTCGCGGCCCTCCTCCCCCATCTCGAACTCGATCTTGCCCAGCAGCGTCGGCAGGACCGGACCGAGGTCGCAGACCCGGGCGACCGCGCCGGCGTCGTTCGAGTCACCCGTACGGGCGGCGCGGCGCAGCGCGGAGGCGGCGACGCCCTCGGCCGCGGCGATGGCGAAGCGGGCCGACACCCCGGACCGCTGGTCGACCGAGCTGGACTCGCGCAGCAGGTGGACGAACCGGGCGAGCACCTCGAGCAGGTGGTCGCCGACCTCGGCCACGAGGCCGGCCTCCTGACGGAGCAGCGTGACCTCGTCGGAGACCTCGGAGAGGTAGTGCGTGCGGATCTCGGCGCCGAAGCGGTCCTTCAGCGGCGTGATGATCCGGCCGCGGTTGGTGTAGTCCTCGGGGTTGGCCGTCGCCACCAGGAACACGTCCAGCGGCAGCCGCAGCGAGTAGCCGCGGACCTGGATGTCGCGCTCCTCGAGCACGTTGAAGAGCGCGACCTGGATGCGTTCGGCGAGGTCGGGCAGCTCGTTCAGCCCGAACAGCCCGCGGTTGGCCCGCGGGACCAGCCCGTAGTGGACCGTCTCCGGGTCGCCGAGCGTCCGGCCCTGCGCGACCTTCACCGGGTCCACGTCGCCGATCAGGTCACCGACGGAGGTGTCCGGGGTCGCGAGCTTCTCGGTGTAGCGGTCGTCGCGGTGGCGCCAGGCGACGGCCAGGTCGTCGCCCTGCGCGGCCAGCAGCCCCTGGCAGCGGACGCAGACGGGGGCGTACGGGTCGTCGTGGATCTCGCAGCCCGCGACCTCGGGGGTCCACTCGTCGAGCAGCGTGACGAGCGTGCGCATGATGCGGGTCTTGCCCTGGCCGCGCTCGCCCAGCAGGACGATGTCGTGGCCGGCGAGCAGGGCGGACTCCAGCTCGGGCAGCACCGTGTCCTCGAAGCCGACGATGCCCGGGAACGCGTCCTCCCCCGCGCGGAGCCGGAGGAGCAGGTTCTCCCGGAGCTCGTCGGCGACGCCGCGGCTCACGTGGCCGGAGGCGCGCAGCTCGCCCAGGGTGGTCGCGGCCGGGTGCGAGGTGGGCGATGACGCAGTCATGACCAGCAACGTACGACCGGACCCAAGCCCCGTGGCGGGCGTACGGGCAGAGCCCACGGAGAGCGCGCGCCGGGTCCTGACCGCCGGACGTCCGCGCGGACGGTAGGTTGGGCGCCGAAGTCCGACTGGAGGGAACCACCGCGAGCGATGCGCACCGCGCGACTGGTGGGACCGACTGCCGACGGCACGTCGGTCGTCCTGGTGACCGAGGACGGCGAAGAGATCACCGTCGCCCTCGATCCCGCCGACCCGGACACCCCCTCCGTCCTCCGACCGGCCCAGGGCGGGGACCGACCGACCGAGGTCGACACCCCTGCTCCACCGGCCGTCGTACGACGCCCGCCCCGACGTCGGGAGACGCCCATGGACACCCCCCTCAGCCCTCGCGACATCCAGACCCGGATCCGGGCCGGTGAGTCGTTGGAGGACGTGGTCGCCGGTTCCGGGATGGACGCCGAGCGCATCGAGCGTTTCGCCGCGCCCGTGCTGGCCGAGCGCGAGCACCTGGCGCTGACCGCCCTGGGCTCGTCGGTCCGTCGCCGCGGGGAGGCCTCGGGCCACCGCCCGCTGCGCTCCGTGGTCGCCGAACGGCTGCAGGCCCAGGGGGTCGACGGCGACGACGTCAGCTGGGACGCCTGGAAGGTCGGCGACTCGCAGTGGCTGCTCAGCGCCGACTACGAGCTGCAGGGCGAGCCGCGGCGCGCCGAGTTCCGCTTCGACGCGCAGGGCCGCTTCTCCGTGGCCGAGGACGACGAGGCCCGCTGGCTCGCCGGCGAGGCTCCCTCCCCCGTGACGGCGTCGGACGACCGCGACGACGAGCTCGCCCTGGTGCGGGCGACCCGTGAGCTCTCCGGCGACGAGGACGTGGAGCGCTCGGCCGCCGGGTCCGCCGCGGACGACGACGAGGAGGGCGCGACCGCGGCCGAGACGCAGGAGATGGTCCGGGCGATCGCCGAGGAGCTGGGCGCCGTGCTGCAGGCCGCCCCGCCGGCCGAGCTCAGCGCCGAGGAGCTGGCCGAGCTCGTGGCCGACGACCCCGAGAGCGACGACCACGAGACCGACGGGTCCGAGGGCGGCGGTCCGGAGGACGGGTCGGATGACGACGCCTTCGCGGGTCGGAACGAGCCGACGCTGATCGCCCGGCGCGACGAGGCCGCGGAACCCACGATCGCGGTCGTCCGCCACCTGACCCGTCTCACGGTCGAGGTCGACGAGGTCGAGGTCGACTCGGTCCCGGGTGCGCAGGACGCGGACGGCGACGTCGACGCGGACGAGGCGCGTTCCGCGCTGGACACCCTCTACGACATGCTCGGCGGCTACGCCGAGGAGTCGCCCCGGGTCTACCCCGGGCTCTCCGACGCCACGGCGGTGCCCGTGGTCGACGAGCACGAGTTCGAGCCGGCCGCCGACGTCCTCGTCCCGGCCGAGCCCGAGCCCGGCTCGCCGGAACAAGAGGACGAGGACGCCGCCGACGAGGTCGCGCCGGGCGAGCGTCCCGAGCTCGTGGCGCCCGAGGCCGAGGCGACGACCGACCCGGAGCCGGAGGCACCCGCCGACGACGACGTCCCCGAACCGCTGATCCCGAGCCCCGGCGCCTCGCGCAAGCCGGGCCGGCGCAAGCGGGCGTCGGTACCGAGCTGGGACGAGATCATGTTCGGCGGACCGAAGCCCGGCTGACCCGCGGCCTGAGGCCGGCGGGGGCGGCGCCCACCACCCCCGCCGACCCGTCTGCCAGAGTCGTCGGCATGTCCGACGCCACGTCCGTGACAGTGCAGGGCCCACGCGTGCTCCTCATGACGGCGACCGTCGTCCCGGAGCCCAACGTCTCCAGCCGACTCGCCGTGCTGGACCCGGCGGACCGCCGCCGGCAGTACGAGGAGGCGCTCCGCTCGTACGCGGACCGTGCCGACGGCGACCTCGACGGCATCGTGCTCGCCGAGAACAGCGGCGCCGACCTGTCCGGCTTCGCAGCGGCCGTGCCGTCCTCGCTGCCGCTCGAGCTGCTGAGCATCCCGGCCGCGCCGAGCGCCCCCGGCACCCGCCGCGGCTACCTCGAGATGGCGCTGGTGGCCGACGCGTTCGCCTCGTCCTGGCTGCTCGCCGAGCCGGGCGCGGTGGGGGTCAAGGTGACCGGCCGCTACCGGGTGGAGAACCTCGGCGCCGTCGTCCGGTCCATGGACCCCGAGCAGGACCTCGGCTTCAACCTGCGCCGCTACCCCAAGCCCTGGGCGGACATGTGGGTCTTCTTCGCCAACCAGAAGGGCATCGCCGCGCTGCGGCCGCACCTGCCGGCGGTGAACGAGGTGGAGCCGGGCGGGTCGGCCGAGCTCTCCATGTTCCGGATCGTCAACGAGCTCCACGACCAGGGGGTGGCGGTGCAGCGCCGCTTCGGCGTCGAGCCGCGCCTGTCGGGGACCCGCGGGGTCGACAACGCCCGCTACGAGAGCCCGGTCCAGCGCGCCAAGTGGGCGACCCGCCACGCCGCCCGCCGCCTCGCCCCGTACCTCTGGATCTGACGCCCCACCTTCCCCGTACCCCGGTCCCACGACCACTGGTCACTTCCACCGGGTCGTCAGCTCCAGAACAGGCCGCAGGCGACCACTGGTCGCTCCCGTCTGGTCCGACCCGGGTCCGGGGTGACCAGTGGTCAGTTGACCGCTGGGTCCGGCCGGGTCGGCTAGCGGGAGGGCTCGAAGGGGAGGGTCTCGGCCAGGCCGGCCTGGGCGACCACGCGGGTGGTGCGCGCGCGGTGGTGGCGGCGGCAGAGGACCTCGTACGCCACCGCGCGGTCGTCGGCGGAGGTGCCGAGGTCGGCCGTGTCGCCGACGACGACCTGGTCGCCCTCGACGACCATCAGGCCGTCCACCGTCCGCGCGTTGTGGGTGGCGCGGCGTCCGCACCAGCAGAGGGCCTCGACCTGCAGGACCTCCATCGAGTCGCAGAGCTCGACGAGGCGGCGCGACCCCGGGAACAGGTGGGTCTGGAAGTCGGTGAGGATCCCGACGGCGAAGACGTCGATGTCGAGCTCGTCGACGAGCCGGGCGAGGTCGTCGACCTGGGCCGGGGTGTAGAACTGCGTCTCGTCGCAGATCACGTAGTCGATCCGCGCGCCCGCGCTCAGCTGCTCGACGACGTACGTCCAGAAGCCGAAGGCCGGGTGCACCTCGACGGCCGGGCGCCGCAGGCCCAGGCGCGAGGAGATGATCGCCTCCCCGGCCCGGTCCCGGCTCGTGAACAGCCGCCCGCGCCGCCCGCCGCCGGCGTGCGTGTGGTCGATCTGGAGCGCGAGGGTCGACTTGCCGCAGTCCATCGGACCGGTGAAGTAGCGGAACGACGCCATCGGAGATGGGGCGCTCAGCGGGAGGCCCGCACGCGGGCGGCCTCGCGGACGGCGGACACGTTGACCCGGCCCTGCCGCGAGCCGGCGAGCTTGGCGGCGATGTGGTCACGGACGGTGACCGGCCCGTACGCCTGGTCGGCGTCGCCGCCCCAGCCGCTGGCGTCGAGGTGGGACGGCAGCGTCGCGACGACGGCGTCGACGTTGCCGTCGTGGAAGTACGCGGCCGAGCGGCGCCGCAGGATCCGACCGTCGACCACGGGTGGCTTGACCCGGTGCAGGGTGGAGGACCACCGGTCGTTGGTCAGGCGTGCGGTCAGGTCGCCCAGGTTGACGAGCAGGGCCCCGTCGACGGGGCTGACGTCGTGCCAGCCGCCCTCGCGGTCGAGCACCTGCAGCCCGGCGACCTGGTCGGCCCAGAGGACCGTCACCAGGCCGAAGTCGGTGTGCTCGCCCATGCCCGTCAGCTCGCCGTCGAGGGTGATCTCGCCGGGCGGCAGCGCGTAGTTGTTCATCCGCAGCACGTCGATCGAGTGGTCGGTGAGCGCCTCGAAGTGGTCGGCGGGCAGGGCCAGCGCGGCGGCGAAGACCCGCAGCAGGGTCCGGGCGACCCGGCCGGCCTCGACGAAGTACGCCTCGACGCGCTCGCGGAACCCGGGGACGTCGGGCCAGACGTTCAGCCCGTAGTCGGCCTCGTCCAGCCCCAGGCCCAGGAACGAACGCGCCTCCACGCCCACGTTGAAGGCCTCGAAGAAGTCGTTCATCCGGTTGGCCGACTCGACCCCGAGGCTCAGGCTCAGCGACTCGCTCTTCGGCGCCGAGTAGCCCCGGTTGGCGGGGACCTTGAGCGCGAGCTTGTCCGCGAGCGGGAGGCCGAAGAAGTCGTCCATCGCCCCGGCCAGCCCCGCGACGGCCGCGTCGGGCACGCCGTGGCCCAGCACCTGGACGAAGCCGACCGCGCGGCAGGCGTCGTCGAGCTCGGCGGCGACCCGCGCGCGGGCCTCGTCGTCGTACGCCCCCGGGTCCACCCAGGGCGCGAGGTCGACGACCGGCACCGCGAACGACCCGGCCCCCGTAGGCGGCGCGCTCACGACCGTCCGCCCGACCCGGCGGTGGCCACGACCAGCGGCACCCGCATCTCGACGGGGGTCAGCGACGCGTGCATGCCCACCAGCTCCATCTCCTGCGGGAACGTCCGCGTCATGAAGGCCCAGTCCCCCGTCGGCGCGGCGACGACGTCGCCGTAGCGTTCGCGCACCTCGTCGCGCACGGGCCCGAACCAGCCCTCGTCGATCGCCTCGTCGCGGGTCCGCACCCAGGCTCGGCTCCCGAGGCGGTCGCGCCAGCGGCGGGCGACCGATGCCGGGGCGTCGACGTCCACGTACAGGTGCCGGAACCGGGCCTCCCCGGCGACGACGCTCACGCCCGCGGCGAGCTCGGGCTCGTCCTCGATGACCAGGCGACGGTCGGCGGGCACGTCGACCATGCCGTGGTCGCCCGTGACGACCAGCACGACGTCGCTCGGCAGCGCCTCCCGCAGCCGGGCGAGCACGTCGTCGATGCGGGCGAGCTGGTCGGCCCACGCGGCGGAGCCGCAGCCCTGGCCGTGCCCGACGTGGTCGAGCTCGCGCTCGTAGGCGTACACGAGCGTGCGCTGGCCCCGGCTGGCTGCGTCGGCCACGAGGTCGATCCGCAGCTGCGTGTCCTTCTCGCTGGGGAAGGGCACGAAGCGCGGGCCGCGCAGCGCGGCCTGGGTGAGCCCGGTCCGGGCGAACCGCTGGAGGGCGACCGAGCTGACGCCCACACCTGCGGCCGCCGCCCGCTCGAACATCGTCGGGTTCGGCTGGTAGGCCTCCGGCAGGAGGTCGGACTCCCAGCTCAGCGCGTTGAGGATCTCGCCCGTCGAGGGCACCCGGGACGTGATGCCCACGAGGCCGTGCTGGCCGGGCGGGAGGCCGGTGCCGAGGGAGGTCAGGCTCGTGACCGTCGTCGCCGGGACCCCGGACGTCAGCGGGTGGTCGCCGAGGCGGGCGGACAGCCAGGGTGCGCGGTCGGCGGCCCGGACGACCAGGTCGTGGCCGAGCCCGTCGACCAGGAGCACGACGTAGCGCTGCGCGTCGGGCAGGCCGAGCACGTCCGCGTCGCACCCCGGGACCCCGAGGTGGTGCCCCACCGAGGGCAGCAGGTCCGCGAGGGTGGAACGTCCGTACGCGGGCAGCAGCGGAGCCGGCGGCCCCGGGGCCACCCTCACACCGCCGCTGCGCGCTGCAGCGTCGTGGAGAAGCGCACCAGCCGGGCGACCCGGTCCGGCCCGTCCGCGGCGGAGCTCATGCGGACGGTGAGGTCGTCGCCGGCGAACGTGCCGGTGTAGCCGTGGTCGGCCTCGCACTGCGGGTCCTCGCAGCCGGCCGGCTCGAGGTCGACCCGCCGGACGCCGTCCCAGCCCACGGTCAGCCAGGTCTCCCCCACGTCGTCGGAGCCGGCGCGGTAGCGCTCGGGCTGCGTGACGACCCGGGTCAGCACGACCGAGTTGATCTTGGACAGCGGCACCGACTCGGTCGAGGAGGCGGCGTACGTCCCGGTCGCCGGCGCCTCGGCCGGCTGGTCGTCGGTGTGGCCGACCACCAGCCGCGTCGGCGTGAGCGCGAGCACCGTGACGTGCCGGTGGATCTCGTCGTGGTCGAAGGTCGGCTCGTGGTGCACGACGAAGTCGAGCAGGTCCTCGTCGGCGACGGCGAGGACGATGCCCTCCTCCACCAGCTCCGGGAAGTAGCCGGTCGCGTCGATGTCAGCACGCATGTCCCTGCGTGTGGAGCCCAGCCTCATGCGGCCCACCCTATTCGCCCGACGCGGTCCGCCGTCCCACTCCTACGGCTGCAGCGCCCGCCGCTGCGCGACGAGGGGGCAGAGGAACGGGTCGCGCCCCTTGAGCCCGACCGTGTTCAGGTAGACGACGACCTGCCGGTAGCTCTGCAGGAGCGTCGTCTGCGTGTACGGGACCCCTTCCGCCGCGCAGTGTGCGGCGACCAGCGGGGCGAGCCGGCGCAGGTGCGGACGGGCCATGGACGGGAAGAGGTGGTGCTCGACCTGGTGGTTCAGCCCGCCCATCAGGACCGACACCCAGCGGCCGCCGCTGATGTTGCGGCTGGTCAGCACCTGGCGCCGCAGGAAGTCGAGCTTGAGCCGCGGCGAGACCAGGGGCATGCCGATGTGGTTCGGGGCGAACGTGGCGCCCATGTAGAGCCCGAAGACCCCGAGCTCGACGCCCAGGAACGCGGCGGCCTTGGGCAGCGGCAGGACGACGAGGACGAGGGCGAGCAGCCCGCCCAGGCGCACGAGGAGGAAGGCCGCCTCGACCCAGCGGCGCTGGACCGGCGTACGGCTCGTCACGCGCTTGACCGCCTCCACGTGCAGGGACAGGCCCTCCAGGAGCAGCAGCGGGAAGAAGTACCAGCCCTGGTGGGCGACCAGCCAGCGCAGCACCGGGCTCTGGTGCCGGTTCGCCTGCGTCGGCGTGATGGCCACCGCCCCCAGCGCGATGTCGGGGTCGTAGCCGTCCTTGTTCGGGTTGGCGTGGTGCCGGGTGTGCTTGCTCTGCCACCAGCCGTAGCTGATCCCCACGAACAGGTCGGCCACGACGAGGCTGGCCCAGTCGTTCCAGCGCCCGGAGACGAAGATCTGGCGGTGCGCGGCGTCGTGGCCCAGGAACGCCACCTGCGTGACGAGCACGGCGAGCACGACCGCCGACGCCAGCTGCCACCAGGTGTCCCCGAGGTGGACGAAGCCCACGGCCCAGGCGGCGAGGAGCACGGTGGCACCGACCAGCTTGGTCCAGTAGTAGCCGTAGCGGCGGCGCATCAGACCGAGCTCGTGCACCTGGCGCGTCAGCGCGGTGAAGCTGCTGGTCGTCCGGGCGGCTCGGTCGCCGGCGCGGGACGACGAGGGGGCAGGGGGGATGGCGAGGGAGGTCACAGGGGCCTGTCGGAGCGACATACCTGGAGAGGAGCCGAGCGACGCGGACCGCGGTCGGACGGGGGCCCTGCCTCAGGACGACTGCGAGAGCAGTCCGGCGAGGCTATAGGAGCGCAGCAAGAACGCCCGGTGCGACGCGAGCGCCTCAGACCGTGAAGCCGGCGAGGACGTGGTCGGCGGCGCCGGGGAGCGTGCCGAGGCGCCCGGCCAGCCGGTCGAGGTAGCGCCGCGCCTCGTCGAAGGACAGACCCCGCTCGAGCAGGATCCCGATCGCGTAGTTCACCGTGGTGTGGTCGGCCAGGCCGTGGACACCGGGCGTCAGCACCTCGACGGACCTGCCCGCAAGCCGGACGCCGCCGGTCCCGAGGCCTGCCCCGAGCAGGTCGGCGAGCCGGTCGAAGGCGCCCTGCTCGCGGGCGAAGAAGGTGGCGACGGCCGACGCACCCCGCGCGACCGGCAGGTCGAAGCCGAGGCTGGCGCCCACCTGCCCCGGCGTCGGCGGGCCGTCGGCGACCGTGATCGAGACCTGGGGGAGCTCGAGGGTCTCGACGACCACGAGCGTGTAGCCGAGGGTCGAGGGGACCATCCGTCGGAGGTCGCGCAGCAGCATCTCGACCGCCACCCGGGTGAAGCTGCGGGTCCCCAGGTGGACGCCCCAGTCACCGAGGTCGGCGAGCAGCGCGGCGGCGAGCCGGGCCGGGGCCGAGGACGACGACGGCGGACGCGGGGTCACGGGGAAGGCCTGTCGGAGCGGTGCGCCCGGGGTGGGACCGATCGGCGTCGGGCCACGGTGCTGCGTACGGCGGCCACGCCTCGGGAGGACTGCGGGAGCAGTCCCAGAAGGCTAGGCGGACCGGCCAAGGCCTCGGCGCCCGTAGCCCCGCTCCTCAGTCGCCGACGCCCGTGAGCAGGTGGTCCGCCGCCGCCTCGAGCGTCTGGAAGTGGTCCGCCAGCCGGTGCAGGTAGCGCTGGGACTCCTCGTAGGACAGCCCCCGGGCGAGCAGGATCCCGATGGCGTAGTTGATCCTCGTGTGGTCGGCGAGCCCGTCGACGCCCGGCTCGACGTCGGTCGCGGGCGCGCCGTCGAGACGGACCCGGTCGGGGCCGCAGGCCGGGCTGCCCGCGAGGAGCACCGCGAGCTCGTCGAACGCCTGCTGCTCGGCGGCGTAGAACGTCGCGGTGGCGGACGTGCCCTGCACCACCGGCAGGGCGAAGGTGATGGTGCTGCCGACCTGCGCCGGCAGGAGCTTCTCGTCGGCCACCGTGATCGTGACGCGCGCCAGGTCGGCGGCGTCGCCCAGCGCGAGGGTGTAGCCGAGGGCCGACGGCACCGACCGGCGGAGGTCGCGCAGCAGCATCTCGACCGACACCCGGGTGAAGCTCCGCGCGTGGAGCTGCACGCTCCAGTCCGCGAGGTCGGCGAGCAGCACGGCCGAGAACCGGGCCTGCGCCGCGTCCGGCGCACGGGCCGTCACGGCCGGGCCCCGCGGCGCGATGACCGGACGGTGGTGCGACGTGCAACGGCGTCCACGGCTGCCTTCCTCGGGCGGGATCTCGTCGCAGGAGCGTCAGGACGCTCCCCCGAGCCCGCGGCGTGGGCAAGCACGCAGCGTCAGCCTGCTATTTCCACCGCGATCCGTCAAATACCGCCGCGCCGACTGCATCCCCGCCGCCCCCCGGCAGCGAAGGGAGGCAGCCGTACGGGCCCGGCCGCTCAGCCGTGAGGTGCCGCCCGGGCCCTCCGGACGGCCTCGTCGACGAGCGTGCGGGCGACCTCGACGAGCTTGACGTGCTCGTGCTGGCTCAGCCGCGTCAGCCGGGCGAGCGCCTCGTCCTCGTCGATGCCCGACCGGCTCATCACGATCCCCACCGCGCGCTCCACGACCATCCGCTCGTCGAGCGCGCTCTGGAGCCGTTCGGCGAGGCGCCGGGCGTCCTCGAGGACCCGGGCGTTCTGCACCGTGACCGCGGCCGGGACGGCGAAGAGCTCGCCCAGCGCCGCGGCGCGCTCGTCGAAGACGTGCTTGGCGTGGGCGTAGATGTTCATGGCCCCGACGACCTCGTCGCTGGCGATGAGCGGGAGCGACAGCGCGCTGTGCACGCCCATGCGCGCGATGCGCCCGCCGAAGCGGGGCCAGCGGGTGTCGCCGCCGAGCGAGCCCGACATCACGGTGACCCCGTCGCGCGCCGCGCTGATGCAGGGGCCCTCGCCGATGCCGTACTGCACCGCGTCGACCTCGGCGACGAACTCCGCCGTCATGACGATCGTGTCCGCGCGGTGGTGCTCGATGAGGGTGAGCCCGGCCCCGTCGGCACCGGGGATGGCCTGCACCGCGTACCGGGCGACACGCGTGAGCATCTCCTCGAGCGGCAGGGCTCCGGCGGAGAGCACCGAGAGCCCGCGCAGACTCGCGGCCAGGTCGTCGTCCTCCGCCTCGCGCTGGTCGCTCGAGCGCGACTCCGGGTTCAGCTCCTCAGACGTCATGGTCGTCCCCTCCTTCTGGGCCGGGACGCGAGCGGCCGGCACTCTCTGGTCTGCGTCGGGCGGCCCGGTGCTCGTCGAGCAGCCTTACCGCCCACTCGTACGTGCTGGAGCCGTGGTCGGCGGCCCCGACGCGGAGCGTCTCGTGGGCCGCGACCGGGTCGTGGCCCGCGGAGATCAGCAGACCGGCTGCGCGTTGGACCGTCGCCAGCTCGTCGAGGCCCTCGACGCCCGAGGTGATGCCGCTCGGCGGCAGGTGCCGGTCCAGCTCCACCGCCGGTGACCCGGCGTCGTTCCCGCCCCGCGCGACCACGTAGCCCAGGTCGGCGGCCAGGTCGACCAGCGAGCCGGGCACGCCGCTCCACAGAACCAGGGCCCCGCCCGCCTCGAAGGCCCGCGAGACCGGGGCGAGCGCCAGCCGGAGCGACGTGACAGCCGCGCCGTCGGTCCACCCGGGGAGCAGGGACGTCACCTGGACGGGGAGGCCGCTGTGGACGAGGGTCAGCCGGAGCCCCAGAAAGCTCGGCACGGCCCCGTGCAGCGTCGTCACCAGGGCGTCGAGGTCGGAGACGAGGCCGTCCCCGTCGCGTGCGTCCCCCAGGGCGACCAGCGCGAGCTGGTCGACCAGCTGAGCAGACAGCTCCACGACGACTCCGGCGGCGGATCCGTCCACCAGATTGGTCACCTGCCCGAGCTGAGGTGCTGACAGGGTGCCGACGGCCTTACGGACCAGCGTGCGGCCGTCGTTGGCCCCGAGGATACGCCAACGCTCACCGATCGCTGGCGTTGCCCTCGGCCCCACGCCGGACGGCGTCGGCGAGGAGGGCCCGCGCGAGCACCCCGAGCGGCGCGCCGCGCTCGTGCGCCAGCACGTCGAGCATGGCACGGGCCTCGTCGACGTCGATGCCCTCGCGCGCCATCAGCACCCCCACCGCCTGCTCGATCGACGCCCGCGTCTCCAGCGAGGCCAGCAGCTCCTCCGCGAGACGCCGCGTCTGCTCCACCACCTGCGCGTGCTGGACCGCGACCGCAGCCGGGGCCGCGAACGCCTCGCCGAGCTCGGCGGCGCGAGCGTCGAAGGCGTCGTGGGCCCGCGCGTACACGTTCATGGCGCCCAGCACGTCAACACCGAGCCGCAGCGGCAGCGACACCACGCTGTGCACGCCGAGGGCCGCCACCCGACCACCGAAGGCACCCCAGCGCGGCTCGTCCTCGAGCGAGCCGGACATCACCGTGCGGCCCTCGCGGGCCGCCATGATGCAGGGCCCGTCCCCCAGCCCGTACTGCACGTCGTCGACGTCGGAGACGAAGGCGGCGGTCGCCACGATGGTGTCGGCCCGGTCGTCCTCGATCAGGGTGAGCCCCGCCCCGTCGGCGCCCGGGATCGCGTTCACGGCGTAGCCGGCGACCCGGGTGAGGAGCTCACGCAGCGGCATGGTGTGCGAGCCCAGGGAGGACAGGGCGCTGACGCTGTCGGCGAGCCTGCTGTCCTCGCCCGCCAGCTCGTCCACGGACCGGTCCTCGCCCGAGGGCCCTCTACCTGCCGTCATCAGCTCATCCTCGGGGGGTCGGGATCGATCGGACGCGACCAGTCTGCCCCACCGCGCGGTGAACCGCTGCACCCCGAAGGGGGTCGGTCACAGCGTCCGGGCCAGCGGGTCTCGGCGGTCGGCCGTGGGCGCGATGTGGATGCGCGCACCCAGCACGGCGAGCGACCCCGTCGACGCGATGACCGGGCTGAGGCTGACCGAGGCCAGCTGCGGGTGCTCGTCGGCGAGCTGCGCGACGCGGTGCAGCAGGTCCTCCACCCGGCCGATGTCGACGCCCGGGCTGTCGTTGCGCCCGAACAGCACCGGTGCGGTCCGGAGGTCGCGGACCATCGCCCCGGCGTCCACGTCGGTCAGCGGCGGCACGCGGTAGACCGTGTCGCCGAGGAGCTGCGAGGCGACGCCCTCCAGACCGAGCGAGACGATCGGGCCGAACGCGGCGTCCTCGCGGCTCGTCACCACCAGCGCGACGCCGGGCGGCGCCATCACCTGCACGACGGGCTCCGCCCCGCTGAGGGCGTCGTCGGTCCCGAGGCCGAGGGCGACGAGCAGCTCGTACAGGTCGTCCCAGGCCTGCGCCATGTCCTCGGGGTCGTCGATGTTGCGGTAGACGCCGGCGTGGTCGGGCCGTCCCCCCACGCTCAACGACGTCGCCTTGAGCACGACGTCCCAGCCGAGGGAGTCGGCCACCCGGCAGGCCTCGTCCAGGCTGGTGACGTAGTAGCGGCGCACGAGCTCGATCCCGTACGCGGCCAGCAGCTCGGTCGCCTCGTCCCCGGTGAGCTCGCGGCCCTGCGGTGTGCCCCGCAGCACCTGGTTGATGAGGCGGCGGGCGCGGTCCCGGTCGAGCTCCAGCATCGGCACCGCACCCGGGTCGCGGTCGCGCCACCGGGCGTGGGCCGTCACGGCCGCCAGCGCCCGGACGGCGTCGACCCCGGAGTCGAAGCGCGGCAGCGCCCCGCGCTCGTCGGGGCCCATCGAGGTCAGCGGCTCGTTGAAGTCGAGGAACACCCCGACCAGGGGCTTCGACGCGTGCCGGGCGACGCCGTCGAGCGCGGCGATGACGTGGTCGACGCCCTCGGAGTAGACGTTCACCGCGGCGCACAGGACCGAGTCGCAGGTCTCCTCCGCGAGCGCCTGCTGCGCGGCGGCGCTGAACGCGGCGGGCGACGACTGCGCGGGCAGGACGACCGCGGGCTGCTCGACCAGCAGGCCCGCGGCGGCCGCGCTCGTCGTGAGCTGGGCGGCCAGGGTCGTGGAGTTCGCGATCACCCGGACACGCTCCCCGGCCGGCAGCGGCTGCCGCGCCGCGATCTTGGCGATGTCGAACATCGCGTTCCGGCGGTGGGTGACCATGATCCCGGCCTGACGGAAGAGCGCGTCGATCGCCTCGTCCGGGGCGTGCCCGAGCCCGCCCCGCACCCCGAGGTGCTCGGAGCGGTGCGTCCGGCCGGGCGCGAAGGCCACGACGGGCTTGCGGCGGGCGAGGCGACGGCTGATCCGGGAGAACTTGCGCGGGTTGCCGATGGAGTCGAGCGACATCAGGCAGACCCGGGTGTCGTCGTCGTCCTCCCAGTACTGCAGGACGTCGTTGGCGGTGACGTCGGCGTAGTCGCCGGTCGACACGAAGGAGCTCAGCCCGATGTCGTGGCGCAGCGTCGCGTTCAGCAGGCTGACACCGGTCGCCGCGGACTGGCAGAACAGCCCCACCGCGCCGGTCCGCGGCATCGGGCCCGGCGTCGCGTTCATCTCCGCGCCCAGCCGCGTGTTGATCAGGCCGAGCGCGTCGGGGCCGAGCGCACGCACCCCGTACGCCCGGGCGAGCTGGACGAGCAGCCGGTTCTCCTGCGGCCCGAAGTCCGAGCCGGTGAGCACGACGAGCCCGTGGGCGCCCTTGTGCGCCGTGTCGATGACGACCGAGCCCAGGTCGGCGATCCCGATGGAGACGACGGCGAGGTCGAGGTTCCCGGGCACCTCGCCGATCGAGGGGGCGTTCGCGACCCCGGGGACGTCGGAGCCGTCGGAGGTGACCGCCAGCACCTCGCCGCGGAACCCGCCGCGCAGCATCGAGTCGACGACCCCGCGCACGCGGTCGCCCTTGCCGTAGACGACGACCCGCTCCGGGCTCAGCAGACGGCGTACGGAGGCGGACTCCGCCCGGTGCTCGCGACGTTCCATGACGCCCACAGAGGTGTCGGTCGGCAGGATCGGGAACTCGACGACCAGCACGCCGTCCTCCACGCCCTTGCGCACGCGGTAGCCGGCGTCGGCGAAGACCTGGGCCATCCGCCGGTTCTCGGGCAGGACCTCGGCCACGAAGCCGGTGATGCCCCGTTCCCGGGCGGCCTCGGCCAGGTGCTCGAGCAGGAGCTGCGCGACGCCGCGGCCCTGGTGGGCGTCCTCGACGAGGAAGGCGATCTCCGCCTTGCCCGACCTCGAGCCCTCCTCCAGCCGGTCCCAGCGCCCGACGCCGATCATCTCGCCGCCCAGCGTCAGGATCAGCGCCACCCGGTCGACGTAGTCCACCTCGGTGAAGCGCTTGACGTCACGCCGGCTCAGCCGCGGGTAGGGGGCGAAGAACCGCAGGTACTTCGACTCCGGCGACACCCGGTCGTAGAAGGCGACGAGCAGAGCGGCGTCCGACGGCCGGATCGGGCGCAGGCGCGCCGTGCCGCCGTCCGCGAGCAGGACGTCGGCCTCCCACCCCCGCGGGTAGCCGGGCGGGTCCTCGTCCAGCTCCACAGAAGCGGTTCCGACGGGCACCCGCTCAGGTTATCCAGCCCAGGTGACAAGTCGGTGACGTACCGCCGGCACGGCCACTGTCCGTCCGGGACCCCCGCCTAGATTGGGTCATCTCATGACCCAGCTCCGTGCCCTCGTCGCCGACTACCTGATCACCCAGCTGACCGTCCTGGTCGACGCCCCGACCCACATCCGGGCCGGTGAGGACGTCACGCACCCGACCCGGGTCGCGGCCCGGCGCCTGCGCAGCACCCTCCGGGTGTTCCCCGAGCTCTTCGAGGTGCCCAAGGCGGGCCGGCTCGACGAGGAGCTGCAGTGGTGGGCGGGCGTCCTCGGCGAGGTCCGCGACCTCGACGTGCAGTCCGGGCGGCTCGGTGCCGCGCTCGACGCGGTCCCCGACGACCTCGCGATGGGCCCGCTCCGTACGCAGCTCGCCGAGCTCGTGTCGGTCCGTCGGGGCGAGGCGGTCGCCCGCCGGCTCGAGGCGATGGACTCGCCGCGCTACCGGGCGCTGGACGCGCTGCTGCGGGCCTGGCGCGCGGACCCGCCGTTCACCGCCGCGGCCGACGTCAGCGCCAAGAAGGCGTCGGGCTACGTCGAGCGGGCCGACCGGAAGACGCAGAAGCGTCTGTCGAGCGCGTCCAGGGCCTACCGCCGCGGGGCTCCCGACGCGGACGAGCTCATGCACCGGGCCCGCAAGGCCGGCAAGCGCCACCGCTACGCCGTCGAGCTGGCCGCGCCGGTCCTCGGCACGAAGGCCGACCGGATCATGGCGTCGCGCAAGGAGTTCCAGGAGCTCCTGGGCGAGCACCAGGACAGCGTGGTGGCCGCGGGCCTGCTGCGCGAGCTCGGGGCGCTCGCCGGCGCCGACGGCCAGAACGGCTTCACCTGGGGCCTGCTGCACGCCCGCGAGCAGGCGGTCGCGCAGCAGGTCGTCCGCGACCTGCGCCGCTACCTGTAGACCAGCTGGTTCGCGGAACGCAGCACCAGCGGCTCGAGGAACGCCTCCGGCGCGACGCCCGCGGCCGACCGCACGGTGATCGTCGCGGACTCGCCCGGCAGCAGGGTGAGGAGCATGGCGTCGACACGGGCGTCCGGTGCCGCCCGGTCGGCCAGGAGCGCCAGGTCCTTGACCAGCGACCGGGCGGTGACCGTGACCTCGTAGCCGTCGTCGACGGCCCACGCCCGCGCGCTCAGGTCCTGCCCCGGAAGGGCCGCGTCCCGGTCCTCCGCGAACCACCACCAGCCCCGCCGGCCGTCGACCTCGGCCAGCAGCACCTCGGCCGCCCGGTCGCCGGCGGTGGCGACGTCGGCCGGGACCGGCAGGGTCACCGCGCTGCGGGGGGCGACGTCGTACGCCAGCTCGACGTCGGCGAGCGCGGTGCCGTCGAAGCCGAGCCGACGCACCCGGGCCGAGCCCGACCACCCGACGGCGCTGTCGTTGACCAGCACGACGGCCAGACCCGCGTCGCGCGGCTGCACGGTCACCAGCCGGTCGGCGAAGGCGTTCCGCAGGGCGTACCAGGAGGGCTTGCGGCGCCCGTCGCCGTCGACGACCGCCCACGAGGTGACGGGCCAGCAGTCGTTGAGCTGCCACCAGATCGCCCCGGAGCACGTCGGCGTCCACGAGCGCAGGTGCTCCACGCCGAGCGAGACGGCGCGGGCCTGGTTGAGCGACATCGCCCAGTGCCAGTCGTCGAACGTGCGCGGCTCGGGCAGGTGCGGCTCCAGGCCGCGGCTCAGCTTGAGGTCGCCGCCGACCGCCTTCTGGTGGGCCTGCATCCCCGGTGAGTCCGAGGCCAGCGGCTCGTCGTGCAGGGCCCGGGTGAGCGTGGCCCACGTCGGGGGCGCCTGCCACCCGAACTCGGCGACGAACCGGGGCACGGAGTCGCGGTAGTGCGTGTAGTCGACGCCGTTCCACACGTCCCAGAGGTGGGTTGGCCCGTGCGCCGGGTCGTTGGGGTAGACGGCGGGGTCCATCCCGTACGGGCTGCCCGGGCAGTAGGGCCGAGTCCCGTCGAGCTCGGCGACGATGCTCGGCAGCAGCTCGGTGTAGTAGCCCCACCCCCAGGTCCGGCCCTCGAGCTGCTCGGCCCAGCCCCAGTCCGCATGGCCCCAGATGTTCTCGTTGTTGCCGTTCCAGAGGACCAGGCTCGGGTGCGGCGTCAGCCGGGTGACGGCCTCGCGCGCCTCCGCCTCGACCTCGGAGCGCAGCGGCTCCTCTTCCGCGTACGCCGCGCAGGCGAAGAGGAAGTCCTGCCAGACCATCAGCCCGAGCCGGTCGCAGGCGTCGTAGAAGTCGTCGCTCTCGTAGAGCCCGCCGCCCCAGACGCGGACCAGGTTGGCGCCGACGTCGACGGCCTCGGTCAGCCGGGTGGCGTAGCGCTCGGCCGTGACCCGCGTGGGGAAGCAGTCGTCGGGGATCCAGTTCAGCCCGCGCGCGAAGACCGGGACGCCGTTGACGACCAGGCGGAACGGCGTGCCCTCGGCGTCCGAGGTGGTGTCGAGCACCACGGTGCGGAAGCCCACGTCGCCCGACCACGCGTCGATGGTCGTGCTGGCGTCGGCCAGGGTCACGGCGACGGGGTACAGCGGCTGGTCGCCGTGGCCGACGGGCCACCACAGCGCGACGTCGTCGACCTCGAGCTCGACCGTCGCGCTGCTGTCACCCGCGGCCAGCACGACCTCGGCGGCCCGGCCGGCGACCTCGGCCGTGACGGTCAGCGGCCCGGACGACCCGGGGGCGCGCTCGACGTCGACGTGGGCGTGGAGCAGGCCGGTGGTCCCCTCGGCACTGGTGCGCACGTCGACCAGCGGGCGGACGGAGGCGACGCGGGCGGTGCTCCACGCCTCCAGGGCGATCGGACGCCAGATCCCCGACGTCGTCAGGCTCGGGCCCCAGTCCCAGCCGTAGCTGCAGGCCATCTTGCGGATCGCGTTGAAGGGCGCCCGGTACGCGCCCGGCCGCGGGCCGAGCTCCTGGCTGGCCCGCTCGGCGGCGGGCGCCGGGGCGGCGAAGGTGACGGCCAGCGAGTGCTCCCCCACCGTCAGGTCGTCGGTGACGGCGATCCGGTACGAGCGGTGCATGTTCGCCGTGCGGGCGACCACGCGGCCGTCGAGCTCCACCGTGGCGAGGGTGTCGAGCCCGGCGGCGACGAGCTCCACGACGTCGTGCGCCGCGGCCGCGTCGTCAGCGGACCAGGTGAAGGTCGTCTCGTAGCGCCAGTCGACGTCGCCGATCCAGGTCAGCAGCGCCTCGTTCTCGTCGAGGTACGGGTCGGGCACCAGCCCCGCCGCGAGCAGGTCGGTGTGCACGCAGCCGGGCACGGTGGCCGGGACCACCACGCCCTCCAGCGCGGGAGCCACCGGGCCCGCGGTCGCTCGTACGGTCCAGCCCTGGTCGAGGAGTCGTCGCACGACCCCGAGTCTTCCTCCCCCGCTCTGGGCAGAGACCGAGGCCCCCTGAGCTCGCCGAGGGCGCCCGCTCGAGCAACGCTCCCTGAGCCTGTCGAAGGGCCCGGAACGGGTTGGCATCTGCCTCGCCCGAGGACGCCGACCTCTTCGAGGCCCTTCGACAGGCTCAGGGAGCGTTACGCGCGACGCCCTTCGGCAGACGCGAGGGGCGTCGATCGTCAGACCCTTCGAGGAGCTCAGGGAGCGCGCTCCCCCAGCACGCCCCCTGAGCTCGTCGAGGGGCCCGAAGCGGGTCGGCGTCCTTGCTCCGGGGACAGCAGAGGGCCTCCACGCCCACGTTTGGAGGCCCTCGACCGATCGTCGCCTACGTGCTCAGGTGAGCTGCAGGATGACGATGACCAGGATGATGATCACCAGGATGCCGATGATCGTTCCGATGAGTCCGCGGTTCATGATCTTCTCCTTCGGTTGGGCGTGACGGGTGGTGCTGGGACCTAGAGCGCGGTGCGGGTGCGCGAGCGGCCGGTCAGGGCCGAGGCGATGACGACCAGGACCGCGGCGACCACGATCGCGACGATCCAGCGGGTCCAGTCGATGCCGGAGCTGCCGTTCCCGCCGAACGCGGTGTAGACGTACCAGCCGATGATCACTCCGCCGATGCCGCAGACGATGGTGAGCCAGAGCGGGATGTTGTCCCGGTTGCCCGGGGCCACGAACTTGCCCAGCAGACCGATGACGATGCCGGCCACGATGACGCCGATGATCTCCACGACTTCCTCCTTGTTGCGATGAGTTGCCGTTGTTGATGCGGCCAGAGCCGGAGATGTTCCGGTCTCTTCGTCTTCTATTCAGCCAGCCCGGACAGCGCTTTGGTACATCCCTAAGGATGTACGACTAGGGTGGCGTCATGACCGAGACCCGCCCCATCACCGTCGCGCTGGTCGACGACTACGACGTGGTGGTGATCGGCGTCGCGAACATCCTGGGGCAGTACCCGGACCGGGTGGTGATCGCGGAGATCGACACCAACCAGCCGCTGTCGGACGACGTCGACGTCGTGCTCTACGACTCCTTCGCCCAGCCCGAGTCCGACCGGGACGAGATCAAGGTCCTCGTCGACAACCCGCGCGCACGCCGGGTCGTCGTCTACACCTGGAACTTCCACCCCGACCTGATCGAGGACGCGAAGAAGCAGGGCGTCCACGGCTACCTGTCCAAGTCGCTGCCCGCGTCCGAGCTCGTCGCCGCGCTGGAGGCCGTGCACGCCGGCGAGGTCGTCGTCACCGAGCCGCCGCCACGCGCCCGGCCGGCGAGCGGCTCCGACTGGCCGGGTCGCAGCAAGGGCCTGAGCGACCGCGAGTCCGAGGTCCTGGCGCTGATCACCCAGGGCAAGAGCAACCTCGAGATCGCCTCGCTCTGCTACCTCAGCATCAACACCGTCAAGTCGTACGTCCGCTCCGTCTACCGCAAGATCGGCGTCGAGAGCCGGACGCAGGCGGTGCTCTGGGGCGTGGAGAACGGGTTCAAGCCCGACCACCGGCGCATCGACCACTGGCGGGGCGGCCCGTAGCGCCGGGCAGCCCGTGAGGGCTGACGCGGAGCCTCACGCGTCGGCCAGCACGACCACCTGGTCGGCCGCCGTGAGCGTGAGCGGGCGCTGGCGGTCCGGGTTGAGCGTGAGCCCGTACGACGGGGCGCTCCCGACGTCGGTGGCGAGCCGGTAGCCGATGGCGGTCTCGCCCCGGCGCCGGGCGGCCTCGAGCACGGTGGCGAAGTTGGCCGTGGCGCCCGGGCGGAGGTAGACGTCGGCCGGCTTGAGGTGGATCTCGGAGCCCTCGGGGCTGAACAGCGCACCGAAGACCTCGCCGAGCCGACGGTCCTCGCTCAGCTGGGTCAGCAGCAGGCTGATCAGCTTGGTGCTCACCACGAAGTCGTCGGCCTGGGTGACCTCGGCGACCTCGCGGTTGGCGTCGTCGTTCATCTCGGTGACGATCGAGTAGGACTCGCCGAGCCGGTTCTCCATGTCGCGCAGGTGCAGCAGCGTCACGAGCGTGCGGGCGTCCGCCTCCTGCTCGTCGACGCTGTCGTCGGACAGCACCATCAGGTGCTGGAAGGAGCCGACGTCGAGCTTCTCGAGCTGGGGCCGGTCGTTGAGGTCGCAGCGCTGGTAGCTGATGTCGGTGTTCACCAGCAGCGGCTCGAGCGCCGGGGTCGGGTCGTCCCACCCGGTGGCGACGACGAGCCGCGAGCCAGGCTCGCAGAAGCTGTCGAGCAGCCGGACGATGGTGGCGGCGCGCTGGTTCCACCCCAGCACCAGGGTCTGGATCGGCGGTGGCAGGACCGGGTCGCTCGCGGTGATCGCCGTCTCCACCACGGGCGTCGACGCGGTCGCCAGCCGGATCAGGACGTCGTCCTCGGCGAGCACGATCAGCTCGTCCCCGGCCGCGACGACCGTGTCGGCCGGAGGGTTCACCCGGACGACCCCGACCGCCGACCGGAGACCGATCGGGCAGCCCAGCTCGTACGCGTCCAGCGCCTCGCCGTAGGTGCGGCCGACCAGCGACGGCTCGGGCCGGAGGTAGAGCTCGTTGCCGCCGAAGTCCAGCAGGTCGGTGCACACGGTGCACAGCCCGCGCTGCCGGTGGGACTGGACCAGGAGGCGGATGCCGATGTCGGCCGCGTCGATCACCTGTGCGGCCGGGCCGCCGGCGAGCAGGGCGGCGGCGAGGTTGTGCGACTTCGACACGGCGGCGACCACGGGCGGCGGCTCGCCGTCCCAGCGCCGGGCCCCGAGCGAGAGCAGGATCTTGATCACGTGGGTGTCCGGGTCGGGCACGGGCGGCGTGATCACGACGATCGACCGGGCGGTGTCCGGGCTGACGAGGCTGACGTCGGCCGCCTTCAGCGGGTTGCCCCGGCGGCAGACCACCCGGGTGTTCGCGGTCGGGCCCAGCCGCTCCCGGATCATCTCCTCCATCTCGATCCGGTCGAGGTCGGCCAGGATCGCGACGCACGGCCTCCGGCGGCTCTCGTTGGCCTGGACCAGCTCGGACAGCACGACGAACACCTGGTCGGACCAGCCGAGCAGCACCGTGTGGTCGTTCTCGATGATCCGGGAACGTCCCCGCTGCAGGTGGGTGATCTTCGCGTCGAGGCCCGCGGTGAGGACGCTGATCAGGGCGCTGAAGATGAAGATGCCGCCGATCGTGACCACGAACATCAAGAACAGGTAGAGCCGGCTGCCCGACTCGCCGCCGATCGTGCCTGGGTCCATGGCGCCCAGCAGGCTGCGCCAGAGCACGCCCGGCAGGCTGCCGTTCTCCCGGACGTCGGCGGGGGTCACCAGCCAGGCCACGGCCGACACGACGACCACCAGCGCGGCCGAGCCGAGCGCCAGCAGCCCCACCAGGGCGGGGGTGCCGCGCGACATCAGGTTGTCGAAGGCGTACCGAGCGCGGTCTCGGGTGCGGACAGGGGTCATGACAGGCTCTTCCCGAACGGGCCCCGAGCACTGAGGAGTCTCTCAGAGATGAACTGGATGCGAAGGCCTGCGCGAAGATCAGCAAAGCCGCGTACGCGGCCTCGACGAGGAGGACCCGATGACGCTGGCCATGGACCCCGAGACCGCCGCCGCCCTGGCGGCGCTGTTCGCCGGGCAGCCCGAGGCCCCGCTGCCGGCCGTCGGTGACGTCGCCGCGCGCCGCGCGCGGTCGGAGGAGAACTATCCCCGCCTCTTCGCCGGGGTGCCGCAGGCCGTCGGCGTCACCCGCACCGACCGCACGCTGACCGTCGCCGACGGGACCGAGATCCTCCTGCGCTGGTACGTCCCGCAGGACCGGAGCGACGGGGCGGCGGTGCTCTACCTCCACGGCGGCGGGATGATCATGGGCAGCGTCGAGCTCAACGACGCCGGCATCGCCTCCTTCGCCGAGCTCAGCGGCGTGCCCATGCTCGCCGTCGACTACCGCCTCGCGCCGGAGTTCCCGCACCCGGTCCCGGTCGAGGACTGCTACGCCGCCCTCGTCTGGCTGGCCGCCCACGCGGACGAGCTGGGCGTGGACCCGGCGCGGGTCGCCGTGATGGGTGACAGCGCAGGAGGCGGCCTGGCCGCCGGGGTGGCGCTGCTCGCCCGCGACCGGTCCGGCCCGGCGCTCGCCCGGCAGATCCTGGTCTACCCGATGCTCGACGACCGCAACCTCGAGCCCGACCCGCGCTTCTCGGGCCTGATCACCTGGAGCTACGTCGACAACGTCACCGGGTGGCAGGCCCTGCTGTCGGGGAACGCCAGCGGCGACGACGTGTCCCCGTACGCGGCCCCGGCCCGCGCAACCGACCTCCGCGGGCTGCCGCCGACCTACCTCGACGTCGGCGACCTCGACATCTTCCTCGACGAGGACCTCGCGTACGCCGCCCGGCTGGCCGCCGCCGGCGTGCCGGTCGAGCTGCACGTGCACCCCGGCGCACCGCACGGCTTCGAGCTCTACGCACCCGGCAGCGCCCTCGCGCAGCGCGTGCGGGCCGACCGCGTCCGCGCCCTCCGCTCGCTCTGACGGAGAGGGCGGCACCGTCGGGACGCTGAACGGCCTCACGCCGGCCACCGGGCACGTGCGTGCGCGCGTGGTTGTGTGGAGGCATGGACTTCCGCTACCTCGGCAACTCGGGCCTCAAGATCTCCGAGGTCACCTACGGCAACTGGCTGACGCACGGCTCGCAGGTCGAGAACGAGCAGGCGCAGGCCTGCGTCCGCGCCGCCCTCGACGTCGGCATCACGACCTTCGACACCGCCGACGTCTACGCCAACACCAAGGCGGAGACCGTGCTGGGCGAGGCGCTGAAGGGCGAGCGGCGCGAGTCGCTGGAGATCTTCACCAAGGTCTTCGGACCGATCGGGCCGAAGGGGCACAACGACCTCGGCCTGTCGCGCAAGCACGTCATGGAGGCCGCGCACGGTTCGCTGAGCCGGCTGCAGACCGACTACATCGACCTCTACCAGGCGCACCGCTTCGACGTGGAGACGCCGCTCGAGGAGACGATGCAGGCCTTCGCCGACCTCGTCCGCGCGGGCAAGGTGCTCTACGTCGGTGTGAGCGAGTGGACCGCCGAGCAGCTCCGCGCCGGCGCGGCGTTGGCTCGTGACCTCGGGTTCCAGCTGATCTCCAACCAGCCGCAGTACTCGATGCTGTGGCGCGTGATCGAGGGCGAGGTCGTGCCCACGTCGAAGGAGCTCGGCATCTCGCAGGTCGTCTGGTCGCCGATCGCCCAGGGCGTCCTCACCGGCAAGTACAAGCCGGGCGAGCAGCCCCCGGCCGGCTCGCGCGCCACGGACGAGAAGGGCGGCGCGAACATGATCGCCCGCTGGATGCGCGACGACGTGCTCGAGCGGGTCCAGCAGCTCAGGCCGCTCGCGGACGAGGCCGGGCTGTCGATGGCCGCCCTCGCCGTGGCGTGGACGCTGCAGAACGAGAACGTCGCGACCGCGATCATCGGCGCCTCGCGGCCCGAGCAGGTCGCGGACAACGCCGCGGCGGCCGGGGTCACCCTCGACGCCGACCTGCTGGCCAAGATCGACGAGATCCTCGACCCGGTGATCGAGCGCGACCCGGCCAGGACGGCGGAGAGCTCGCCCAAGACCCGCGAAGCCTGACGGGCGGCACCGGTGAAGATCGTCGTCACCGGCGGCAACGGCCGCGCCGGGCAGTGGGTCGTCCGTGACCTGGCCGCCGCCGGGCACGACGTCGTCAACCTCGACCTCGCGCCCCGGTCCGACCTGGAGCTGCCCGGCGAGTTCTGCCGGGTGGACCTGACCGACGCGGGCCAGGTGTACGACGTCCTGGCCCAGTACCGCCCGGACGGCGTCGCGCACCTGGCCGCCAACCCGTCGCCGAGCGGGAACGCGCGGATCAGCGTGTTCGACAACAACGTGGTCAGCGCCCACAACGTCCTGCAGGCGGCCGGGGACCTCGGCATCGGGCGCGTCGTCTACGCCTCGAGCGAGATGGCGACCGGGCTCCTCACCGACGGCGTCGTGCCGGACCGGATCCCCTTCGACGAGGGCGAGCGCCGGCCGTCGCCCAACGCGTACGCGCTGAGCAAGTACATCAGCGAGGTGATCGTCGACTCCCTCGTCCTCGCCCACCCGGGCACGGCGTGGGTCGGCCTGCGGATCAACAACGTGATCGACCCCGACGGCTACGGCCGGTTCCGCGACGAGTGGGCGGACCCGTCCCTGAGCAGCGCGAACTTCTGGAGCTACATCGACGCCCGCGACGTCGGCACGGCCTACCGCGCCGCGCTCGAGGGCGACAGCACCGGGCACGAGGTGTGCCTGATCGCCGCCGCCGACACCCGGGCGAAGCGCGGCCTGCGCGACCTCATGGCCGAGTACTACGACGGGTACGACCGCTTCGCCGACGACTACCAGGACCCAGCCTCGGCCTTCGGCTGCGGCAAGATCAAGACCCTGTTCGGCTGGACGCCCACCTACTCGTGGCGCGACGTGCTCGGCACCGACTGACCGCTCGGCGCCCGCCCTACGGCAGGACGCCGCCCAGCTCGTCCTCGACGTGCACGCGGATGATCTCGTCGAACGAGGTCTCGGCCACGAAGCCGAGCCGTTCCGCCCGGGACGCGTCCAGCGCCTCCGCCCACGTCTGGACGATCCCCATGATCACGGGGTCCGGCTCGCGCCGGATCAAGTGGACGGCACGCTCCCCCGCCACCCGCCGCAGCGCCTCGATCTGCTCGCCGACCGTCGCGCTCAGCCCCGGCATCGACAGCGTGCGACGCGGCCCCACCAGGGCCGTGTCGAGCGTGGCCGCGCGGACCAGGAACGCGACCGCCGATCGTGGTGACGCGTGCCAGTGGCGCACCGTCTCGGGCACGGGCAGCACTGCTTCCCGCCCGGCCAGCGGCTCCCGCAGGATGCTCGAGAAGAACGAGGAGGCCGCCTGGTTCGGTGCACCGGGCCGGATGCAGATCGTCGGCAGCCGGATCCCGACCCCGTCGAGGAACCCGCGGCGCGTCCAGTCGGCCAGCAGCAGCTCCCCGATCGCCTTCTGGGTGCCGTAGCTGGTCAGCGGGGCCTGGTGGAGGTCCTCGCCGATCGGGTTCGGCAGCGGCGCCCCGTACACGGCGATCGACGAGGTGAAGACCACGCGCGGGTGGTAGCCGTCCTCGACGTGCGCCGTACGGATGGCGTCGAGCAGGGCGCGGGTGCCGTCGAGGTTCACCCGGTAGCCGAGGTCGAGGTCCGCCTCCGCCTGGCCGGAGACCACGGCGGCCAGGTGGAACACGACGTCCGGCCGGGCCTCGATCAGTCGCTCGACCACGCCCGGCTCGGCCAGGTCGGCGGCCACGACGTCGACGACGCCCGCGTAGCCCTCGGGCCGGGGCGGCAGGACGACGTCGGCGAGCGTCAGCCGCTCGACCGGCCGCTCGCCCAGCCGCCCGTCCGCGACCAGCCGGGCCGTGAGCTTGCGGCCCACCATGCCGGCGGCGCCGGTGATCAGGACGTGCACCCCGACCCCCTCAGCGCCGCCGGGTCGCGGCGCAGTCAGGCACCCAGACCGTCGATCGCCGCGACCTCCTCGGCGCTCAGCTCGATCCGCGCGCCGGCGCCGTTGGCCTCGATGCGCTCGCGCCGGACCGACTTGGGGATCACGACGTAGTCGTGCGCCACGTGCCACGCCACGATCACCTGCGCGGCGGTCGCGT
This sequence comes from Microlunatus antarcticus, assembly GCF_014193425.1. Taxonomy (NCBI): domain Bacteria; kingdom Bacillati; phylum Actinomycetota; class Actinomycetes; order Propionibacteriales; family Propionibacteriaceae; genus Microlunatus; species Microlunatus antarcticus. Next base: position 1,710,774 of record NZ_JACHZG010000001.1, on the reverse strand, counting down.
CGTGGGCCTCCGCGATCCGGAGCAGCGTCGGGTCGTCGAGGTTGCTCGCCTTGAAGGGGCTGTAGCCCTCGAGCACGACGCCCCGCTCGGCCAGCCCCTCGGCGACCGCGGCGTCGTAGATGCCCGGGCTCCAGCGGATCTGGTTGACCGCAGGGGTGACCCCGGTCGCGGCGACGAGCTCGTCGATCTGGGCGAGCGAGTAGTTGCTGACCCCGATGCTGGTGGCCAGGCCGTCCTGCTGGGCCTTGATCACGTGCTCCCAGACCTCGGGCGAGGCCTGGGAGTTCGGCGGCCAGTGCACCAGCCACAGGTCGACGCGGTCGAGGCCGAGCTTGGTCAGGCTCTCCTCGATCGTCTGCCGCTCGTGCCCGACGTTCTCCGGCGGGAGCTTGGTGGTGACGAAGACAGCGTCGCGGTCGAGGCCGGACGAGGCGAGCGCCGCGCCGATGCCGGCCTCGTTGCCGTAGCCGGTCGCCGTGTCGATGTGGCGGTAGCCGAGCTCCAGCGCCGTCGTCGTGGCCTGCGGGGCGTCGTCGTTCTCGATCTGCCAGGTGCCGAAGCCCAGCAGGGGCATGCGGTGCTGACCGAGCGCGACGGCGGGTTCGGTGTAGTCGGAGGACGTCATGGCTCCATCCAACCCGCCGGTTTGACAACCCGACGGGCGGGGTCGCCGTCGGGGCCCGACCCCGCTCAGACCCGGCGCAACCGGAGGATCGCGGCACGTCCGTCCACGGACGTGAACGCCCACGGACCCTGCACCACCACCGTCCCGATCGGCCCCTCGAACGTCCCCGCCACCCGGACCTGGCCGCGGTCGTCGCGGTCGAGGACCAGCGTCGAGCCGTCCTCGAGCAGGGCCAGCGCCACGGGCGCGTCGGGGAAGCCCGGCACCGTCGTCACGCCCACGAGCCCGGGCAGGTCGAACCGGCCCCAGCTGCGGGGGCCGTCGTCGACGGGCGGCAGGGGCTGCGGGTTGAGCTCGACCTCGCCGTCGCCCAGCGGTTGCGGCTCGTCGCGGCGCCCCCCGGTCGACTCGCGGCCGACCAGCACGGTCGCCCCCACCTCGTCGACGGTGTGCAGCTCCAGGTGACCGGGTTGCTCGACCACGAGCAGCGGTCCGCCGCGGTCGTCGGTCCTCAACCGGGCGCCGAGCGGCGCCGGCACGCTGGACACGGCCTCGAGCAGGACTGACTCGACGTCGACGTGCCCCGCGATGCGCGCCCGGTTGAGCCGGACCAGGCTCGACGACGGCTGGTGCGCCTGCACCGGCAGCAGCACCGGCAGGAGGGCCCGCCCGAAGCGGTCGGCGCTGACCTCCACCGTGTGGTCGACCGAGGAGAACCGGACCAGCTCGCCGGGCTCGAGGTCGCCGAGGGTGACCAGCTGGACGTCGACGCCGGGGTGGGACGTCATCAGGGTCACCCAGTCGGGGTGCTCGGGCGGGGGGTTCAGCGAACCCGGGTCGTCCGGGTGACCGAGGTACCAGGTGAGCCCGTGCTCGACGTTCACGACGAGGCAGTTGGGGATGTGGTTGACCACCGCGTTCGTGACGTGGCCCTCCGCGTCGACGGCCACCCGCGGCGGTACGCCCAGGTCGAGCAGCCGTACGCCGCGGGCCGTCCGCACGATGAGCCGGACCGGGTCGTGGATGCCGAGGGCGACCTTCGAGGGGATGGTGATCACGACCTCCGGGAACGTGGCCGGTGGCCTGAGGAACGTCTCGACCCAGGACCCGGGCGACACCACCTCGACCCCGCACCAGCGCCCGAGGTCGTCGAGCCACACGCTGCCCGTGGTGGAGACCTCGCTGAGCAGCACCACCTGGCTCGGGTCGCCGCTGCCGGACTTCGCCAGCTCGCGGCAGAACGTCGTCCGTACGGGCAGCCCGAACGGCCTCGCCGTGGCCCGCAGCGTGGCGCGGTCGGGCGCGAGCGGAAGCAGTACGGCGCCGCCCAGCGTCATGCCCTCGGGTGCGGCCAGGACCGAGTCGTAGCGGAGCCTGGCGCCGCCGAAGGAGACGCCGGGCAGGCCCGTGTCGAGGGTGAAGGAGCGGGCGCCGGTGGAGCTGCCGCCGAAGGTGGTCGGGTCCAGGGACCCGGCGATCACGGACGCGACGATGTCGTCGACGAAGGCCGGCACCAGGGTGCCGAGGTCGACGTGGAGCGACCAGGTCACGCTCGTCCGCAAGCCCAGCACCGGCGGCGGGCTGAGGGAGAAGTCGCAGGACAACGTGCCGTCGACGTCGCCGGCGAACGGGTCAGGCGCCGGCGCCTGGCCGGAGTAGTCCACGTCGACGTGCGGCGTGGTCCCGTCGGGGCGCCAGTGCGGGCTGACCCGCAGCCCGTCGATCTTGGCGCTCAGGTCACTCGGAACCTTGCTCAGCGCCAGCTGTTCGACCGCGGCACCGTCGAGGTAGAGGCCCCAGTCCTGTCCGGGGAAGAGGTGACCGGCCGCGGGGCCGTCCGGCCCGAGCCGGATCGCGACGACCCCGTCCACGAGCTCGACGGTCGCCAGCGCGAGGTCGGGCAGGCCGAACCGCTCCAGCGCGGGCCCGAGGTCGAGGGTCGTGGCGGCGCCGACGGAGGCGACCATCGCCGCCTGGTCGAAGCCCGGCACGTCGGGCTCGACGGCGACGCAGGTCATGGTCACGAGATGGCCGGCCGCCTTCAGCTCCAGCACCGCCCCCGCCGCGTGCGCCGGCCCCGACGCCCCCGCCGGGACGGCGTTCGGAGCGGCCAGCACGTCCGTCCGGCTCACCACGAACACGTCGAGCGGCACCCGCAGCCGTACGGCCTCCCCCGCCGGCTCGAGCCCCACGGGAGCGGCCCCGACGTCGACGTGGTCGACGAAGCCCAGCGGGGTGGGTGGGAAGCAGGCGACGAGCAGCTGCTCCTGCACGCTGCTCACCGCCAGCTCGGCGAGGACGGACGACCGGATCTGCAGTTCGAGTGCCATGCCCTCAGGAGGACGGTCCCGCGGTGCCTGATACGTCGACGCGCAGCGCGGTCCTAGCCGTCCCCGACGAGGCGCCCCGCAGCACGGGTGAGGACGTCGAGGACGTCGGTGACCGCAGCGCGGTAGGCGCCCTCGGGTCGCACCAGGGCGTCGACGTGCCGGGCGAGGACGAGGTCGCCGAGCGGACGCAGGACGACGCCGGCGTGGGACGGCGCCGTGTGGCGGGGCATCAGCGCGATCCCGCCCCCGGCGGCGACCAGGCCGGCGACGACCGTGAGGTCGTTGACCCGGTGGGCGATCGTCAGCGGGCGACCACCCGCCGCGGCGATCGCCTCGAGCGGGGCGAGGAGCGGGAACCCCTCGTGCACGGCGATCCAGGGCTGCCCGACCACCTGGTCGACGCCGACCGACGCCTGGCCGGTCAGCGGGTGGTCGGCCGGTAGGGCGACGTCGAGGGGCTCGCGCAGCAGCGAGGTCACGGACACGGTCGTCGGCCACGGCGGGCTGTGGTCGAGCCGGTGGGCCAGGACGACGTCGTGGTCGGCGCACAGCGCCGGGAAGCGGCTCTGGGCCACGTCGTGCTCCGCGCACACGACGGGCGGTCCGCCCGCGGAGGTCGCCCGCAGCAGCGGCGGGAAGAAGGCGGTGGCCGCGCTCGAGAACGCGGACACGCGTACGGGGCCACGCGGGTCGGCGAGGAACACGTCGACCGCGGCGTCGGCCCGCGCCAGCGCAGTGGCCACCTCGGTCGCCGCCGCGGCCAACGCCTGGCCTGCATCGGTGAGGACCAGGGTGCGGCCGCGGCGCCGGGTCAGGGCGACGGGGACGTTCCGCTGGAGGGCGGCGAGCTGCTGGGACACCGCCGAGGGGGTGATGAACAGGGCCTCCGCGACCGCGGTCACGCTGCCACGGTCGCCGAGCTCGCGCAGCACCGCTAGCTGACGTGCGTCCATGAAGCCACGCTACAAGGTCGGGTGAGCAAGACGTCCTTGTTCTTCATCGAGCCGTTGGCGACCGTGGGCGGGTGCGCACCACCCGAGCCCGGTCCAGCCGGCTGACCGACGCCGTCCTCCTGGGCGTCGCCCTGGTCTGGGGCAGCAGCTACCTCGTGGCCAAGGACCTGACGGTCGTGGCGCCGGTCGTCGTGGTCCTGGCCCTGCGGTACGCGATCTCCGCGGTCGCGCTGGGCCTCGTGTGCCGGCGCGCGCGGGCGAGGATCAGCGGGCGGCGCGAGGTGGGCGTCGGCGTCCTGCTGGGCTGCACGCAGGCGGCGGTGCTGACGTTGGAGACGTACGGGGTGTCCGCGACCACCGCGACCAACGCCGGGCTGATCATCAGCCTCGTCGTCGTCCTCACCCCGCTGCTCGACGGGGTCTGGAGCCGCCGGCCGCTGCCCGCACCGTTCTTCGCGGCCACGACCGTGGCGGTGGTGGGCGTCGCCCTGCTCGTGTCGGACGGTGGGTTCCGGGCGCCGGGGTCGGGCGACGGGCTGATGCTGGCCGCCGCGGCGGTCCGGGCGGTGCACGTCAGCCTCGTCGGGCGCCTCACGGCTGACCGCCCGTACAGCTCCCTGACGCTCACCACGATCCAGGCGGTGGTCGGCGCCGTGCTCCTGACGGCCGTCGCCGCGCCCCGGCTGGGGAGCGCGGTGCCCGCGCTGCCGCTGTCCGCCTGGGCGCAGCTGGCCTACCTGGCCCTGGCGTGCACCGTCTTCGCCTTCCTCGCCCAGACGTCGGCCATCCGGCGTACGTCGCCCAGCCGCGCCAGCCTGCTCATGGGCACCGAACCCGTCTGGGCCGTAGCCGTCGGGGTCGGCCTCGGCGGCGAGCGCCTGAGCGTCCTCACCGTCGTCGGTGCGGCGCTGATCGTCGCCGCCACCTCCTGGGGCCAGCGCGTGGAGGGCGCCCACCGCCTCGCCGCCGTCGAGGTCCCGGTGCCCGCCGAGGTCGGTGGCGCCTAGCCGGGCGGCGCGTCGTCCACGACGATGGCGTTGCGCCCGGCGCGCTTGACCCGGTACATGGCCGCGTCGGCCCGCCGCACCAGGTCCTCGAGGTCCAGCTCCTCGCCCGGGTCGAGGAACGCGACCCCGACGCTGACCGTCAGCCGCAGCTCGTGCTCGCCGTACGTGATGGGCTCCGCCACGGCGGCGGACAGCCGCTCCAGCACGACGAGGGCGTCGCGCTCGCTCTCGAGGCGCCGCAGGAGCACTAAGAACTCGTCGCCGCCCCACCGCCCCACCTGGTCGCCCGGGCGCAGCCGCCGCTTGAGGCGGCTCGCGATCGTCCTGAGCACGTGGTCGCCCGCGAGGTGGGAGTACTGGTCGTTGATCTGCTTGAAGCCGTCCAGGTCGAGGAACGCCAGCGCCTCCAGGCTCTGCCCCTGCTCCTGGCCCTGGTTGTGGCTCTGGCTCGTCCGACCGAGGTCGTCGATGATGCTGGACCGGTTGGCGATGCCGGTCAGCTGGTCCTGGCTCGCGAGCAGCCGGTAGCGGGCCTCGGACGCCTCGGCCCGCTGGCGGAGGGTGGCGTGCTCGACGGCGAGCGCGGCCGAGATCGCGAACGCCTCGAGCGCCCGGCAGGTGGCGGGCGTCGGCCGCCGGCCACCGGGCGGGAGATCCACCGACAGCACGCCGAGCCGGGAGCCGTCGCTGGCGACCAGCGGCGCGAACAGGGCGTCCTCGGGGTGCCACGCCGCCGGGTCGAGGCCGATCTCCATCTCGGGCACCCAGCTGAAGATGTCGGCGGTCGCCGCCTCGTTGCGGTGGTCGATGAAGCAGAGCGCGCCCCACGACTCGCTGACGGCGAGCATCCGGTCCCACCGGGCGCTGCCCTCGGTCGTTCCGAGGAGGACGGCGCGGGCGTCCTCGTCCCCGGCGACGGAGACGACCTCCAGCCGGTCGCCCGGACGGACGAGGTTGACGACGGCGACACCGAAGCCGAGCACGTCGACGATCGTCTGCGCGAGCCGGTCCAGCATCGCGACGAGGTCTTCGGAGAGGGTGGGCTCCGGCGAGGGCGCGCCCGGCTGGTCGGAGGCCGGGGCGACCTCTGGGTCTGCAGGCATCACGACTCCCCCGGTGCTCGGCATCCCGCCCGGAGAGCAGTCACGCGATCGACGTGGAGCCTACCGGCGCGACCTCCCGCTCGGGCCGACCACCGACGACGAGACGACCGCGTCCACCGCCGGTCTCACGGGCGGCAGCCGTAGTCCGGCAGCTCGGGGCCGCCGACCGCGAGCTGGATCAGCGCGGTCAGGGCCTCCAGGTCGGGCTCGGGGCCCGCCGCGGCGTCCGGCTCGGCGCCCAGGATGCTCTGCACGTGCAGGCGGCCGATCTCCTGGTTGGCCTCCGCGTACGCGCGCATCCGCCCCTCGTACGCGGCGAAGCCGACCTCCGGGTCCCAGTCGGACGAGGCCAGCTCCCCCGCGAGCACGTACGCACCGACGAGGGCCAACCCGGTACCGCCCCCGGACATCGGCGAGGCGCTGCACGCGGCGTCGCCGAGCAAGCCGACCCGGCCGTGGGACCAGCGTCCCATCACCACCTGCGCGACCTGGTCGAGGTAGAAGTCCGGGGTGTCGTCGAGGTGGGCCAGGATGCGCTGCGTCGACCAGCCGAAGCCCGCCATGCGCTCGCGCAGCAGGGTCTTCTGGCTCCGGACGTCGCGGGGCACGTCACGCCCGGCGGCCGGGAAGCAGCACATCGCGATCGCCCGGGTCGCGTCGCGCACGGGTCGCAGCCCCGCCGAGCGTCCACCCTCCTGGTGGTCGACCAGCCAACGGTCGAGCCCGAACTCGTTCGGCACGCTGAAGTACGCCAGCACGAGCCCGAGGTGTCGGACGTGCTGCTCGGGCGGACCGAAGACCATCCGCCGCAGGCCCGAGTGCAGCCCGTCGGCCCCCACGACGAGGTCGAAGCGGCGGCGGTCCCCGCCGGCGAAGGTCACGTCGACGCCGTCGGCGTCCTGGTCGAGACTCCCGATCCGGTCGCCGAAGAGGTACTCGACCGTGTCGTCGGTGTCGTCGTGCAGGACCTCGGCCAGGTCCCCGCGCAGGATCTCGATCTCGGCGACGTAGCCGTCCCCGCCGTGGTCCTCGGCCCGGTGGGTCTCCAGGACGTTCCCGTCGGCGTCCACCACGTAGGCCCCGGCCGTGTCGGTGCAGGCCGCGCGCACCGGCGCGTCGAGGCCCATCCGACGGACGACCTCCTTGGCCACGCCGCGCACGTCCACCGCCTGGCCGCCGGGCCGGAGCCCGGACGTCTGCTCGACGACCGTCACCTCAGCGCCCTGCCGGCGGAGCCAGTGGGCCAGGGCCGGCCCCGCGATGCTCGCGCCCTGCACCAGCACCCTGATCTCGGTCATGTCGCTCCCCCTGCTCCTCGGCCCGGCGCATCTGCACGGTCGTCGTCAAACCCAGACCCGTCCGGCGCCCCGAAGTCATCTGCCCGCCGCTACCGCGGCCCCCGGTCCGTGGCCGCGTGCGGGCCGAGCGGGAGGTTGACGATGGCCCGGCTCAGCGCCTCGACGGGCTCGCGCGACGACCGCGGGTTGTCCACCAGCGCCATCTCGACGTCCGGCAGCGCGGGCAGGTCGAAGCGTCCGGACAGGATCCGCAGGTCCCCGGGCACCCGGCTCTGGGCCAGCACGCAGATGCCGATCCCGGCGCGGGTCGCGGCGAGGACGCCGTTGATCTCCCGGGTGTTGCACGTGATCCGCCAGGTGCGGCCGGCCGCGTCCAGCGAGTCGATCGCCGCGGACCGGCTCAGGCTCGGCGCGTGGTAGGTGATGACGGGCACCGGCTGCTCGGGGGCCAGCTGCAGCCGGTCGATCCCGACCCAGACGAGCCGGTCCCGCCGGACCAGCGTGCCGCGGCCGAGGTCGGCCTCCTGGTTGATGAAGATCAGGTCGAGGTGGTTGGCCGCGAGCCGGCGGTAAAGAGTGCCGCTCTGGGTGACCGTGAGCTCCAGGTTGATCCGGGGGTAGAGCTCGCGGAACTGCCGCAGGATCGTGGGCAGCTCGCTCAGCGCCAGCTCGTCGGCGGCACCGAAGCGCAGCCGGCCGCTCATGGCCGAGCCGGTGAAGTAGGAGACCGCCTCGTCGTTGGCCGCGAGGATCGTCCGGGCGAAGCCGGCCATCGCCTGACCGTTGTCGGTGAGCGACACCGACCGGGTGTCGCGGCGGACGAGCTGGCGCTTCGCCGCCTCCTCCAGGCGCCGGATGTGCTGCGACACCGTGGGCTGGCTGAGACCGAGCTGTTCCGCGGCCCGCGTGAAGCTCAGCCCGTTGGCCACAGCCAGGAAGGTGCGCAGCAGCACCGGGTCGAAGTTGGTCTCCTGGGCCACCGCCCCACCCCCTCCTTAAGCCATCCCGCCGCCGTCCCGGCGGAGAGTCATTGCGATACACAATAGGAGATATCGACCCCATTCTCCCGTCGAATGGTCTGCGTCGACCTACGGTGACGAGGTCGGTTCAGCGTGGAGCCGCCCTCGTCGAGCCTCGGCTCCGTACCGCCTGCTACTCCGAATCTGGGTGAACCCTGTGTCCGCGGCTCCCGCCGAACACGTTCTGACGTCCTCCGCACCGTCAGCCGCTCCGCCTCCCGACCTCTCTCCCCCCGTCGCCGTACGGCAGTGGCCCCGGTCCTTCGCCGCCCTCGAGGTGCGCGACTACCGGCTCTACCTGACCTCGCAGATGGTGGCCACGACCGGGCTCTGGATGCAGCGAATCGCCCAGGACTGGCTGGTGCTGGAGCTGACGGGCAGCGTGACCGCCGTCGGCGTCGCGGTGGCCCTGCAGTTCATGCCGATGCTGTTCCTCGGGCTGCTCGGCGGTGTGGTCGCCGACCGCTTCCCGAAGCGGACGATCCTCATCGTCACCCAGTCCACCCTGGCGCTGGTCGCGACCACCCTGGGCGTGCTGGCCCTCACCGGGACCGTCCAGGCCTGGCACGTCTACGTGCTCGCCACCGTCCTCGGGCTGGTCACGGTGGTCGACAACCCCACCCGCCAGGTCTTCGTCTCCGAGCTCGTCGGCCCGGCCCACATCCGCAACGCCGTCAGCCTCAACTCGTCGGTCTTCCAGCTCGGCGCGCTGGTCGGCCCCGCCGTCTCGGGCGCGCTGATCCACGCCGTGGGCCAGGGCTGGTCGTTCCTGATCAACGCCGCGTCCTGCCTCGTCGTCGTGACGATGGTGGCCGTGATCCGCTCGCGTCCTGCCCCCACGACCAGGCGCGCCGCCGGCCAGACCCGTGAGCTGCGCGAGGCGCTGCACTACATCGGCCGTACGTCGGAGGTCGCCTGGTCCATCGTGCTGGCCGCGACCATCGGGCTCTTCGGCCTGAACATGCCGGTGATCCTGGCGGCCTTCGCCGACCACGTCTTCGCCACCGGCGTCCGCGGCTACAGCCTCTTCAACTCCCTCACCGCCGTCGGGGCCCTGGCCGGCGCGATCCTGTCGGCCCGCCGCCAGTCGGTCCCACGGCTGAGGGTGCTGACCGGCACCCTGGTCCTGCTCGGCCTCATGGTGATGCTCGCCGCGCTCGCCCCGTCGACCTGGCTCTTCGGGATCGTGCTGGTGGCCATCGGCTTCTGCACCCTGCAGTTCCTCACCGGCACCAACTCGCTCGTCCAGACCACCGCCACCCCTGCGCTGCGCGGTCGGGTGATGAGCGTCTACCTGCTGGTGCTGCTGGGCGGGCAGGCCCTCGGGGGCCCGTGCGTGGGCTGGCTGATCGACCACTACGGCGCCCGGGCGAGCATGTTCGGCTGCGGCACCCTCGTGGCCGTCGTCTCGGTCGGCGTCGGCCTGATGATGGCCCGACGCTCGCACCTCACGGTGGAGCTGGAGCTGCGAGGCAGCTCCCGGCTCCCGCTGCACATCGTGCCCGCGCACCACTGACGGTCACGCCTGCTCGCTATCGTCTCGGCCGTGGGCGGCTACGACGAGCAGATCGGGCGCAACCTCGGTGCGGTGCGCGCGCGCCTGACCTCGCTCGCCCCGGCCGACCTGGACCTGGCCATGCGGGTCCGGGGCTGGTCCTGGCCGGCCGGCACCACCGACCACATCGAGGCAGGCCGGCGGCCGCTGCTGCTCGCGGAGTCCGAAGACGTCAGCAGCATCATGGGGCTGTCCGAGGGCTTCCTCCTCGGTCGCACCGAGTCCGACACGGCCGACGAGGTCGTGTCGTCCCTGCTCGACCGCGCCTCCTACGCCGTGCAGCAGGCAGCCGAGCTGTGGTTCGACGTCACCGACGAGCTGAGGGCGGCGGTCGACTGCCTGGGCCTCCTGGACGACGCCGGCCCGGTGACCCCACAGCTCCGCGACCGGCTGCGGCGGTGGCTGGCCGTCACGCCGGAGACGGTCCTGGCGCAGGCCCGCGTCCGGTTCGCCGCCGAGGCGGAGCCCGGGTCGGAGGCGGACGAGGGGTCGGCGCCACCGGAGGAGGGACGCGCTCTCGACGTGCAGGCGGGCCTGGACGTGGCCCGCGCGAGGTCGAGCCAAGGCACGACCCGCGGCGACCTCGCCTCCCGCCTGCAGGAGCGGGGCTGGGGCTGGACGGCCGAGACCGTGCGCACCGTGGAGGACGGCAGCCGGCCGCTGCGGCTCGCCGAGCGCGAGGACCTCGAGGAGGTCCTGCAGGCGCGGATCGGGCACGACAGCAGCGGTGTGGACTACGGCACGGACGCCTACCCGGCCGTCGCGGCGGCGACGCACCTCTACCGCGTCAAGGAGGCCGCGCACCAGCTCCGGTCGGCCGTCGTGGCCTGGCTGATCGCGGACGAGGAGTACTGCGCCACCTACGCCACGTTCGGCCTGGTCGACGAACGAGCCCCTCGAGCCGAGCACGGGCCCATGATCGAGACCTGGTCGACGGACGCCGAGCCGGAGGACGCGGTCCAGCGGGCGCGGGCCGGCCGACCGATCTCGTCCGCAAGCGCCCCGACGCCACCCGGCTGAGGGACCGGCCGAAGCGGCCTCGTTCCGCCGAGTGCTGCCGTGGGTCCCCACGCGCACCCGGGTCGGACGGTTCTGCTGAGCGGTCCGCGATCGCGGCTTCTACGGCGGAGCTTCGGCGCCTCACGGCCGTGAGGCCAGGACGGGGGTGGCGGCAGCGGGTCGCACGTCGACGAGATCTCGACACTCGATCGCGCTCGGCCGACAGGCTGAGCGTGGCCGGGAGGTCGCAGGCTCATCGAGTGTCGAGATCTCGTCACGAGCGCGCCGGAGGACGCCCGTTGCTCCGTGGGCGGGCAGAATCACCGGAGCACCGCCCGCGCAGTGGAACCAGGGAGACGCAGAGACCGCATGGCCCGTCGTACGCCGAGCAAGCCGAGCCCGCCCGAGGACGACTTCACCGAGCGCATCCTCGACGTCGACGTCTCCTCGGAGATGCAGACGAGCTTCCTGGAGTACGCGTACTCGGTCATCTACTCGCGCGCGCTGCCCGACGCCCGCGACGGGCTGAAGCCGGTGCAGCGCCGGATCCTCTACGGGATGGAGGAGATGGGCATCCGGCCCGACCGGTCGCACGTGAAGTGCGCGCGCGTGGTCGGGCAGGTCATGGGCCAGTACCACCCGCACGGCGACGGCGCGATCTACGACGCCCTGGTCCGGACCGCGCAGCCGTGGTCGATGCGGCTGACGCTGGTCGACGGGCACGGCAACTTCGGCTCCCTCGACGACGGCCCGGCGGCGATGCGCTACACCGAGTGCCGGATGGCACCGGCGGCCCTGGCGATGACGGCCGACCTCGACGCCGACACCGTCGACTTCCGGCCCAACTACGACGGCAAGGACGTCGAGCCGTCGGTGCTGCCGGCCGCGTTCCCGAACCTGCTGGTCAACGGCGCGGCGGGCATCGCCGTCGGCATGGCCACGAACTGCGCCCCGCACAACCTCGTCGAGGTGGTGCAGGCGCTGCGTCACCTGATCAAGCACCCCAAGGCGGGTCTCGACGACCTGATGCGCTTCATCCCCGGTCCTGATCTTCCCAGCGGCGGCAAGATCATCGGGCTCGACGGGGTGCGCGACGCGTACGCGACCGGGCGCGGGTCGTTCCGGATCCGGGCCACGACGCGCATCGAGCAGGTGCACCCGCGACGCAAGGGCATCGTGATCACCGAGCTGCCGTACCTCGTCGGTCCGGAGCGCGTCATCGAGCAGATCAAGACCGGCGTCCAGTCGCGGCGGCTGCAGGGCATCCACGACGTGAAGGACCTCTCCGACCGGGCGCACGGGATGCGGCTGGTCATCGAGGTCAAGAACGGCTTCAACCCCGAGGCGCTGCTCGAGCAGCTCTACAAGGCGACCAAGCTCGAGGACAGCTTCGGCATCAACGCCGTGGCCCTGGTCGAGGGCCAGCCGCGCACCCTCGGGCTGCGCGAGATGCTCGACGTCTACCTCCAGCACCGCTACGACGTCACCACCCGGCGCACCGAGTTCCACCGCACCCGGGCGACCGACCGGCTGCACCTCGTGGCGGGCATGCTGCTGGCCATCGTCGACATCGACGACGTCATCGCGATCGTGCGCTCCAGCGACGACGCGGCGCAGGCGAAGGGCCGGCTGATCGAGGCGTTCGACCTGAGCGACGTGCAGGCCACCTACATCCTCGACATGCCGCTGCGCCGCCTCACCCGGCTCAGCGTCCTCGAGCTCGAGTCCGAGCGGGACGCGCTGCTCGCGCAGATCGCCGCCCTCAGCGAGATCCTCGACAACCCCGACCGGCTGCGCTCGCTCGTCTCCGACGAGCTCGCCGAGGTGGCCAAGACCCACGGCAACGCGCGCCGGACGATCCTGCTCGCCGCCGGCGGCACCGCGACGACGACCGCGGCCACGCCGCTGGAGGTGGCGGACGACCCGTGCTGGGTGCTGATGTCCTCCGCCGGGCTGCTGGCCCGGACCGGGCACGCCGACCCGCTGTCGGACGAGGGCTCCCGCAGCAACCACGACGTCGTCGTGTCCCGGATCCTCAGCACCGCCCGCGCGGACGTGGGCCTGCTGACGAGCCGCGGGCGCTGCGTACGGCTGAACGCGCTCGACCTGCCCACGGTCCCGGCCACCGCGGCCGCGCCCAACCTGCAGGGCGGGACGCACGTGAGCGAGCTCGTCACCCTCGATCCCGGCGAGCGGGCGCTCGCGCTCACGACGCTGCGCGCCGACAGCCCCGGGCTGGCCCTCGGCACGGCCTCCGGCGTGGTCAAGCGGGTCGCTCCCGAGGTCCTCAACCGCGACGCGTGGGAGGTCGTCCGCCTCGACGACGCCGACGAGGTCGTCGGCGCGGTGGAGCTGACGGCGGAGCAGGCGGCGGGCGCCGACCTCGTGTTCGTCACCAGCGACGCCCAGCTGCTGCACTTCCCGGCCAGCCTCGTGCGCCCGCAGGGTCGCGGGGGCGGCGGGATGGCCGGCGTCCGGCTCGCACCCCGCGCCAGCGCGGTCTGGTTCGGCGTGACCGACCCCACCGAGGGCGTCGTCGTCACGGTCGCCGGCAGCGCGTCGGCCCTGCCGGGCACCGACCCCGGGACCGTCAAGGTCACCCCGCTCTCCGAGTACCCGGCCAAGGGCCGTGCGACGGGCGGCGTGCGCTGCCACCGGTTCCTCAAGGGCGAGGACGCGCTGCTGCTGGCCTGGGTCGGGCCGCAGCCCGCCGTCGCCGCGGCGGCCAGCGGAAGCCCGGTCGACCTGCCGGCCGCGGACGGACGCCGGGACGGTTCCGGGGTGCCGGCCGGCCAGCCGATCGCCGCCGTGGCGAGCCGCAGCGCCGGGTGAGTGCGACCGGCTGGCTGATCGGCAAGGCCGAGCGGGCCAACGCCCGGACCGTCCTCGACGACGCCTACCCGGGCGACCAGGCGTGGTCGACCGGGAACGTCGTCCGCCCGCTCGTCCACGGCAGCGCGTACTTCGCCCATCTCGCCGGGCGGATCCGGGCGACGCGGCCGGGCGACCTGGTCCTGTTCACCGACTGGCGCGGTGACGGCGACGAGCAGCTGCTGGGCGAGGAGGGCAGCGAGGTGCTGCGCGTGCTCGGCGAGGCCGACCGGCGCGGCGTCGACGTGCGTGGGCTGATCTGGCGCAGCCACCTCGACGCGCTGTCGTTCTCCGCGCACGAGAACCGGACGCTCGGCATCCGGCTGCAGGAGCAGGGCGCCGAGGCGCTGCTCGACATGCGCGTCCGGACAGGAGGCTCCCACCACCAGAAGCTCGTGGTGATCCGCTACCGGGGCCACCCCGAGGACGACGTCGCGTACGTCGGCGGCGTGGACCTGTCGCACAGCCGCCGCGACGACGCCCGCCACGACGGCGACCCGCAGGCCCAGCCGATGGCGCCGGCGTACGGCCCCACCCCGGCCTGGCACGACGTGCAGCTGGTGATCGCGGGCCCGGCGGTCCGCGACGTCGAGACCGTGTTCCGGGAGCGGTGGGAGGACCCGACGCCGCTCAGCCAGAACCCGCTCTTCTGGCTGCACGACCGGCTGTCGCACACGGACCTCTCCCCCGACCCGCTGCCGCCGCAGGCGCCGGCGCCCGCCCCGGTCGAGGGCGGGACCCACACGGTCCAGCTGCTCCGCACCTACCCCAACCTGCGCCACGGCCGCGACTACCCGTTCGCCCGGGGCGGTGAGCGGAGCGTCGCGCGCGGCTACGGCAAGGCGCTCGCCAAGGCCCAGCGGCTCGTCTCCATCGAGGACCAGTACCTCTGGTCGCTCGACGTCGCCCGGGCGTTCGAGGAGACGCTGAGCACGAGCCCGGAGCTGCGGGTGATCGCCGTGCTGCCGCCCGTGCCCGACCAGGCCGCACCGCTCTCGCGGGTGCCGCAGGAGTTCGCCCGCCAGGAGACCGTCGAGCTGCTCCGGCGCGCCGGCGGCGACCGGGTCGCGCTCTACAGCCTCGAGAACCACGCCGGCCGGCCCGTCTACGTCCACGCCAAGGTCTGCGTGATGGACGACGTGTGGGCGACCGTCGGCTCCGACAACTTCAACCGCCGGTCGTGGACGCACGACTCCGAGCTGTCGGCCGTGGTCGTCGACGAGGCGAGCCCGCCCGGAGCGCCCGGGGTGTCCGCGTACGCCCGCCGGCTCCGGCTGGCCCTGGCCGCTGAGCACCTGGACCGCGAGGTGGGCGCGGCCCGGTTCCCGGGCGACACCGGCCATCTGCTCTCCCCCGACCGTCCGGTCGACGCGGACGACGACGCCCTGCTCGAGGTGATGGCCGACTGCGTCGACGAGCACGGCATGTTCGACGCGTACGCCGCCTCCGCCGACCGCCTCGACGCCTGGTACGCGGGCGGGCAGGTCGGCCCACGCCCGCGCGGTCGCCTCCGCCGTCTGCGCCCGCCGCACCTCGGCCCGCTGACGCGGCTGTGGGCACGTCCGATGGCCCGGCTCGTGCACGACCCCGACGGCCGGCCCGCCCGGCTCCGCCGGGCCCGGCGCTTCTGAGGGGATGCTGACCTCTTCGAGGCCCTTCGACAAGCTCAGGGAGCGTCCCCGCCTACGCCCCCTGAGCCTGTCGAAGGGCCCCGCAGGGGTCGGCGCTTCACACCCGCGTCACACACGCCTCATACGCTGGGCGACGTGAGCACCCCCGACTTCACCGACCTGCTGGAGGCCAACGCCCGCTACCGCGAGCGGTTCGGCCTGACCGGCTTCGACGGCATCGCCCAGGCCGGCGTCGCCATGGTCACCTGCATGGACTCGCGCATCGAGCCCCTGGAGATGATCGGGCTGCGCACCGGCGACGCCAAGATCATCCGGACGCCGGGCGGTCGCATCACGCCCGACGCGCTCGTCGGCTGCGTGCTCGGCGTGCACCTGCTCGGCGTCACCCGCATCCTCGTCGTGCCGCACACCCGGTGCGCCATGGCCAGCGGCGAGGACGCCGACGTGATCGACCGCGTGCGGCGCGAGACGGGCCAGGACCTGTCGGACATGCACCTCGGCGCCTCGACCGACCAGCGGGCCCGGCTCGTCGAGGACGTCGACCTCCTGCGCACGCACCCCCACGTCGGCGAGCGCGCGACCGTCGGCGGCTTCCTCTACGACGTCGACTCCGGCGAGCTGCAGCAGCTCCTGTGAGCGACAGCCACCACTTCTACCGCCCCGCCGACGGCCACGGGCTCGCGCACGACCCGTTCAACTCGATCGTCGCACCGCGGCCGATCGGCTGGATCGGGACCCGGTCGCGGGCCGGCGTCCGCAACCTCGCGCCGTACAGCTTCTTCAACGCCCTGTCCTACACCCCGCCGCTGGTGGGCTTCAGCAGCATCGGGGACAAGGACAGCGTCCGCAACGCCCGCGAGACCGGCGTCTTCACCTGGAACCTGGTCACCCGCGCGCTCGCCGAGCAGATGAACGCGACGTCGACGCAGGCCGGGGTCGACGAGTTCGAGCGCGCCGGGCTGGCGGCGGCCGAGTCCGAGGACGTCGCGGCGCCCCGCGTGGCGGCCGCGCCGGTGAGCTTCGAGTGCCGTACGGCCCAGGTCGTCCGGCTGCTCGACGCCGATGGGGGGCCGACGGACAGCTGGTGGTGCACCGGGGAGGTCGTCGGGGTCCACATCGCCCCCGAGCTGCTGGTCGACGGCGTCTACCGGACCGAGCTGGCCCGCCCCGTCCTGCGCGGTGGCGGTCCGAGCGCCTACTACGAGCTGGGCGACCGGTTCGACCTGACCCGCCCCGACTGACCCCCGACCGACCCGGTCCGCGCGTGAGCCGGGCACAGGGAACGGACAGGAGCCGCTCCTAGCCTGACCGGGTGACCACGACGACCGACCGGGCCGCCCTCATCGTCAACACGGCGTCGCGGCGCGGTGCCGTCGCGTACGAGACGGCCCACCGGCTGCTGCTCGAGCGGGGTGTGCCGATCGTCGACGCCTTCCCCGTGACCGACCCCGCGCGGCTGCGCGAGACGGTCGAGCAGGCAGTGGCCAACGATCACGGTCTCGTGGTGGTCGGCGGCGGCGACGGCACCGTGAGCAGCGTGGTCGACGCGCTGGTCGGCACGGGGGTCACCCTCGGGCTGCTGCCGCTCGGCACCGCGAACGACCTCGCCCGCACCCTCGAGGTCCCCCTCGCCCTCGAGGCCGCCTGCGCGACCGTCGCGCACGGCAAGGTCGTCGACATCGACGTGGGCCGGATCGGTGGGACCGCCTTCCTCAACGTCGCCTCGCTCGGGCTCTCGGTCGAGGTGGCGAGGTCCATGAGCCCGCTGCTCAAGCGCCGGCTCGGCCCCCTCGCCTACCCGCTCGCCGCCGTCCCGGCCTACCGCCGCCACCGCGCGTTCACCGCAGAGCTGACGTTCCCGGCCGGGGACCACGAGCCCGTACGCCTGCCGAACCTCCTCCAGCTCGCGGTCGGCAACGGCCGCTTCTACGGCGGCGGGAACGCCGTCTCGGTCGAGGCCGGCATCGACGACCACAGCCTCGACGTCTACGCGATCCCGCACGGCCGGTTCCGCGAGCACGTGAACGTCGCACGCTCGTTCCGCTCCGGCGGCTTCGTCGAGCACCCGGAGGTCGTGCACCTGCGCACGCGGGCCGTCGACGTGGCCACCGACCACCCGATGTCGGTGAACGTCGACGGCGAGATCATCGCGACCACGCCGGTCTCGTTCACCGTCAGCGCGAACGCGCTCGACGTCCTCGTCCCGCAGGGCTCGACCGCAGCCCGCCAGGACCGCGAGGCATCGGCCCGCGACCGCTGAGACCGCAGACGACCCTCATTCCGACGGGTGCCGGCCCAGGACCGCCTTCGCCTTGGCCACCACGGACTCGCGCACGCCGTCCGCGACGATGCCGAAGAACGCCGGGTCGCCGGAGAACTCGGCCTTGGCCGTCTGCAGCACCTGGTCCGCGGTGAGGTGCGGCGGGATCAGCGGGACGTTCGCGTCGACGACCGCGTCGATGACGAACGGACGGTCCGCGGCGAAGGCGGCGTCGAGCACGGAGTCGATCTGGTCCGGGTGCTCGAGGCGTGCGCCGTCCAGCCCGAGCAGGCGGGCCCAGTCGGCGTACGGGACGTCCGGCAGGCTCGACGACTCCGGGTCCGGCCTGGCCCCCAGCGTGGCGCGCGTCTCCCAGGTGACGAAGGAGAGGTCGCGGTTGTTGAGCACGAGCACGACGAACGAGCGGTTGGCCCAGCGCTCCCAGTAGCGGCTGACCGTGATCAGCTCGTTGACCCCGTTCATCTGCATCGCGCCGTCACCGATCATGGCCAGCACGGGCCGGTCCGGGTTCGCCATCTTGGCCGCGATCGCGTACGGCATCCCCCCGCCCATCGACAGCAGCAGTCCCGACAGGCTGCCGAGGTGGCCGGGACCGAGGTCGAGGTCGCGGGCGTACCAGCTGGTCGACGTGCCGCAGTCGACGGCGACCGCCGCGTCGGCGGGCAGGCGGGCCGAGATCGCGCGGACGACGGCCTCGGGGTTGACCGGGTCGGCCTTGGCCGCGGCCCGCTGCGCGGAGTAGTCGTCCCAGCGCCGCTTGTGACGGGCCACCTCCGTACGCCAGTCGTCGTCGTGCTGGTCGAGCAGCGGCAGCAGCGCGGTCAGGGTGGCGCCGGCGTCGCCGGTGAGGTTGACCTCGGTGGCGTACTTGAGCCCGCACTGCGCGCCGTCGATGTCGATCTGCACGCCGCGGGCCTGACCGGGCTCGGGGTAGTACTCGGAGTACGGCATGTTCGAGCCGATGATCAGCAGGGTGTCGCAGTGGCGCATCAGGTGCCAGCTGGCCGTGGTGCCGAGCAGACCGATGGCCCCGGTGACCCACGGCAGGCGGTCGTCGAGGACCGTCTTGCCGAGCAGCGCCTTCGCCGCCCCCGCCCCGAGCCGGTCGGCGACCTGCTCGACCAGCGCGCTGTGCCCGAGCGCGCCTGCGCCGACGAGGAGGGCGACCTTGCGGCCCGCGTTCAGCACCTCGGCCGCCCGCGCCAGGTCCGCCGCACCCGGCGCCGCGACCGTGGAGCTGGGGACCGCGCTGCTGTGGACGTAGCCGTGGGCGTCGGGCGGGTCGACCACCGCGTCGCGCTCCTGCACGTCGCTGGGGACGATCAGCACCGCGGGGCGCCGCTCGGCCAGGGCGGTCCGGCAGGCGCGGTCCACCATGTGCTGCACCTGCGAGGCGTCGGTGATCGTCTGGAGGTACGCCCGCCCAACGTCGGCGTAGACGCGCGCGAGGTCGACCTCCTGGTAGTAGCTCGAGCCGAGCGCGCTCGACGCCGTCTGCCCCAGCACGGCCACGATCGGCACGCGGTCCATGAGCGCGTCGTAGACGCCGTTGAGCGCGTGCAGCGCACCCGGACCGCCGGTGACGACGCAGCAGCCGATCGGGTTGCCGCCGTACTTGACGTCGGCGGTCGCGGCGAAGCCGGCGGTCTCCTCGTGCCGGACCTGCACGAAGTCGATGTGCCCCTCGCCCGTGTCCTCGTGGCGGGGCGCCAGGGCGGCGATCACGCCGCCGATCCCGTCCCCGGGATAGCCGTACACCCGCCCCACGCCCCAGGCGTGCAGCCGTTCGACGACGTGCTCAGCGACGTTCACCGGTTCAGCGTCGCACGCGGCTCTGACCCGTCCGGGAGCGAGGCTCAGACGTCGATCGCCGCGGCGTCCAACGCGTACGCGCCGTCGATGATGAAGCTCTTGCGGGGGGCGACGTCGTTGCCCATCAGCATCTCGAAGGTCGTCTCGGCGATCAGCCCGTCGTCGACGGTCATCCGGCGCAGCGTGCGGTGCCGCGGGCTCATGGTCGTCTCGGCCAGCTGGTCGGCGTCCATCTCGCCCAGGCCCTTGTAGCGCTGCGGCTCCTTGAAGCGCTGGTTGCGCTTGGTCAGCTCGGCGGCCGTGCGCTGGTACTCCGCGTCGGAGTAGGTGTAGATGAAGCGTTCCTGCCCCTTCTTGGGGTTGGTCAGCTCGAACCGGTGGAGCGGCGGGACCGCGGTGAAGACGCGTCCGGCGTCGACCATCGGCCGCATGTAGCGGAAGAACAGCGTCGCCAGCAGGCAGCGGATGTGCGCGCCGTCGGAGTCGGCGTCGGCCATGAAGATCACCCGGCCGTAGCGGGCCGAGTCGAGGTCGAACGTCCGCCCCGAGCCGGCGCCGACGACCTGGATGATCGAGGCGCACTCGACGTTCTTGAGCATGTCGCCGGTGGAGGCCTTCTGGGTGTTCAGGATCTTGCCGCGGATCGGCAGCAGCGCCTGGAACTCCGAGCTCCGCGCGACCTTCGCCGTGCCCAGCGCCGAGTCGCCCTCGACGATGAACAGCTCCGAGCGGTCGTCGTTGCTGCGGCAGTCGACGAGCTTGGACGGCAGCGAGGACGACTCGAGCGCGGTCTTGCGGCGCTGGTTCTCCCGCTGCTGACGCGCGGCCACCCGGGCGCGCGACGCGCTGACGACCTTCTCCAGCACCGCACGGGCCTGCTGCTTGGCCACGCCGCTCTTCGACTCCAGGAACGCGCCCAGCTCGGTCTCGACGACCTTGGTCACGATCTTGGCGACCGCCGGCGTGCCGAGCACCTCCTTGGTCTGCCCCTCGAACTGCGGCTCGGCCAGCCGGACGGTCACGACCGCCGTGAGGCCCTCGAGCACGTCGTCCTTGACGACCTCCTCGCCGGTCTTGAGCAGCCGGGTCGGCGTCAGCGCGTTGGTGACCGACCGGGTCAGCCCCCGCTCGAAGCCGACGACGTGCGTGCCGCCCTTCGGCGTGGCGATGATGTTGACGTACGAGCGCACGGTCGTGTCGTACGCGGTGCCCCAGCGCACCGCCACGTCGACCTCGAGCTCGCGGTCGACGTCGGTCGGCTCCATGTGACCGGCGTCGTCGAGCATCGGCACGGTCTCGGTGAACGACCCGGTGCCCTGCAGCCGGACGATCTCGGTGACGGCCGCGTCAGGGGCGAGGTACTCGCAGAACTCGCCGACCCCACCGTCGTGGCGGAAGACCTCCTCCTGGACGCCGTCGGCCCCGGGGTCGCGGGCGTCGGTGACCTTGAGCGCGAGGCCCGGGATGAGGAAGCTGGTCTGACGGGCCCGGTCGTGCAGGTCGGTGAGCGACAGCGCGGCGTCCACCAGGAAGATCTGGCGGTCCGGCCAGTAGGTGACGCGGGTGCCCGAGCGGCCCTTGGCCACGCGGCCGACCTTGGCCAGCGGCGCCCCGGGCGTGAACGGGGCGGTGGGGCCCGGGCCGTCGAACGTCCCCGGCACGCCCCGACGGAACGACATGGCCCAGGTGGCGCCGTCGCGGTCGACCTCGACGTCGAGCCGGGCGGACAGCGCGTTCACCACGGACGAGCCGACGCCGTGCAGGCCGCCGGTCGCGTTGTAGGAGCCGGCGCCGAACTTGCCGCCGGCGTGGAGCTTGGTGAAGACGACCTCGACCCCGGAGAGACCCGTACGGGGCTCCTTGTCCACGGGGATGCCGCGTCCGACGTCGGTGACGGTGATGCCGCCGTCCGCGCGGAGGATGACGTCGATCTCACGACCGTGGCCGCCGAGCGCCTCGTCGACCGAGTTGTCGATGATCTCCCAGAGGCAGTGCATGAGGCCGCGGGTGTCGGTCGAGCCGATGTACATGGCCGGCCGCTTGCGCACCGCCTCGAGGCCTTCGAGCACGAGCAGGTGCCGGGCCTCGTAGTCCCGGCTCTCGAGCTCCGGGCCGGCGGCGCGCGGCGTGGTGCGCCGGGGCTTCGGCGCCGCGGTGGTGCTCGTACGGGCGGGGGCTGACACGGGCCGAGGCTACCGTCCGGGGCCCTCTTGAGCCCGCACGTACCTTGGGCCATCCGGAGGGTGTCGTGGTGGCGAAGGAGAGATGTCACCGGCAGCGCGCCATACCCCGGAGGACACCTGAGAAACCGTTACACAGAAGACACGACCCGAGACTCCGATCAGGAAGTTTTTGGGCCTGGTTGGATGTTGACTAGACGTAGGACGCGGGACATGGTCGGCACCGTCGGCGAGCACCGTGAGTTTCACCCCCTGCACCAGATCAAGGAAGCGAGGCCGACCGTGAGCACAACCGTCATCGAAGGCGCCGCGCTCAACGCTGCCGATCGCTGCGATCGCTGCGGAGCCCAGGCGTACGTCCGCGTCACTCTGAACAGCGGGTTCGACCTCCTCTTCTGCGCTCACCACAGCAAGGAGCACGCGGACCGGCTGAAGCAGGTCGCGCTCGAGATCCACGACGAGTCCGCGCGGATCAGCTAGACCCCGTCACGACGACGTCTCAGCCCCTCGCTCCCCACCCTGGGAGCGGGGGGCTGTGTCGTTCCCGGGTCGGATCTGGAGGACGACCTTGGCGCCCACTGCTGCGCGACCTCAGGATTGGCGCGATGGACGTAGTTTCTGTTTCAACTCTGCCCGGGCAGCCGACACATCTGCCTAACCTGCTCGCGTGCTGCGCTCCGTCCTTCGTTCTCTGTGCTCCCTCGGGTGCGCCCTCCTGCTGGCGGTCGCGGCGGTGAGCGCCACCGCGCTGCCCGCCGTCGCGGCTGCGCCCACGGGCTGGCTGCACACCAAGGGGTCGCGCATCCTCGACTCCAAGAACGCCGACCACGTGATCCGGGCCACCAGCTGGTTCGGGATGGAGACGGCGAACTGCGCCCCGCACGGGCTGTGGCAGATCAAGCTCGACGACGGCATGGCGGAGATCGCCTCCTTCGGCTTCAACGCGATCCGGCTGCCGTACTCCAACGAGTGCCTCGCCGCGACGGAGACCTCCGGCATCGACCTCACGCTGAACCCGGCGCTGAAGGGCCTCACGCCGCTGCAGGTGATGGACGCGTTCGTCGCCAGCGCCAAGGCGCACGGCCTGAGCGTGATCCTCGACCGGCACCGCCCGGACTCGGGCGCGCAGTCCGAGCTCTGGTACACCTCGACCTGGTCGGAGTCGCGCTGGATCTCCGACTGGACGATGCTCGCCCGGCGGTACGCAAAGGACCCGACGGTCGTCGGCGTCGACCTCCACAACGAGCCGCACGGCACCGCCTGCTGGGGCTGCGGCGACCCGAAGCGCGACTGGGCCGCCGCCGCGACCCGGGCCGGGAACGCGGTGCTCGCGGTCAACCCGAGGCTGTTGATCGTCGTCGAGGGCGTCGAGCAGCAGAAGTCGTCGAAGACCTGGTGGGGCGGCGGGCTGGCCGACGCGAAGAAGCACCCCGTCAAGCTCAAGGTCGCCAACCGGCTCGTCTACTCCACCCACGACTACCCGGCGTCGGTCTTCGCGCAGCCCTGGTTCTCGGCCAAGAACTACCCCAAGAACCTGCCGGGAGTCTGGAAGGCGAGCTGGGGCTACCTGCAGGAGTCCGGCACGGCGCCCGTCCTCCTCGGCGAGTTCGGGACCAAGCTCGAGACCACGTCGGACCAGCAGTGGCTGACGACCCTCGTCGAGTACGTGCGCAAGAACAAGATGAGCTTCGCCTACTGGTCCTTCAACCCCAACAGCGGCGACACCGGCGGTCTGGTCAAGGACGACTGGCGTACGCCGCAGCAGGCCAAGCTCGACGTGCTGCGCCCGATCCTGGGCAAGCAGACCCCGTTCACGCCGAGCACGAAGACGACGAAGCCGACCCCGGGCAGCACGACCCAGCGCCGCACGAGCGGCCCGCAGCCCGAGCCGACGCCGAGCGCCTCGGCCGCCCCGAGCACCCCGGCACCGTCGGCCAGCCCGAGCGCGGAGCCGTCGGTCGCGCCGTCCGAGCCCACGGCTTCGCCGTCCGAGCCCGCCTCGAGCACCAGCCCCGGCACCGCCACGGGCACGGCGGACGGCACGACCGCCGACTGGAAGGTGCAGAGCTCCTGGCCCGGCGGCTACGTCGCCGAGCTGACCGTCAGCAGCGAGCAGGCCCGCCAGGGCTGGACCGTGAGCTGGCCGGACGCGGAGGCGAGCTCGGTCGTCAACGCCTGGGGCATGACCTGCACGGACGCCGCCGGCACGATCAGCTGCTCCGGCGACGGCTGGGGCGGCGACCTGCGGCCCGGGCAGCCGGTGCGGGTCGGCGTGCAGGTGGCCACCCCGGGAACAGCGCCGACGGCGCCGACGCTGACGGTGTCGTGACCGACGGTGCGCGAGCGACGACCCTCCCGGAGCCCGTGTCGCGGGACGCTCCCGCCCTGCGCGGGCCCGCGCTGCTGGACCAGGTCTGGCGTGACCTCACGTTCCTGCACTGGCGGGTCGACGCCGAGCTCGTCGCGCCGCTGCTGCCGACCGGCGTGGTGCCGGACGTGCACGACGGGTCGTCCTGGGTCGGGCTGATCCCCTTCCGGCTGACCGACGCGCGCTTCGGCAGCGGGCCGGTGCTGCCGTACGTCGGGTCGTTCGCCGAGACGAACGTCCGGCTGTACGGGGTCGACGCGTCGGGCCGGCGGGGCGTGGTGTTCGCCTCGCTCGAGGCGGAGCGGCTGGCCTTCGTCATCGGCTCCCGCGTCGCGCTCAACATCCCGTACACGTGGGCGAAGATGCGCGCCACGCACGAGGGCGACCGCTACACGTACGAGAGCCGGCGCCGCTGGCCCTCCCCGCGCGGCCTGCGCTCGCGCGTCGACGTCGAGGTCCTGCCCGGCGAGATCCACGACGACCCGCTGGCCGACTTCCTCACCGCGCGCTGGGGGCTCTTCACCCACCACCTCGGGCGGACCTTCTTCCTGCCCAACGAGCACGCCCCCTGGCCCCTGCGCCCCGTCCGGGTCCTCGAGATCGAGGACCACCTCGTCGCCGCCGCGGGCCTGCCCGGCCTCACGCACCGCGCCCCCGACTCGGCCCTCTTCTCCGCCGGCGTCCGGACGGTCTTCGGCGGACCTCAGCGCGTCGAGGTCTAAGCCGTCCGGTACACGCAAGAACGCTCCCTGAGCCTGTCGAAGGGCCTCGGTGAGGTCGGCCGTCAGGCCCGGGGACGGATCCTCTTCCGCAGCCCGACGCCCACCGCGGCCAGGACCAGCCCCGTCGCGGCCACGAGCGCGGCGGCAGCCTGCTGCTGCGTCCAGACCGTCGTGGCGAAGACCTGGTGGTAGCCGGGTCTGAACTTCGAGATGGAGACGGTCGCCTCGGTGCGGTCCAGCCGCCCCAGGACGACGAAGGACGCCAGGCCGCCGACGACGAGGAGCGCTGCGAGCACGAGGACACGTCCGCCGAGCCGGGCAGGTGCCAGGCCGCGGGCCGCAGCGACCAGGCCCAGAAGACGGGCGAGCACCAGCAGACCGACCATGACCAGGACCGCTCCGGCTGCCCGGGTTCTGTTCCACGCGACGAGGCCGTCGAGGAAGTCCTGCGACGGGGGTCCGTCGTAGGAGAACCAGCCCACTTCTGCCTGCGCAGCCGGGGCCCGCAGGACGAGCACACCGATGACCACGACCAGGACGCCGAGGCCTGCGGTCAGCGCCGTCCGCCGCCTGGTCACCATGCGCACAGGCTCCCACGGCAGCCGGCCGGGGACGACCGACGACTCGGCCCACCCCCCGGGGCACGCCCTCCGTCGGTTGGATGCACCCCCCGACGTCGGGATCACCACACCCCCAAAAGGGTGCAGGACGGCCCCCGAGGATGCACTCTGGACTGGTCAGTGGCGTCGGGAGGCGCCAAGCCGGACCACCGGGAGCTAACCGGACGACCCGCAGGAGCAACGAGATGGCCCGAGACGACCTCGCCTACCCCCGACGTCAGCCCGACCAGGCGGGAGAGGACGTACGGACCCGCAACTGGGCCCGTAACGCGACCCTTGGCTCCGCCGGATCGGTCCGCGCCCCTCGCACGGAGGACGAGCTCCGCGAGCTACTCGCCACGACGCAGGGTGGCGTGCGCGTGATCGGGAGCCGCATGTCCCCGGGACGCATGCTGTCCCTCGCCGCCCAGGGCGACACCCTCCTCGACCTCAGCCACCTGCGTGGGCTCGTCCACCTCGGCGAGGATCGGGCCACCTTCGCTGCGGCCACCACGCTGGGCGAGATCTACACCTGCCTCAGCAGCCGCGGCCGGATGCTGCCGTCCTCTCCGGGCGTGATCGCCCACCAGACGCTCGCGGGGGCCCTGGCGACCGGGACGCACGGCCAGGGCCTCGGCCAGAGCTGCATCGCCGACTCCGCCCTCTCGGTGCGCATGGTGCTCGCCGACGGCTCCGTCGCCGAGTACGAGGCGGACCACCCGTGGTTCGGTGCGGTCAAGCTCGGCCTCGGCCTGCTCGGCGTGGTCACGCAGGTGACGCTGCGGACCGTCCCCTCCCCCGTCTACTCCTGCCAGAAGGCCGTCACGAGCGCGGCGACGCTGGAGACCGACCTCCTCACGTGGAACCGCGACAACGCCCTCAGCAAGGCCTGGTGGTTCCCCGACCAGGACCAGGTGCACGTCTGGACCGCGCAGGAGGCGTCCGAGACCGAGGTCGAGCGCTACCGCGCCGGCGGCAGCGTCCTGATCGAGGAGCAGGTCACCAGCGCGGTGCTCAACTCGACCGTCGACCGGACGCTCGAGCACATGCGTGGCGACACCAAGATCCTCGACGAGCAGGGCAAGCCGTTCCAGACGGTCAACCGCTTCAAGGACTTCTCCGACGTGACCGGCGACGTCTACCAGGTCTTCTGCCGCGGGATCGCGACCCCGCAGATCAACGTGGAGATCGGCATCCCGCTGGCCAGCGCCGGCCGGGTGGTCGCCGCGATCAAGCGGTGGCACGCCGAGACCCGCCCGCACATGCACTACCCGGTCATCCTCCGGGCGACCGGCGCCTCGGACTCCTGGCTGAGCCCCTCGTACGGGCAGGAGACGTGCTTCTTCGGCTTCGTCGTCTACTACGCCGAGGACGGCTCGCTGGCCCCCGAGGGCGTGGACTTCCTGCGGGCCGTCGAGCGGGTGCTGGCCGAGGAGGGCGGGCGTCCGCACTGGGGCAAGTACTTCGACGAGGCGCTCTACGACTGGTCCGCGCTCTACCCGCGCTGGGCGGCGTTCCGCGGCGTGCGGGCGGCGCTCGACCCGCACCACCGCTTCGACAACGCGTTCACCTCCGAGCTCTTCGCCCCGACCGTGCACCCGTCGCGCGACCTGGCGGGAGCGCGGGCGTGAAGGCCTGGGCCACGCTGCTGACGCAGCCGGGCTACCTCCCCGGCGTGCGCACGCTGCGCGCCTCCCTCGAACGGGTCGGGAGCGCCTACCCCCTCGTCGTTACCGTGACAGACGGGATCGGGGCGGAGGACCGCGCCCTGCTCGAGGCGGAGGGCTGCCTCCTGCGTGAGCTCGAGCCCCTACGACCCCCGAGCGGGCTGCAGGACCACTACGCCAACGCGCGCTTCGCCGAGGTGTGGACCAAGCTCGGGGTCTGGCGGCTGACCGAGTTCGAGCGCCTCGTCGTGCTCGACGCCGACATGCTCGTCACGCAGAACATGGACGAGCTGTTCGACCTCGCGCTGGACGACGACGAGATCGCCGCGTGCCACGCCTGCCGCTGCAACCCCAACCGGATCGCGTCCTACCCGGAGAGCTGGACGCCGGCGGGCTGCGCGTACACCTACCTGGCCGGGGCCGAGCCGGGCGCCGACGTGGACGTCGTCGACCCGTACTTCAACGGCGGCACCCTCGTGCTGCGGCCCGACCTCGCCGTCTTCGACGCGCTGCTGGCCGAGCTCGCCGCCGTGGACGACCTGTCGCGCTACGTCTTCGCCGAGCAGGACTTCCTCAACGAGCACTTCTACGGCCGCTGGGTGGCGCTGCCGTACGTCTACAACGCGCTCAAGACGTTGCCGTTCCAGCACCCCGACCTGTGGGACGCCAGCGCGGTCAAGAACATCCACTTCATCATCGACAAGCCGTGGGAGTCCCCGCTCGACCCCGCCAGCCGCTACCACGAGCTCGAGCGGCAGTGGTGGGACGTGACCCCGGTGACGTCGGACGACACGGGCCTGGTCCAGCTGCACTGACCAGGCACCGCGGTACGGTCCCCCGGTGTCGAGCCTGATCCTGGCCGCGGTCTTCGCCGTCCTCTACGGGGTGTTCCGGCAACGGGACCGACGCCTCCTGCGCAACGGGGTCTTCCTCGTCGGCGCGCTGTTCTTCGGTCTCGTCGGCGTGCTCGGGCTGCTCGTCGAGACCGTTCCCGTGCTGGGGGTCGTCGTCGTGGCGCTCCTGGCCCTGCTGCCCGCCGCCGTCCTCGTGCTCGCCGGCTTCCTCGTCGCCAACGGCCTGACGATGGTGCGCAAGGAGGGGCGGAGCCTGGCGAACCTGCTGTCCTTGGTCGCCGGGCTGGCCGTGCTCGCCGTCCCCGTGGCCGCGGTGCTGCTCGCCGCGACCCGGCTGCGGCTCGGCATCCTCCTGGCCGTCGTGCTGGTCTTCGCCGCCAGCTACCTGGGCGTCGTCTTCGTCGCGTTCCTCGTCTACTCCCTCGTGTACGGGCGGACGCGCTTCAGCAGCCAGCCCGCGGCCGTCGTCGTGCTCGGCTCCCGGATCATCGACGGCCGGGTGCCCCCGCTGCTGCGGAGCCGGCTGGACCGGGCCGTGCAGGTCTACCGCCTCGCCGCGCAGACCGGCCGGCCTCCGCTGCTCATCCCGTCCGGCGGCCAGGGCGCCGACGAGACGCGGCCCGAGGGCGAGGCGATGGCCGAGTACCTCCTCGCCCAGGGCGTCGACCCCGCCGACGTGCGGCCCGAGGAACGGGCGACGACGACCCGCGAGAACCTCGTCCTGTCCGCCGCCGTGCAGGAGCAGGCGGGCCGGCCGGGTCCGGTGCTGGCCGTGACGAACAGCTACCACACCCTCCGGGCCGCGATGATCGCGCGCGACCTCGGTCTCGACGCCCAGGTCGTGGGGTCCCCCACCGCCCGCTACTACGTCCCCAGCGCCTTCCTCCGCGAGTTCGTCGCCGTGCTGGTGGAGCAGCGTACGGTCCACGCGGTCGTGCTGGGCATCCCGTTCCTGCTCGGTTCCGTCCTGCTCGTGCTGGACCTCACCGGTCTCGTGACCTGACAGGCCGGGCCGTGCGGGCGTATCGCCGCGCCCTCGGCTAGGGTCCGGCTCGACCAGGTGCCGTCATCGTCGACCGCCACGTTCTGAGGACGCAGAGGACAGCCCGACATGACCTTCACCATCGTCGCCGTCGACCCCGAGACCCGCGCCGTCGGCCTGTGCCAGGGCACGAGCGCCATGGGGGTGGCCTCACGCTGCACCCACGTCCGCGCCGGCGTCGCCGCGATCGCCTCGCAGAGCCACAGCGACTGGCGCCTCGGACGGCGGGCGCTCGACCTCGTGGAGAGCGGGCTCGAGCCCGCCGTCGCGATCGACGCGCTGCGCACGACCGACGCCCACTTCGGCTACCGGCAGGTCGGGATCGTCACGCCCGACGGGCGCGTGGCGGGCCACACCGGACCGAGCTGCGGCCCGTACGCCGCGCACCGGACCGGTGACGGCTTCGCCGTGCTGGGCAACCTGCTCGTCGGTCAGCAGGTCCTCGACGCGATGGCCGAGAGCTACGAGGGCAGCGGCGACCGCGCCTTCGCCGAACGGCTCCTGCTCGCGGTGGAGTCCGGCCTCGCGGCGGGCGGCGAGGGCGTGCAGCACCTGTCGTCCACGATCGTCGTCGCCGGCACCGCGTCACCGCGTCCGCTGCTCGACCTCCGGGTCGACGTGGCCCCGCCCGGCACGGACGCGATCCCCGAGCTGCGTCGCATCTTCGATGAGTTCGCGCCGCTGGTCGACTACTACGCCGACTACTGGCTCGACCACCCCGAGGTGACCCCGGAGCAGTGGCGCGAGCTCGGGAGCCCGACCAGCCGCTGAGGCGCGGAGGCGCGGACGCTCGGTCAGAGCAGGTCGCGGGCGGCCAGGTTCCGCATGAGCTCCCGGATCCCCGACGTCCAGGGCGGAGCCTGCTCGGAGGACGTCACCATGTTGACCAGCCGACCGAGGGCGGGCGCCGAGATGGTGACGCGGTCGCCCGGGTGGTGCGTGAAGCCGAGCCCCGGCTCGTCGCGGTCGTCGACGGGCGCGAACATCGTCCCGGTGAACAGGGCGAAGCCGTCGGGGTACTGGTGGTGGCGCCCGTGGGCGTGGCGGACCAGGTCGAGCGGGTCCCGGCTCATCTCGCTCATCGAGCTGCCCGCCTCCAGCACGTAGCCGTCGCGGCCCTCGATGCGCAGCGTGACGTCGAGGCGGCGTACGTCGTCGAGGGTGAAGGTGTCGTCGAAGAGCCGGATCATCGGCCCGATCGCGCACGAGGCGTTGTTGTCCTTGGCCTCGGTCAGCAGCAGGGCGCTACGGCCCTCGAAGTCGCGCAGGTTGACGTCGTTTCCCAGGGTGGCGCCCACGGGCTCGCCCGTGCTGGTCACGGCCAGCACGACCTCGGGCTCGGGGTTGTTCCAGGTCGAGCGCTCCAGCACCCCGATCTGCGCCCCCGTGCCCACCGCCGACAGGACCGGCGCCTTGGAGAAGATCTCGGGGTCGGGCCCGATGCCCACCTCCAGGTAGGGCGACCACAGCCCCTCGGCGATGAGCACGGTCTTGGCCCGCGCGGCCTCCTCCGACCCCGGCCGCACCGAGGCCACCGCCCCGCCGACCACGTCCGCGACGCGCGCGCGGATCTCCCGGGCCCGGGCCGGGTCGCCCTTCGCGTGCTCCTCGATGACGCGCTCGAGCATGCTGCGGGCGAACGTCACCCCCGCGGCCTTGATCACCTGGAGGTCGACGGGCGCCAGGAGGCGCGGCCCGGTGCGGTCGCCGTCCAGCGTCGCGGCGAGCACGGCCGGCAGGGACCAGCGTCGGCCACCGTCGGACCCGCGGACCACGCCGAGCCGGTCCTGGCGGTCGAGCAGGTCGGACACGGTGGGCGTCGTCCCGCTCAGGTCGACGAGCTCGGTGCCCCGCACCGCGACCACGCACGGGCCCACCTCCGGGTCGAGCAGCCGCCCGACCAGGAGCGCCTCCGCGCCGTCGGTCGTCAGCGGCAGGTGCTCGAACGGTTCGGTCATCTCGTCTCCTCGGTCTAGGACGCGGCCAGCAGGTCGTCGCCGGTGAGCAGCGGCTCCGCCGCCCCGCCGCGGTTGAAGTAGGAGCAGGCGTCCGGCGGGCGGATGTCGGCGACCGTGTCGGAGAAGAGTGCCATCGGGTGCGGGACGTACGGGTGCTCGGCGATCGCGTCCAGGTCGAGGTCGATCCCGAGCCCGATCCCGTCGGGGATCAGCACGTCGCCCTCCGCGGTGAGCTCGAGGTGCTCGTCCGACACGTCGCCCCGCCACGGGACGTCCACGGCCATGATCTCGAGGTAGCGGAAGTTGGGCAGCGTCGCCCCCAGCTGGAGGGTGGCCGCCGTGCTGAGGGGCCCGCTCGGGTTGTGAGGCGCGAACGGTACGTAGTGGTGGGCCGCGAGCGTCGAGATGAAGGCGAGCTCGAGGAGCCCACCGGCGTGCGTGACGTCGGGCTGGACGAAGTCGACCGCACCGCGTTCCAGCGCGGGCACGAAGCCCTGACGGCCGTACCAGCGCTCGCCGGCGGCGATCGCGACCGGGGAGTGCCGCCGGATCTCGATCATCGCGTCGATCCCCTCCGGCGGGCAGGGCTCCTCGAAGAACACGGGGTTGAAGGGCTCGAGACGCCGCGCCACCCGGATGGCGGTCGGCACGTCGAAGCGCCCGTGGCCCTCGACGAACAGCTCGACGTCGCCCCCCACCGCCTCGCGGACCGCGGCCACGGACTCCAGCATCCGGTCGAGGTCCCGGTCGGTCACGTAGAGGTCGGCCGCCTCGAAGGGGTCCCACTTCAGCCCGCGGAACCCGGCCGCCGTCGTCACCACGGCCGCCGCCGCGAAGTCCTCCGGGCAGGCGGCGCCGGAGAACCAGCCGTTGGCGTACGCCCGCACCCGGTCGCGGATCGCCCCACCCAGCATCCGGTGCACCGGCACGCCGAGCGCCCGGGCGGACACGTCCCAGAGCGCCATCTCCAGGGCGCTGAGCGCGGTGCCCGACACGGGGCCGCCGCGCCAGTAGCCGTCGCGGGAGACCTCGTAGACCAGCTGGCTGATCCGCGTCGGGTCCTTGCCGAGCACCGCCTGCTCCAGGACCCGAACCGCGCCCTGCACGGCCAGCTCCTGACCCTCGAGGGTCGCCTCGGCCACGCCGGTCAGCCCCTCGTCGGTCGTCAGCCGCAGGAAGACGAGGTTGGTGCGGTAGAAGTCGACGGTCACCGTGTCGAGCGAGATGATCTTCATGCGGGTTCCTATCCTTTGACGGCGCCGGCCGTCATGCCGGAGACGACGTACTTCTGGGCGAAGAGGTAGAACGCGACCGCCGGCAGCGTGAACATGAACGCGACGGCCATGATCGTCTGGATGGCGGTGCCCTGCTCGCCCACGAAGCCGGCCAGGCCGACCGACGCCGGCTGCAGGCCCTTGTCAAAGATGAACGTGACGGCGAAGACGTACTCGTTCCACGCGTGGAAGAAGGCGATGACGGCGGCCGCGGCGATCGACGGCGTCATGATCGGCAGGTTGATCCGTGTCAGGACCGAGAAGGGCCCGCAGCCGTCGACGCGGGCCGACTCCTCCAGCTCCTTCGGGATGCCGTCGATCGCCCCCTTGAGGACCAGCGCGACGATCGGCAGGACGAACGCGGCGTTCGCGAGCACGAGCCCGCCGAGCGAGTCCAGGAGGTCGAAGCGGCGGTAGAGGGAGAACAGCGGCACGACCATCAGCGCCTCGGGGAGCATCTGCGTCATGAGCAGCAGCAGCCCGACGAGGCTCTTGCCGACGAAGGAGAACCGCGACAGCGCGTACGCCAAAGGGATCCCGAGCCCGATCGCCAGCACGGTGGTGCCGACGGCGACGACGGTGCTGTTGGCGAGCCACGTGAGGGTCTGGCCCTCGGTCAGCGCGTCGACGAACACGTCGAACTGGCGGAGGTCGGGGACCAGCCGCGTGCGGGGGGCGAAGAGGTCCGCGTCGCTGGTGAGCGCGGTCGTGAACATCCAGTAGATCGGGAAGACCGACACCCCGAGGACGACCAGGACGGCGAGCATGCGGCCGGCGACACCGAGACGGAGGCGGCGCATCAGGCGGTCCGCTCCGCTGCGCGGGCGACGGCCCGGCTGCCGGCGACCACGATCAGCGCGATCACGATCCCGACCATGCCGACGGCGGCGGCGGCCCCGAGCTGCTTGGAGTCGAACGCCTGGGAGTAGAGGTCGATGACCAGCGTCCGCGTACGGCCGAGCGGCCCGCCGCGCGTCATCAGCCAGATCAGCTCGAAGCGCCGCAGCGACCAGATGGTCATCAGCAGCGCGACCAGCCCGACCGTCGGACGGATCACCGGCCAGGTCACCGCGAGGAAGATCCACCCGCCGCGCGCGCCGTCGACCCGCGCGGCCTCGACGAGCTCCGCGGGCACCGACTGCAGCGCCGAGAGGATCACGACGGCGACGAAGGGGAAGAGCTGCCAGACCGTGGTCACCAGGATGGCGGCGAGGGCCAGGCGCGGGTTGTCCAGGACGCCGCTCTCCCCCACGTCGACCCCGACGGCGCGCAGCGCGCGCGTCAGGACGCCGTACTGGGCGTTGAGCATCCAGGTCGCGATGAGGGCGGTGGCGATCCCCGGGGCCGCCCACGGGATCGTGACCAGGGCCCGGGCGACACCCCGGCCGGGGAAGCGCCCGTTCAGCAGCAGCGCCACCACCAGACCTGAGCCGACGGCGCCGACCACGCAGGCGAGGACGTAGGCGAGGGTCGTCACCAGCGTCTGCCGGAAGTCCTCGCTGGCGAAGATGCGTGCGTAGTTGTCGAGCCCGACCCAGGTGCTCCGGGTCGGGTTCAGCAGGTTGGTCCGGGTGAAGCTGAGGTAGACCTCCTGCAGCAGCGGCACGGCCTGGAACAGGACGATGTAGACGGCGGCCGGCAGCAGGAACAGGTACGGCGTGCTCCTGCTGCCCAGCGCGCCGCGCCGTGGCCGCGTGGCCAGGAGAGCGGCGTCGGCCACCTCAACCGACGATCTTCAGCGCTTCGTCCTGCGCCTTGTCCATCGCCTGCTGCATGCTCTGCTGCCCCTGCAGGGCCGCGATCACCTGGGTGACGACGATCTTGCGGATGTCCGCCGTCTTCGGGCCGAAGCCGACGACGATCTGCGGGGCGCTGGAGTTGGTCAGCTCGTCGTAGACGGGCAGGAAGGGCGTCTCCTCCAGCTGCTTGGCGCTGCGCTGGGTCACCGTC
The DNA here is from genome assembly GCF_014193425.1 of Microlunatus antarcticus. Lineage (NCBI taxonomy): Bacteria > Bacillati > Actinomycetota > Actinomycetes > Propionibacteriales > Propionibacteriaceae > Microlunatus > Microlunatus antarcticus. Next base: position 1,676,676 of record NZ_JACHZG010000001.1, on the reverse strand, counting down.
GCGACGCTCGAGGCGCCGAGGGCCTCCTGCAGCGCCGTCTGGTTCTCGCTCTGGAGCACCCAGTCGACGAAGGCGGCGGCCTGGTCCTTGTGCTCGCTGTTCGCGTTGATCACGATCGGCGCCATGATTGCGCCCTGCGCGCGGACCGGGAACGGGATCGGGGCGACGCTGAACTTGAGGTCGGGGTTCGTGCCGCGGGTGGCCACGAGGTAGCCGCCGTTGTTCAGCTCCATCCCGACCTTGTTCTGGGCGAACATCTTGCGGAACGTCGCCGCGTCGGCACCCTTCGGGATCACGCCCGCGTCGTAGAGCGACTGGTACGCCTCGAGGCCCTTGACGTTCTCGGCCTTGTTCAGCGTGAGGTTCGTGCCGTCCGACCACTGGCCGCCGAAGCCGTAGACGTAGTTGAAGATGTCCTGCCAGACGCCGTTCTCCTCGGCCTGCGTCTGCCGGAAGGCGAGCCCGTAGACGTCGCCCTTCGTCGTCGCCTTCGCGGTCTTCATGAACTCGTCGAACGTCTTCGGCGGCGTCTTCACGAGCTCGGTGTTGTAGTACATGACGTAGTTCGAGGTGTCGAAGACGATCCCGTAGCGCTTGCCGTCCAGCTTCATGTACTGGTCGGGGCCGGGCTGCAGCTGCAGGCCGTCGGTCTTCACGCGGTCGTCGAGCGGCTCGAGCAGGTCCGCGTCGGCGGCGGCGGTGAACTCGGGCATGTCGAAGCGCACCAGGTCGGGCCCCTCGCCCCCGCCCATCTGGGTCAGGACGGTCTGGCCGAAGGTCGGGAACGGCACCGCGGCCGGCTCGATCTTCACCGCCGTCTGGCTGGCGTTGTAGCTGTCGATGAGCGCGGTCAGGCGCGGGCCGAGCCCGGGGTCGCCGAACGTCGAGGCCGCGAAGGTGACCGTGACGGGGCCGCCGTCACCACCGTCGTCGGAGCCGGCCGAGCCGCCGCAGGCCGTCAGGCTCAGCCCGGCCGCGAGGGCCAGGGCGACAGCCGCCAGAGGTGAACGCCGGGGGTGCGGGAAAGCCATCGGGTTACTCCTTCGTAAGCGCCAGGTCGGTACCGCCATAAAATACTAATTAATGAAGAGTGGCAAGCGCACGGCTGGAAGGCGGGCGCACCTGCGCTACGGTCAGGACGTGGCTGTGTACCCCGGGCGCGGCCTCCACGGCGAGGTCGTCTCCGCGCTGGGCCTGCGGATCATCCGCAGCGACTACCCGCCGGGCTCGGTCATCGACATCGACGCCCTCGAGCCCGAGTTCGGGGTCAGCAAGACGGTCATCCGGGAGGCCCTGAAGGTCCTCGGGGCCAAGGGTCTGGTCGACTCGCGACCGAAGCGCGGCACCTTCGTCCGCGAGCGCGACGCGTGGAGCCTGCTCGACAGCGACGTGATGATGTGGCGCCGCGAGGCGCGGCGCGAGGACGACCGGCTGCTGGCCGACCTGGCGGAGCTCCGCGACGCGATCGAGCCGGCGGCCGCGCGGCTCGCGTCGCTCCGTCGCACCGACGCCGACCTCGAGGCGCTCGAGTCCGCCTTCGACGCCTTCGCCGCCGCCGGCCGCGACGTCGACCAGCTGGCGGCCGCCGACCTCGAGTTCCACCTGCTGCTGCTCAAGGCCACGCACAACGAGCTCTACGCCCGCCTCGACATGGTCGTCACGCACGCGCTCGAGGCGCGCAACCGGATTCAGCACCACCCGGGGGCCGGCTGGATGGACCCGGTGCCCGACCACCAGGCCGTGCTCGACGCCGTCCGGGCGGCCGACCCCGGTGCGGCCGAGGCGGCCATGCGCTTCGCGCTGCGGGATTCCGACGAGGACCTGCGTTCGGGCGAGCCGCCCTTCGAGGTCGAGCACCAGGTCTGACCCCGTCTTCGCGGCACGGTCTCAGGGGGCGGTGCCGGCCTCAGCCGACGCCGGTGGCTTCCTCGAGCTCATGCCGGTTGAGCCGGGTGGGTCGGAAGGCGTTGATCTCGACGAGGGTGGGTTCCTCGACCCGGCCGGGGCCTCCGTCGGCGACCCAGCGGACGATGTCGGCGGTGGTGTCGGGGTCGAGGGCCTGGCCGATCCAGACAGCATCACCACCGGCAGCCCGGCCGTCCTGGCCGGGGAGGACGACGACGACGTTGGAGTGGTCGCAGGCGTCGAGGCAGCTGCTCGACACCACGTCGGCGACGCCGTCGAGGCCGAGCCGGACCTGGCGCAGCTGGGCGACGTGGTCGAAGCCGGGGTGCTTGGTGCGGTTGCCGCAGTCACCGCCGCGGCAGACCACGACGACGGGCCGGTCGCCAGCGATCTCGCGGGGCGGCCGTCGGTTCTTGGGTGAGCGCTTGGCCATGGAACCTGAACGGCGGCGCCCCGACGGGGAACCCGTCGGAGCGCCGCCGCCTGCAGACTCAGTCCAGGTAGTCGCGCAGGACCTGCGAGCGCGACGGGTGCCGCAGCTTGCTCATGGTCTTCGACTCGATCTGGCGGATCCGCTCACGGGTCACGCCGTAGACCTTGCCGATCTCGTCCAGCGTCTTGGGCTGACCGTCGGTCAGGCCGAAGCGCATGGAGACCACACCGGCCTCCCGCTCGCTGAGCGTGTCGAGCACGTCGTGCAGCTGCTCCTGCAGGAGCGTGAAGCTCACCGCGTCCGCCGGCACGACAGCCTCGGAGTCCTCGATCAGGTCGCCGAACTCGGAGTCGCCGTCCTCGCCGAGCGGGGTGTGCAGCGAGATCGGCTCACGCCCGTACTTCTGGACCTCGACGACCTTCTCCGGGGTCATGTCGAGCTCCTTGGCGAGCTCCTCCGGCGTGGGCTCGCGCCCCAGGTCCTGCAGCATCTGGCGCTGGACGCGGGCGAGCTTGTTGATGACCTCGACCATGTGCACCGGGATGCGGATGGTGCGGGCCTGGTCGGCCATCGCGCGGGTGATCGCCTGGCGGATCCACCACGTCGCGTACGTGGAGAACTTGTAGCCCTTGGTGTAGTCGAACTTCTCGACCGCACGGATCAGGCCGAGGTTGCCCTCCTGGATCAGGTCGAGGAAGAGCATGCCGCGGCCGGTGTAGCGCTTGGCCAGGCTGACGACGAGGCGCAGGTTGGCCTCGAGCAGGTGGTTCTTCGCCCGGCGGCCGTCCTCGGCGATCCAGTCGTAGTCGTCGGCCTCCTTGGGCTTGATCTTGACGGCGACGTCGGCGATCTTCTCGTCCGCGAACAGGCCGGCCTCGATCCGCTTGGCGAGCTCGACCTCCTGCTCGGCGTTGAGCAGCGCGACCTTGCCGATCTGCTTCAGGTAGTCCTTGACCGGGTCGGCGGTCGCACCGGCCACCATGACCTGCTGCTCGGGCTCGTCGGCGTCGTCGGCCGCGGAGAGCGTGAAGCCCTGGTCCTCGACGAGCTTGGCCTCGACCACGGCCTCCTTGGCCGGCTCGAACTTGGCCTCGTCGACGTCGTCGAGCGTCCGCTTCTTGCCCACGGTGACGACGACCTCGTCGCCCTCGAGGTCCACCTGCACCTCGGCGCCGCCCACACCGGCCACGACGTCCACCACGGCGAGCTCGGCGGGGTCGATCTCGTCCTCGAGGTCGACGGACGGGTCGGGCTCGACCTCGTCGGAGGGATCGGCGTCGGCCTTCTTCTTCGCCGCGGCCTTCGGGCCGGCGGCGGGGGCCGCGACGGCCTTCAGGGGCGTCTTCTTGGCCGCAGGCCGTCGGGCCGGAGCCTTCTTGGTGGCCGTACGGGTGCCGCGGGAGGCCGCGCCCTCCGAGAGCGTGGCCTCGTCGTCGAGCGACTCCGACACGGGGGCGGGGGCTTGGGCTTTGGCGGGCGGCGTCACAAAGAACCTCTCGGGCTGCTGAGGGTCGTTCAGGGCAGGCAGCGGCCATCGGATGTCAACCGCCGCTCCAAAAGTATTCTGGCACGGACATCCAAATGAGCACAGCGTTCCGGGGTCCGAGAAGCAACCGCGGCACGCCCCCCGACCGTACGCGCGCGCGAACGGTCGGGCGCGACAGAAGTTCCCGTGCTACTCGGCCTTGACGGCCAGGACCGGGCAGGACGCGTCGAGCAGGACCCGCTGGGCGTTGCTGCCCAGCAGCAGCTTGCCCACGGGCGAGCGACGCCGCAGCCCGATGACGATGAACACCGCTCCCGTGTCCTCGGCGACCTCGATCAGGTCCTCGGCCGCGTCGCTCCCCTCCTCCGGCGCGCGCAGCTCGTACGCCACGCCCGCCGCGTCCAGGTCGGCGGTGAGCTCGACCAGGTCGTCGTCGGCCCCGTGCAGGACGATCAGGCCCGCCGAACGCAGGGTGGCCTCGCTGAGCGCGCGCCGCAGGGCCGCCCGGCCCTCGGGCCGCGAGCTGTAGCCGACGACGATGCGCGGACTCGCCGACGGCTGGACCTTCTCCACGGCTCCACTCATGCGGACGCCACCTCCCAGGTGTGCACGGGCTCGTTGCTGTGCATGAGCTCGGTGTAGCGGGCGAGCATCCGGTGCAGGGCCTCGTCGCGCGTCGCGCCCGCCCGTTCGAGCTCGGCGACCTGCGCGACCTGCCAGGTGGCGCCGTTGCGACCGGTCAGGCAGCGCTGCTCGACGATCCCGAGCAGCCGGGTGATCTCGGTCGGCTCGACCTCCCAGCGCCGCAGCCCGTCCGCGGCCAGGGGCAGCAGGCGCCGGACGACGAGCTCGGTGACCGGGCACTGCCCCACGCCGGGCCAGTAGACCTCGGCCTCGAGGCCCGCGCGGGTGCCCGCGGCGAAGTTGCCCGCGGCGGCGGCGAAGCTCATCTGCGACCACACCGGACGGTCCTGCGCGGCGAGGGCGCGGACGAGCCCGGCGAAGAAGGCCGCGTTCGCCATGGTGTCGACCACGGTCGGTCCCGCGGGCAGGACCCGGTTCTCCACGCGCAGGTGCGGGGCGCCGTCGTGGGTGTCGTAGACGGGACGGTTCCACCGGTAGACGGTGCCGTTGTGGAGCTTGAGCTCCTCGAGCTCGGGCGTCCCGCCGGCGTCGAGCACCGCGGCGGGGTCCTCGTCGGTGCTCACCGGCAGCAGCGCGCCGAAGTAGCGGGCGTTCTCCTCGAAGAGGTCGAAGATCGAGGTGATCCAGCGCTCGCCGAACCACACCCGCGGCCGTACGCCCTGCGTCTTGAGCTCCTCGGCGCGGGTGTCGGTCGCCTGCTCGAAGAGCGGGATGCGCGACTCCGCGACGAGGTGCTTGCCGAAGAGGAAAGGTGAGTTGGCCCCGACCGCGACCTGGACGCCGGCGATCGCCTGCGCCGCGTTCCAGTAGCCGGCGAAGTCGTCCGGGCTGACCTGCAGGTGCACCTGGGTCGACGTGCAGGCGGCCTCCGGCATGATCGTGTCGGTCACGACGTGCAGCCGCTCGACGCCGTCGATGACGATCTCGATGTCCTCGCCGCGGGCGTCGAGGATCTGCCGGTCGAGCAGGGAGTAGCGCGGGTTCTCGCTCGTCGCGTCCGCGGTGACGTGCTCGGGCCGCAGGGTCGGCAGGATCCCGATCATGACCGTGCTGGCCCCGGCCTCCTCGGCCTTCGGGTCGGCGGCGTTGAGCGACGCGCGCACCGACTGCTCGAAGGAGGAGAAGCCGAAGTCGGCGAGCTGGCGCGGCGCCACGTTGATCTCGATGTTGAACCGTCCGAGCTCGGTCTGGAACTCGGGGTCGGCGATCGCCTCGAGCACCTCCGCGTTCCGCAGGGCGGGCTCGAAGTCGCGGTCGACGAGGTTGAGCTCGATCTCCAGGCCGGCCATCGGGCGCTCGAAGTCGAAGCGCGACTCGGTCAGCATCCGCGCCAGCACGTCGAGCCCGCGGCGCACCTTCTGGCGATGACGCTTGCGGTCCTCGCGCGTGAAGTGCCTGGCGTCCACCTCGGCTCCCATGCGCACATCCTGGCCCATCGGCGCCCGCACGCCGCACGGCGCCGTCCGTGGCACGCCCGCCGGTGCGCGCCAGCCTGAGAACTGGCCGGGTCTTCGGGACATCGTCCACCAGGCAACTACCGTCCGACTAGGGTGGTCGCCCGTGACCGAGGACCTGACCGACAGCCGGCAGCCGCCCGTCGCTGCCCGTCGACCCTCCGTGCGCGAGCACCACGGTGACGTCGTCGTCGACCCGTACGAGTGGCTCCGCGACAAGACCGACCCCGAGGTCATCGCCTACCTGGAGGCGGAGAACGCCTACACGGACGCGCTGACCGAGCACCTCGAGCCGCTGGTGGAGACGCTCTTCACCGAGCTCAAGGACCGGACCCAGGAGACCGACCTGTCGGTCCCGACCCTCGTCCGGCACCACGGCCCGGACGGGCTGCGGACCCCGGGGCCCTCCTACTGGTACTACACCCGGACCGAGGAGGGGGCCGAGTACGCCCGCTTCTGCCGCGCCCCGGTCGTCGACCCCGCCACCCCGCCGTCGCTGGAGGGGCAGATCCCCGGCGAGACGGTCTACCTCGACGCGAACGTCGAGGCCAGCGGCCACGAGTTCTTCGACCTCGGCGCCCTCGCCGTGTCGCCCGGCGGGCACCTGCTCGCCTACTCCACCGACGTCAGCGGCGCCGAGCGCTACACGCTGCGGGTCCGCGACCTGCGGGCCGGGGAAGACCTGCCCGACACGATCCCCGACGTCAGCCACGGCGCCTGCTGGGCCGGGGAGACGCACCTCTTCTACTCCCGCTGCGACGAGGCCTGGCGCCCGTACGTCGTCCTGCGGCACCGGCTCGACACCCCCGCCGACGACGACGTCGAGGTGCTGACCGAGCCCGACGAGCGCTTCTGGCTGGGCGTCGACACGAGCCGGGACGACAACTGGCTCGTCTTCGGCTCCGAGAGCAAGCTGACCTCGGAGTACCGCCTGCTCGCCACCGACGACCCCGAGGGCACGCCCCGCGTGGTCGCGCCCCGCCGTCAGGGCGTGGAGTACTCCGTCGAGCCGGCCGGCGACCGCCTGCTCGTGGTGCACAACGACGGCGCGGAGGACTTCGCCCTCGCGGAGGCCCCCCTCGACGCGAGCAGCCACACGCAGTGGGTGCCGGTCCTGCCGTCGCAGCCCGGCGTCCGGCTGCTCGGCGTGGACGCGTACGCCTCGCACGTCGTCGTGACGCTGCGCCGCGACGGCCTCAGCGGGCTGCACGTCCTGCCGCGCTCCGACTCCGGCGACCTGCTGACGGGGGCCGACGTCGCGTTCGAGGAGCCCATCTTCACCGTCGGCTCCCCCGGCTCGCCCCAGTACGACACCCCGAGCATCCGGGTCGACTACACCTCGATGCTCACCCCGCCGTCGGTCTACGACTACGACCTCGCGACCGGCCGGCGCACCCTGCTGAAGCGCACCGCCGTGCTGCCGTCGGCCACCCAGGGCCCGTACGACCCGAGCCGCTACGTCCAGGAGCGCACCTGGGCGACCGCTCCCGACGGGGCGCGCGTGCCGATGTCGGTCGTCCGGCGCGCCGACGTGCCGCTCGACGGCTCGGCCCCGGCGCTGCTCTACGGCTACGGCTCGTACGAGATCTCGATCGACCCCACGTTCTCGGTGTCGCGGCTCTCGCTGCTCGACCGCGGCGTCGTCTTCGCCATCGCGCACGTCCGCGGCGGCGGGGAGCTCGGCCGGGCCTGGTACGACCACGGCAAGGTGCTCACGAAGTGGAACACCTTCGTCGACTTCGCCGCCTGCGCCGACCACCTCGTCGAGCAGGGCTACACCCGGCCGGAACGGCTCGCCGCGCGCGGCGGCAGCGCGGGTGGGCTCCTGATGGGCGTCATCGCCAACCGCTGGCCGGAGAAGTTCGAGGCGATCCACGCGCAGGTGCCCTTCGTGGACGCGCTCACCACGATCCTCGACCCCGACCTTCCGCTGACGGTGACGGAGTGGGAGGAGTGGGGCGACCCCCTGCACGACGCGGACGTCTACGCCTACATGAAGTCGTACACGCCGTACGAGAACGTGGCCGCGACCGAGCACCCCGCGATCCTCGCCACGACGAGCCTGAACGACACCCGCGTCTTCTACGTGGAGCCGGCCAAGTGGGTCGCGGCGCTGCGGGCGACCGCCGCGCCGACCAACCGGCGTCCCGTCCTGCTGAAGACCGAGATGGTCGCGGGGCACGGCGGCGTCAGCGGTCGTTACGCCAGCTGGCGTGAGGTGGCCTTCGCGAACGCCTGGGTGCTCGACCGGATCGCGGGCTGACCCCGGGAAAAAGGCCTGCTCAGGCGTAAAGTCGAGCCCTCCTGCATCCCAGTGGCGCGCCGCAGGAGAAATTCTTTACCTAGGCGTCTTGACAAGGAACCGACTCAGGGTTTCTTCAGGGCTGGCCAGGAATCCTTCGGCCCATCTCACACGTTGAGTGGAGCGAAGGCAACGAAAAAGGAGGCCCCAGTGGCCATTTCTGCACGAAGCAGAGTCTCCGACGGCATCGATGGCAAGGATGCGGTCGGCCTATATCTCGAAGGCATCGCCAAGACTCCGCTCCTCACGGCCGAGGAGGAGGTCATGCTCGCCCGTCAGATCGAGCTCGGCCTCTACGCCGAGCACATCGCCTCCGGCGACCTCACCAAGGCCGACCGTGGTGCGCACGCCAAGCGCCCGTCCAAGGACGAGCTCGAGGTCATCATCGCCGAGGGTCAGGCGGCCATGCAGCGCTTCGTCACCGCGAACCTGCGGCTCGTCGTCTCCGTCGCCCGCAAGTACGGGCGCTCGCAGATGCCGCTGCTGGACCTCGTGCAGGAGGGCAACACCGGGCTGATCCGTGCGGTCGAGAAGTTCGACTACACCAAGGGCTTCAAGTTCTCCACCTACGGCACGTGGTGGGTGCGGCAGTCCATCAGCCGCGGCATCGCGCAGCAGGGCCGCATCGTCCGGCTCCCGGTCCACGTCGCCGAGCAGGTCAACCAGGTCGGCGCCGTGCGTCGCACGCTGGAGCGTCGCCTCGGTCGCGACCCGGAGATCGCCGAGATCGCCGCCGAGATGGACCTCGAGCCCGAGCGCGTGCTGGACCTGATCCGTTACGGCCGCGACCACGTCAGCCTCGACGCTCCCGTCGAGGAGGGTGGGGACACCGCACTGGGCGACCTGATCGCCCGCGAGCCCATGCCGGGCCCGGACGAGGTGTTCCTGGACGCCGAGGAGCACGCCCGTCTCGAGGAGATGCTCTCCTCGCTCGACGAGCGTTCCGCCGACGTCGTACGGCGCCGCTATGGTCTGGTCGACGGCCGGCAGGCTAAACTCGCCGACATCGGTGCGCTGTGGGGCATCACCGCCGAACGTGTCCGCCAGATCGAGCGGCACGCCATTGCCAAGCTGCGAGGAAAGTCGGTGCTGGCCGCGTAGCCCCAACGCGCAGCACACGCTACGACCCATCCCGTAGCTCGCCCCGAGGCGACCCGGACCCCCCTCCGGGTCGCCTCGTTCTTTGTTTCTCGCACCCGGTCGGGGCCCTTGGCGTCGGGCCTTCCTCCTCGCTCGTCAGCGGTTGTTGCTGCCGCTGCCGCGATCTGGGTAGCTGACTCGTTCGTCGTCCAGGCTCGACGACGGGCCCCTCCCTACCCGATGCTCGAAACGGCCGCTGCGCGTCGGGTGCCGTCAGCATGAGGGCCAACGAGAATCAGCCGCGCACGTCCGACACAGCCGCACAGGACGCTTCCTGGGCGGCTGTTGGCGTCTTGCGCGGCTGTCGCCTTGGGCGGAAGGTCCAGCTAGCCCGGGTGTCTGGGCCAACCAGGGGCCGGCCTACGGCTTCAGGCCGTGCGGGCGCGCATGGGGCGGAGCAGCCCCTCCTGCGCGACGGTGGCGACCAGGCGACCGTCCTGGAACAGCCGCCCCGTGGCCAGGCCGAGAGCGCCCGAGGCGGAGGGCGAGACCTGGTCGTAGAGCAGCCAGCGGTCGGCCCGGAACGGCCGGTGGAACCACATCGCGTGGTCGAGGGAGGCGGCCTGCACCGTGTAGCCGACGACGACCCCGTGCGGGACCGCGCTGACGCCGATCAGGGTCAGGTCGCTGGTGTACGCGAGCGCGGCCTGGTGCAGCACCGGGTTGTCGGGCAGCTCGCCGGCGACGCGCACCCACGCGCGGGCGCGGGCCGGGTGCGCGGGGTCCTGGATCGGTCCGCCAGGACGCGAGTCGCCGACGTAGCGGACGTCGATCGCCCCCCACTCGTGCTGCCAGCCCGACGCGGAACGTCCGGTCATCTTCGCCAGCACCGCGGTCAGCCTCGGCGACTCCTCGGGCCCGGGCGCCTCGGGCGCCGGGTCCGCGTGCTCGTAGCCCTCCTCGTGGGTGTGGAACGACGCCGACAGGTAGAACATGACCTGGCCGCCCTGGCGCGCGACGACCCGCCGGGAGGAGAACGACCCTCCGTCGCGGACGGTCTCGACGTCGTACACGATCGGCAGGTCGGGACGCCCGGCGACGAGGAAGTAGCCGTGCAGCGAGTGCACCGTCCGCTCGGGCGGCACGGTCCGCGACGCGGCCATCAGCGCCTGGCCGAGGACCTGCCCCCCGAACACGCGCTGCAGCGAGGTCCGGGGCTGCCGCGCCCGGAACAGCCCGACCTCGATCTCCTCGAGGTCGAGCAGCGTGACGAGCTCGTCGACCGACTCAGGCATGGGCCGAGCCTAGTGACGGACCCAGGCCCGCCGAGGAGCGGTCAGTCCTCGTCCTTCTTCTCGCGCTCGGCCAGGAACTTCTCGAACTCGGCCGCGATGTCGTCCGCGCTCGGGACGCCCTGGTGCTCGGCCTGGAGCGCGTCGTACTGCTGCTCGAGCGTCGCCACGAGGTCCTGGACCTCCTGCGAGGTCTGCATCTCGGCGGCGATGTCCTCGAGGTTGCTGGCCGAGGCCTTCTCCAGCGGCTCGAGCGGCACGGCGAGGCCGGTGGCGGCGTTGATGGACCGCGTCAGCGACAGCGCGGCCTCGGGGAACGTCGCCTGCGCCAGGTAGTGCGGCACGTGGACGGCGAACCCCATCGCGCGCCGGTCGACCTGGCCGAGCCGGAGCTCGAGGAGCCCGGTGAAGCTCGCCGGCACCTCGACCCGGTCGATCCAGCTGCGGTAGCCCGTGACCAGGTCGGGGTCGGTGGCGTGCGCGGTCAGGGTGATCGGGCGGGTGTGCGGAACGGCCATCGGGATGCCGTGGGCGGAGATGGTGAGCCGGACGCCGAGCTGCTCGATGAGCCCCATCACGGCGGCGGCGAAGCGCTCCCACTGCACGTCGGGCTCGGGGCCGCTCAGCAGCAGGAAGACCTCGCCCTGCTCGTCGACGACGCGGTAGAGGCGCAGGTGGAGGTCGGCGTACGACTTCCACTGGTTGGTGTCGAAGGTCATCGCCGGGCGACGGCTGCGGTAGTCGTGCAGCTGGTCGTGGTCGAACGTCGCGACGATCTCGTGGTCGAGGTGCTCGAGCACGTGGCTCGTGAGCTGCCGACCGGCACCGCCGGCGTCGACGAACCCGTCGAGCTGGTGGATCAGGACGGGGTGCGCGCCCGCCAGCGTGGCCACGACCTCATCGTCCAGCGTGTAGAGCGAACGTGGATCGAGCATGCGTCCCAATCTACCCGCGGGCTGCGAGCCGGGGCCGCGTCTCGCCGACCTCAGAGCGTCGCGCGCGCCGCCTCGACGGCGCTGCGGACGCGCTTCTCCGACACCGGCACCTTCGTCCGCAGGCCCGGCGCGAACAGGCTGACCCGCAGCTCCTCGATCAGCCAGCCCACCTCCGACACCGCCGGGGGCAGCGGCCCGGGCGGGACCTGGGCGGCCAGGGCGCCGTACGCGTCCTCGCAGCGCAGCACCGTGGCCAGGGCCGTGGCGTCGCGCGTCGGCTGGGTCTGCAGCGTCGTCACCCGCTGCTGCGCGGCCTGGAGGTAGCGCGGCAGGTCGACCAGGTGCTCGTACGCGGTGGCGGACAGGAAGCCGGGGAACACGAGGTTCGCGAGCTGCTCCTTCAGGTCCGCGGCCGCGTCGGGGTGGCGACCGGCGAGCCCGGGCACCGCGGTCTGCAGGGTGCCCCAGCCGCGCAGCACCTCGGCGGCGACCGAGACCACCTGGCGCATGAGGTCGGGGTTGTCCATCCGGACCGCGTCGCACAACCGGGTGTACGCGTCGGCGTCGCGCACCGGTGCCTTGGCGTGACGGCGGACGAGCTCGCCGACCGACGCCAGCCGCGCGTCGGCGAGCAGGGTCGGGACGCCGGCGTACGGGCTGGAGCCGAGGGCGAGCTTGTCGAGGTTGGACAGATGCGACACCACCCACCGCGTCGGGTCCGGCGTGCCGAGCAGGACGAGCCGGCGCAGGCCGGCGGTGGTCGCCGCGGCCTGGCGGGCGGGGGTGTCGAGCAGCGTGAGGGTGACGCTCGTCTGCTCGTCGACCAGGGCCGGGTAGCCGACGACGGTCCGACCGTCCCGCGTCACCGTGAGCTCGGGCTCGAGGCGCCCGAGGTCCCACCGGGTGATGCCGGTGCGCGTGAAGGTGTCGGCGGTCGAGGCCAGCGCCTCGCTGACCTGCGCCGAGAGCGAGGTCTTGAGCGCGGCCAGGTCCTTGCCCTCGGCGAGCGGCTCGCCGTCGGCGTCGGTCACGACGAACGCCACCCGCAGGTGGTCCGGGACGCGCTCGACGTCCCACGCGTCGTCGGGGACGACCTCGCCGGTCAGCACGCGAAGCGCCCGGCCCAGGGCCGTCGGGAACGACTCCCCCTCGGCTCCCGGGTGGTCGCGGAGCCACTCGAGCGCCCGGCCGGCGTGCTCACCGGCCGGGGCGAGCAGGCGGCGGACAGCCCGGGGCAGCGAGCGGACGAGCTCGGTCGCCAGCTCGAGCCGGAGCCCGGGGACCTGCCACCCGAACGGTTTCGGGCTCACCTGGTTGAGCACGTCCAGCGGGATCGTCACGGTCACGCCGTCGCGCGGGTCGCCCGGGGAGAAGCGGTAGATGACGGGCAGCCGGTGGCCGGCGACGTCCCAGTGGTCCGGGTAGGCCGTCGCGACCTCGAGCCCGGGCGCCGACGTCGTCAGGTCCGCCAGGGTCAGGTCCAGCAGCTCGGGCGTGCGGTGGCGCGCGTCCTTCCACCAGGCGTCGAACGCCGCGCCCGACGTCGCGTCGGCGGGCACCCGGGCGTCGTAGAAGGCGAAGATCGTGTCGTCGTCCACCGTCAGGTCGCGGCGCCGGGTCCGTTCCTCGAGCTCCTCGACCTCGGCCCGGACGGCGGCGTTGCGGGCGACGAAGCGGTGCCGGGTGTGCCAGAGGCCCTCGACCAGCGCCGAGCGCAGGAAGATCGCGCGCGCCTCGACCGGGTCGATCTTGGCGTAGCCGATCCGGCGGCGGGACACGATCGGCACGCCGTAGAGGGTGACCTGCTCGTACGCCAGCACCGCGCCCGAGCGCGACGACCAGTGCGGCTCGGAGTACTGCCGGTTGAGCAGGTGCTGCGCGACCTGCTCGACCTGGGCGGCGGTGACACCGGCGACCGTCCGGGCGTAGAGCCGGCTGGTCTCGACGATCTCGGCCGCGACGACGAGGGGCGGCGGCTTGCCGGCGGCCGACGAGCCGCTCCCGATGACGAACCGGGTGCCGCGCGCCCCCAGGTACTCCCGCGTCGGCCGGCGCCGCTTCGTGGCGGGCTTGGCCCCCTTGGCGGGGCGCTGCTCCTCGCGCTCGTCGAGCAGGCCGACGTGCGACAGCAGCCCGGCCAGGGCGGACGTGTGGATCTGGTCCGGGCCGGCGGGCTGCTCGTTCGTACCCATCCCCAGGTCGCGGCACGCCTGCTTGAGCTGGGTGTGCAGGTCCTGCCACTCGCGGATCCGCAGGTAGTGCAGGTTCTCCTCGCGCACCCGGCGCCGGAACGCGTTGCCCGACAGCTCGGTCCGCATCGCCTTGACGTAGTCCCACAGCCGGAGCAGGGCGAGGAAGTCGCTCCCCTCGCTCGGGACCTTGGCGGGCTCCCCGTCGTCCGACGACCCGCAGCGACCGTTCCGCGACCTCGACGACGAGGCCCCGACCGGCTCGGTCTGCAGGGCGCGGTCGCTCGACAGCGGCGCCCAGAACCGCCGGTGCAGCGCCTCGGCGCGCTCGCGGTGCTCGACCGGACGCTCGCGCGGGTCGGGGATGGAGAGGCCCGCGACGATGACGAGCATCTCGGCCAGGCAGCCCTCGCGCTCCGCGGCCAGCAGCATCCGGCCCATCCGCGGGTCGACCGGCAGGGCGGCGAGCCGCTGCCCGACCTTGGTCAGCCGGACCTCGTTGCCGCTCCGGCCCGGACGGCTCGCGTCCTTCGACACCGGCTGCACCGCGTTCAGCTCGGTCAGCAGCCGGAGCCCGTCGGTGACCTGGGTCCGGTCCGGCGCCTCCACGAAGGGGAACGCGGCGATGTCGCCGAGCTCGGCCGCGGCCATCTGCAGCATCACCGAGGCGAGGTTCGTGCGCAGGATCTCCGGCTCGGTGAACAGCGGCCGCGACTCGAAGTCCTCCTCGCTGTAGAGGCGGATGCAGACCCCGGGCGCCACGCGGCCGCACCGGCCCGCGCGCTGGTTGGCCGAGGCCTGCGACACCGGCTCGATCGGGAGCCGCTGGACCTTCGTGCGGGCCGACCAGCGCGAGATCCGGGCGGTCCCGACGTCGACGACGTAGCGGATGCCGGGCACGGTCAGGGAGGTCTCGGCCACGTTCGTCGCGAGCACCACCCTCCGGCCCGGGTGGTCGGCGAAGACGCGGTGCTGCTCGGCCGACGACAGCCGGGCGTACAGCGGGAGCACCTCGGTGAAGCGCAGGTTCGCCCCGGCGAGTGCGTCGGCGGCGTCGCGGATCTCGCGCTCGCCCGAGCAGAAGACGAGGACGTCGCCGCCGCCGAGCGCGCTGAGCTCGCGCACCGCGTCGACGATGCCGGTGTTCTGGTCGGTCTGGCCGTCCTCGAGCAGCGGGCGGTAGCGCATCTCGACCGGGTACGTGCGCCCCGACACCTCGACGACGGGCGCGGGAGTGCCGTCGGGACGGGCGAAGTGCGCTGCGAACCGGGCCGTGTCGATCGTGGCCGAGGTGATGATCACCCGGAGGTCGGATCGCCTGGTCAGCAGCTGCTTGAGGTAGCCGAGCAGGAAGTCGATGTTGAGGCTGCGCTCGTGCGCCTCGTCCACGATGATCGTGTCGTAGCGGCGCAGGTCCCGGTCCCGGCCGATCTCGGCGAGCAGCACCCCGTCGGTCATGATCTTGAGCCGCGTCTGCTTCGACGTCTGGCGGGTGAAGCGCACCTGGTAGCCGACGACCTCGCCCAGCGTCGTCTGCATCTCCTCGGCCACGCGCTGCGCGACCGTACGAGCCGCGAGCCGGCGGGGCTGGGTGTGTGCGATGGAGCGACGCCCGATCTCCAGGCAGATCTTCGGCAGCTGCGTCGTCTTGCCCGACCCGGTCTCCCCGGCCAGGACCACGACCGGGTTCTCGCGGACCAGGGTGGCGATCTCGTCGTGCCACTCCGTGATCGGCAGCGCCTCGTCGTACGTGAGGTGCAGCGGCGCTGTGCCCTCGTCCCGGACGACAGCAGCCTCACTCACTGGGCCCAGGTTAGTCGGCGAAGGTGGTGCGGCCGTCGAGCTTGGCGGCGAGCTCCTCGTCGATACCGTCGGCCACGTCGGAGACGACGCGGACGGCCTGGTGCAGGTGGGCCGGGACGAACGGTTGGGCGAGCACGGACATGCTGGCGAACACGCGGTCGCGGACGAGCTGGAACTTGACCCACCGCGACTCGACGTTCAGGTCGTTGATGACCTCGGCCGCCCGGGAGCGGCCGGACACGTCGTGGACCACCGCAGCGAAGACGGTGACCTCCTTGCCGTCGCTGCTGGTGCGCAGGAAGAGCATGGTCGAGCCGACCCGGATGGCGACGTCGCCCTCGTTGTCGCGGAACGGCGGGTGGCCGTACATGCTGGTCAGCTCGTCGTCGACCATCTGGTTGAGGTGGCCGGGGCCGTCCGGGAGCGTCGAGGTGAGATCCTCGGGGTCGATCTCCACCGAGGTCCCCCGGCGCGCCTGCCGTGTGGGCTCGAGGACCCGTCCGATGAAGCTGTCCTCGGACTTCGAGGCCGACCCCAGATCGGCCGCGTCCGGCTGCAGCACCTCGGCGAGCTGGTCGGGCGCCAGGAACACGGGGTGCTGGACCCCGAAGACGTCGCGGAGCGCGCGCACGGCCTGCTCGGCCAGCGCCTCCGACTCGTCCTGCACGCACTCCGCGGCGACGATCACCACCGGCGCGGCGACGGCGCCGCTGCGCTCCCAGCCGTCGGCCAGGAGCGCGTCGACCTGCTCGGACTGGCCGCGGGCCGGGGCGACCCCGGCCTCGCAGCGGACCCGGTCGCGGGAGGGGCTGGAGAAGCGCAGGAAGCTGTCCGGCTCACCGTTGCCGGTGGGCGTGCCGATGGTGAGGTCGCCGGACTCGTCGACCATCGACAGCACCTCGGCCAGCCGGGTGCCGAACTCGGCCCAGGCGTGCGAGATGGCACGGTCGATGTCGAAGTCGTCGATCCCCTCGGTCCCGCTCATCCAGCACCTCCCCTCCGCTTTCGACCGAACCTAGCGCACCGTCGACGGACGGCAAGGACCCCGGACCGGCTCGTGTCGTCCACCGGATGGGCGCGACGGCCGCGCCGGTCGCGGGAGTTTCCTATGGTGGCCTCGCACCCGTGGACGGTGCGCGTCGAGAAGGAGTCAGCATGAGCGGTCGAGCCCCCGTGCCCGCGGGCCGACCGGGCGGCGGGGTCGTCGTCCCGCCCGCGCTGCTGCACCACCGACGGTCGGCGCTCACCTGGGTGACCGTCGCCGTCCTGGGTCTGGGTGCCCTGGTCATCGCCGGGATCTTCCTCGCGTACGCCGGTCCCGGCCCGTTCGCGCTGGTCACGTTCCTCGCCGCGCTGGCGTTCCCGCTGATCCTGCTGGTGATCTTCTGGCTGGACCGCTACGAGCCCGAGCCCACCCGCTACCGGCTCGCCGCCCTCGGGTGGGGAGGCGTGGTCGCCGTGATCCTCAGCTTCGTCGTCGAGTCGGCCGCAGCGCTGGTCGCCGGGAACGAGTCGTTCGCGTCGTTCGCGATCGTGGCCCCGCTCGTCGAGGAGACCGGCAAGGGCCTGTTCCTGGTGGCGGTCGTGGCGCTGCGGCGCCAGCAGATCCACGGCCTGCTCGACGGCGTGGTCTACGGTGCGCTCGTCGGCGTCGGCTTCGCCTTCGTCGAGGACATCCTCTACTACCTCTCCGCCCTCGCCGAGGGTGGCGCGGCGGGCCTCACGACCACCGTCGTGCTGCGCGGCGTGATGAGCCCGTTCGCGCACCCGCTCTTCACCTCGGCCACCGGGCTGGGCTTCGGCATCGGCCTCACCTCGCGGTCGACGGCCAAGCGCATCGTCGCCCCGGTGCTCGGCTTCCTGACCGCCGTCGTGCTGCACGGCATCTGGAACGGCAGCGCCTTCTACGGCACCCGGAACTTCCTCACCGCGTACGCCGTCGTGATGCTCCCGCTGCTGATCGTCATCGTCTCGATCACCATCTGGGCCCGGTCGCGCGAGGGCCGGATGCTCGTCGCCGCGCTCCAGCAGACCGTGCAGATGGGGTGGACCCGGCCCGAGGAGGTGCGCTGGGTGGCCCGGCTCTCGGACCGCGTCTCCGCCCGCCGCTACGCCCGCCTGCACGGCGGACCGGGGGCCGCGAAGGCGATGCGCGCGTTCCAGCAGACGATGATCGAGGTCGCGTTCCTGCACAACCGGTTCGTCGACGGGTCGGCGCCGCGCGACGTGAACGCCCGGATGGGCGCGCTCCTCGACCGCGCGGCCGCGCTCCGGCCGTACGTGATCCTCCCGCCCGAGCTGGGCCAGCAGGGCTACGGCGGACCGCCGCCCGGTGGCGTGGCGGTCCCGGCGACGGTGCCGGGCTGGGTGCCCCCGGGGCTGCCCGAGTGGTACGGGCCCGGCGCCGGCACCCGGCCCACCGGTGCCGGTTGGCCCTGACCCGGGTCTCCCGGGTGCTGCGGCGCGCCGGGCGACGGACGAACCTCGGCCTGCTGCTGCTCCTCGTCGGGAGCTTCGCCACGGGCTGGGTCGCGTTCGCGACCGCCGGGCCGGTGTCCGCACGCGTCGCCGCCGTCGCCCACGGGGTGCTCGGGCTCGGCCTGGTCGTCCTCACGCCCTGGAAGGTCGTCGTGGCCCGGCGCGCGCCGAGGCTCACGCCGGCCAGCCTGGGTCTCGCCGCCGTGGTGGTCGTCTGCCTCGTCGCGGGCGTCGTCGAGGTGCTGGTCGGACCCGGGGTCGGGGCCGGGCTGACGCCGATCCAGGTCCACGTCGGGGCCGCGTTCGTCATCGTCGCGTTCCTGGTCGAGCACGTCTCGCGCCACTGGCGCCCGCGGCTCGCGCGCAAGGGCGACCTGAGCCGGCGTCGGCTGCTGCGCACCGCCGCCTTCGGCGCGGGCGCCGGGGTCACGTTCCTCGCGGTCGAGGGGGTCGGCCGGGTCGGCGGCACCGCCGTCGCACGGGCGGCGACCGGCTCGCACCCGATCCCGGCAGCCGACATCCCGGCGACGACGTGGCTGCTCGACCGCGTGCCGACGCTCGACCGGGCGACGTTCCGGGTGCAGGTGGGGCCCGCCTCGCTGTCGGTCGCCGACCTCGACGCGCGCGGCCGCGCGGTGCCGGCGCGGCTCGACTGCACCACCGGCTGGTACGCCGACGCCGTCTGGACCGGCGTGCCGCTCGACGAGCTGCTCGGGGTCGAGGCCGACGCGTCCACCGACGCCCGGAGCGTGCGGGTGACGAGCGTGACGGGCTACCACCGGCATTTCCCGCTCGACGCACTGCCCCGGCTGTTCCTCGCCACCCGCGTCGAGGGCTCACCCCTCGCGACCGGGACCGGCGCCCCCGTCCGGCTCGTGGCGCCCGGGCACCGCGGCTTCTGGTGGGTGAAGTGGGTCGCCTCGGTCGAGCTCAGCGCGTACCCGGCGTCCGTCCAGCTGCCCTTTCCGCCGCAGTAGCCAGCGGTACCAGCCGCCCTCGAGCGGTATGCCTTCCCGCTCTCAGCGCGCCAGGGACCGGGAACACCGACCGCTCGGAGGATCGCGGAGCCGGTCGACGAGGCTCACCCCGGGCGGAGCGCCTGGAACTCCTGTACCAGCGGCCAGACGTGCTCCCCCAGCTCGACCTGCGTCAGCAGGATGCCGATCGCCCCGTCCGGGTCGACGAAGAAGTCGGTTCCCTGCCCGCCCGACCAGCCCCACCGTCCGCGCCGGGCACCTTCGGTCTGGACGCCGACCCCGAAGCCCCAGCCCATCCCGTCCCAGAAGCCCGGGAAGAAGTCCTCCGGCGTCTTGTGCTCCGGCCGCACCTGGTCGGTGATCATCAGACGGTGGTGCTCCGGAGAGATCAACGAGCCGAGCGCGGAGAGGAAGCGGTGGTAGTCGCCGGCGGTCGAGACCAGCTCGCCGTGGCTCACGTCGGTGCCCGGCACCCCGGCGTACGGTCCGCCGCCCGCGGGCTCGGTCTCGACCAGGCGCTCGCCGTCGTGCCGGTAGGCCGCAGGCAGCCGGTCGAGCTTCGCCTCCGGCACCCAGAGGCCGGTGCCGTCCATCCCCAAGGGCCCGAAGAGGTCCTCGGTGAGGTGCTCGGCCAGCGGACGCCCGGTCAGTCGGGAGACAAGGATGCCGAGCACGGAGAACGAGTGGTGGTATCGCCAGCCCTCCCCCGGCTGGAAGACCAGCGGCAGCTCAGCCAGCGCGGCGAGCCATGCGTCGGCCGCCGCCGACCACGGCTGGGCGCCGGCCTCGAGGCCGCTCGCCGCCATGGCTCGCGCCAGCGGGGAGTCGTCCAGCGCCATGCCGTAGCCCGACCCGTTGGTCAGCAGGTGCCGCAGCGTGATCGGGCGTACGGCGGGCACCGTGTCGTCGAGAGCGGCACCGGGGCTGGTCAGGACCCGACGGTCGGCGAGCTCGGGCAACCACGCCTCGACGCTGTCGTCGAGCCCGACGCGGCCGGCCTCGACCAGCCGTAGCGCTCCGACGGCCGTGACGGCCTTGGTCATGGACTGGATCCGCACGATCGCGTCCGTACGCAGCGGCGGTCCTCCCACGGCGGCCACGCCCACGGCGACGACCGCCGGCTCGTCGAGGCCGAGGAGCCCGACTGCCCCCGGCACCGTTCCCGCCTCGACGTGTCGAGAGAGCAGGTCCTCCAGAGCGCTGGCCATGCGCCTGACTCTGGCAGGCGACCGGTCCTTAGACCAGACCGGCCCGGCCCCCTCGCGGGGACCGGGCCGGTCGGGTTCAGCGGCGGTCGGTCAGCTGCACGTAGGTTATCGACGGGTATCCCCCTCACACCTCAATACCCCGAACTGACTTCCTGTCCCCCATGCGTCAGGAGCGCGTTGAGGCCCTGGCCGACGGAGATCGCCTGCTCGCCTGTCCCCCTTCAGCTCGATGCGCGCACCAAACGAGCCGCTAGGGGGCATGCGCCTCTGAATGGTCGTCGGCGCCTGCACCAGGGCCGGCGTGCTGTGATCCCCCCATTCACCATGGCATCGTCGCCTTCTGCCAAAAGCCGGGCGTCTACGTCGAGGCGATCCCCACCTTCACCACCGCCAGCAGTCCGAACGAGCAGACCGGAGCGCCTGAACCGCTGACCGAGACGGCACCGGTGCAAGAAGCCGCACTCGCCAGGGGGCTGGAGCCACCGGCACCGCGACGTCTCCGGAGGCTGGCTCCGCCCGACGGTCTTCGGCGCCGTCGACGGATTGGTGACCAACGCCGCCCTGATCGCCGGCGTCGGCGGCGGTGGCGTGTCGACGCACGCGATCGTGCTGACCGGCCTAGCCGGACTCGTCGCCGGAGCGTTCTCGATGGGCACCCGGGGAGTACATCTCGGTCACCGACCAGAACGAGCTCGTCGACGCCGAGGTCGCCATCGAGAAGACGATGCACGCCCGCTTCCCCGAAGCAGAGCAGGCGGAGCTGACCGATACCTTCGCCGGCTACGGCGCCGACCCCCACACCGCCGCCACCATGGCCGCCGCGGTCTCCGCCGACCCAGAGACGGCGCTGCGGTTCCACACCCGCGAAGAGCTCGGCGTCGACCACACCGACCTGCCCTCACCGATCGTCGCCGGGGCTGCGTCGTTTGCCGCGTTCTCGATCGGAGCGGTGCTGCCGCTGCTGCCCTACCTGCTCGGCGCGCCGCTGCTCGAAGTCGCGATGGCCATCACCGCGGGCGCGCTCGTCGTCGGTGGGATGGTCGTCGGCCGCCTCACCGGCCGCCACCTCGTCCGATCAGGGCTGCGCCAGCTCGGACTCGGCGGTGTCGCCGTCCTCGTCACGTACGCATCGGCCGGCTGATCGGCGATCCGCTCTCGTGACCGAGGTCCGCAGCACGTCGATCTGACTACACGCTCCTCCTTGCCGTGGCACAGGCGATTGGCGATCGCTTCTACCCATACATGCATACCCCCTGGGGGTACAGTCGGTTCATGACCAGCGCGCCTCGCCAGGACCATCCGGGCTCCTCGACCGCCCTCGTCCGGGACCCTGTCTGCGGCATGGACGTGGATCCCGCAGCGGACGGCCCCCGGTCTGAGCACCTCGGCGCCACGCACCACTTCTGCTCGGAGCACTGTCGGGCGAAGTTCGACGCCGACCCGGCGGCCTACACCCACGAGCCCGACCAGAGCCGACACTCCGCAACGCCGAGGGCGATGCAGTTGGGGGAGGTGCAGGCGGCGGTGATGCCGACGGGTGACGGCGTC
Organism: Microlunatus antarcticus; assembly: GCF_014193425.1. NCBI lineage: Bacteria > Bacillati > Actinomycetota > Actinomycetes > Propionibacteriales > Propionibacteriaceae > Microlunatus > Microlunatus antarcticus. Next base: position 1,654,941 of record NZ_JACHZG010000001.1, on the reverse strand, counting down.
GAGTACACGTGCCCGATGCATCCCGAGATCCGGCAGGCGGGACCTGGTGCCTGCCCGATCTGCGGCATGGCGCTGGAGCCGGTCGTCGTCACCGCCGACACGGGGCCGAGTGCTGAGCTGGCGGACATGACGCGGAGGTTCTGGATCGGCCTGGTCCTGGCGATCCCGGTGTTCCTGCTGGAGATGGGCGGGCACCTGTTCCCTGCGCTGCACGAGGTGATCTCGCCGTCGGTGTCGGCGTGGGTGCAGCTGGTTCTGGCGACTCCGATCGTGTTGTGGGCGGGGTGGCCGTTCTTCGTCCGCGGCTGGGTGTCGGTCCGCACGCTGAAGCTGAACATGTTCACCCTGATCGCGATGGGTACCGGCGTCGCCTGGCTGTTCAGCGTCATCGCCACGCTCGCCCCGGGGGTGTTCCCGTCCTCGTTCCGCGGCATGGGTGGCGCGGTGGACGTGTACTTCGAGGCCGCCGCGGTGATCACGGTGCTGGTGCTGCTCGGTCAGGTCCTCGAGCTCCGGGCCCGCGAGCAGACGTCCGGCGCCATCCGCGCCCTGCTCGACCTCACCCCGAAGACGGCGCACCGACTCGATGGCGATGGGACCGAGGAGGAGGTGAGCCTGGACGCGGTGCAGATCGGGGACCGGCTCCGGGTGCGGCCGGGCGAGAAGGTCCCGGTCGACGGGGTCGTGGAGACCGGCCGTTCCGCGGTGGACGAGGCACTCGTCACCGGTGAGTCGATGCCGGTCACCAAGGCCGAGGGCGACACGGTCATCGGCGGCACCCTGAACCAGACCGGGTCGCTCGTCGTGCGCGCCGACCGGGTCGGCCGCGACACGATGCTCGCTCGGATCGTGCAGATGGTCGCCGATGCGCAACGCTCCCGCGCACCGATCCAGCGCATGGCGGACCGGGTCGCCGCCTGGTTCGTACCGGCCGTCATCGCCGCAGCCGTGCTGGCCGCCGTCGTCTGGGCCACCGTCGGCCCCGAACCCCGGCTCGCGCACGCCCTCATCGTCGCCGTCGCGGTGCTGATCATCGCCTGCCCGTGCGCGCTCGGCCTCGCGACCCCGATGTCGATCATGGTCGGCGTGGGCCGCGGCGCTGGGCTCGGTGTCCTGATCAAGAACGCTGAGGCGCTCGAGCGGATGGAGAAGGTCGACACCCTCGTCGTCGACAAGACCGGCACGCTCACCGAGGGCCGACCTTCGGTCACCCACATCGCCCCAGCGGCCGGGTTCGACCGCGACGACGTCCTGCGCCTCGCGGCCGCGGTGGAACGTCCGTCCGAGCATCCGCTCGCCCGCGCCGTCGTCAACGCCGCCGATGCCGCTGGGCTGGTCGTGCCGGACGTGCGTGACTTCGACTCCACGACCGGCAAGGGCGCGGCCGGTACCGTGCAGGATCGCCGTGTCGTGGTCGGCAGCTCCTCGTTCCTGGACAGCCTCGGCATCGACACCGCCTCGTTCGCCGCGTCGGCCGACGAGCTGCGCTCCGAAGGTGCCACGGCGATCCTCCTGGGCGTCGACGGTGTCGTCGCCGCGGTCATCGCGATCGCCGACCCGGTCAAGCCCACTACCGCCGACGCCCTGCGCGCACTCCGGGGCGAGGGGATCGAGATCGTCATGCTGACCGGCGACAACCGCGTCACCGCCGAAGCCGTCGCCACCCGCCTCGGCATCACCCGGGTCGAGGCCGAGGTTCTGCCTGATCACAAGAGCGACATCGTCGAGCAGCTCCGCAGCCAGGGCAAGGTCGTCGCCATGGCCGGCGACGGCGTCAACGACGCCCCCGCCCTCGCCGCCGCCGACGTCGGACTCGCGATGAGCTCCGGCACCGACGTCGCCATCGAGAGCGCTGGGATCACCCTGCTGAAGGGTGACCTCACCGGCATCGTCCGCGCCCGGCAGCTCTCCCACGCGACCATGTCGAACATCCGCCAGAACCTGGTGTTCGCGTTCGTCTACAACGTCGCCGGCATCCCCATCGCCGCTGGCGTGCTCTACCCCGCCTTCGGACTGCTCCTCTCCCCCATCATCGCCGCCGCCGCGATGGCCCTGTCCTCGGTCAGCGTCATCACTAACGCGCTGCGCCTCAAGACCCGACGGCTCTGACCCAGCGACGTCGGACTGTGACTGCCGGGCTGAGGAGAGGTCAGGAGCGGACGAGGCGGGCGATGGCTTCGGAGGCTTCCTTCAGCTTGGCGTCGGCCTCCGGCCCGCCCGCGGCGACGGCGTTGACGACGCAGTGGCTGAGGTGCTCGTCGAGCAAACCCAACGACACCGACTGCAACGCCTTCGTCATGGCCGACACCTGGGTCAGGATGTCGATGCAGTACTGCTCCTCCTCCACCATGCGCTGCAGCCCACGGGCCTGACCCTCGATCCGGCGGAGCCGCTTGAGGTACTCGTCTTTGTTGTGGATGTAGCCGTGGGGGGCTGCGGTTTCAGCCATGTCGGTCTCCTTCGGGCTGCAACGGTGCGACCTCAGGTTCCACTGCACGGCCGCGAAGTCGGCGCGATGCGTGCGCCCGACGTACCCCCCAAGGGTATTCGGTGCACGACCAGACTGCAGCAGCGTCGACGACCCCGTCGGCGGGACGACAAGCTGCCTCACCTTTCACCGCCCACCTCCTCGTCGTCGGTGCGCATACCCCCCTGGGGTTCCGAGGGGTAACCTGACATCGACGATCACGACGGCACGGAGGTGGACGGTGAGGCCAGGCTCAGGAGCTGTCGTGCGCGTCCTCCTCGGCCAGCCGGGTGGTCGCCTGCTGCGGCACCTGCTGTTCGCGATGAGCCTGGTCGTCGTGGTGCTGAGCATCGTCGGGATGCACCAGCTGTCCCTCGGCCACGACGTGGCGGTCGGACCGGCCCCCGTTGCTCATGCTCCCGTTGCTCAGGCCGGGACCGCCGCTCGTGTCCTGTCCGGCGGTGAAATGGGGCCGGTCGCGATGGCGGCGCTTCCGAGCGGTCACGACGCCATGGGGATGACCAACGGCGACATGGGCGGCGTCTGCCCGGACTGCGACCATCACCAGATGGCGCTCGGATCGTGCCTGCTGGCACTCACTCTTCTGGTGCTGGGCTGGCTGCTGGCTCCTCCGCGGCCGACCCACGTCTCGCCTTTCCGGCTACCCACCCTGGTTCTCCGGGCGGCCGTGCCCTCCACCGGCAGGCTGGTGCCTCCTTTGTCGTTGGCGGAGCTCTCGCTTCTCCGTACCTGATCGACCTGTGCAGCTGCCGCCGGCCGAGCCTCGCTCAGCCCACCCGCGCGCCACGCCCCCGGTGGTGACGCGCGGTCATCGGACGTCCCACACAGATTCTTGGTACGGAGAGAAGACCCAGATGAAGCACTCACGCGCACGGAAGACCGGCCTCGTCGCCCTGGCCCTGACCGCCACCATCGGCCTGGCCGGATGCAGCGACACCAACATGGGGAACATGGCCCCAAGCTCCTCCGCGGCCCCGTCGAGCCCGAGCGCCAGCACGAGCGCCTCGGCCGAGTTCAACAACGCCGACGTCATGTTCGTCGAGATGATGCTGCCCCACCACGAGCAGGCCGTTGCCATGAGCGACACCCTGCTCGCCAAGACCGGCGTGAACCCCGACGTGACCGCGCTCGCCCAGCAGATCAAAGCCGCCCAGCAGCCCGAGATCGACACCATGAAGGGCTACCTGACCGCGTGGGGCCAGCAGCAGATGGGCGGCGGCGGGATGGGCGGGATGAACCACGGCGCTAGCGATGGCATGGCCACCGACGCCGAGCTCAAGGAGTTCGGCCAGGCCGACGGCAAGACAGGGCAGAAGACGTACCTGGAGCTGATGACCGCGCACCACCAGGGCGCGATCAAGATGGCCCAGGCCGAGGTCAGCAACGGCAAGAGCCCCGACGCCGTTGCGTTGGCCAAGAACATCATCACCACTCAGCAGCAAGAGGTGGGCGTCATGCAGGACCTGCTCGCCCAGCTGTAGGCGCACGAGGCCGGGACCGGGACGATCCTGCGTCCCGGCCTCGTCGGCTCGAACAAGCGGCCGCAGCGCCAGCGGTCGGGCGTTGTGGCCTCGACCCAGCTCTGGGCAGGTAGGACGCCTCATCCGTCGACCGGTGAGCAGCCCGCAGCAGCATCCGCCCAGACCTTGACCCGTTGAAGGAGTCTTCCCATCATCTCGATCGTCAGCACCCGACGCCCTCGATCGGTCGCCGCCATCACCCTCAGCCTCACCGTCGTCTTTCTGTCCACCTCGTGCAGCGCCCCGGCGCAGACGAACGCAGCTGACCAGCCTGCGGCAGCGGCGCCGCCCGTCGAGCTCGACAGCCGCTCAGCACCGCCGTGGCCGGCACCCGCCGACACCACAGCTCGGGTCGCGGCCGCCGGGCTGGACCTCGGACCGATGGGGACGGCCGAGCACTACCACCCCCAGCTCCGCGTCATCGTCAAGGGCAGCGAGGTGGCGGTACCGGCCAACATCGGCGTCGATCCGGCCACCGGTGCCATGTCGGCGCTGCACACCCACGAGCCCGACGGCACGATCCACATCGAGGCCGACCGGGCCGGAAAGGTTTTCACCCTCGGCCAGCTGTTCGTCGAGTGGGGCGTCAAGCTGACCGCCACCCAGATCGGCGGCGTGCGGGCCGACGGCGGCCAGCAGGTGACGCTGACCAGCAACGGAACACCGGTCGACGGCGACCCCTCGCAGCTCCGCCTCACGCCCGACCAGCAGATCGTGCTGCAGCTGCCATGAACACCACCAGCACAACCGTCCGAGCGACCCGCGGCCTTCAAGCCCTGGCGTGGGTCCTTGCTGTCCTGGCGTTGGTGCTCCTGATGATGTGGTGGAAGCCGTGGGCGAGCGCCGACGACGACAACGACGTCACCCGGGCAGACGCCGAGACCGGGGTCAACGCCGAGCCGGGTCTGGACCTCTACCCGACAGCGCAGCGGGCCCCTGCGCCGAAGCTCGAGGGCACCACCCTCGACGGCGAACCGTTCGCCCTCTCCCGGCTGGCCGGCGACATCGTGGTGATCAACGTGTGGGGGTCGTGGTGCGCACCCTGCCGGGCCGAGACGCCCGACCTGGTCCGGGTCGCCACCGACGAGGCGCGTCGCGGGGTCAGCTTCGTCGGCATCGACACCCGCGACAACCCCGACGCGGCCAAGGCTTTCGTACGCGCGAACAAGGTCGCCTACCCCAGCGTCATCGACCACAACGGTGAGGTGCTTCTGGCCCTGCGCGACACCATCCCGACCACCGCCGTACCCACCAGCGTCGTGATCGACCGTCAAGGCCGGATCGCGGCCCGCGTCATCGGGCCGGTCACCTACACCACGCTTAAAGGTCTGCTCGACGACGAGATCGCGGCCAGCAAGGCCACCCGGTGAACCCCGGGGACCTCGTCGCGTACGGGCCGCTGCTGCTCGCGATCCCGGTCGCGATGGCCGCCGGACTGGTGTCGTTCCTCAGCCCGTGCTGCCTGCCGCTCGTGCCTGGGTACCTCGCCTACGTCAGCGGCACCGCCGGAGCCGACGCCCAGACAGCCACCACTACGCAGCCCGACCGCTCAACCACCACCGCACCCGGTGCAGCGACAAGGCCTGGCCGCTTGCGCAGGCCGAGCCGCACGGTCATCGGGACGTTGCTGTTCATTCTCGGCTTCGCGGTGGTCTTCACCAGCTACGGCGCCGCGTTCGGTGCGGCCGGCACTCTGCTGCTCGTACACCAGAACCTGATCATCAAGGTGCTGGGCGTCTTCACCATCGTGCTCGGGCTCATCTTCACCGGGGTCCTCGCCCGGGTCCCGCTTTTTAGCCGCTCGTTCCGGTTGAGTTTCCAGCCCCGCCTCGGGGTCGCCAGCGCGCCGCTGCTGGGGGTGCTCTTCGGCGTCGGCTGGACCCCGTGCATCGGACCCACCCTGGCCGCTGTCTTGTCTCTGTCGTTCAGCACCGGCGGCGCCGGCCGTGGGGCGCTGCTGTCGTTCGCCTACAGCGTCGGCCTCGGGTTGCCGTTCCTGCTGGCCGCCCTGGGCGTCCAGCGAGCCTTCACGGTGTTCGCGTTCGCTCGGCGCCACGCCCGCCGGGTCATGCAGCTCGGCGGGCTGCTGCTCATCGTCGTGGGCATCATGCAGGTCAGCGGCATCTGGGCGTCGCTGATCGTGCAGCTACAGGGCCTCGTGGCCGACTGGCAGACACCCCTCTGAGGAAGGTCGAAGACGGGGAGCTACCGTTTCGCCGAGCCGTCTGGACCGAGCTCGGACCAGTCGGCCAACCGAGAAGCCGCTGACACGATCACTTCGACTCGACATCTGCTGCTTGGCGGCGGGTTGTCGTACTTCCTCCTGCCGATGCTGCTGCTCTGGGTGTTGGCCCCACGAGCGTCAGTGAGCCGCGTGTCTCCGGCAGTGGCCTCAGCCCTGAGTGGTTTGAGCAGCGGGCTCGAGGTTGCCGGAGGCAGGGTGACTTCGTGAGTCCCCTCGGTCGCGCTCAGCTCAGATCAGGGTCGTGTACTGAAGTGCCCAGCCGTCAGGATCGCGTGATGTCGGCCCCGAAGCCGGTGATTAGAAGGATCCCGATCGCGATCATGGTGGCTCCGCTGATGATGGTCAGGAGTCGCTGCTGGGTGCGCACGAGCGTGAGGACGCCGGATAGTCGCTGCAGGGCTTAGCTGCGGAGACGCACCCCAGCCATCGCAGGCGACCGAAGTCTCCCACCTCATTCAGGTGGGGAAGAATCACCCGACTCCACCAACTCACCTCCGCCTCACAACCGAGGACAAGTGTCCCCGCTCTCGAAGCCCCGCGCTCACATGTCTAGGGCGTGATGAGCCCCACGGCAAGAGCAACAGCGATGAGCACGCCGAGGGCGATCCGGTAGGGGACGAATACCGTGATCGAGTGCCGGGCCACCAGACGCAGGAGCCAGGCGATGGCGGCGTAGCCGACGGCGAACGCAACGAGGGTGCCAAGACCGGTCGCTGCCCAGCCCACGGTGCGAGCCACCGCCGAGCCTTCGCTGGCCGCCTCAAAGGCGCCGGCGGCCAGCATGGCTGGGATCGACAGGAAGAAGGAGAAGCGGGTCGCGCTCACCCGGTCGAGACCGCGGAGCAGTCCAGCGCTGATCGTGGCGCCCGATCGTGACACCCCGGGGATGAGCGCGACGCACTGGACGAGGCCGATCACGACGGCGTCGCGATAGCGGATCTCACCCTCGGTACGCGTCTGGCGCCCGTAGCGTTCGGCCACCACCATCACCAGCGACCAGCCGATCAGCGCTGCTGCCACCACCCACAGGTTGCGGGCCGCGCCGACCACGTCGCGCCCGAGGAACCCCACCACCCCGATCGGCACGGTGCCCAGGATCACGGCCCAGGCCAGGCGGTACTGACTGTCGCGTCGGGTTGCGTCGCGGAGCCCGCCCAGCCATGCGCTTGCGAGGGCGACGATGTCGTGGCGGAAGAAGATCAGCACGGCCAGGATCGGACCGAGCTGGACGATCGCGGTGAAGGCGGTCACCCCGGGGTCGTCGAGACGTAGCCCCAGGAGCTTCTCCACCACGGTCAGGTGGCCTGTGCTCGACACCGGCAGGAACTCCGTCAAGCCTTCGGTCACGCCCAGCAGTACTGCTTCGCCCAGATTCACGGCAACCATCAATTCTCGTCGTCCGTCGACCCAGGCCAAACCTGGTGTCGTGCCCGTGGCGCAGCAGGCCGCTAGTATCGCCGGATGGCGATAATAGGGCTAGAACGCGTCGCTGGGGTTCCAGGCGCGCAAGCACGAGAAGCCGCCGCGTGCCTGTTCCACGGTTTCAGCGATCGGTCCCGCTTGGCGATCATGCAGCACCTGGTCCAGGGAGAGCACCGCGTCGGCGAGATCGCCGCGCACCTCGACCTGGCGCAGAGCACGGTCAGCAAGCACCTTGCCTGCCTCAAAGAGTGCGGCCTGGTGACCTCTCGCCCGCAGGGGCGAGCCTCGCTGTTCAGCCTGACCCATCCCGATGAAGTCCTCGCACTCCTCGAAGCGGCCGAGGCCCTGCTCGCCCTCACCGGCGACGCAGTTGCCCTCTGTCCCCGCTACGGCACAACCACCACCCAGGAACTCCAGTCATGACCTCACCCACCACGCCCACCTCGATCTCCGACGCCGAGACCGAGCAACTGACCCGCCGCGGCCTGCGACTGGCTCAGTTCACCGTTGCCTACAACGTGGTCGAGGGCGCCGTCGCGATCACCTTCGGCCTCCTCGCCGGCCTGGTCTCCCTCGTCGGCTTCGGCCTCGACTCCGGCATCGAGTCGGTCTCAGCAGTGCTGGTCGGTCTGCGCCTGGCAGCTCGGCTCCGACACGGTGAAGCGGACGAGGTGAAGGAACGACGAGCTCTCAAGGCCGTCGCGGTCACCTTCTTCCTGCTCGCCGTCTACGTCGTGGTCGAAGGCATCCGGTCCCTGCTCGGCGGGGAGGTACCCGAGCACAGCACCGTCGGGATCGTGCTGCTGGCCCTGTCGATCGTCGTGATGCCTGTCCTGGCCCGCGCCAAGCGCCGCGTCGGCGAGCAGCTCGGTGGCGACCCGCTGATCCTGGCCGACGCGGCCGAGACGCGGATCTGCGTGCTGCTCAGCATCTCCACCCTCATCGGGCTCGTCGTGTTCACCCTCACCGGCGCTGCCTGGCTCGACCCCGTCGCCGGCTTCGTCATCGCCATCTTCGCCGTCAAGGAAGGCCTCGAAGCCTGGGAAGGCGAGCTCGTCGAAGACGACGATGACGATGACGAGGACTGAGAGCCAGGCAAAGTCCCGCCCGCTGACCGCGAGGCGCCTGCTGCTCACCGTCGCGCTCGGCCTGGCCGGCGTTGACCTTGCAGCCAAGGCAGCGGCTCAGCGACTCCTCAGCGCCGGGCGAGTCGTGGACCTCGGCCCGCTCGACCTGCGTCTGGTCTACAACCCCGGAACGGCGTTCAGCCTGGGGGCGACGCTTCCGGCTCCTCTGATCGTGACCGCCGTCGCCGTGATCGTCGCCGCCGTGGCCGTGTTCGCGTGGCGGGAGGCGGCCCACGCGGCGCTGCTCATGGTGCTCGGGCTGGCTTTGGTCCTTGCCGGTGCCATCGCCAACCTGATCGACCGGCTCGACGACGGCGTCGTGACCGACTACCTGCACTCCGGTTGGTGGCCCACCTTCAACCTCGCCGACGTCTTCATCACCGTCGGAGCAGTCGTCGTACTCACGAGCCTGTTTCGCCCGACGCCGCGAACGGTCGATCACCGCCCGCAGAGTCGCTTCGAGTGAACGTCCAAGCTCGAGAACCTGGCCGTCCGCACTACGCGGGCTCGACCGAGTCGGCACCAGACGGGTCTTCGGCTAAGCCGCCCAGTAGCCGCCACGTCTCGGCTCAGGGCACATCACTGAAAAGAGCGCCATGAAGCATCCCCGGCTGCTGGCCGCTGCGGCCCTTCTCGCCGGCGTCACCACGGTGACCGGCTGCGCCAGCAACCCCCGTATAGCCGAACCAGGCCCCGAAGCGACTCGGACCAGACCGAGCCTCACACCTGGCACTCGCAGTGCCGGCAGCAGCGAGCCCACTTCGGGCTCGCATAACGCCGCCGACGTGACCTTCGCGGTTGCGATGCTTCGGCACCACGAGCACGCCACGCAGCTGAGCGACAAACTCCTTTCCAAGCAAGGCATCGACCCCGCGGTCACCTCACTCGCCACACGGATGAAAGCGACGCAAGGCCCTGAGATCGATCAGATGAACACCTGGCTCACCACTTGGCGGCAGCAGGACCCACGCCTCCAGGCCAGAGGTGGCACAGCAGAAGCGGACCCGGACGACGACCCAGCAAGCCAGACTGACCTCGATGCCCTCGACCACGCCATCGGGGCAGACGCCTCCAAACTCTTCCTGACCACCATGATCAAGTACCACCAAGGCGCACTCGGCATCGCCAGGCGAGAGCTAGACGAAGGCCAAGACGGTGACGTCAAGCAGATCGCGCTCACCATCACCACCCTTGACCAAGCCCAGATCATCGAGATGAACTGGCTGCTTCCCCACTGACCTGGGGACGGCGAGGTGACGCCTTGTCCTAGGCCGGTATCTCCCGCTTCGGCCGCGACGCCCGGGCTCTAGCCTCGAGCCCTGGCGATTAGCCAGGCGAGGCGTCTCCCCACCGCGCAACGACGGCGCCGACGCACACGACGGTCACGAACGTCGACCGCAGGTCGGTGTAGTGCAAGCGCGGCAACCCTGCGCCGCAGGCCGTCCGTCCAGCGGTGGCACCGACCCTGTCCCTTCCCCCGCCGCGCGCCACACCGGCCTGATTTTCGTAAGGGCTGACTGTATGGGGCGGGCGGGGTGCCGCCCAAAGGCGACCCCGCTTCTTCTTCTTCGGGCCGCCGAGAGGCTCTGCCTCGCCCGGCTCAGATCGGGGTCGTGTACTGCAGTGCCCAGCCGCGCAGCATTGCGGTGAGGTCAGCCCAGAGGCCGGTAATAAGAAGGAGCCCGACCGCGATCATGCTGGCTCCGCTGATGATGGTGAGGAGTCGCTGGTGGGTGCGTACGAGCGTGAGGACGCCTGAGAGTCGCTGCAGGGCTTGGCCGGCGAGAACGAACGGCAGGCCGAGGCCGATGGCATAGGCGAAGGCGAGCAGGGCGCCTCGGGTGGCGCTTCCGGTGGTGAGGGCGAGGTTGAGGACGACGGCGAGGGTGGGGCCGATGCAGGGTGTCCAGCCGACGCCGAAGACGATTCCGAGCAAAGGCGCGCCAGCGAGGCCGACCTTGGGGGCGAGGTCGAGCCGTCGCTCGCGGCGCCCGAGCGGGACGGCGCCGGCGTAGGCGAGGCCCATGACGACGGCGCCGGCTCCGGCGATGATCTCGATGAGCCGCTGCTGGGTGAGTAGCAAGACGCCGAGGCGTCCGACGACAGCACCGGCGGCGACGAAGACGACAGCGAAGCCCAGCACGAACAGACTGGTGCCGACGAGCATCCGGAGCCGCTGCTTGCCGGGCCGCTGGAGATTGCTGAGACTCATCCCGGTGGCGTAGGACAGGTAGCCGGGCAGGAGCGGGACGACGCACGGGGACAAGAACGACACGAGTCCGGCCAGGACTGCTACCGGGACGGCGGCGAGCATCGGGCCGCCGGCGGCCTGCTGTGCCCAGCCGGCGAGGTCGAGAGGGGTCACCGGGGCTCGGCGGCGATGTCACGGACGAGCTGGACCAGCGTGGTGCGGCTGACGGTGCCGGCGATGCGGACCGCGGTGCGGCCCTGGCGGTCGATGATCAGGGTGCTGGGGATGGCGCTGGGTGATAGGTCGGCGGAGAAGCGGATGAGCTGGGTTCCGTCGGGGTCGTAGATGTGGGCGTACGGCACCTCGGTGGCCCGCACGAACGCTCGGCCTGGATCGGGTGATGCCTCGCGGACGTTCAGCCCGATGAAGACGGCGTCATCGGCGAGGTCCTTGCTGGCGGCGTTAAGCTCGGGCGCCTCCTGGCGGCACGGGCCGCACCACGACGCCCAGACGTTGAGCACGACCACCTGCCCCGGACGGCTGGACGTCACGGTGCCCGTGCCGGCGAGGTCGGGCCCGGTCACGACCGCGGCCGGCTTGCGGTCCTCGGGTGCGACGACGGTCAGCGCCTTCCCGCCGCCCAGGACCTGGCGGTCGTAGGCGTTCGTGTCGTCGATGGCGCTGCCACCGCAGCCGGTGAGCAGGACCAGTAGGAGCCCGGCGAGCAGCGTGCGGCCGCGGAGCCGCGGTCGGGTGGCCATCAGCGGCCGAGCAGGGTCGTCGCGCCCACCGCAGCGCTGAGCAGCACCAGGACCCACAGCACCGAGATCACCGCCGGGCTGGTCGCCAGAGGCTGAGCCACCCCTCGACCCTCGCGCAGTCCTGGACCACCCGCACCAGCGCCGCCGCTGGCGTCGCGGGTGGCGAGCTTGCGGGCGGCGGCATTGCGGGCGGTGACGTGCACGAAGGCTGTGATGGTGACGATCCAGACCGCGATGCAGTACGGGCACAGCGCACCGATGACCACGCTGCTCTGCCAGGCGAGCCAGTGCACGAACACCAACCCAGCCGCCGTTCCGCCCTGCAGGCCGGCCCAGAACCACGAGGCCAGGGGCCTGGGCGAGGCGAGTACGGCGGCACCCGCGGCAGCGAGGGCACCGAAGGCGATCAGCCCGAGTAGGGGGTTGGGGAAGCCGAGCACCTCGGCCTGCGGGCTGGTCATCACCGAGAGGCAGCTGACCTTCTCGTTCACCGTGCACGACGGCACGTAGAACGGGTTCGTGAGTACTCGGAACTTCTCGACCGCCAGGGCAAGGGCCGCGCCGGCGCCGACGAGCCCGCAGAAGAGGACCACTACGCCAGCTCGACGGTCCCGCGAACGCACCCACGACAAAGTGTCCGGCGAATCGCGGTCGTTAGGGGCCGACGCGTCGGCCACCAGCGCGTGGCCCTCCACGGTCATTCGGCGAGCGCGGCGTCGAGAGCGCCGGAGAGGTCGTCGACCGACTTGGGCTGGATGCGCTGTCCGTTCACGAAGAACGACGGGGTGCCCTCGACGCCGAGAGCCTTGCCGTCGGCGATGTCGAGGTTGATGCGGTCGATGGTGGCCTGGTCGTTGTAGGTGCTGTCCCACCGGGCCATGTCCAGGCCGAGGTCGACGGCGAAGCCGCGGAACGTGTCGTCGGCCGCCACCTGCTGCTCGCCCCACTGCTCCTGCGTGGTGTACATCTTCTGGTACATCGCCTCGAGCTGGCCCTGCTGCGCGGCCGCCTCGACCGCGCGCGCGGCGCGCATCGCGTTGAAGTGGCTCTCGATCGGGAAGTAGCGCACGACGAAGCTGACCCGGCCCGCGTACTGCTGGCGCAGCTGCTCCACGACCGGGTAGGCCGCCCGGCAGGCCTCGCACTCGAAGTCGAGGAACTCCACGAACGTCGCCTTGGCCTCAGTCGACCCGGGCAGGCGGTGCGAGCTGTCGCGGACGACCTGCGCGGAGGCGGCATCGGCCGCCGGCACACCCGGCCCGGTCTGCTGCGTGCTGGTACTGCCACGGACCGCGAGCGTGACGACCACGGCGAAGACCACGACAACCGCGACGACGATCGCCACCACCGCGGAGTTGGGCAGCAACCCCGACGGACCCGGCGACGGCAGCGCCGGACCACGTCCGCGGGGAGTGCGGTTCGGTGGGGCGGACTTGGAGCTCATGGGGCGGACCTTCCGTTCCAGTCGTTCGACGTCTAGCGGGCCGGGCTGCGTCACTCGTGCTGCGTCACGCGTCTTACGTCACTCGTCGAGGGGCGCGTCACGCCCCGAAGAACAGAACCGCCCGCGTCCTGCCTGGGTGACGCTGTTCTCGTCAGTCGGTGCAGCACGAGCAGCCGGGCTCGCACCCGCACCGCTCCGTCCCTTCCGTGCGCGCACTGCGGGGGTTGGAGCTGGTGGTCAACAGCGGGGTGAGGGTGAGGAGACCGGCCCCGTTGCTCGCAGGAACGGGCTGCGCGGCCGGGAAGTTCCGGTGGGTGGGTTCACGAGGTTCGCGCCGGGAGGCGTCGGAGCGCGCGGACCGCGGCGGCAGGCCGGCGCGGGTGGGCAGGTGGCGGCGGCGGCCGGCGCGGATGCCGTTGGCGATGACGACGACCTCGGCGAGCTCGTGGGTGGCGACGACCAGTGCCAGGCCGAGGACGCCGAACGCGGACAGCGGCACCAGCACGGCGATGATCAGCACCGACAGCACGAGGTTCTGGGTGAGGACGCGTCGGGCGGCGCGAGCGTGTGCGACGGCGTCGGGCAGGCGGCGCAGGTCAGAGCCCATGAGCGCGACGTCGGCGGCCTCGACCGCGACGTCGCTGCCCATGGCACCCATCGCGATGCCACAGCTCGCGGTCGCGAGCGCGGGGGCGTCGTTGATGCCGTCTCCCACCATCGCGACCCGGCCGCTGCGGCCGAGCTCCTCGACCAGGCGGGCCTTGTCCTCGGGGCTGAGCTCGGCGTGCACCTCCTCCACACCGGCCTGCGCGGCGATCGCGGCTGCGGTGCGATGGTTGTCGCCGGTCAGCATCACCACGCGCAGCCCCTGACGCTTCAGCAGGGCCACGGCTTCGGCGGCTTCGGGACGGACCTCGTCGCGGACGGCGACAGCGCCCAGAAGCATCCCGTCGTGCTCGACCAGGACCACGGTCGCGCCCGCGTCCTGCAGGCGTGCAACATCGGCGTCGAGGGGACCCGCGTCGACGAAGCCGGGCTTACCGAGCCTCGCCGGCCGGTGGTCGACCGCCCCAACCAGGCCCCGGCCGGGCACGGCCTCGACGTCGTCGCCCTCAAGACGCAACGCGGCGGCCCGCTCGTCCGCCTCGGCGGCGGTGAGGATGGCGGCGGCCAACGGGTGCTCGCTGCGCGCCTCGAGCGCCGCGGCCACCGCCAGCACCGTCGCGCGGGCAGCGTCGCTGTCGGGCTGGGTGGCCACGACCTCGATCACCGCGGGCTCGTTGCGGGTGAGGGTGCCGGTCTTGTCGAGGGCGACGATCTGGACCGCGCCCAGGGCCTCGACCGCTGCACCGCCCTTGATGAGGACGCCGCCCTTCGACGCGGCGCCGATGGCCGCGACCACGGCGACCGGGACGCTCAGGGCCAGGGCGCACGGCGCGGCCGCGACGAGAACGACCAGGGCGCGCGGGATCCACACGCCGGGGTCGCCGAGGAGGCTGCCGACCAGCGCGACGAGAGCGGCCAGGATCAGCACACCGGGGACGAGGGGCTTGGCGACGCGTTCGGCGAGCCGCTGGGTGGAGCCCTTGCGCTCCTGCGCCTCCTGGACGATGTGGACGAGCCTCGCCAACGAGTTGTCCGCCGCGGTCGCGCTCACCTCGACCTCGAGCGCGCCGTTGCCGTTGACGGTGCCGGCGAAGACGTCCGCGCCGGGTCCGACCTCGACGGGCACGGACTCACCGGTCACCACCGAGGTGTCGACAGCGCTGCGGCCGCCGCGCACGATGCCGTCGGTGGCGATCTTCTCCCCCGGCCGGACCAGCAGCACGTCGCCGACGGCGAGGTCAGCCAGGCCGACCTCGACCGGGCGCCCGCGCAGCACAGTGGCCGTCTTCGGAGCCAGGCCAAGCAGCGCCTTCAACCCGTTGCGGGTCCGGGTGATGGCGTAGTCCTCCAACGCCTCGGCGATCGAGAACAAGAACGCCAGCGTCGCGGCCTCCGCCACCTCGCCCAGGATCAGCGCGCCGACCGCCGCGATCGTCATCAGCAGCCCGACCCCGAGCCGGCCCTTCACCAGCCCACGCAGCGCGCCGGGCACGAACGTCGCCCCACCCACCACCGCGGCCGCCCAGAACAGCAGAGTCTCGGCCAACGAAGCCGGCACCAGCACGGCCGCCAGCAGCAAGACCCCGGATACCGCCGCGAGCTGGATCTCGCGGACCTGCCAGACCGGCGTCGGCGCCTCGTCCAGCTCGGTGCCGGTCGACGTGCGGGGCTCGTCGGGACCGCAGCACGCGTCAGCCACGGGTCGTCTCCAC
The DNA here is from genome assembly GCF_014193425.1 of Microlunatus antarcticus. Lineage (NCBI taxonomy): Bacteria > Bacillati > Actinomycetota > Actinomycetes > Propionibacteriales > Propionibacteriaceae > Microlunatus > Microlunatus antarcticus. Next base: position 1,639,425 of record NZ_JACHZG010000001.1, on the reverse strand, counting down.
CTGCGGGGCGAGCGCCGTGCCGGTGGTCACGCCGTCGAGGTCGTCCTCGTGGTCGTCCTCGCGGTCGTGGTCCCCGTGCTCGCAGTCGTAGTCCGCCGGACCACACGTCGACTCCGCCGCCGTCGTCACCAGCACGAGGGAAGCCAGCGCGGCCAGAGCCTCGCCCAGCCGCGGGTCGGCCAGGCTGTAGCGGACCCGCCGGCCCACCGGCTCGGCGCTGACCAGGCCACACCCGCGCAGGCACGACAGGTGGTTCGACACGTTGGTCCGTCCCACCCCCAGCAGCTCGGCCAAGTCGGCCGGGAACGCCGGGCCCGCGACCAGCCGCAGCAGCAGCGCCCGCCGGGTCGGATCGGCCAGCGCCACCCCGACCCGCGCAAGCGCATCCGCGTCCACCGCGATCGCAGGAGTCGGCAGGTCCACCACCGCTTGTTCAGGCCAGGATGAAGTCACGCCTACGAGGATACAGGCAACGATGAATCGTCAGGCGCCACCCGCCGACCGGCGCCGGAGCCACCCCGCGAGCCGGACCAACCCGTGGCAGAAGCCGAGCACGGCCGCCAGGCCGAGCCAGCTGTGCCAGTCGTCGACCTGGTCGGCGCGCGGTGCCGGCAAGGGATGGGCGGTGACCACGACGACCAACCCGGCGACAAGCGCCAGCGCCACCTCCGCAGCAGCGCCCCGCGGGAAGGTCGACCACATCTGCAACCTCCGGCCGGGCACCATCGAGCCGGGCACTAGGGCCGTCGACCGGTAGGCGCCGACTGACGCTCGTGCGTGGACACGACCTCACCGTACAGCCGAGCGTGAATCATTGGGGACACTTGATGCTCCGTGGCCGGTCGAAACAAGAGGCGGCTCGGCGCGCCGGCGATCGCGGGTGCTCGACTCCCGGGGGGGGACCGGCACAGGGCTTCTCTCCCGTCGGCGCCTGCTCTGCGCCTCGCACACTGCTCGCTCAGTGCTGGTGGCGGTGGTGCGCGTCGGGATAGTGCGGGTGGCTGTGCACGGTCGGGTGGTGCGTGTGCTCGTGGGTGTGCCCGGTGCCAGCCGGGACGGCTTCGCGGTGGCCGTGCGGGTGGTGCTCGTCATGGGTGTGCCGGTGGCTGTGGGTCAGCTGCTCGTGGCCGTGGCGGTGCTGGTGGTTCTCGGTGAGGTGCAGCCAGACCCCGGCCGCCATCAGCACCCCAGCGGCGACCAGCGGCCAGGTCAGCTGCTCTCCGAGCGCGACAGCGAGGGCGGCGCCGAAGAACGGGGCGACCGAGTAGTAGGCGCTGGCCCTGGCTGTACCGACATGGCGCAGGGCGAGGATGAACAGGACCAGGCTGACGCCGTAGGCGAAGAACCCGACGACCAGCGCGGCCGCGACGTGAGCGGCGCCCGGAAGCTGGGCGCCGAGGCTGAACGCAAGGACCAGGTTGACCGGACCGGCGACCAGGCCCTTGATCGCGGCCAGCCAGGTGGCGTCGGTCAACGCGACCTTGCGAGTCAGGTTGTTGTCCAGCCCCCAGCACAGGCAGGCGCCGAGCACGGCCAGCGCGGGCCAGACGCTGCCGAGCTGGGCTCCGGTCGGGATGCTGAGCAGGACGGCGCCGGCGATGATCGCCGCCATCCCGACGGCGATGCGCCGGTCGACGTTCTCCTTGAAGACGAACCAGGCGAGCAGGGCCGTGAACACCCCTTCGGCGTTCAGCAGCAGTGACGCCCCCGACGCCGGGAGCGAGGTCAGTCCGACCATCATCAGCACCGGCGCCGCGAGCCCGCCGAACACGATCGCGCCGGCCAGCGGCGCCAGCTCGGCGCGGGTGAGGTGGACGCGGGGAGAGCGACGGGCCAACCGGAGCAGGCCGAGGCCGAGGCCGGAGCCGCAGTACAGCAACCCGGCCAGCAGCCACGGACTCACGCCGTCGAGCAGCAGCTTCGCCGCAGGGGTGCCAGCACCGAACAGGACGGCGGCGAGCAACGCCGCCTGAACGCCGCGGTGTCGCAGAGCGGCCAGCATCAGCCGGACCCTGGGCGGCCCGTGCGGGTCGAGCTCATGCTGCGACCTCTCCGAGGACGTAGATGATCAGGAAGCCCAAGAAGAACATGGCGCTAAGGACGGTGGTCTCGCGCTCCTCGTGGGCCTCGACGAGGAGCTCCTCGACGGCGAGGTAGAGCAGCGCAGCCGTGCCGAAGGCGAGACCCGCGGCCAGCACCTCGTGGCTGGCCCCGCCGAGGAGTGCTGCGCCGAGAACGGCGCCGACGCCGGTCAGCAGCCCCAGCCCCACCGTGATGAGCGCCGACCGCCCGCGGGGCACGCCGGCGTCGGTGAGCTCGGCGACCACCGACAACGACAAGAACAAGATCTCGACCGTCAGGGCGAGGGTGATGATCAGACCGGTGGTCGACCCGAGGGTCACGCCGAGCCCAACGAGCTCGCCGTCGATGAGCAGGTCCACGCCGACCGCGGCGAGCAGCCCGACCGGCAGCACGTAGGCCTCGCTCCGGGCGAGGCTGGTCCGCCGCGCCTCGATCCGACGGCTCCACGCGCCCAGGGTGAGCATCAGCGCGACACCCGCGCTGAACCCTCCGACAACCCAGGGCAGGTGGCCCTGCTCACGCAGCGCGGGAAGTACCTCGCCGACCAGTGCCGCCATCACCACCCCGGCGGCGAAGTGCTGGATCCCGCTCGCCACCGCGGCGCTGGGCCGCCGCACGAGAGCGATCAGCGACCCGAGCAGGGCGGCGAACACCGGGAGGCTGACGTAGAGAGCCGCCTTCGCTACCTGGTCCAACGGTTCAGCCTCCATCGATCACATCGCCTTCAGGCGATGATTTGACGGCAACCTAGCAGGTGCGATGTCATCGTCTCGTGTCGATTGAACAAGAACCGCAGCTCGCGGAAGCTGCCGGGCAGGCGGCCGAGCCGGACTCATCTGCGGCCGTCTGCCTGTTCCGGAGCCTGGCCGACCCGACCCGGCTCCGGATCCTGCTGCACCTGGCGCTGGGCGAGCACCGCGTCGTGGACCTGACCGAGCACGTCGGGCTGGCGCAGAGCACGACGTCGACGCACCTGGCCTGCCTGCGCGACTGCGGCCTGGTCCAGGCCCGCACCGTCGGGCGTTCGTCGGTCTACTCCCTGGCCGTGGCGACCGAGCTGATGGACCTCCTCAGCGCCGCCGAACGGGTCCTCGCCGCCACCGGCGACGCTGTCACCCTGTGCCCCCAGATCGACCACACTGGCGAGACCCACGACGACCCCACGATCTCGCGCTTCAGCCAAGGCCGCTCGTGAGCGGCCACGGTCACGACCACGGCGCGTCGACGGCGACCGGGAAGCACCGCTGGCGCCTGGTCCTGGTGGTCGGCATCACCGCCGCCGTGTTCGTGGCCGAGGTCATCGGCGGACTCGCGTCCGGCTCGCTAGCCCTGCTCGCCGACGCCGGGCACATGCTCACCGACGCCACCGGCCTGGTCATCGCTTTGATCGCGACCTCGCTGGCTGCGCGACCGGCGACCTCGAGCCGCACGTTCGGCTGGCAGCGCGCCGAGATCCTCGCCGCGATGGTCAACGGGATGCTGCTGACCGGGATCGCGGTGTGGGTCCTGGTCGAGGCGGTCCGGCGGTGGAACCAGCCGGCCGACATCTCCAGCACCCTGATGCTGCTCGTCGCCATCGGCGGCGCCGTCGCCAACGTCGTCGGGCTGCTGATCCTGCGGGGTGGCAAGGACGAGAGCCTGAACCTTCGCGGCGCCTACCTCGAGGTGCTGGGCGACCTGCTCGGCTCGATCGCGGTCATCGTGGCCGCCGTGGTGATCGCGCTGACCGGCTACACCCGCGCCGACTCTCTCGCCTCGATCCTGATCTTCTGCCTCATCGTGCCGCGCGCGGTCTTGCTGCTGCGCGACGTCGTGCACGTCCTGCTCGAGGGCACCCCGCCCGGCGTCGACCTCGACCAGGTCCGCCGCCACATCGCCGAGACCCCCGGGGTGGTCGACGTGCACGACCTGCACGCCTGGACCATCACCAGCGGGTCGGCGGTGCTGTCCGCCCACGTCGTCGTCACCGACGAATGGTGGCGCGCCGGCCGCTCCGGCGAAGTCCTCGACCACCTCGGGACGTGCCTGGACGACCACTTCGAGGTCGAGCACTGCACCTTCCAGCTCGAACCCATCGGCCACCAGGACCACGAAACGATCCAGCACGTCTGACCGTTGTCCTCAGCACAAGCCTCATGGGGTGGCCGAGTGCCTCGGCGCGCGTGCTGTGCCGCTCGGCAGAGCCAGGCTCCCGCGCTGAGGACGCCTGCCCGCCCCGTAGACACGGGCGGCACCCGGCCGGCCCCTCCCTGTCGGCGCCACAGGCGCATGGCTGGCAGGACCCAGCCCGTCGTCCCCGAATCTCCTGGAAGGCCCCACCTGATGCGCGTCCCCCTCAAGGCCATCGCCGCACCGATCCTGCTGAGCGCGCTCGGCGTGCTCCTCTCCGGCTGCGGCACGAGCACCACCCCGGCCGACCAGCCGTCATCTGCAGGCAGCGCTCCCCCCGCTGCCAGCAGTTCGGCCACGACCTCGCCGACGACCCAGCCGGGAACGCCCGCCGCCGGAAGCCCGGTGGCCGGCGCGGTCGTGGTGTCGGTGAAGGTCAGCGGCGGCCGGGTCCAACCACGTCTGCAGACCACTCCGGTGAAGGCCGGTCAGACGGTCACGATCACCGCCACGAGCGACGTCGCCGACTCGATCCACGTCCACGGCTACGACAAGACCCTCGACCTTCCGCCAGGCCAGACCGCGTCGGTGAGCTTCATCGCCGACGTGAAGGGCGTCTTCGAGGTCGAGACCCACGAGACCGAGCTCCTCGTCGCGAAGCTGTCTGTGGCGTGAGCCCTGCGCGTCGTCCGCACCGCCTCGGGAGACGGTGATGGTCCCCCTGCACGGCATCGGCGGCCGACAAGACCTCCCCGTCCCGTTCGAGGTGGTCGTGGTCGGGGCGATGCTGGCTGTGCTGGCGTCCTTCGTCGTGCTCTCCTTCACCTGGCGGGCGACCCGCTTCACCGGGGCCGGGACCAGGGCACTGCCGCGGCTGACCCGACTCGTCGACCGGCCGGTCGTGCGGTGGACGGTCCGCGGCGTCGGCCTGGCCATCGGTGCCTGGGCCGCGTGGGCTCTCCTTGCCGGGGCGGACGACCTGACCAACCCGGTCTTCGGCTTCGTGTACGTGTGGGTGTGGATCGGGCTGGTTCCGCTGTCCCTGCTGCTCGGGCGCGTGTGGCCGCTGCTGAACCCGCTCCGCACCCTGCACCTCCTGCTTTGCCGCGCCGTGCGGGTCGATCCCGCCCGCGGCGCCCTCGACCTGCCCGCCCCGGTCGGGGTGTGGCCCGCGGTGGCCGGGCTGTTCGGGTTCGTCTACCTCGAGCTCGTCGCCCCCGACCGCGCCACCATCCCCGTCCTGCTGCTCGCCGTGGCCGCCTACACCGCGGTCATGGCGTGCGGTGCGGTGCTGTTCGGGCAGCGCTGGTTCGCCGCTGCTGACCCGTTCGAGGTCTATGCCAGCCTGATGGCCCGGCTGTCGGTGTGGGGCCGTAACGGCTCCGGGGTGCTCACCGTCTCCTCGCCCCTGACCAACCTGTCCCAGTTCGTCCCCCGCTCCGGCACGGTCGCCTTCGTCACCGTGCTCATCGGGTCGACCGCGTTCGACGGGCTGTCGAACTCGACAGCCTGGATCGGCTGGGTCCAGGCACAACCGGTCCGCCCGATCGTCGCGGCCAGCGTCACCCTCGTCTTCCTCGTCGCGGTCACCGCGGCCACCTTCGTCCTCGCCGCCCGCATCGGCGGCCGGCTGGTCCGCGCCCCGCTCGCCGGGGAACCGCTGGTCTTCGTCCATGCCCTGCTGCCGATCGCCCTCGGCTACGTCACCGCCCATTACCTGACCTTGTTCGCCTTCGAGGGCCAACGCACGTTGGCATTGTGGAGCGACCCGCTGAGCCGCGGATGGGACGTGTTCGGCACCGCGTCCCTCGACGTCAGCTACGCGCTGGCCGCCTACCCGGCCGTCATCGCCGTCGTTCAGGCGGGTGCGGTCGTCATCGGTCACCTCGGCGGAATCATGGCCGCCCACGACCGCGCCGTCGAGGTCTCCCCGACCGGGCGGGCCGCTGTGAACCAAGCCCCGATGGTCGCCGTCATGATCGGCTACACCGGCCTGGCCCTGCTGCTGCTGTTCGCCCGATGAACCGGCGCCGCCCCACATCCCCGCCCCCTCGTCGGCGCGGTGCAGCCCGGACCCACGAGCAGGCACGCCCGATCCCGTTCGTCGTCGAACCGCGCGTGGGCGTGCCGTACCCGTCGGTCCTACGCGGGCTCGGCCAGCCCGCCTGGCACGCGATCCTCGGGATCGTGATGGCGCTGGCCCTCTACCTGCTCGTGGTCCCATTGGTCTCCTCCACGGTCCTGGGAGTCGGCTACCTGCTCCAACGGCCCGCCGTCTCCTTCGCCGACTACCAGACAGCCGGCCGGCGCCTGGAGCACCCGATCGGGATGCTCGCGTCCAACCTCGGCCTCGCCAGCCTCACCCTGATCGCCGCCTTCACCCTCTACGCCGCTCACCGCGTCCGACCGCACTGGCTCAGCTCCGTCCAACCGCGCCTTCGCTGGCGCTACCTGCTGGCCTGCGCCGCCATCGCCCTCGTCGTGCTCGGCGGCGTGCTGCTCCTCAGCAGCACCCTCAGCCCCGACACCACGACCCCACCGCAGCCCCAGCGGCAGCTGGTGGCGTTCTTGCTCGTCATCGCGATCACCTCACCGCTGCAGGCCGCCGCCGAGGAGTACCTGTTCCGCGGCTACCTCCTCCAAGCGTTCGGCAGCCTCCTCGCCACGCCCTGGTTCGGGGTCGTCGTCTCAGCCCTGCTGTTCGCCCTCTTCCACGGGAGCCAGAGCCTGCCGCTGTTCCTCGACCGCTTCGCCTTCGGCATGCTCGCCGCCCTGCTCGTGTGGCGCACCGGCGGGCTCGAGGCAGGCATCGCCGCACACACCGCCAACAACCTGCTCGCCTACGGCAGCGCCGCCCTCACCGGCAGCGTCGCCGGACTACGCGCCGTCAACACGCTCAGCTGGGCCAACGCCGCCGTCGACATCGCCGGCTTCGCCGCTTTCGCCCTGATCGCCACCCTGCTGGGCCGCGGCCTCCAGACACGAACAGCCCACGCTCCGCAGCCACGCCTGCCGGCACGCAGAGACGCGAGGCGAGTTTCCGGCCCCTACTGAGCTTCCCTCTCCGGGGCGGCGCGGCTCACGTCTCGCTGCGCCCCAAGCGGACGCGACCCTTTCCGCGGACGCGCCACTCGTCGGCTCCACAGACCGAGCACGGCTCCAAGCAGAAGCAGGGACGCGAGGACAGCACCCATCCGGACGAGCGGCAACCAGGCCCACGCCTGATCGCCCGGATCATGCCGCAGCTCGTGCACCGTCAAGACGACGACCGCGGCGACCAGCCCCGCCGCGGAGACCAACCCCAGCCGTCGCAGCGGACGCCCGTCCCGGACCTCGTCCAGCGAGGAAGAACCACCCGACTCCACCAGCTCACCTCCGCCTCAGAACCGAGGGCAAGTGTCGCCGATCTCGAAGCCCCGCGCACCGCGTTCAGCATGGGGGAGACCTCTTCTCCAACGCTTCTCCTGACCGCTGCTGGCAAGGGATCGCTCGGTCAGCGGCCACACGGCCGAGCTGATCGCCGACGGGCTCCAGAGCTGGCCGACTGATGGAGGGCCTCGACGACGCGAGCCGCCCAAGGACGGTGGAGAACTCGACCTCGACGTTGCAGCGGTCGATGCGATCGTGCGCGCTCAGCCGGGTGAGGCGCTGCCCGCAGCGGATGGGCGACGCGGCTGGCGCTGACATCGCGTTCCCTGGTGACGTCGGGACCACATCCGCCGCGCGCTGCGGCCTTCCTAGGACTAGCTCGGCCTCCAGGTCTCAGCCCAGCAGAGTCGGTTTGCTGTCTCCGCAAGACGCTGGTGGCGGACCTTCTCCTGATGCTCGCCTTGCGTCTTCCCGTTCGCTGAGCCTTAGCCGTCCCTGTCGTCGCCTACCGGCCTCAGGAGTCGAACCTTCTGCTGCCGCTCGGCCATCATGGCGTCGTACTCCGGCTTAGCGCGAAGGTGAAGGGTCAGCGCGTACTCGCGAAGCTGCCGCACCTCCTCCTCGAGTTCTGCCCGGAGGCCGCGCTCCTTCTCGATGCTCGCGTTCGCCTGGTCGAGCTGGCGTCGGAGGTCCGTGCCGGTCGGCATCTCCCCCACGAGGGACAGCTGGGCCGCTACCAGGTCGGGCACCAGAGCCTTGATGTCCTCGAGGAGCTCGGCGTGGTTGCGATACGTGGCGGACCAGGCGGCTGGCGCCGCGTCGACGATGGCGCGCTTGCTCACCGGCAGGTTGGCCGCCGTCAGCGCTGTGGCAGCGAGCAGCAGCCTGAGCCGTGCGGGCACCTTCTCTTGCGTGAGAAGGTCGCCGGTTAGCCTCTCCCCTGCAGCGACTCGACGTGCCGCCCGGATGAGAGCGTCGATGCCGTCGTCGTTCACGATTCGACCGTCAGCTTCGCGGCGACCCACTGCTCGTACTGCTGCTTGACCATGTCGCGGAGATCGTCATCAGTGCTTGCGGCGAACTCGAGCGAGATGTCTGGGTTGAGCTGATCGAGCTTTGCGGCTCCGCGGCGCCCAACTGCGGTGTCGGGTGTCAGGTACTGCCGTCTCATCAGCTCGTAGCGAGCTCGGTTGCCGGGCGTCATGACTGAGTTCCGGCAAGCTCCGGGTGCGCATCTGGCGAAGTCCGGGCCGGCTTTGCCGCCACATAGTGCTCCCTCGCTCTGCCAGAGGCAGAGCGTCAGGGTGCCCTGGTGGATGTTGCGGTTGGCTTTTCCCAGTGCCCGTTTGCGGGCCGGCGTGAGTGGGGAGGGGTTGGCAAGCTTGGCCTCTGCACGGTCGAGCGCCTCGTCCAGGCGTGGCAGGCCACGTCCTGTGAGCGTGTGGCGCTGGTTCCGGGCGGCGATGACGGCTTCGCCCTTACTGATCAGGATCTCGTCGTCGACGTCCTCGGGGTCGACCGGGGTGATGAGGCGCTTGTAGACATCGCCGATGTAGCCGGCTGCAACTTGGCGGCTGTCCCATTGCCCGTAGGCGGCCGCCAGCGCTGCGCCGTGCTCGCGGGAGGCGTACGCCTGACCGCAGGTGATACGGACTTGGCGGGCACTGCCGCGGACGTCGTCAAGGCCGCGGGTGATGACGCCGCGCTGGAACAGGCGCGCGGCGGCTCTACGCAGGAGCTTGTCGAACCCGGCGTCCAGGTAAAGCCCGTCGCGCGAGTCGTCTCTAGCACTCTTCCCAAAAGGCACGGCGAGACGCTGGTCGAAGAGGAACGGCTGGCCGGTCGGCGCCAATGCGGGCTGGTACGCCAGGGCCTGCTGTAGGCGGCGGAGGAGGGTGAGCATCCGGGCGACGCGTGCGCTGACGACGACGCTCGTCGGGATGGGGCTGTGTCGGTTCTTGGTTCTGTAGGCCTTGAGCACGTATTGGTCGACGGTGGTGCCGTCGGGGCGGTCGAACGTCTCGGCGGTGACGCCGTTAAGGGGCAGACAGGCCAGTTGGCTGTCGCGGAGCATGAGGGTCGAGGACAGGTAAAACATGCAGGCGTACACGGCGTAGCGGTGCCACAGGTCAAGTTCGTGGCTGGACGGGAGGAGTCGGCGCGTCCAGGTGAGAGGTCCGTCTGGGGTGTCGACCTTCGTGAGCGGGACCGGACATGGCGACAAGTCCTCGGACAAGGTCACCTGATCACCGAGCTGGCGCATGGCCCAGCGGCCAGCGAGGTATGCCTCGTCGGCGTCCCTCTGGCCGATGAGGCGGCCCAGAGCCCCGTGAGCGAGCGTGAGTCCGCCGTTGATGTTCCGTACGCCGGGCAGTACGCCGTCGTGGTCTGCCGCGATCTGGCAGAGCAGGTCGAGCATGGCTTCGTAGTTGCCTTGCTGGCTTCCGGCTGGTTCCGGTTGGGCGTTGTCCGACCACCACTCGATCGTCTCGACGATGTCCTCAAGGGCGTTGTCAACGAGCCAGCCGCTGAACCCGAGCATCTGTCCGACGCCTTCGGCGGGGCGCACGCTGTTGCGAGGCCCACGCCGCTCGTACAGCTGCGTGGATTCGCGCCCGTCGAACGGTGCCTCAAGGCCGAGCAGGTCGGTGCGCCCAAGGATCTGCGAGACCTCCCACAGGGCTTTGAGCTGTTGCGCGCGGCCACGGCCGGTAGCACTCGAGAGCGTGACGCCCTCGCGCTTCTCGTCCTTGTTCTGGGGTGTGATGAGCAGCAAAACGATGCGGTCCCAGGTGTCCTCGTCGAACGAGGTCAGGTTGTAGCGGTCGAGGATGGAGGTCGCTTGGAGCAGCATCTTGAGGTTGCCCTGCGCCGTTACCGGCTTGACGGCTTCTTGGCTGCGTGTCCAGGTCTGCGCCATCGGCTCCCAGGGTGCGCGGTCGGTGGCCAGCTGGGGGTGCATCTGCAGAAGCGCCAGGTGCTTCACCGCGACTCGCCAGCGAGGTGAGAAGCGGCTCACGTCGAGGACTCTTTGAGTGCCGGCCTTCGACGTCCAAGCAGCATGTCCGCTCAGGTCCCAGCTGTCGTCTCCGAACAGCGGGTCCATTTCGAGGTCAAGGCCCCCTGGGATCAAGAGGCGGATCGAGTCCTCGGGTGCGAAGAGGCTTGTCTCCCCGGCGGGGGTCGCGTAGGGGTGGAGGTGTCTGACATCAGCCATGGCGAAGCTCCAGGTAGATGCCGGTGACCGTGTGGATGTGGGGGGTCAGGTCGACGCTTCGGCGGACGTTGCCGATGACGAGGGGGGGGAATTGGTCGAGGGCGGCTTGGGCGAAGAAACGCAGCTGTGAAGCTTCGCCGGTCTCCCACTCGTTGGCGTTGTTGTCCTCGATGATGTGGGTGAGTTCGACGGCCGCGAGCAGCCCGGGAATCTGGTCGACGGTCCGGTAGCCGTTGGGGCACTCGAAGCAGGCGACGATTCCCAGCGAGCAGGGCTTCGTGGGCTCGACCGGGTCGTTCCCGCCGCTGGCGCAGAGACTCACCTCGACGTCGGCGACCGTGCCGTGCTCGGCTGCTGCGGCGAGTGCTGCTGCGGCGGGGTGGTCGTCGTTGACGTTCGGGTGTCTGAAGCCCGCGACGGTGTCGTCGTGAAAGGCGTTCTGAGCCTCGGTCGCGTGCTGATGGAAGGTGTGCGCTGGAAGGCTGTTCGCCAGGTAGTGGACCTTCGTACGCTCGCTGTGGCCGTGAACGTCGGCCTTGAGGCCGTCCTTCATCGCGCGGGCTTGAGCTACGAGGCGGAGAGCCCGGAACCTCAACGAGACCGTCTGATGGTCGGTCTGCAGCGTCCAGTAATGCGCGAATACGTCAGCGCGCCAGCCGTTATGGAGGTACGTGTTGGTCAGGACCTTCGATTCAGCGGGCTCGGAGTCGTGGGCGACGTACAGCCGGCCGACGATAGGCGGCTGGGCCCCCGCATCGTCGACGAGGTGACGCCGCGCGTGCCGGGAGAAGCGGCTGATGGCTGTGAGGACCTCAACGATCCCGCCCGGCGTGAAGATGGACGCGGTGCTTGTGGGGCGGGTGTCCTGGCTCTGATTACGCGCCTTGACGTTAGCTTCGAGCGCCGTGTCCTCGCCGATGTACACGAGGCTGTCGACGCTCTTCTCCATGAGGACTGCGTAGTTGTAGCCGCTGTCCTCCCCCAGGCAATGCAGGATGAGCGCCGCCGTGAGGGTGGCCCGATCGGGGTACAGAAGGGTGCCGATCGCTCGAAGGCTCGGCCTGATCAGCGGCTTCTGACGCCCGCGCGCGATCCCGAACGCTTCTGGGTGGGTCAGGGCCCAGGCCACCTCGTGGTCGAAGACGCCATCGAGGGGCTGTCCTGCGGCCGGAGCGCAACAGTGCGGATGGGTGCGCCGGTAGGCGTCGATGACGTCTGCGCGGGCAGGTGAAGCCAGCCTCGCCCGCGCGCCTTGTGCACGTCGTGTCCCATCCGCTCGAAGAGCTGTCGATAGGCGGCATAGTGCGTTGACCAGACCCCTCTAGCGGCAGCTTCGATCGCCTGGGCGGTGTCGTCATCATAGGTAAACCGCTCGGTCTCCTCGACCGCGAAGCGGGTGTTCTTGAGCGCGGCAGCCAGTGCATGGCCGTTCGGGTGCTCGGCCCGCATGATCCGGGCCAGAAGGTGCACAGCGTTCCTGCGCGTGTTCTCTTGAAGAGGGTTGTATAGGGATCGCAGCAAAGGGATGTCGACGCGGCGGTGACTGAAGTCGGAGATGCCGTGTGCGTCCAGCTCGGCCAGGAGCACTTGCGCGAACCACGTCGCCTGCGCGACGGTCTCACGCGACTCCCAGTTGCTGTGTCTGTCTGCGGTCGGGCTGACCCGGATGCTGGCCGCCATCGCGTCGAGCATCTGGTGTGCTGCTCGGGTCTCGAGGGCCCGAACGGTGAATGTCTGGGGCTGGAAGCCAGCCGCGTGTCTGATGGTGATGGTGAGTGCATGGTGGTCAACGCCGACGAACTGGAGGATCTCGTAGGCGCCGCTGCGGTGGCCCCTGGTCCGATGCGCCATCAGCGCGCACCCACGAACTCGTTGGCCGGGATGCCGATGAACCGGTGAGCGGTCGCGAGGTAGAGCTTCGTCGAGTCCTCGCTGGCGTGGCCCAGAGACGCCTTCACGAGCTCCAGAGCGGCAGAGAGGTGGTCGACGGTGTAGTCCCCTCGCCGGTGCTCGGGTAGGTTGCGAGCGATGGTCCCGTGGTAGACGGCGAGCAGCAGGTGGACTGCGTAGGTGTGGCGAAGGTCGTGCAGTCGGAAGGACTGCGGGAACGCCGGATCGATACGCGTGGCAGCGAACTTGCGAGCAGACTCGATGATGTTGGACAGGCTGTCGTAGCTGAGCGGTTCCGCGGTGTACTCGTTCAGGAAGAGGACAGGTGACGAGCCGTCTGCGTCGACCAGCCGCCGCCGAAAGGTCTCGTCGCTCATGACCCAGGTACGGGTCTGGATGCCCGCCTCGCGATGGGCGGGGTCGCTGTACGCGACACGGACGTCGTCGGCCGACTCGATGTGGAGCGGCTGGTCAGGAGCGTACGGTCCGGCCTGCGCGGTCAGCTCTGCGCGGCGGCCCTCGAGGTAGTCCCACACTGCTGGCAGGTAGTGGGCGAAGACAAACGCGTCCCCGCCGGCGTCTCCCTTCGTAATGAAGTCCGCGACGCGCATCACCGTGAAGTCGCGGCTCACGCACCGAGGGACCTCGTACTTGGTGATGTTCGAGAGATTGTTGCGCCTGGTGCCCGTGGCAACTCCGAGAGCAAGTATGGCTTGGTCGCGGTCGGCACCCAGGTAGAGGTGCTGGCAACCTTCGGCGTCGACGCGCAGCGCTGCCTGGAGGAGGACCTGCACGAAGTAGGGGTCGATGGGCGTCCCGCGGGACCCCGTCGCCCGGCGGCGCGGTCGGTAGCCGACGATCGTCGTACCGCGCCGACCGGTGGACTGGTGAACGACCTGGGCGACCTCGAACGGCATGGGGTGCTGGTAGTACCGGTCGAGGTGCTCGTAGAGCCGCTTGGCCGTCGAGCGCACGTCCCGCCAGCTGTCGGAGGTCATAGCACCTTCCCCAGGGTCTCGACCGGCGCTGGGTGCCGCCGACTCGGGGTACTGGCAGCGACGGTAGAAGGCAGCGAAGTCGTCCTCCGTCGCCATGAGGACCGGATCGCGGTCGCCGATGAACGGAGGGTAGTTCCGCTCGTTGACCAGGAACGAGACCCAGTGGCGGAGGTCGGAGGCGATGCGATTTGCAGTGCCTAGATGCGGGCTCGACCGGCAGTGGGACCACAGGTAGTAGCTGGTCGTGGGGTTGATGCGGCCATCAACGGTGATACTAGGCGATGCCACGTAGGCCGAGGGGCGCACGTCGAGCGCGGCCTCTCCCAACGCGCGGGAGACGACGTCGAGGTCGAGTGCGGGCAGCGGCTGTCGCACCTTGACCTCGTACCTCACCTGACCGTCTCCCCGCCTGGCAGCTCGGCGCCCCTGGCAAGAGGTCGTAACTGGAGGCCGCCGTAGCTGCGGGTCTTGCTCGACGACCAGACCCTAGTTGGCCAGAGCAGAAGCAAGGCGGAGTCGGTGTGGAGCCCTTCGCTCAGTGTCGCGATGGCCTCGGCAAGGGGCATCGTGCTGCAGTGAGAGTCCGATTCACCCACGGTCGTCAGCAGTGGCCTTGACCTGCAATCGGATCTCGAGACGCACCTCCTCATGCTACTCATCGTCTGTCAACTCGTCAGCATCACACCGGCTCAGGCGGAGCCTCAGTCAGGGCAGCACCATCTACCGATGGCTGCACATCGCACGACTCCGGGCCCAGCGCGAAGAAGACTCCCGGTCGTACCGCGAGCGCATCAGCAAGTCGCCAGATCGCGTCCAGGGAGACATTTCGCTCACCCCGTTCAACGCCGCCGACGTAGGTGCGATGAAGGCCAGCCTCGTGCGCAAGCAGCTCTTGAGTCAGCCCGCTCCGAAGGCGAAGTTCCTGCAACCGAGCCCCGAACTCCGCCCGACGCCCCAACTGGACCTTCGTGGGCGGCACACCAGCGAACGTAGAAGCGTGATGCCGATGAGTCGACAGACGATGAGTAGCATGATGCGGTGCACCTTGAGATCCGAGTGCAGGTTGACGCTCCTGCCGACGTACGCGAGTGGATCGCACTGGAGCCGCATCGAGGCGACCTTGCCGAAGCGGTAGAGGCCTTGGGGAAGGAACTTCAACGGCTATCGGGTGATCGTCTCCAAGCGGCTGAGTGGGAAGTTGCCACGTACTTCGATTTGCAGGTTCCGTCAGACTCGCCACCAGCGCAGGCCGGCTCAACTTCACTCTTCGCTAAGAGCCACAGCACCTTGGACACCGAGGCCCATGAGGTCCTGCAAGATGCTTCCCGCGTGTCTGAGGAGTGGAACGACCTTCGGCCGGCCGAGATGACGGAGTGGATGTGCCTGCACTTCTGCTGGCAGCTCGACACCTCGCTGCAGGCGGCGCTCGCGCTGCTGTCGAAGTACATCTCGGACGAGGGCTGACATGGAGGAGTGGGAGTCCTGGCAGGAGGCCGGTCTCACCTTGGACGAGTGGGTCGCTCACGTGCTAGGCCGAGCGGCAGACCGGCGCGAGTTGGCCCGGTTCCAAGCCGAGCGCGGCAACGCCGACGCGGCACAGCTACTCATGCGAAGCGCTGTCGCGCGGGAGCTGTACGCGGCATCGCTGCGCGGTGAGCAGACCGCCGAAGAAGTTCAGGTCGTCGGTGCGCTGCTCCCGAACTGGACCGGTAGCAGCAGCGAGGAGCTGCTGGCCGTTGCCCGCGACATCCTTGCGAGCCCGACGGTGAACTCATGACTGCCGACCTGGACCTGCTGATGGCGGCGATGCGCTCGGCGGGCTGCCGGTCCAGCGACGAGCGGATGCGGCGTACCGCTGTGAAGCGGCTGGCGACGTCCGACAACTACCGCGAGCGTGCTGCCGCAGCGCGTGAGCTCGCTCGACGGACCTCCGACGGGTTCGCCGATCTGCGTCCGCTGTTCCTCGAGGACGCGCTTCACCTCGAGGTGAGAGGGGCAGAACGCCGCGGGGAGATCCCGCGGGCCGTTCGTGACATCGCGCTCAGGCTGCTGCCGTGGGCCGGCGACTACGCCTCCCTCGTCGACACCGCACGCCTAGTTGCTGAGCCCCCAAACGCGCACGAGACGTACTCCGCGCCGACCGCTGTCCCCTGTGCTCCCACGACCGTCGACCCGGTGGTGTCCGGACCCGACCCTGGGATCGCGCCATGACAACGTCGGCCGAGGCGGAGGGCGATCTGCGTGCTCGTCTAGCGGTCGCCTTCCTCAACCGAAGTCCGTCTGCTGCGTCTCAGCGCAACCGCTGGGGCAGCCGTCGCGGTGGCCGATCCGGCGCGGGTGTTCCTGGCCGCGCAGACGCACCTGCGCCGACTGGCCGAAGCAGGCGGGCACGCTCCCCTGTTCCTCCCCGAGAGGGCAAGGCGGTGTCGGGGTAGGTGATCGCGCAGTTGATCAACGACGCCCGCGGCGGGCTCGGCGTCGCCGTCGCACCCAGCCGCCTCAAGCGCAAGCCCTCACCGTCGACCGGTGCGCTGGGGCGTCAGCCTGAAGGAGCCCGCATGACCACTCCGCTGAACGTGGGCCTCGTCCGCGCCGGACCAACCACCGACCAGACGAAGGCTAGATGAGCGTCCCCTGTAGTCCCACCACCGGCATCGCCATCTACGACCGCAAAGGCACGCCCATCAGCTTGGCGCGCTACGTCGAGCTCCACAGCGACGAGGAGTACCGCACTGTCGCCTCGGATGCGGTCGGTGACCGACGCGTCATCACTGCCTGGCTCGGCATCGACCACGGCCCGCTCGGCGAGAGCGATCGCCCACTCATCTTCGGCACCGTCGCCCTCGAGCCCAACGGCCAGCTGTGGCAGGGGCGCGAGCTGCTCGCGGCTACCGAACCCGAAGCGCTGGAGCACCACCAGACCGTCCGGCAGGGTCTCGTTCACCAGAAGCACCAGGCGGACCGTCGTCCGAGGGCGGAGCCGTGACCGACCAGCAGCCGCGGATCTCCGGCTGGTCCGCCGACCCCTCCGCCGGGCCGGGCAACCGGACAGGCCCGCAGACAGGCACGACGACCGGACGAGTGGACACTTAGCAGCGGGGCGACCTAACCATCGACGAGCAGATAGGGGGGCGTGCGAGCGGCCTGTGCGGCCGAGCGCCGTGCCGTCGCCCAGTTCCGGCCGGGCGTGGCAAAGTCGTAGCGGCCCGGCGACTTGATGCGGCTCGCCGTCGCGACGAGTTCCATGCTGCGTCGTCGCGCGGCGACCAGACCACCGAGGAGGCGCGAGTCGCCAGCGCCTTGCTGCTCACCTGGACCGTCACCAGCAGCCACGAGCTCCGCGCCACTCTCGCGCCACTGCTCGCGCCGCCCTCGCTGACCGGTCGGAGACGCTGTGAGACGACACGCGAACGACGCCACGGCGAATGTGCAAGTGCATGCACTTGGCAGCGACAGTTGCAGCGTGCCGATGGTTGCACGCGTTCCAGATTTTTCTGATAACGCCAGTTGCGACGTACCAACGGTGACGTGGGTGCCAACGCCCGGAAGCCGCCAAGCAGGGCCCTAGCCACAGGGGTGGTGAACCCTTGCGCGTCCTCGGTCGAAACCAGCCGCCCGCAGGCGAACGAGCGCGGGGGCACATCCCCGAGGGGAACTGGTCAGCAGGAGCCAAAGGCCTCCTGTAAGGACTCGGGAACGCAGTCCGACGCTCCAGCCGTTGTCCCGAGCCGCCGCGGACCCGAGCGACCCGCGTGCGGTCTGCGCGTGGACCTCCGGACAACGGGCTCCGGGCACTCGAGGGAGTCGGCGGTTCCGGGCACACGAGACGCCGACGTTAGAGGATGTCCTCCCAGGATTCGATGGGCTCGTCCTCAGCAGACGCGGCCTCCTCAGCGTTCGCTTCGTGCTCGGCAGCAATGCGGACCTCCACCTCGTCGACGAGACTCCAGAAAAAGCCTCTGGGCTGCGCCTCGTCGAGGCACTCGTTTGCGATGCGGGCCACCTCGACCCGGTCGGCGCCGTTACGAACAAGCGGGCACAGCTCTGCATCGAACACGCCGTAGCGGAGCCTGCTCGGGGCGAGCCTGCTGTGTGCTGACTCGCGGAGGCCCAGATCGTTGGCGAGCGCGGCGATGATCTCGAACGACCCGGTGAGTGACCAGACGAGCAGGGTCTCGAGGTGCTGCGCCTTCACCGCTGCCCATGCCTCGGGGTAGGCCTGGCTGATGTCGTCCTCGCTCGTGCCGGCGACCCAAGCCGCCAGCGAGAACTTGAGGGCGGCCCGGTCGACGTCTCGGAGGTCTTCCAGCTCCTCGAGGTTGGCCACGCACGCCGAGATGAGCCAGGACAGGAGGCGGTCGTGGTCGGCCGGGTCGGGCTGCTCGGCTCGAAGGATAAGAACGATGGCGTTCAGGCTGGCAGCAATGGCGTCGCGCAGCTTCAGGCAGCCCTCGAGCTTCAAGCCCGAGCGGTACAGCGCGGCGCGTAGCGCAGCGTCGGGCACCCTCTGAGCGATCTGGTGCACGTAGCCAGCTCCGTTCGCCAAGGTGGTCTGCAGCACCTGCGGAGCGGACGTCCCCGACCAAAAGGTCCGCTGGAGCGCCTCCTCCAGTGCCCTTCTGAAGTCCCCGTCGGCCGCTGCCGACTCGGCGAGCGCCTCGATCGTGACGGCGTCGATGATGTTCTTGGTGGCGGGAAGCATCTGCTCTGGCGCTTGGTGACGCAGCACCATCAGAGCTTCGGTGAGAGCGGTCCGCGTCGGCGGAAGGTCCTGCCGCATCGCTCGCCGCCACTTGCGGGCCTGGTCGTGGTCCGAGGTCATCACGACGAGCCGCCCGCTGACGAACCTGCCTGCCCTGCCCGCGCGCCCTTCGAGGTTGCGCAGGCGGGCGATGTCGGGTCGCTGCTGCTCAGGGGTCCGCGGCGGGTACGCGGCGATGACGGTGCGCGCCGGGAAGTCCACGCCCTCCAGCAACGTGGAGGTGCAGACGATGCACCTGAGGAGGCCTCGCCGGGCTGCGGACTCGATGACCCGACGGACGTCTCGGTGCACGTCCGCGTGGTGGAGGCCGAAGCCGTTGCGCAGCGCGGCGGCATCTGCGGGGTGCAGCACCTCGATCGAGGCTGCGAGCTCCGTCAGGGTGGGGTGCGGAGTACTTACGGGGGCTGCGCTTGCCGAGATCGTGTTCAGGAGGCCAAGCGCGTGGGACTTGAGGTCGGTGAAGACGACCACCAGCCCCTCGGATGTCCACTTCTCGACGAGCCCAGCGGCCTCGTGCTTCCTGTCGCGGATCCAGCCGTCGCCCTTCGTCTTGCCGCTCGGCTTGAGCGTGAAGACCTCGACGGGCTCCGACCCTTCGGGCCAGAGGTAGGCGGTACGGGCGCGAGTCGGGCTGGTGTCTGGGAGGCCACGTATGAAGACGTGACGCTCCAGCCAGGCAGGGTGCCAGTCGGACTCCAACGCGTCCCCGTTGATCCAGTTCGCGATGGCCTGGACGTCGGAGAACTGGCTGGCCAGGAGGACCACGCGGATGTCGCGTCGCAAGGCCTTGGCGATGAGGAGCTCGAGGGTGGCGCCGCGGCGCCCGTTGTCCACGTGCTGCGCCTCGTCGACGATGAGCAGCTTGATGTTCTGCAGATCGATGCCGCCGTCGTCGGTCATCGCCCGCCGCCAGTCGAGATCGAGGCGCTCGGGAGTCACGACTGCGACCCCCGGACCGTCCAGGACGCCTCCAGCCGAGGGGAGGTCGGTGTCGTAGTCCAGTCCGCCTTGTGAGGACCGGACACTGACGTCGTCGGGCAGTCCGTCTCGCAGGTCGCGGAACAGCTGGCTGACGAGCGCGCGGGTGGGGGCGACGACCGCGACGACCCCCTCAGGGTGGCGGTCGATGGTGTCTGCCGCGACGAGTTGCATGAGGGTGGTCTTGCCGGCGCTTGTGGGCATCTTGACGGCCAAAGACCTCTGCGCCGGGTCAAGGAGGCCGCCACGAACGGCTTCGGCCTGCGACGGCCAGAAGGCATGCCGGCCGTATCGGCGCATGCGGCTGACCACGTGCCGTACGGCGACGCCGGTGGCGCCCTTCGCCTCGGTCATGGTCTGCGGGTGCCGCTCCAGTCGGTGCAGCAGTGCGGCTGCGACGTGCCGAGCCGCCTCCAGCAGGGCCGCGTCAGCGGTCGTCGTGTCGAGGACTTCCCGCATCTTGTCGGGAGGCGCGCTGAGATTCAGGACGTCGCGGGCGGCGTCGGCGAAGGCTGCGAGGGAACGACCCGTCAGCGTTGTCCGGGCGCCTCCGACTGCGCCGGTCAGAAGCTGGGCGAGGCCACGAACGTCAGGATCTGAGTCGGTAGCGGCCACCCCGGCGCGAGCGAGTGCGATGCCGTCTTCGTTGGCCAAGTACCACAGGCTCGACTCGAGGACGGTGTGGAGGGGTGTGGGCGACGATGTGTTGGCAAGCTGAGACGGAAGGTCGCGGCTCAGCAGGCCCGAGATGCCGGCCTTCGCCCCTGGCGAGACCAGAGCCGAGGCGCCTCCTGTCAGGTCTGCGTAGGTGAGGGCCGCTGCGGCGTCGAAGATGTGGTCCCGCGTGCCGTCGAGATCTGGGACCAGGACGACGTGCAGTTCTGTGATGGGCGGACTGCCGGTCCAGTGCTCGTTGATCTTGGATGTCGGCAGCCGGTCATCTCCGACTACGGCGACCGCGTGACGTAGGTGCGGCGCTAGGGGTGCGTCGCGGTCTATCAGTCGGCCCAGATGCTGAGCCGCGGACAGCGCGAAGTTCCGTGCGTGGTCCGGGTGGGCGCGCATGAGCCGCACACCTGCTGCCCACGCCTGAGTCAGGTACTCGTCGGTGACGACCTGGGCACTGTCGTCGAGCGCGCTGAGCACGTTCGAGGGCCAGCCGATGGAGCGGCACTTCGCCTCGACTACGACGGGTTTCGGGTTCTCGCCCGGGCTGATAGTAAGGCTCACTGTGTCGGGCCCCTGAACGGTCGCGTTGGCGACAGGTTTTCCCTGGAGCTTGCTGTAGGGCACCGTGCGACCCATCCGGGTGCTGTAGATGCCTGCTGCAACCATCTCGCCGAAGTCGCCCTTGCGGACGCTGTCGTGGGTTGGCACCGCTGGGCTCACGCTGGCCGTCGGATAGGCAAGGTGCATGTCATCCGGGAGGTACGCGCGGCCAACAGCGACAGCGAGGGCGGCGATGTCGCTGGCTGCAACGTCGAGCGTCCATCTGAAGACGGTCAGTTGCCCGTCGCACGCCAGCTCAGGAGGTGCGGCTACTCGCAGCTTGGCGCCGAACGCGGTCGTCACAGCTGCTTGAGGGTCCGACGACGTGCCGTCGGGCTTGGTGTTGCGAGCATGGCTCTCCTGGTCGGATGGTCTCCAGACCGAGCAGCCGAGGGTCCCGACCGCGTAGCTGGTGGCCGAGATGCGCTGCGCGGCAGGGACGCGCGGCGCTTGTGGCCCGCCGCCCCGGCCCGGCCCCTAGGAGGGGACCGGGCCGGCGTTGGCGCAGTCTGCCGCACCTCTCGTGCAACTAGCAGGCCAGCTGAACGAAGATCAACACGCCTTGGGGGGATCAGGAGTGATTACCCACTAGGGCGATCGACGCCTTGCACCCTTGAGTTGTCGTCATGCGCTTTGGGGGATAGCTCAGGTTTACCCAACCTCAGCTGCAACCGCTCGTCGAGCCGCAGCCCTCGCAGACGTAGCAGCTGCCGCTCGGGCGCATCTTGGTCCCGCAGGTGAGGCAGAGCGGGGCGTCGACGCTGGTGCCGGTCAGGCGCTCGAACAGCTCCGACGTGGTGTGCGCCGTCGCGGGGGCCGGCTTGGCCGACGCGACCGGCTCGTGCAGCTCCTTCGACACGTCCGTGTCGAGCTGGTCGGCCGCGTCGCTCTTCAGCGACTCGGACTCGATCTCCTCCTCCGGCTCGGCCGTGTACGACCCGGTCTCCACCTGGCGGGCGCGCTCGGTCGCCGTGTAGATGCCGAGCTCGGCGCGGTCGTCGAAGGACAGGTAGTCCAGCGCGAGCCGCCGGAAGATGTAGTCCATGATCGACTGCGACATCCGGATGTCGGTGTCGTCGGTCAGGCCGGCGGGCTCGAACTTGAGGTTCGTGAACTTCTGCACGAACGTCTCCAGCGGGACGCCGTACTGCAGCCCGATCGACACCGCGATCGAGAAGGCGTCCATCACGCCCGACAGGGTCGAGCCCTGCTTGCCGAGCTTGAGGAACACCTCGCCGAGACCGTCGTCGGGGTAGGAGCCCGAGGTCATGTAGCCCTCGGCGCCACCGACCGAGAACGAGCGGGTGATGCTCGAGCGTGCCTTGGGCATCCGCTTGCGCTGCGGCTTGTAGACGACCTTCTCCACCACGACCGGCTCGGGCGCCGCGGCGGGCGTCTCCTCGGTGGTCTTGGCGGACGAGCCGCTGCTCAGGGGCTGACCGACCTTGCAGTTGTCGCGGTAGACCGCGAGCGCCTTGAGGCCGTACTTCCAGCCCTGCAGGTAGACGTCGGCGATCTCCTCGACCGTCGCGTTCTCGGGCAGGTTGACCGTCTTGGAGATGGCGCCGGACAGGAACGGCTGGGCCGCCGCCATCATCTTCACGTGGCCCATCGGCTTGATGGACCGCTGGCCCATGGCCGTGTCGAAGATCTCGTAGTGCTCGGTCTTCAGCCCGGGAGCGCCGACGACGTGCCCGTTCTCGGCGATGTGCTCGACGATGGCCTCGACGGTCTCGTCGGCGTAGCCGAGCTTGCGCAGCGCACGCGGGATCGTCTGGTTGACGATCTGCATGGACCCGCCGCCGACGAGCTTCTTGAACTTGACCAGCGAGAAGTCCGGCTCGATGCCCGTCGTGTCGCAGTCCATCATGAAGCCGATGGTGCCGGTCGGCGCGAGCACGGAGGCCTGCGCGTTGCGGAAGCCGTTGGCCTCACCGGTCTTGATGACGCCGTCCCAGGCCTTCGTCGCGCGGGCGTGGATCGAGGAGCCCATGGAGTCGACGTCGCGGAGCGTGTCGTTCGCGGCCTGGTGCTTGCGCATGACGCGACGGTGCGCGTCGGCGTTGCGGGCGAATCCGGCGTACGGACCGACGATCCCGGCCAGCTCGGCCGAGCGGCGGTAGGAGACACCGGTCATCAGCGAGGTGATGGCCCCGGCGAGGGCGCGGCCGCCGTCGGAGTCGTACCCGTGGCCGGTCGCCATCAGCAGCGCGCCGAGGTTGGCGTAGCCGATCCCGAGCTGGCGGTAGTCGCGCGTCGTCTGCCCGATCGACTCGGTCGGGAAGTCGGCGAAGCAGATCGAGATGTCCATCGCGGTGATGATCAGCTCGACGGCCTGCTCGAACCGCTCGGCGTCGAAGGTGTCGTCGTCGCGGAGGAACTTGAGCAGGTTGAGGCTGGCCAGGTTGCAGGAGCTGTTGTCCAGGCTCATGTACTCCGAGCACGGGTTGGACGCGGTGATGCGGCCCGACTCCGGCGTGGTGTGCCAGTCGTTGATCGTGTCGTCGTACTGGATGCCCGGGTCGGCGCACTGCCAGGCGGCGAGGGCGATCTTGTTCCACAGCTCGCGGGCGTCGACGGTCTCGATGACCTCGCCGGTCCCCCGGGCGCGCAGGCCGAAGCCGGTGCCCTTCTCGACGGCGCGCATGTACTCGTCGTTGACCCGGACCGAGTTGTTCGCGTTCTGGTACTGCACCGAGGTGATGTCACGGCCGCCGAGGTCCATGTCGAAGCCGGCGTCGCGCAGCGCGCGGATCTTGTCCTCCTCGCGCGCCTTGGTCTCGACGAACTCCTCGATGTCGGGGTGGTCGACGTCGAGGACGACCATCTTGGCCGCGCGGCGGGTGGCGCCGCCGGACTTGATCGTCCCGGCGCTCGCGTCGGCGCCGCGCATGAAGGAGACGGGCCCGGAAGCCGTGCCGCCGGAGCTCAGGAGCTCCTTGCTCGAGCGGATGCGGGACAGGTTGAGGCCCGCACCGGAGCCGCCCTTGAAGATGAAGCCCTCTTCGCGGTACCAGTTCAGGATCGAGTCCATCGAGTCGTCGACCGACAGGATGAAGCAGGCGCTGACCTGCTGCGGCGACTGCGTGCCGACGTTGAACCAGACGGGTGAGTTGAAGGAGAAGTGCTGGTGCAGGAGCAGCCAGGTCAGCTCGTGCTCGAAGACCTCGGCCGACTCGGCGTCGGCGAAGTAGCCGTAGTCCTCGCCCGCACGGCGGTAGGTGTGCACGACACGGTCGATGAGCTGCTTGAGCCCCTGCTCGCGGACCGGGGAGCCCAGCGCGCCGCGGAAGTACTTGGTCGTGACGATCGTGGAGGCGTTGACGCTCCAGAAGTCGGGGAACTCGACGTTGTGCTGCTCGAAGACGGTCTCGCCGGTCTTCCAGTTCGTCTGCACGACGTCCCGGCGCTCCCAGGTGACCTCGTCGTACGGGTGGACGCCGCTGCTGAAGACACGCTTCAGCGTGAGCCCGGCGCCCTTGCGGCCGTTCTTGACGCCGTTCTTCACGGTGTCGCCGCGGCCGTTGGCCGAACGGGTGGTCTCGGACATGTGTCCTTCTCTCCTGACGTGCATTCCGTGCTCTTGGTAGAACGGTCTGCTGTGGGCTGGTAGTCCCCGGGCGGTGCTCGTCCTGCGGGTGGATCTGCTGCTCTGCTGCGCCGCCGGTGACGCGTCGTCCCGGGGGTGACGACGGTGGCCGGCAGAGGTGGTACCGGGGCTGAGTGCGCGCTGCCTTCCCCTGCGACGCGCTCCCAGCCCCGGAGACGGGGTGCCCCTCAGGGCGGTGGGCGACCTGCTCCGCCGGCGGGCCGGCGACGCGGGGTGAGGCGGTGCGGCGTGAAGCTGCCGACCTTGGCGTCCGCGACGGGCACGGGGATGAGCGGCTCGATGCCGGCCGGCTCGCCCTCCGCCCGGAGCAGGGCGATCTCGGACTCGAAGTCGTTGACCGACCGGAACTGGCGGTAGACGCTGGCGAAACGCAGGTACGCCACCTGGTCGAGGTCGCGGAGCGGGCCGAGGATGGCCACGCCGACCTCGTCGGCCGGCACCTCGGGCTGGCCCGAGGCCCGCAGCGAGTCCTCGACGAGCTGACCCAGCCGGGCGAGCTGGTCCTCGGTCACGGGCCGGCCCTTGCAGGCCTTGCGCACCCCGGAGACCGCCTTGTCGCGGCTGAACGGCTCGACGACGCCGCTGCGCTTGACCACCACGAGCTGCATCTGCTCGACCGTGGTGAAGCGGCGCTCGCAGACCGGGCACTGGCGGCGACGACGGATGCTGCCGCCGTCCTCGGCCGTGCGGGAGTCGAGGACCTTGGAGTCACCGTGGCGGCAGTACGGGCAGTGCACGACGGGCTCCTCTCGACCGCTTGGGCGACCTGTCACGGCCCGCCCTGGGGACAACCCTGGGGAGGACGTGTGGATCAGGCTGTGGACTTCTGTGGGTAACCGACCACAACTTGTGGATGAACTACACCGGTGTAACCACTAGATGTAGTGACCCTACGACCGAGGTCCATTCTGCGCAAGAGGACTGACACTTTGGGGACGAGCGTGTCGGAGACCGGCCGGACAGGCCGCGAGCGACCACGCCACGAGGGCCCGGCGCTACGCCTGACGGGAGCACCGGAGGACGCATGGAGGCAGGAAGGACCCGCACCGAGGGTCGCGCAGATCACAGCCGAAGAGGCCGAGGACGAGGACGGCCCAGAGCGGGCGCGGGCCCTCAGAGCAGGTTGCGCAGCACCGTGTAGACGGTCGCGACGGTGAAGAACGCGACCAGCCGCTGGCGGGGCGTGGTCCGCAGCAGCCGCTGTCGCAGGCCGGCCGGCGGGCGGACCACGGGGCCGCCGAGGGCCTCGACCAGCCACAGCACGCCGACGACGCCGAGCAGGGCGATCCCGACGAGGGCCACGGGGTTGAACGCGAACGCGGCGGCCACGTCGCCGTGCAGCAGGGCGCTCCCCATCCGGGTGCCGCCGCACAGCGGGCAGTCCCACCCGGTGACGATCCGGAACGGGCAGCCGACGCCGACCCCGGTCGTGGCGTAGAGGGCGCTCAGCCCCAACCCGGCGGCGAAGAACCCAACGAGCGGGCGCAGGGCGGACCTGGCCCGGAAGTCCACCGGGAGACGCCTGTCCCCTGCACGACCGACGTCCAAGCTCGCCACGACGCCATTGTGCCCGGAGTTCGGGTCGCGCGGCCCTTCCGCGCCCTAGCCTGAGCCCGGGCGGACCAGCAGGGTCGGTCCGGCGGCACTCCAGGAGCAGCGTGAGCGAGAACGTCCCCGGGGCCCAGGACGGTCCGGAGGGCTCGACGGCGCCCCCGCCGCCACCCGCGTCGTACGGGGGCCGCGGTGGTGGCGGGCCGAAGGGGACGTCGTCGCCGCCCGTACCTCCGGGTGGACCGCACTACGGCCCGGTCCCCCGCTACGCCCGCCCATCGGGACCGCCGCACCCGGGACCGCTGACGGGCTCGTTGCCGGGCCCGAGCGGTCCCCCGTCGTCGGGCCCCTGGTCGCCCGGTCCTCAGCCCGGGCCCGGAGCCTCACCGGTGGCCTGGGGTCCGCCGGCGCCGCCCTTCCCCGCGTACGGCCCGCCGCCGCCCTGGGGTCCGGGCGCTCCCTGGACCCCGCCGCCGCGGGACGACTACGCCGGGTGGGGTCGCCGGGTGGCGGGACTCGTCATCGACCACGCCCCCAGCTATGTCGCTCTGGTCGTGCTCTACGCCGGCTACCTCCCGACGTACCTGGGCTTCTTCCGTCGTGAGCTGAACGTCCCCCCGAGCTACTGGCTGGTGCTGATCGGCACGCTGCTGTCGCTGGGCGCCTTCGGGTGGTCGGTCTACAACCGCTACTTCCTGGCGGGACGTTCCGGGCAGAGCGTCGGCAAGCGCGTGACGAAGACCTGGCTGGTCAGCCAGACGACCGGGAGACCGATCGGGCCCTTCAACGCGTTCCTGCGCGACCTGCTGCACATCGTCGACGGCTTCGGCTACGTCGGCTACCTCTGGCCGCTCTGGGACGACGAGCACCAGACGCTGGCCGACAAGCTCGCGCAGACGATCGTCGTCCGCACTCCTGTGCCGCCGCTGACGGATCTCGAACGCCGGGGCTGAGCCCCCGCGTGCCGGCTCAGGGCTGGACGAGCACCGGCGCAGCGACCGAGTGGCTGGGCTGGTAGCTCTCGCCCGTGACCCGCAGGGCGGTCAGCCCGACGACCGCGATGCTGGCGGCGACCAGCGCCGCCGCCATCACGAGGACGACGGCGAGGCCGCGCTCGGTGAGGCGCCAGCTGCGGCTGACCGGCTCGACAGCCCGAGCCGGAGCGCACGCCCGCGCGCCGGTCGAGGACCCGGCCACGGCCGGGGCGGTGAAGCGCAGCCGACGCGGGCGGGCCGTCGGGCCGACGCCCGGACCGGGCCGGCGGGGCGTGGTGCGCGTCGGGGCGGGGGCCGGTCGACCCACGCGCACGTCGGCGGTCGGTCGGTCGGTCACGGGCTCGGCGAAAGCGACACTCATGGCGATGCTCCTCAGCGGGTCGGGCGTCCGGTCGAACGTAGGTTCGATCGAACGCATGTTCGATGTGTACCGCACCTCGTCGCCGAGTGCAAGCACATTCGAATCGGTGTTCGAGGACTTCATGTCCCAGAGCACACCAGAGGGGTCTGACAGAAACGGCGCCGAAGGAGCACGCGAGCCGCCGAACGACGGATCACGACGAAGCGCGACACGCTCGAACAGGTGTTTGAATGTGGTCGACGTCATCTTTAGAGTGCGGTTCATGGCACACGACGACACGCCTGACGGCACGCTCACCGATCCCGCCCGCCCGGCCCGGCGCCGTGGCCGGCCGACCAAGGCCGAGGTCGCCGCGCAGCTCGCCGAGTCCGCCTCGGTCAGCTCGCTGCCCGACGGTCCGGCCGACAGCACCGGGCTCACCCCGCGCCAGCGTCGGATCCTCGAGGTCATCCGCGACACCGTCGAGTCCCGCGGCTACCCCCCGAGCATCCGGGAGATGGGCGAGGCGGTCGGGCTGGCGAGCTCGTCGAGCGTGTCGCACCAGCTGAAGGCCCTCGAGCAGAAGGGCTTCCTGCGCCGCGACCCCAACCGGCCACGCGCGCTCGAGGTGCTGCTACCGGGCGAGGACCGCCGCGCGAGTGTCGCGAGCACGGCACCGGCCCCCGTCGACCGTCGGCCGCGCCTGGTCGAGATGGACGACTCCGGCATCAACCAGTACCCGGAGCCGGTGCACGTACCGGTCCTGGGGCGCATCGCCGCCGGCGGGCCGATCCTGGCCGAGGAGCGCATCGAGGACGTCTTCGCGCTGCCGCGCCAGCTGGTGGGCGAGGGGACGATGTTCACCCTCGAGGTCCGCGGCGACTCGATGATCGAGGCCGCGATCTGCGACGGCGACTGGGTGGTCGTGCGGCAGCAGCCGAGCGCGGACAACGGGGACATCGTGGCCGCGCTGCTCGACAACGAGGCGACCGTCAAGACGTTCAAGCGCGAGCCCGGCCAGGTCTGGCTCATGCCGCACAACCCGGCGTACGACCCGATCGACGGCAACCACGCCACGATCCTCGGCAAGGTCGTCGCCGTCCTGCGTCGGCTCTGACGCAGGAGGGGCCGGGCAGCAGACCTAGCGCAGGCTGGGCTCCGCAGCCGCCATCTGCGAGGTCAGCCTCGCGACGGCCCGGAGCTTGTTGGCGACGTCGAGGGCGGCGACCTTGTACGCCTCCGACAGCGTCGGGTAGTTGAGGACCGTGTCGACGAGGTAGTCGACGGTCCCGCCGCAGCCCATGATCGCCTGACCGATGTGGACCAGCTCGGTCGCGTTGGTCCCGAAGATGTGCACGCCGAGGATCTCGCGGGTGTCGGCGTGCACGATCAGCTTGAGCATCCCGTACGAGTCCCCGATGATCTGGCCGCGCGCCAGCTCGCGGTAGCGCGAGATCCCGACCTCGAACGGCACCGACTCACGCGTCAGCTCCCCCTCGGTCTTCCCGCAGTAGCTGATCTCGGGGATCGTGTAGATGCCGATCGGCTGCAGCGCCTGGAGGTCGCGGACCGGCTCGTCGAACGCGTGGGACGCGGCGAGCCGACCCTGGTCCATCGAGGTGGCCGCGAGGGCCGGGAAGCCGATGACGTCCCCGACCGCGTAGATGTGGGGCACCGTGGTCTGGTACTTCTCGTTCACCGACAGCCGACCGCGCTTGTCCGCCTCCAGACCTGCGCGCTCGAGGTCGAGGGCCGTCGTGTTTCCCTGGCGTCCGGCCGAGTGCATGACGACCTCGGCGGCGATCCGCTTGCCGGAGGCGAGGGTCGTGATGGTCCCGCCGCCCGAGCTCTCCACCGACGCCACCTCCTCGCCGAAGCGGAACGACATGGTGTGGTCGCGCAGGTGGAACTTGAGGGACTCGACGATCTCGGGGTCGCAGAAGTCGAGCATCTGGTCGCGCTTCTCGACCAGCGTGACCCGCGTGCCGAGGGCCGCGAACATCGACGCGTACTCCACGCCGATCACGCCGGCGCCGACCACGACCATCGACCCAGGGACCTCGTCGACCGCGAGGATCTGGTCGGAGTCGAGCACCCGTACGCCGTCGAACTTCACGTTCGCCGGCCGCGCCGGGACGGTTCCGGTGGCGATGACGATGACGCCGGCGGTCAGCGTCCGGTGCGACGGCTGGCCCTCCAGGTCCACCGACAGGGTGTGCGGGTCGAGGAACGACGCCGTCCCCGGGATCAGCTCGATGTGGTTGCGCTGGAGCTGGGCCCGGATGACCTCGGTCTCCCGTCCGATCACGTGCTGCAGCCGGGCCAGCAGGTCGGAGATCGTGATCTCCTCCTTGACCCGGTAGCTCGCGCCGTACAGCTCGCGCATGTCCATGCCGGTCAGGTAGAGCACGGCCTCGCGCAGCGTCTTCGACGGGATGGTCCCGGTGTTGACGCACACCCCGCCGACCATCGACTTGCTGTCGATGACGCAGACCTTCTTGCCCAGCTTGGCGGCCATGATCGCCGCCTTCTGACCGCCCGGGCCCGAGCCGATGACGGCCAGGTCGACGTCGTAGGTGTGCTCCATGCGGCACACCCTGTCACCCGACCGGCGGAGGTCGGCGTCCGGTCGGCCGCCCTACGGCGTCTCGGCCAGCCGACGGAGCGCCCCCACGGCGATCTCGCGGTCGGTGGTCTCCCACATGTCGGGCATGGACGCGCGCAGGAACGACCCGTAGCGCGCGGTCACCAGCCGCGGGTCGAGCACCGCGACGACCCCGCGGTCGCTGCTGCGGCGCACCAGGCGGCCGGAGCCCTGCGCGAGCAGCAGCGCGGCGTGGGTGGCCGCGACGCTCATGAAGCCGTTCCCGCCCGCGTCAGCGACCGCCTTCTGCCGGGCCAGCGTGAGCGGCTCGTCGGGCCGGGGGAAGGGGATGCGGTCGATGATCACGAGCTGGCAGGTCGCGCCCGGGACGTCGACGCCCTGCCAGAGCGAGAGCGTGCCGAAGAGGCTCGTCGTCTCCTCCGCGGTGAAGCGGCGGGTCAGGTCGGAGAGCTGGGCGTCGCCCTGGCACAGGATCGTCATCTTGGGCAGCTGCCGCCGGACGTGCACCGCCGCGGCTTCGGCGGCCCGCCGCGACGAGAACAGCCCGAGGGTGCGCCCCCCGGCCGCCCACACCAGCTCGGCGATCTCGTCAAGAACCTCTTTGCTCATCCCGTCGCGCCCCGGGGTCGGCAGGGTCCGGGCGACGTAGCGGATCGCCTGGTGGCGGTAGTCGAAGGGCGACCCGACGTCGAGGGCGCGCCACGGGACGACGACGTCGGCGCCGGCCTTGTCCCCGCCGGACGCGACGGGCACGTACGGCGAGGACTCGTCGTCGCGGTCCCGGGCCCGCAGCCCGAGGCTGCCCGCGCTGGGCCCGAAGTCGTCACCGAGCTTGAGGGTGGCCGAGGTGAGCACGACCGTGCGCTCGCCGAACACCGCGGAGCGCATGAGCCCGGCGACGGACAGGGGCGCGACGCGCGCCTCGCGCCCGGAACGTTCCCGCTCGGTCACCCACACCACGTCGTACGCCGACAGCGCGGCCATCCGCTCGGCGACGTCGAAGACCTCACTCACCGCCGCGGCGGCCTGCCGCTGCTCGGGGCTCGCCTTCTCCGAGCCGCTCGTGAGCCCGGAGACTGCGGCCCGCGACGCGGCACGCACCCGCTCCACGGCCGCGACGAAGGCCGAGGACGGGTCCTCGACGCGCTCGAGCGGCGACTCGTCCAGCGCCTCGCGCAGGTCGTCGGCGGACTCGAGCAGCTCCAGGGCCGTCTCGTCGGACAGGAACGTCACGGCCCGCTTGCCGACCCGCTCGACCTGCTGCGGGCTCAGCTCGCCCGAGGCCGCGCCGGTCACGCGGGCGACGAGCTCGTGCGCCTCGTCCACGATGACGGCCCGGTGCTCGGGCACCGCCGTCCCGCCCTGCATCGCGTCGATCGCCAGGAGCGCGTGGTTGGTGACGACGAGGCTCGCGGAACGCGCCCGGTCGCGGGAGACCTCGACCAGGCAGGAGTCCCCGTGCGGGCACCGCTGGGCCCCCAGGCACTCCCGGGCGGGGACCGACACCTGGTGCCAGGCCCGGTCGCTGTGGGTGGGGGCGTCGTCACGGTCCGCGACGCCGCCGGTCGACGCCTGGTCCTCGGCCCACTCGCGCAGGGCCAGGACCTCGGCCCCGAGCGCGGAGTCGGCGGTCGGGGCGGTCCGGGCCGTCGCCACCAGGTCGTCCGCGGAGATCAGCGTGCCCTGGTCGGACGTGCCGCCGTCCCGCACCCGGAGCAGGCAGGCGTAGTTGCTGCGGCCCTTGAGCACGGAGAACTCGGGGCGCTTGCCGGTCACGTGCTCGACCGCGTCGATCGCGGCCGGGATGTCGGCGTGCGCGAGCTGGGCCTGCAGCGCGAGCGTCGCGGTCGCCACGACGATCCGCTCCCCCGGGTGCTCGGTCAGCCAGACCAGGGCGGGGGCGAGGTAGCCGAGCGACTTGCCGGTGCCCGTCCCCGCCTGGACGAGGAGGTGCCGCCCGTCACCGAGCGCCTGGGCGACCGCGTCGGCCATCGCGTGCTGACCCGGCCGGTCGGAGCCGCCGATGCCGGCGACGGCGTCGTCCAGCACCTGGCGGTGGCCGGGCTTCGCCGCCTCGGACGCCGGCCGGGTCGAACCGGTCGGCGCCGTGAGGGTCTGCTCAGGCACCGCGGACGGTGGGGTCCGCGGGCACGCTCCCCCGCTCGAAGACGGCGAGCTCGCCGGCCAGGTCGGCGTTCACCCGCGCGACGACGAGCGTCCCTTCGCCGGTGTGCTCGGTGGTGAGCAGCTCGCCGGCCTGGTGCACCCGGTCGAGCAGGTCGCCCCGCTCGTACGGGATCAGCGCGTGGACCTCGACCTCGGGCCGGGGCAGCCGGGACTCGAGCGTGCGCCGGAGCTCTTCGAAGCCCTCG
Organism: Microlunatus antarcticus; assembly: GCF_014193425.1. Lineage (NCBI taxonomy): Bacteria > Bacillati > Actinomycetota > Actinomycetes > Propionibacteriales > Propionibacteriaceae > Microlunatus > Microlunatus antarcticus. The sequence goes on along the minus strand of NZ_JACHZG010000001.1, from coordinate 1,607,278 downwards.
CCCGTCCGGGCCGACACGACGACCGCGTCGCGGTGGCGCGCCCGGAGCGCGGCGATCGCGTCGGGGGTGGCCAGGTCCGACTTGTTGATCACGACGAGCTCGGAGACGGTGCCCGCGCCGATCTGCGTCAGCACCTCGTGCACGGCGTGGATCTGGCCCTCGGGGTCGGGGTCCGACCCGTCGACCACGTGGAGCAGGAGGTCGGCCTGCGCCGACTCCTCCAGCGTGGACGCGAAGGCCTCGACCAGGTCGTGGGGCAGGTGCCGGACGAACCCGACGGTGTCGGTGAGCGTGAAGACCCGCCCGTCCACGGTGGCCGAACGACGCGTGGTCGGGTCCAGCGTCGCGAACAGCGCGTCCTCGACGAGCACGCCCGCCCCGGTGAGCCGGTTGAGGAGGCTCGACTTGCCCGCGTTGGTGTAGCCCACGATCGCGACCGACGGCACCTGGTGGCGCCGCCGCTCGGCCCGTTTCGTCTCCCGCGTGCCGTCCATGTCCCGCAGCGCGCTGCGCAGGCGCGAGATGCGGTGGTTGATCCGGCGGCGGTCGGTCTCCAGCTTGGTCTCACCCGGTCCGCGGCCACCGATGCCCGCACCGCCGGCGGCGCGACCACCGGCCTGGCGCGAGAGGTTGCCACCCCAGCCGCGCAGGCGCTGCTTGAGGTAGTTGAGCTGCGCGAGCTCGACCTGGGCCTTGCCCTCCGCGCTCTTGGCGTGCTGGGCGAAGATGTCGAGGATCAGCGCGGTCCGGTCGATGACCTTGACCTTGACCTTGTCCTCGAGGTTGCGCAGCTGGGCGGGGCTGAGCTCGCCGTCGCAGATCACGGTGTCGGCGCCCGTCGACACCACGACCTCGCGCAGCTCGGCGACCTTGCCGGACCCGATGTACGTGGCCGGGTCGGGGATCGCGCGGCGCTGGACGAGACCCTCGAGCACCTGGGAACCGGCCGTCTCGGCGAGCAGCTTGAGCTCGGCCACCGAGTTGTCGACGTCGACCTGGCTGCCCGTCGTCCAGACGCTGACGAGGACGACCCGCTCCAGCAGCAGCTGGCGGTACTCGACCTCGCTGATGTCGGCGAGCTCGGTCGACATGCCTCCGACGCGGCGCAGCGACTGCCGGTCGGCGCGGTCGAGCTGCTCGCCGTCGACGCCGTCGGGATCGACGGGTCGGGGTGCGCGGGGTCGGCGGACGGTCTCGACGACCAGCTCGTCCTCGGGTCGGACGGCGTCGTCGTCGAGCGTGGGGTCATCGGTGCGAGGCAGACTCATCTTGTCCCCAGACTCTCACGCAGGGCCAACCGTGGGCACCTGCTTCGGCCGCTGTCCACAGGTCCTTCTGCCGAGCCGACGGCGCCGACGCGCCACGGTCCCGCGACCGGATCGGCGGACACCACCTCGACGCGCCGCGTGCGAACACGCCCGACGGTCGCTACCCTGGACGTTGACAACGTTGTCTCCTTCATCGTCAAGCGAAAGAGACAACCCTCATGACCACGTTCGTCACCCTGCTCCTGGCCGCCCTCGGCGTCCTCTGCCTCGGCATCCCGCTGACCGCCGTCGCCGTCGTCTACCGCGACGAGCTCGCTCCCGTGTGGAACGCCGTGAGGCGCGCCCTGGCCTTCGACCCGCGCCACCCCGCGCTGCACCACACCGCCGCTCGCTGACACAGAGCCGCGCACCCTGCGCACAGCCGCTCAGGCCGCAGCCTGGGCGGCTGTGCCGACGGCGCGCGGCTGCGGTGGTCAGGCGTTCGGCAGGGTGACCTCGCCGTACGCGACCAGCACCGCCGGTCCGGTCAGCCAGGCCTGACCGTCGGCCAGCTCGACCTCGACCTGCCCGCCGGGGACGTCGACGGTCCACGTGCCGTCCCCGTCGCCGTCGCGCGCCTGGCTCGCCGCGACCACCGCGACCGTGCCGGTCCCGCAGGAGCGCGTCTCGCCCACCCCGCGCTCGTAGACCCGCATCGCGACGTGGCGTGCGCCGACCGTCTCGACGAACTCCAGGTTGACGCCCTCGGGGAAGGCCGTGGCCGGTGCCCACGCGGGCGGGCGGGTCAGGTCGAGCGCCCGGGGCGGACCGAAGCTCACGGCGTGCGGGTTGCCCACGTCGACGGGCGTCGCCTCGAACTCGGACCCGTCGGCGGTCGACACGTGCACCGCGCCGTCACCCACCGCGACCGGCCCCATCGCGACCCGCACCCGACCGTCCGCCAGGACCGACGCGGGCCGCAGACCCGCGCGGGTGGCGACGTCGACGTCCGGACCGGTGGCGAGGCCCTCGTCCAGCAGGTAGCGGACGAAGACGCGTACGCCGTTGCCGCACATCTGCGCCAGCGAGCCGTCGGCGTTGCGGTAGTCCATGAACCACAGGTCGGGGTCGCCGTCCCACTCCGGGACGTGCCGGGCCCGCACCGCCCGCAGCAGACCGTCACCGCCGATCCCGGCGCGCCGGTCGCACAGCCACCGCACGTCGTCGTCCGACATGTCGAGGGTGTTCTCCCGGTCGAGCAGGACGACGAAGTCGTTCTGCGTGCCGTGCCCCTTGCTGAACCTCCACCGCCGCACGGCCCTATCGTCCCACCGGTCGCGGCACGCCTCAGGCTCCGGTCCCCTCGGGGCCGGCGAGGACGAGGGCCGCGTCGACCAGGTCGGGACGGTCGTGCTCCAGCCAGGTGATGCGCTCGTCCTTGCGGAACCAGCCGTCCTGCCGACGCGCGAACTTCCGGGTCGCGACGACCGTCGCCTCGCGGGCGGTGGCCTCGTCGACCTCGCCGTCGAGGTGCTGCAGGACCTGGCGGTAGCCGAGCGCCCGCGACGCCGTCACCCCGTCGCGGAGCCCGGACCGTTCCAGGAGCCGGACCTCGTCGACCAGGCCGGCCTCCCACATCAGGTCGACCCGGCGCCGGATCCGCTCGTCGAGCATCGGCCTCGGCACGTCGAGGCCGATCTGGACGACGTCCGGCAGCGCGTACCGACGTTCCGGGAGCTCCGCCACGTACGGCCGTCCGGTGATCTCGCCGACCTCGAGCGCCCGGACGACGCGACGGCCGTTGGCGGGCTCGATCCGGGCCGCCGCCCCGGGGTCGCGCTCGGCCAGGCGGGCGTGCAGCGCCTCCGGCCCGACCTCCGCCAGCTCCGCCTCGAGGCGGCCCCTCAAGGCCGGGTCCGTCCCGGGGAACTCGAACGCGTCGACCACGGCCCGGACGTAGAGGGCCGACCCCCCGACGAGGATCGGCACGACCCCGCGCGCCCGGCAGCCGGCGACCGCGGCCCGGGCCATGCTCTGGAACCCGGCCACCGTCGCGGTCTGGGTCACGTCCAGCACGTCGACGAGGTGGTGCACCACGCCGGCGCGCTCGCGGGCCGACGGCTTGGCCGTGCCCACGTCCATGCCGCGGTAGACCAGCATCGAGTCCGCACTGACCACCTCGGCGGGCTGCCCGCGCGCCGCGTACGCGAGGGCGAGGGCGACCGCGAGCCCGGACTTCCCGGATGCGGTCGGGCCCACGATCACGATCGTCATGGCGCTCAGTCTGGTGCCCGCGGGACCGTGGTCCGGTCGACGGCGCCCGCGAGGAGGGGGTTGACGGCGTGGAGCAGCGCCGCCGCCATGGCCGTGGCGGTCTCGCGCCGGTAGGTCAGCAGGGTGAGGTAGCCGACGTGCCGGTCGTCGGCGGTCATGAGGCCGACGCCGAGCCCGTCGTGGAAGCCGGCCGGGGCGAGGTAGTCCCGCCACCCCTGGAGCCCGGCGAGCTGCGCCGCGATCCGGTGCCCGAGCATCGGCCAGCCGGGTCGACGCAGCCCGAGCCGACGGACGTCGGCCGCCCCGACGTCGTCGGCGAAGAGCCGGTGCAGCGACTCGGCGGCGCCGTCCTCGATCAGGGGCAGGTACCGCCCGGAGGCGTCGTCGAGGCGCCCCAGCCACAGGGCGTCGTAGTCCACCAGCCGGCGCAGCAGCGGAGGCAGGGCCACCAACCAACGCCCGCTCGCGTCGACGCCCGCGGTGGCCCGGGCGACCTCGGTCCGGAAGCGTTGCTCCCCGCCGAGGCCGGAGAAGGACGGCAGCGGGCCGGCCTGCGTCGGGTCGTCGGCGACCACGAGGACCTCCCGACGGTGGTGCCGACCACCCGGAAGGGGTTCGGCTGATCGTCAGCCTATTGGGACGGGGGCCGAGGACCGACCGCCCGCCTAGGCTTGGACGATGGGCATCTTCGACAAGGCACGTGACGCGCTGGAGAAGCACGCGGACAAGATCGACCCCCTGGTCGACCGGGTGGCGGGCGAGGCCGACAAGCGGACCGGCGGCAAGCACGCCTCGCACATCGACCGCGTCGCCGACCTGGCCAAGGACAAGCTCGGCGAGCAGGCGCGCCGCGACACGCCGCCGGACACGGGCCGTCCGGTCTAGGGTCCGGCTTCAGCGCAGGTCGGGGCCCGCCGGCGTCCCGCTCTCGACGACCGCCCGGGCCAGCCCGGCGACCTGCGCCTTCTTCTCCTGCGCGGCCTGACGCGCGGCGACCGCCACCTCCCGGGCCTCGGCAACCTTCTGCTGCACCCGCTGCCGGGCGTCGGCCAGCTCGCGGCGTCGCGTCCGGGCCCGGAACAGCTCGCGGAGCGTGAGGCCGCCGGCCACCACGGCGACGACCAGCAGGAACACCCCGAGGGCCCCGAGCTCCATGGCGAGCAGGACCAGCCCGACCACGAGCGCGACGCCGGCCAGGACCCCGGGCACCAGCACCCGTGACCGAGGCGTGGCCCAGCGCTGGTCCGCCAGGACGTCGAGCTGCGCCAGACGGGCCGGGTCGGCACCGTCGGTCCCGACCTCCACCTGACCCAGCGGCGTGCTCGCCACGACCGGACCGGGCTGCTCGGCCGCCACCCGGACGCCGATCTCCTGTGCGGCCGCCTCCAGGCCGGGGCGCGCCCACGCCGCCAGCCGTCGGCGCGCGTCCGACGTGGTGCCCGGGTCGAGCAGCGCCTGCTGCACGAGGTCGGTCGTGCTCGTCCGGGGCGGCTCGGCCTGCGGGTCGGCCTCGACCGCCCCCGGGTCCTCGATCCGGGCCCGGAGCACCCGGGCGCGCTCCAGCAGGGCCCGCTCGTCGCCCAGACCGGCACCGACCAGGGCGTCCAGCAGCCGGCGCAGCGCGGCCCGGTCGTCGGTGGGCGGGGCGTCCTTGGAGGGGACGGCGTCCGCGGTCGCGGTCGGCGCAACATCCGGTGTCCAGGTCCCGTCGAGCACCTCCTGGAACCGGCGGAGCACGGCGACCGGTTCCGCGGAGCCGGCGGCCCGCTGCGCGAACGCGTCCCAGGTGGACCCACCCAGGTCGAGGTCGGTCCCCCAGCTCTCGCGGACCGTACCGAGGACGTCGCCGTACAGGCCGTGCGTGGCCGCCCGCCACAGCAGGACCTGCGGCGCGGCGAGCGCACCGTCCCCGACCAGCAGCGGCGCGACCCGGGCGGCCACGCGATCCCCGTGACCGAGCCACCCGAGCGCCGCGACCACGAACGTCTCGTGCTCCTGGCTGGTCCCCGGCGTCGGGGCGACGTCGGCCACCCCGCTCGTGGACGCCAGCCGGAGCACCTCGTTCGCCGCGTCGACGAGCCAGTAGTCGACGTCGCGCCCGTCGACGGGCTCGGGGACGCCGCGCTGCTCCAGCACCGTCAGCGCGCGGAGGACGTCACGCCGGACGGCGCTCGTGTCGGGGTGGGCGGCGAGCTGCTCACGCACGTCCCCGAGCTCGACGTAGGCGTCGAACGCCGTCGACAGCGCCTGCAGCCGGGACTCGATCGAGCCCTGCAACGTCCGGAGCTGGCTGCTCAGCCGCGCGGACTGGGCCGAGCTCGCCGACGCGCTGGCCTGCAGCCCCTCGACCTCCTCACGCAGCATCCGGTCACGGCCGTACTCGCTGCTGAAGAACCAGCTCCAGTCGTCAGGCATGGCAGCAGGGTGCCAGCCCGGGGGCTCAGCCGCAGGCGTTCGCGGGCGCGAGAGGCGCGGGCACGCCGATCGCCGGGAGGCCGAGGCTCACGACGGGTCGCGCCGGTCCGGCGCCGGCCTGGCGGGCCGCCCAGGCGTCGCCACCCCGCGTACGCCGCAGGTCGAGCACCCCGTCGTCGGCCGTGAGGTGGTGCGGCGCGGCGTAGGTGACCACGACGTCGGCCAGGTCGCCGGGACGGGGCTGGGCGGCAGGGTCCTCCGGCACACGGACGTGGACCAGCCGGTTGTCGCGGGCCCGCCCGGACATCCGGGCGGTCGCGGCGTCCTTGCGGCCCTCGCCGTCGGCGAACATGACCTCGAGCGTCCGCCCGACCTGCGCCCGGTTCTCCGACCAGGCGATGTCCTCGACGAGCGCGACGAGCCGCTCGTAGCGTTCCTGGACGACCTGGCGCGGCACCTGGTCCGGCATCGTCGCCGCCGGCGTGCCCGGGCGGATCGAGTACTGGAACGTGAAGGCCGCGGCGAAGCGCGACGCCGCGGCGACGTCGAGCGTGGCCTGGAAGTCCTCCTCGGTCTCGCCGGGGAAGCCCACGATGATGTCGGTGGTGATGGCGGCCTGCGGCAGCGCGGCGCGCACGTCGTCGATGATCCGCAGGTACTTGTCGCTGCGGTAGGAGCGCCGCATCGCGCGCAGGACCCGGTCCGAGCCCGACTGCAGCGGCATGTGGAGCTGGGGCATGACGTTCGGCGTCTCGGCCATGGCCGCGATGACGTCGGGGGTGAAGTCGCGGGGGTGCGGCGAGGTGAAGCGGACGCGCTCGAGGCCCTCGACCTGACCGCAGGCCCGCAGCAGCTTGGCGAACGCCCCGCGGTCGCCGAACTCGACGCCGTACGCGTTCACGTTCTGCCCGAGCAGGGTGACCTCCTGCACGCCCTCGGCGACGAGCATCTCGATCTCGGCCAGGATCTCGCCGGGCCGGCGGTCCTCCTCGCGCCCGCGGAGCGACGGCACGATGCAGAACGTGCAGGTGTTGTTGCAGCCGACGCTCACCGACACCCACGCCGCGTACGCGCTGTCGCGCCGCGTGGGCAGGGTCGAGGGGAAACGCTCCAGGGACTCGGCGATCTCGACCTGGGCGGCCTCCTCGACGCGGGCCCGCTCGAGGAGCGTCGGCAGCGACCCGATGTTGTGGGTGCCGAAGACGACGTCGACCCACGGCGCCCGGCGGGTGATCTCGCCGCGGTCCTTCTGGGCCAGGCAGCCGCCGACCGCGATCTGCATGTCCGGGTGCGCCTTCTTGTCCCGGCGCAGGAGCCCGAGCGTGCCGTAGAGCTTGTTGTCGGCGTTCTCGCGCACCGCGCAGGTGTTGAAGACGACGACGTCGGCCAGATCACCCGGCGCCTTCGCGTACCCCGCCTCCTCCAGCAGCCCGGCCAGCCGCTCGGAGTCGTGCACGTTCATCTGGCAGCCGTGCGTGCGGATCGCGTACGTCCGCCCCGCACCCTCGGAGGTGGGGTCGGCAGCGCGGGTGCTCGTCGGGATCGCGGTCAGGGTCATGGCCCGGCCAGCGTAATCGCGCCCGCTCTAGAGTGCGATCCGTGACGTACCCCACCGGGAAGCAGCTCGACCTCGTGCTCGGGGACCAGGAGGCGACGGTCACCGAGCTGGGCGCAGGCCTGCGGCGCTACACCGTCGGCGGGCTCGACGTGGTGAAGGGGTACGCCGCCGACGAGCCGGTCTCCGGGGGCCGGGGCCAGCAGCTCGTGCCGTGGCCCAACCGGATCCGCGACGGCCGCTACCCGTGGGCCGGCAAGACCCAGCAGCTCGTCCTCAGCGAGCCGCCGCGCCACAACGCCAGCCACGGGCTCGCGCGCTACGTGCCGTGGACGGTGGTCGAGCACGGGGAGTCCCACGTCGTGGCCGGGCTCACGATCTACAGCCAGCCGGGGTGGCCGGGCGTCCTGCACGCGGAGCTGACCTACCGGCTGACCGAGGACGGGCTCCACGTCACCCTCGAGGCGACCAACGTCGGGGAGGCGGACGTGCCCTTCGGCTACGGCGCCCACCCCTACCTCACCGTCGGCGAGAACTCGGTGGATCAGGTGCGCGTGACGCTGCCCGCGGCCAGCCGGCTCGAGGTGGACGACCGGCTCCTGCCCGTCGCGGTCTCCCCCGTCGACGGCACCGGACTCGACCTGCGCGACGGCTCCCCGGTGGGCGACCGGGTGCTCGACACCGCGTACACCGACCTCGTGCGCGACGACACCGGCGGCTGGACCGCCACGCTGGAGCGTGAGGACCGCTACGCCGCGCTCTGGGCCGACGCCTCCTTCGGCTGGGCGCAGGTCTTCACCGGCGAGAAGCGGCGCGACGTGGGCATCGCCGTGGAGCCGATGACCTGCGGCCCGGACGCCTTCAACGAGGGCCCGACGCACGCCGGGATGCGGGTCGTGGCGCCGGGCGAAACCTTGTCGTTCCGGTGGGGGATTCGAGGTCGATAGACGGGCTATATGCCAAAAGAACCGTAACAATTGCGGTTCCTTTGGGTGACGCCCGGCCCGGGGGCTGTCGCCGGGGCCCCGTCTCCCACTACTTTGCGACGATGGAAGCCCCAGGCGTCGGACCTCCGCTGGTCGTGCTGGAGGACGTCGACAAGCACTTCGGCGACCTGCACGTCCTGCAGCACGTCAACCTCACGGTGGCCAAGGGCGAGGTCGTGGTGGTGCTGGGCCCGTCGGGCTCCGGCAAGTCCACGCTGTGCCGGGTGATCAACCGGCTGGAGACGATCGGGTCGGGCTCGATCACCATCGACGGCGAGCGGCTGCCCGAGGAGGGCCGGGCGCTCGCGAACCTGCGGGCCGACGTGGGGATGGTCTTCCAGTCGTTCAACCTCTTCGCGCACAAGACCGTGCTCGAGAACGTGACCCTCGGACCGATCAAGGTCCGCAAGGTCCCCGCGGCCCAGGCCCGCGAGCGCGGGCTGGAGCTGCTGACCCGGGTCGGCGTCGAGTCCCAGGCCGACAAGTACCCGGCCCAGCTCTCGGGCGGGCAGCAGCAGCGCGTCGCCATCGCCCGCGCGCTGGCGATGGACCCGAAGGTCATCCTCTTCGACGAGCCGACCTCGGCCCTCGACCCGGAGATGGTCAACGAGGTCCTCGACGTCATGGTCGGGCTCGCCAAGGGCGGGATGACCATGGTCGTCGTCACCCACGAGATGGGCTTCGCCCGCAAGGCCGCGAACCGCGTGGTCTTCATGGCCGACGGGAAGATCGTCGAGGAGGGCGGCCCCGAGTCGTTCTTCACGTCCCCGCGGACCGAGCGCGCGCAGGACTTCCTGAGCAAGATCCTCACCCACTGAGGACTGCTCCCCCACCCCGTGCGCCGACCGGCGCGCGGACGTTCGTCCAGGAGCGGGCGGCTGGCCACCCCAGCCCCCGCCGACACCGGAGGCAGAGACGATGACACGCAACCAGATCCTCGGAGCCCTAGCAGCGGCCGGGCTCGCCCTGACGACGGCCTCCTGCGCCAGCGCGGAGAACGCCGTCCCCGAGGCCGGCAGCGGCGGCTCCGCCGGCGCCGGCGGGCCCGTGACGGTCGGGATCAAGTTCGACCAGCCCGGGCTCGGCCAGCAGGTCGGCAGCGAGTTCAAGGGGTTCGACGTCGAGGTCGCGCAGTACGTGGCCAAGGAGCTCGGCTACACCGACGTGACCTTCAAGGAGGCCCCGTCCGCCCAGCGCGAGACCCTGCTGCAGAGCGGCCAGGTCAAGATGATCTTCGCGACCTACTCGATCACCGACGACCGCAAGCAGAAGGTGTCGTTCGGCGGCCCGTACTTCGTGGCGGGCCAGGACCTCCTGGTCAAGGCGGACTCCGACATCACCGGGCCGGACGCGCTGAACGGCAAGAAGCTGTGCTCGGTCACCGGGTCCACCTCGGCCAAGAAGGTGCAGGACCAGTTCGCGGGCCAGGTGCAGCTGCAGGAGTACGACACGTACTCCAAGTGCGTCGAGGCGCTGAACAGCGGCCGGATCGACGCGGTCACGACCGACAACGTCATCCTCGCGGGCTTCGCCGCGCAGCCGCAGTACGAGGGCAAGCTCAAGGTGGTCGGTCAGACCTTCTCCACCGAGAAGTACGGCGTCGGGCTCATGAAGGGCGACACCGCGACGTGCGAGAAGGTCAACGCGGCGATCACCAAGATGGTCTCGGACGGCGCGTGGCAGAAGGCGCTCGACGACACCGTCGGCGCCGACTTCAAGCCCGACGCCGCCACGAACCCGCCCACGCCCGAGCCCTGCTCGTGATCCTGGTGCGCTGCCGGCCCGTGCGGGCCGGCGCGTCGGCGGCCCGCGCCTGATGGACGCGTTGTCGACGCTCCTGGAGAGCTACGACGTCCTGGCGGCCTTCTGGATGACGGTCAAGCTGACCTTCTGGTCGGCCATCGGGGCGCTGGTCGTCGGGACGGTCGTCGCCGTCTGCCGGGTGTCCCCCGTCGGGGTGCTGCAGGCCTTCGGGACGGCGTACGTGACCCTGATCCGCAACACGCCGCTCACCCTGATCGTGTTCTTCTGCGCCTTCGGGCTGCTGAACACGCTCGGGGTGAGCCTGGCGGCGGCGGGGTCGCCGACCGAGATCGTCGACAACAACTTCCGGTTCGGGCTGATCGCGCTGTCGGTCTACCACGCCTCGTTCGTCGCCGAGGCCCTGCGGAGCGGCATCAACACCGTGCCGCAGGGTCAGGCGGAGGCGGCCCGGGCGATCGGGCTGGGGTTCGGCGCCTCGCTGCGCGAGGTGATCCTGCCGCAGGCGTTCCGCGGGGCGATCGCGCCGCTCGGGAACACGCTCATCGCGCTGACCAAGAACACGACCGTGGTCGCCACGATCGGCGTCGCCGAGCTGTCGTACGTGATGCGCGGGATGATCGAGCTCAACCCGTCGCTGCTGTACGCGATCTTCCTGCTCGTGGCCGCGTGCTTCGTCGTGCTCACGCTGCCGACCGGTCTGCTGTTCACCAGCCTGTCCCGGCGTCTGGTGGTGCAGCGATGAGCGCCCAGGCCGTCCTCTTCGACGTCCCGGGGCCCCGGGCGCGACGGCTCTACCGGGTGCTCGGCGTCGTCGGCGTCCTCCTGATCGCGGCGTTGCTGCTCGTCCTCGTCCGCGCGCTGGCGTCGCCCGACAACAACCAGTTCACCGCGCAGAAGTGGGCCCCGTTCCTCGACCCGGAGACGTGGACGTCCTACCTGCTCCCGGGCCTGCTGGCCACGCTCAAGGCGGCGGGGGCCGCGGTCGTCCTGTCGGGCGTCTTCGGCGTGCTGCTCGGCCTCGGCCGACTGTCCGAGGCCCGGCCCGTCCGCATGGTCTGCGGCGCCCTCGTCGAGTTCCTGCGCTCGGTGCCGGTGCTCGTGATGATGCTGTTCGTCTACTACTTCTGCATCTTCGTGCTCGGCGTCCTGGGTGACACCTCGACGTTCGTCGGCGTCGTCGGCGGTCTGACCCTCTACAACTCCGCCGTCATCGCCGAGCTGATCCGCTCCGGGGTCTTCGCCCTGCCCAAGGGTCAGCGCGAGGCCGGTCTGGCGATCGGGCTGACGCCACGTCAGACGCTGGTCACGGTGCTGCTGCCGCAGGCGGTCACCGCCATGCTGCCGTCGCTGATCAGCCAGCTCGTGGTGATCCTCAAGGACACCGCGCTGGGCTACATCATCAGCTTCACCGAGCTGCTGCGGTCCGGCACGACGCTGTCCACGGTCTACGGGAACCTGATCCCGACCCTGATCGTGGTCGCAGCGCTCTTCATCGCCCTCAACTACACGCTGACGGTGGTCGCCCGGGTCGTCGAGCGTCGCCTGAAGCGGGCGCAGCGCACGGCGGGTCCGGTCGCCGGTGGAGCCGGTCCGGCGGGACCCGGTCTGGTGGCGGCCGGGCCGGCCTCGGTCGAGGGGCCCCCGCTCCGCTGAGCCGCGCACACTCGACCGCCCGCCGGGGCCCGACCCGGCGGACGTTCGCTCAGCGTGCGGTCTCGGTCGCCCGCGACTCCCGCACCACGACGACCTTGATCTGACCGGGGTAGGTCAGGTCCTCCTCGATCTGCTTGGCGATGTCGCGGGCCAGCACCTGGGCCGCGATGTCGTCGATCTCCTCGGGCGCGACCATCACCCGGATCTCGCGCCCGGCCTGCATGGCGAACACCTTCTCCACGCCGTCCCGGTCGCCGGCGATCTGCTCGAGCTTCTCCAGCCGCTGGACGTACGCCTCCAGCGTCTCCCGGCGAGCGCCGGGCCGTCCGCCGCTGATGGCGTCCGCCGCTTGCGTCAGAACGGCCTCGACGGTGCGCACCTCGACCTCGTTGTGGTGGGCCTCGATCGCGTGCACGACGTCGGCGTTCTCGCCGTAGCGCCGGGCCAGGTCGGCCCCGACCATCGCGTGGGAGCCCTCGACCTCGTGGGTGAGCGCCTTGCCGATGTCGTGCAGGAACGCCGACCGCTTGCACTGGGCGATGTCGAGCCCCAGCTCGCCGGCCATCAGACCGGCGAGGTGGGCGCTCTCGACCATGTGCTTGAGGACGTTCTGCCCGTACGACGTCCGGTAGCGCAGCGTGCCGAGGATGGAGACCAGCGCCGGGTGCAGGTCGGTGATGCCGACGTCGGCCATCGCGTCCTCCGCGGCCTGCAGGCACAGCGCCTCGATCTGACCCCGGCTGCGCTCGTGGACCTCCTCGATGCGGGCCGGGTGGATGCGCCCGTCCTTGACCAGCTCGGTCAGCGTGAGCCGCGCGGTCTCGCGGCGGACCGGGTCGAAGCAGGAGAGGAGGACGGACTCGGGGGTGTCGTCGATCATGACGTTGACCCCGGTCACCTGCTCGAAGGCGCGGATGTTGCGCCCCTCGCGCCCGATGATCCGGCCCTTCATCTCGTCGCCCGGCAGGTGCACCGCGGACACGACGGACTCGGACGTCTGGTCGGACGCGACGCGCTGGATGGCCCCGACGACGATGTTCCGGGCCCGCTCGTCGGCCTCGCGCAGCGCCTTGCGCTCGATCTCCCGGGCGACCAGCACCGACTGCCGCTTGGCGTCGTGCTCCACGCCGGCGACCAGCTCGGACTTGGCCTGCTCGGCGGTCAGCCCGGCCACACGCTCGAGGGCGGCCAGCCGCTCGACCTCCGCCTCGTCCAGCCGGCCGCGACGCTCGTCGAGCTCGGCTCGGGTGGCGTCGACCGCGCCCAGCTGGTCGTTGAGCGAACGGAGCTCGCCGTCGAGGCGCTCCTCGCGCTCAGTCAGGCGGTGCTCACGGCGTTCGACGTCGACGCGCTGCGCCCGCAGCTCGTCGCGGCGGGCCTGCATCTGCTCCTCGAACGCGGCGCGGGCCTGGGCCACGGACGCCATCAGCTCGGCGGCACGCTCGTTCGCCTGCTCGACGAGCTGGGCGGCCTCCGGGGACGGCGGCCCGACGTGCTTGACGGGCTCGGGTGCCGCGGCCTGGTGCGGCGCGCCGCTCTCGGCGTCCGGGTCGCTGTCCGGGTCGGGCTCCGACGTCGACGCGCTCGACGTTGCTGCGCTCGGGGAGGTCAACGCGCTCGACGTCGGGGTCGGCGTCACGGCTGTCTGCGCCGCGGTGTCGTCCAGCCCGCGCGGCTCGACGACTGGCGCCTCCGAGCTGACGCGGACCGCCGAGGTCCGTGACCGCCTCAGCAGCACGACCGCCACGACGCCGACGACGGCCACGACGATCAGCAGCAGGACAAGGACGAGGGCTTGGAATGCTCCACCCGCCATGGTGACTCCCTCCTCACGGGCGCGTGCGCGCACCTCGAGGGGTTTCGTCAGCGCTCACCGTGAGCCCGGACGGGTCGAGAGCGTCTCTCTCGTCCGGGCACCACGACGTCGTACAGATATCAGTCCGCCGCAGCGGGTTTCAGTCCGCGGAGCCCTGTTCAGGTCCACGGTCACACATATCAAGATCGAGCCAGCGTTCAGAAAAACCCTCGTCTTGGCAGGTTAGGACCGGCCCCCGACAGGGTCAAGCACCGGCAGTCCCAGGCGCCCCACGCGTCGTCACTCGTCACGGCCGAAGCCGTCGAGCACCTCCGAGAGCACACGGGTCGTGACCGACGACGAGAACCCCCGCCGCGCCAGCACCCCGCCGAGCCTCCGGTACGCCACCTCACGCTCCAGCCCGCCCATCCGGGACGCACGGCGGCGGGCCAGGTCCAGGGCGGCGCTGTGCTCGTCGGCGCCTTCGACGTCGGCGAGCGCGTCGTCGATCACGTCGCGCTCGACGCCCTTGGTCTGGAGCTCCCGCCGCAGGGCGGTCTTGCTGAGGTGACGCCGCTGCTGCCGGGACGACACCCAGTCGTGCGCGAAGGTGACGTCGTCCACGAGCCCGACCTCGGTCATCCGGTCGAGCACGGCGGCCGCGGCCTCCTCGGGCACGTCCCGCTCCGCCAGCGCCCGCTCCAGCTCCACCCGCGTCCTGGCCTGCACGGCGAGCTTGCGCAGCACAACTCCCCGCGCAAGCTCTTCTGGGTCGGCGTCCGGCTCGGGCACCGCAGCGCCCCGACCGCGCTTCCGCCGGGTGACCTCGCCGTCGTCGTCGCCGTCCCCGTCGGAGCCTGCCGGGAGGTCGTCCTCCTGGTCCCGGGACCGCCGTCGGGTCAGAGACCGACTTCCGGAGCCGACGGACGGCGCCCGGCGGCTGCGTGCGTACCCGCTCTCGGCCTCCACCGCTCGGCCGAGCTCACCGGTCCCGGCAGCCGGTATCTCGTCGCCCGGGTCGACCCCGTGGCGACGCAGCCATTCCCGGGCCGCCGAGACCTGATCGACCTCGGCGGGCGACCCGCACGCGCCGGCCGAGGCGCCGAGGTCGTCAGGCACCGCTTAGAACTCGACCTCGCCCGTGACCGGGTCGACCCCGGCCGGAGCGTCGACGCGCGGCCCGATGCCCATCTTCTCCTTGATCTTCTTCTCGATCTCGTTCGCGATGTCGGGGTTGGTCTTGAGGTAGGTGCGGGCGTTTTCCTTGCCCTGGCCCAGCTGGTCGGAGTCGTAGGTGAACCACGCACCGGCCTTGCGGATGATCCCGCACTCGACGCCGAGGTCGATGAGGCTGCCCTCGCGGCTGATCCCGAACCCGTACAGGATGTCGAACTCGGCCTGCTTGAAGGGCGGCGCGACCTTGTTCTTGACGACCTTGACCCGGGTGCGGTTGCCCACGGCGTCCTGACCGTCCTTGAGGGTCTCGATCCGGCGGACGTCGAGCCGGATGGAGGAGTAGAACTTCAGCGCGCGACCACCGGTCGTCGTCTCCGGAGAGCCGAACATGACGCCGATCTTCTCGCGCAGCTGGTTGATGAAGATCGCGGTCGTGCCCGCGCCGCTCAGCGCACCCGTCATCTTGCGCAGGGCCTGGCTCATCAGCCGGGCCTGCAGGCCGACGTGGCTGTCCCCCATCTCGCCCTCGATCTCGGCGCGCGGGGTGAGCGCGGCCACGGAGTCGATGACGATCAGGGCGAGCGCCCCGGAGCGCACGAGCATGTCGGCGATCTCGAGGGCCTGCTCACCGTTGTCCGGCTGGCTCACCAGGAGCGAGTCGGTGTCGACCCCCAGCCGGGCGGCGTAGTCGGGGTCCAGCGCGTGCTCGGCGTCGATGAAGGCGCAGATCCCGCCGGCGGCCTGGGCGTTGGCGATGGCGTGCAGCGCCACCGTCGTCTTGCCGCTGGACTCCGGGCCGTAGATCTCGACGACCCGGCCGCGCGGCAGGCCCCCGATGCCGAGGGCGAGGTCGAGCGCGATCGACCCCGTCGGGATCGTCTCGATCGGGACGCGGACCTCGTCACCGAGGCGCATCACCGATCCCTTGCCGTACTGCTTGTCGATCTGCGCGAGGGCTGACTCCAGCGCCTTGTCGCGGTCGCCTGCGGCCATCGTGATCCTCTTTCCTCGCCCGTGGGGCTTCGTGTGTGCGCCTCGTCGGCGTGACTGCTGTGGTCGTTGACGAGACTGTAGGGACGGGCCCTGACAATCGGCCGCCCTCGGCGCCCGGCCTGTGGAGAACCCGGTCCGTCGTTCCGCTTCGGTGGACAACTTACCGAACAGGTGTTCGACGGGCTAGGCGACACGCCCACGGCCCGACGAGGTCGCTCCCGACCTTCCCCCGACGACGCCAGCGGCCGGGACGGGGGGCCAGGCGCCACTCGTCACCGCGCGGTCCTACCCCCACACGAGGTGGCGCGGGCGGCCACCTGTGGGCCCGGCGGGTCAGCGCTCGCGCGCGGGCAGCTCGAGCGCGGTCCAGGCCGCGCGCCAGACGTCCTTCGACGAGACGCCCGCCTCCAGCGCCTGCACCACGGTCCGGCCGCCCACGTCGGGGAGGCTCTGCTCGGCGGCCCAGACGCGGTAGTAGCCCGCGCCCAGGTGGTGCTGCAGGCGCGCCCACAGCTCGGTCTCCTTCATCGCTCCCCCGTCGCCGACGGTCCGGAGCGTCGGCGGGCGCCCACCGTAGCCCCGGCGTCGTCCGCTCCCAGCAGAAGTGTCGGTGGCCACGGGCAAGATGGAGGACGTGACCGCGATCCTGGCTCCCGCCGACCCGCTGGACGGCTTCACGCCGGCGACGTCGACGTGGTTCCGCGAGGTGTTCGCCGAGCCCACCGGGGCGCAGCGCGGGGCGTGGACCAGCATCGCGGCGGGACGCAACGCCCTGGTGGTCGCCCCGACCGGCTCCGGCAAGACGCTCGCCGCCTTCCTGTGGTCCCTCGACCAGCTGGCCCGCGAGCCCGCCCCGCCGCCCAAGGAACGCTGCCGCGTCCTCTACATCTCCCCGCTGAAGGCCCTGGCGGTCGACGTGGAGCGCAACCTGCGGGCCCCGCTCACCGGGATCACCCAGACCGCGCTACGGCTGGGGCAGACGCCGCCCAGCGTCACCGTGGGCGTCCGCTCCGGCGACACCACGCCCGCCGAGCGCCGCGCCATCGTGAGCCGGCCGCCGGACATCCTCATCACCACGCCCGAGTCGTTGTTCCTCATGCTCACCTCGTCTGCCCGCGAGGTCCTGCGCTCGGTGCGCACGGTGATCCTCGACGAGGTCCACGTGCTCGCCGGGAGCAAGCGGGGCGCCCACTTCGCGGTCTCGATCGAGCGCCTGGAGGCTCTCGTCCAGGAGGGCGGCGCCGAGCGTCCGCTGCAGCGCATCGGCCTCTCCGCCACGGTGCGCCCGGCCTCGCGGGTCGCGGCCTACCTCGGCGGGCCGTACGACGTCGACGTCGTCGCCCCGCCCGCGGAGAAGCGCTGGGACCTCGACATCGTCGTGCCGGTCGAGGACATGACCGACCTCGGCGCCTCCTCCGCCCCCGGGCAGGTCTCGCTCGAGGACGAGAAGCCGACGCGCGCGCCGTCGATCTGGCCGCACGTGGAGAACCGGATCCTCGACGTCATCAACGACCACCGCTCGACGATCGTGTTCGCCAACTCGCGCCGCCTCGCGGAGCGGCTCACCGCCCACCTCAACGAGCTGAACGCCGAGCGCCTCGAGGCGGCCCGCGCCGAGGCCGTCCCGGACGAGGTCGACGACGACGCCGAGGACGATGCCGACGACGCCGACGACGCGGAGGGCGGGGCCGTCGCGCCGCCGCAGCCGCGCCGCCCGCCGGCCCAGGTGATGGCGCAGTCGGGCTCCTCCGCCGGGCACGACGGCACGTTCACCCCGATCGTCGCGCGGGCCCACCACGGCTCGGTGAGCAAGGAGCAGCGGGCCGACATCGAGGCCGCGCTGAAGTCGGGGCAGCTGCCCTGCGTCGTCGCGACCTCCTCGCTGGAGCTCGGCATCGACATGGGGGCCGTGGACGTCGTCGTCCAGGTCGAGTCGCCGCCGTCGGTGGCCAGCGGGCTCCAGCGGGTCGGACGCGCGGGCCACCAGGTCGGTGCCGTCTCGCGCGGCGTCTTCTTCCCCAACCACCGCGGCGACCTGATCGAGTCCACCGTCGTCGTCGAGCGGATGCGGCAGGGCGCGATCGAGGAGGTCTCCGAGCTCCGCAACCCGCTGGACGTGCTCGCCCAGCAGATCGTCGCCGTGGTCGCCATGGAGGAGACCAAGGTCGACGAGCTGTACGCGCTGGTGCGCCGGGCGGGCGTGTTCCGCGACCTGCCGTGGAGCGCGTACGAGTCGGTGCTGGACATGCTGAGCGGGCGCTACCCGTCGGAGGACTTCGCCGAGCTGCGTCCCCGCGTGGTCTGGCAGCGCGACACGGGCGTGCTCACGGCCCGGCCCGGTGCCCAGCGGCTCGCCGTCACCTCGGGCGGCACCATCCCCGACCGCGGCATGTTCGGCGTGTTCCTCGTGGGCGAGGGCAACGCCTCCGGCCGGCACGAGGCGGGCCGTCGCGTCGGCGAGCTCGACGAGGAGATGGTCTACGAGACCCGGGTCAGCGACGTCTTCACCCTCGGCACCACCAGCTGGCGCGTGGAGGGGATCACCCACGACCAGGTGCTCGTCTCCCCCGCGCCGGGCGTCCCCGGCCGGCTGCCGTTCTGGAAGGGCGACGCCCCCGGGCGGCCCCTCGAGCTGGGCCGCGCGTTCGGCCGCTTCGTCCGCGAGGTCGGCTCCCTGCCGCCCGCGCAGGCCGAGGACCGGCTCGCCGAGGCGGGGCTCGACGACTACGCCGCCAACAACCTGCTGACCTACCTGCGCGAGCAGGAGGCGGCGACGGGTTCGCTGCCGACCGACCAGACCATCGTCTTCGAGCGGTTCCGCGACGAGCTCGGCGACTGGCGCGTCTGCGTCCACTGCGCGCTCGGCACCGGCGTCCTGACGCCGTGGGCCCTCGCCGTCGAGCGCGCGGCCCGCGAGCGCTACGGGCTCGAGGTCCAGGCCACGGCGACGAACGACGGCATGGTGCTCCGGGTCCCCGACACCGAGTCGACCCCGCCGGGAGCCGACCTGATCCTCCTCGACCCGGACTCCATCGAGGGCGTGGTGACCGACGAGGTCGGCGGTTCGGCGCTCTTCGCCTCGCGCTTCCGCGAGTGCGCCGCCCGGGCGCTCCTGCTGCCCCGCCGAGACCCCAAGTCCCGCTCGCCCCTGTGGCAGCAGCGGATGCGCTCGGCCCAGCTGCTGTCCGTCGCCGCGCAGTACCCGGAGTTCCCGATCGTCCTGGAGACGATGCGCGAGTGCCTGACCGACGTCTTCGACCTGGACGGGCTGCTCGAGGTCCAGCGCCAGGTCGCCTCGCGCTCGGTGCGCATCGTCGAGGTCGAGACGTCGGAGGCGTCGCCCTTCGCCCGGTCCCTGCTCTTCGGCTACGTCGGGGCCTTCGTCTACGAGGGCGACGTCCCGCTCGCCGAGAAGAAGGCGGCGGCCCTCTCGCTCGACGCCACGCTGCTCGCCGAGCTGCTGGGCAAGGACGGCCTCAAGTCGCTGCTCGACGCCGACGTCATCACGCGCACCGAGGCCGACCTGCAGGGGCTGAGCGAGGAGCGTCAGGCCTCCGACGTCGAGCGGCTCTACGACACCGTCCGGACGGCGGGCCCGTTCACGCTCGACGAGCTGCGGCTGCGGTCCGCCCCGGGCTTCGACCCGGTGGCGGCGGTGGAACGGCTCGTCCTCGACCGCCGGGTCGTCGAGGTCCGCATCGCCGGGCAGCCCATGGTCGCCGTCTCCGAGGACGTCCCACGCCTGCGGGACGGGCTCGGTGTGCCGGTGCCACCCGGCGTGGCCGCGAGCTTCACCGAGTCGTCGCCCCGCCCGATCGAGGACCTGGTCCAGCGCTGGGCGCGGACGCATGGACCGTTCCTGGCGTCTACGGTGGCGACCCGCTACGGCCTCGGCCGGGCCGTGGTCGAGGGGGCGTGCGACGCCCTGGTCGCCGCCGGCACGATCGTGGCCGGGTCGTTCGTCGAGATGGGCGACGCGGAGTCCGACCGGCGGCAGTACTGCCACGGCCAGGTCCTCGCCCTGGTCAAGCGCCGGACGCTCGCGGCGCTGCGGCGCGAGGTCGAGCCGGTCGAGCAGGTGGCGTTCAGCCGCTTCCTCGCCGAGTGGCAGGGCATCGGGTCGGGCACGCGCGGCGCGGACGCGGTGCTCGCGGTCCTCGAGCAGCTCGACGGCTGCGCCCTCCCCGCGAGCGCGGTCGAGAGCCTGGTGCTGCCGGCGCGCGTCGCCGACTACCGCCCCGCGATGCTCGACGAGCTGATGACCGCCGGCGAGGTCGGCTGGGTCGGCGACGGCGCGGTCGGCGACTCCGACGGCTGGGTCCGCTTCGTCATCGCCGGGATGGAGCCGCCGCTCGCCGGCGCGGAGCCGTCGCACTACCGCGGGCAGGAGCTGCTGGCCGCCCTCGGGGCGGGCGGAGCCCGGTTCTTCGACTCGGTGCTCCCCGTCGGCGTCACCGACCGCGCCGAGTACGTCGCCGCGCTGTGGGACCTGGCCTGGGCCGGGCTGGTGAGCTCCGACACGTTCAACCCCGTACGGGCGCTGGTCGAGGGCGGTGGCGCGCACCGCAAGCCGAGCCGACCGGCGACCAGGACCCACCGCGCCCGGCTGAGCGGTCAGGGGCTCCGGCGTCCCGCCCGGGCGCCGCGGCTGTCGTCCCCGACCACCGCGGGACGGTGGTCGCTGGTCGAGCGCTCGCCCTCGACCCCGGCCGAACAGCTCGCCGGACACGTCTTCGGCCTGCTCGACCGCTACGGCGTGGTCACCCGCGGGACCGTCATGACCGAGAACACCGACGGCGGGTTCGGCGCCGCGTACCGGGCGATGTCGACGATGGAGGAGACCGGGCAGTGCCGGCGCGGCTACTTCATCGACGGCCTGGGCGCGGCGCAGTTCGCGCTCAGCGGCGCCGTCGACCGCTTGCGCGCCCAGCAGCGTGAGCCGGACGAGCCGACGGCGACCGTGCTGGCCGCGTGCGACCCGGCCAACGCGTACGGCGCCGCCCTGCCGTGGCCGGAGCGCGAGGGCCACCGGCCGGGCCGCAAGGCCGGGGCGCTCGTCGTGCTGGTCGACGGAGCCCTCGTCTTCTACGTGGAGCGCGGCGGGAAGACGTTGCTGTCCTTCACCGAGGCGGAGCGTCTCCTCGGACCGGCCGCGAAGGCGCTCGCGTCAGCGGTGCACCAGGGTCACCTCGGCAAGCTCACGGTGGAGCGGGCCGACGGCGGTCACGTGTTCGGCTCGGCGGGCGTCAGCACGGCCCTGCAGGAGGCGGGCTTCCGGATGACGCCGCAGGGCCTACGGCTCCGCCCGTCCGTCTGAGCGCGGCCTTGCCGTTTCCGATCACGCGTTCGCGCGATCTTGTGACGTCCGCTCGTGCTGCAGCGCGAGCGAACGCATCAAGAACGAGCGAACGAGCGGGACGCGTGCGAAACGCCAGTGGGAGGGGTTAGCGCCAGGCGGGAGCGACCTAGGACCAGCGCCGGGGACGGCGCGGTGGTGCAGCAGCTCAGGCGGCCTGGGCCATCGCGCGGACGTGCGGCAGCGGGGTGACGCGGTTGTCGACGCGCTCGACGGCGGCCATCTTCTCGCTGGTGACGTTCAGGACCACCGAGAGCGGCAGGTCCAGGGCTCCGCAGATCGAGGCGAGCAGCTCGCTCGACGCCTCTTTCTGGCCACGCTCGACCTCGGAGAGGTAGCCGAGGCTGACCCGGGCGGCCTTCGACACCTCGCGCAGCGTGCGTCCCTGGTCGGTACGCGCCTCGCGCAACGACTCCCCGATCAGCTCACGGACCAGCACCTGCTTGACCGGAGTCAGAGACGACATGCAGAAACTGTACCCACCCCCGCCGCGCGGCCGGAGCGCACCACGCTCAACCCTGGCCACGAGCACGCGGACCGGGTCAGGACAGGGGCACCGCTAGCGCGTCGAGCGCCTCGTGCAGCAGCGTGAGGACCGCGTCCACGGTCTGGCGGCGGATCTCGTCGCGGTCCCCGGCCAGCCGCAGCGGACGCACCTGCGGGGCCGCCCCGGGGACGGCCACGCCGACGTACACCTCGCCCACCGGGTGCCCGTCCTGGGGCGACGGACCGGCCACCCCGGTCGTCGCGATCCCGACGTCCGCGCAGCACACGCGCGCGGCACCGGCGGCCAGTGCAGCCGCGGTCTCCGGCGCCACCGGACCGTGCTCGGCCAGCAGGTCGGCGGGGACGCCGACGAGGCTCGCCTTGAGGTCGGTGGCGTAGCAGACGATGCCGCCGCGGTAGACGTCCGAGGAGCCGGCGACGGCCGTCAGGGCCGCACCGACGAGCCCGCCGGTCAGCGACTCGGCGGTGGCCAGCGTGAGCCCGCGCCGGCGGAGGGCGGCGAGGACGTCGGCGGCCGCCCCGACCCCGGTCACGCTGGGGTCACGCCGAGGCCGAGCTGCGGCGCAGGCGTACGGCCGAACGGACGTAGTTGGCGCCGGTGAGGACGGTGAGCACGAACGCCGCGATCATCACCACCCAGCCGACGGTGTGCACCCAGTGCAGCCCGTCGACCATCTGGAACGGCAGCAGGAACAGGGTCAGCGCGACCGCCTGCAGGACGGTCTTCGCCTTGCCGCCCCGGTCAGCCGCGATGACGCCGTAGCGGATCACGACGAAGCGGAGCACCGTGATGCCCCACTCGCGCACGAGGATCACGATGGTGATCCACCACGGCAGCTCGCCGAGGACCGACAGCCCGATGAAGGCCATCCCGGTCAGCGCCTTGTCGGCGATGGGGTCAGCGAGCTTGCCGAAGCTGGTGACGAGGCCGTACTTGCGGGCGACCTTGCCGTCCACGAAGTCGGTGAAGATCGCGACGACGAAGATCGCGGTGGAGACGACCCGCCAGCCGACCGAGTCGGGGTGCGCCAGCAGCGCCCACGCGAAGACGGGCACCATGACGAGCCGGAGGACGGTCAGCGCGTTGGGGACGTTCCAGGCGCTGACCTGACGCGGGGTGGTCCCGGTGCTGGTGTCCCCGCTCACGCCACCGCCCGCAGGTCCGCGCCGTCGCTGCCCGTCACCACCGCGTCCACGAACGTGCCCACGACCCCAGCATGACCGACGTCCAGCGTCACGGAACCGTCGACCTCCGGCCCCTGGTGCGCGGCGCGGCCGACGGTCTCCTCCGCGTCACCCTGCCCGGCGACCTCCTCGACGAGCACGCGGACGCGCTCGCCGATCCGGTCCTCCGCACGCTGGGTGACCAGCTCGTCGGCCAGGTCGGCCAGCGTGGCCCGGCGTGCCTCGATCTCGTCCTCGTCGATCTGACCGCCGAGACCCGCGGCCTCGGTGCCGTCCTCGTCGGAGTACCCGAAGACGCCGACCGCGTCGAGCCGTGCGGCCACGAGGAACTCGCTCAGCACCTCGACGTCGGCCTCGGTCTCGCCGGGGAAGCCGGCGATGACGTTGCTGCGGATGCCGGCGAGCGGGTTGGCCGCGCGGATGCTCTCGATGAGGCCCAGGAACGACTCCGGGTCGCCGAAGCGGCGCATCCGGCGCAGGACCTTCGGGGCCGCGTGCTGGAAGGAGAGGTCGAAGTACGGGGCGACATGCGGTAGCGACGTCATGGCCTCGACCAGGCCGGGGCGCATCTCGGCGGGCTGCAGGTAGGAGACCCGGACCCGCTCGAGCCCGTCCACGGCGCCGAGGTCGACGAGCAGCTTCTCCAGCAGGCGGATGTCGCCGAGGTCCTTGCCGTACGAGGAGGTGTTCTCGCTCACGAGCATGACCTCGCGCACGCCCTGCTCGACCAGCCAGCGCGCCTCGCCGACGACTTCGTCCGGCGTGCGGGAGACGTACGCGCCCCGGAAGGCGGGGATCGCGCAGAACGCACAGCGCCGGTCGCAGCCCGACGCGATCTTGAGCGGGGCGTACGGGCTGCCGTTGAGGCGGCGCCGGTAGGCGCGGGGGCCGCTCGCCGGCGCGAGGCCGTCGGGCAGCGGCGTCACCGGGCTGGTCTGCGTCGGGACGCCGGGGATGGCCGTGGTGCGGGCGGCAGCCCGACGCTGCGACGGGGCCAGGGGCAGCAGGGTGCGCCGGTCGCGCGGGACGTGAGTCTCGTGCTTGCCGCCGGCGAGGATGTGGGAGAGCCGGCCCGCGACGTCGGCGTAGTCGTCGAAGCCCAGCACCGCGTCCGCCTCCGGCAGCGACTCGGCCAGCTCGGAGCCGTAGCGCTCGGCGAGGCAGCCGACGGCCACGACCGCCTGGGGCCGACCGGACGCCTTGAGGTCGGCGGCCTGCAGCAGCGTGTCGACGGAGTCCTTCTTGGCCGCCTCGACGAAGCCGCAGGTGTTGACCATCACCGCGTCGGCGTCCTCGGGGTCGTCCACGAGACGGAACCCGCCGTCCTCCAGACGAGCGGCGAGCTCCTCGGAGTCGACCTCGTTGCGCGCGCACCCGAGGGTGACGAGGTGGACCGCCGTGAGCGGGGTGGCGGGGCTGGTGACAGGTGCAGGCATGACGCTCCAGTATGACCGACCGGGCGGCAGGTCCCCTCGCGCGCTTGGCACCTCGACGGCGACACGTTCGAGGAGGCGCGGAACAACGTCCACCACGCCGGCTGAGGTCGCCGACGTCTTGGGCATCGACCGGAACCAAGCGGGCAATCGTCCATGGGACAGCGGGCGCTTGCGCAAGAGGGTCGACGGGTCCTACGTGCTGGTCGAGGGTCGATTGACCTAATAAATTGTGTCTGGTACGTGTTGTAGTCATCTCACACACAAGAAGCCACAAACACACAACGCACAATCCCCTTATAGACCTGAGGGTCAGAGTGACAACCCACAACACACACAACTCATACAGGTTGACCCCCTACGCGTGCGGGGTGTGCAGGGGCTGCCCCAGAGGTGGTGTGGTTGCGAGGGCCGCGACGATGGTCACATGCAGATGAGCTTTGAGGGACCGCCGAAGTACGTACGCATGCCGCGACGCGACGAAGTGGGCACCGTCATCCAGGTGGGCAAGAACATGGGGGGCAGCATCAACGTCTACGCCTATGTGGGCTCGATTGAGGCTACGGGTGAGGTCTGCTTCTACGGCAGTAGTCGCGTGACTCGCTGCGACGAGGACGGCAACTAAACAATGGCAGGCAGGCACAAGACAATTACGTATGTGCGGATGCGGGACGTGACGAAGTCGGCTTAGTCGTCGAGTCGCGCCGTGAAGTAGGCGACGTGGAGGTCTACGACCTCTTGATCGAGGCCACAGGGGAGGTTTGTGCCTGTGCCAAGGGCCGCGTCGCCCGCCGCGACGAGAACGGCAATCCGACCTGACCCCTGGGGTGCACCGGCGCGAGCACCGGTACACCCCCTAAGTATTGATACCTACGTGCGCGGCCCCGTGTGGTCGTCGTCGTCAGACTTCGATCGGCGTTCCTCGAACCAGTCGATGATCGCAGTCACCTTCTGGGCTACGTCAGTTCCCCAGGTGACTACACCCCCCACCACACCGAGGGCCTTGTAGAGCAGAGTCGCGCCTGCGATCAGGACGAATAGCGTTCCGTACGTCATCGAGCACCTGACTTTCTTGAACGAGCGAGACCTACTGCCCAAAAGCAAGTCGCCGGGAGGGCCCTTCATGCCTCGCTGCCTTTTGAAAGGTTAAGGGCATTCGGGGTCAGCGGCAAATGTGCTGACGCAGCAGGAAAACGCCCCATAACTAGGCACAACTTCCCAGCGCGCAAAGGCAGTGAGCGCCAGCAGAATACCCCTGGGGAGAGGCCCCCTCCCCCGGATCGTCTGGCGGCCCGGTCGGAATTTTCGCTCGTCCTGTGCACAAGTTTCGAGAATTTCGCTTTGGCTGCTCGCGGGAGCGTGGAGCGCGACAGACGCTCAGTCGCTCGTACAGACGGCAGCGCCCCTGACCCCTGGGTGACATAGGCCATCTTCAGAGGCGGGGTTCAGACGGCACCAGCTCGCACCCGTGTGGTTACCAGGGTGAACGCCCTGCACGTCTGTACGAACCACTGAGGAGCGCAAACGCGGACGACGTACGGCGCGGCTCGGACCTCCGGTCCGGCCGGTGGCGTTCACTGAACCTCGTTCGTCACACCTGCCCCAGGAGTCCCGTATGACCGCCCAGTCCTCCCACGCCGTCATCCCCCTCGCGATCGTCGCGGGCGCGATGGTGCTGACGGCGGCCGCGTGCGGGACCGACGCGGCCTCGACGCCCAGCCCCACGAGCGCCGGCGAGCCCACGGTGACCGTCACGGCCACCGAACCCGCCCCGGCTCCCACGAGCCCGACGAGCGCCCCGAGCAGCACGCCGGGCGGCGCGGGAGGAGGCTCTGGCTGCGCCGTCGGCAGCCTCAAGATCACCTACGCCAACGACACGGGCGGCGGTGGGGCCGGCAGCGTGGCGGGCGCCCTGACCTTCCGGAACACGGGCTCGGCCGCCTGCACGCTGAGCGGCTTCCCGGGCGTGTCCTTCGTCGGCGGTGGCAACGGCACCCAGGTCGGCCAGGCGGCGACGCGGACGGACGCCGCGGTGAAGACGCGGACGCTCGAGCCCGGCACGTCGGTCAAGGCGGCCCTGCGGCGGACGCAGCCCGGGAACTACGGGGACGACTGCGGGCAGACCAAGGTGGACGGCTTCCGGGTCTTCCCGCCCGGGTCCACCGAG
This sequence comes from Microlunatus antarcticus, assembly GCF_014193425.1. Lineage (NCBI taxonomy): Bacteria > Bacillati > Actinomycetota > Actinomycetes > Propionibacteriales > Propionibacteriaceae > Microlunatus > Microlunatus antarcticus. The sequence goes on along the minus strand of NZ_JACHZG010000001.1, from coordinate 1,580,772 downwards.
TCGGCCTTCGTGGCCTTCCCGACGACCGGCTGCAAGAGCGCCGACGTGCCGCTGCTGCAGGTCGGTCCGGTCAGCTGATCCGCAGTCTCGCGGGACGTTCCCCGAGACCGAGGATCAGCCGAGCCGTAGGTTCTCCACGACCTCATCGAGCTCGTCGGGCTTGACCAGCACCTCGCGCGGCTTGGAGCCCTCCGAGGGGCCGACCACGCCACGGGTCTCGAGGATGTCCATCAGGCGCCCGGCCTTGGCGAAGCCGACGCGCAGCTTGCGCTGCAGCATCGAGGTCGAACCCAGTTGGAGCGTGACGACCATCTCGGCCGCCTGCAGCACGAGGTCGAGGTCGTCGCCGATGTCCTCGGCCACCTTGGCCGACGCCTCGGGCGCGACCATCACGTCCTCGCGGTAGGTCGGCTTGAGCTGCTCGGTGACGTGCGCGACGACCGCGCGCACCTCCTGCTCGGTGACCCAGGCGCCCTGGATGCGGATCGCCTTGGACTGGCCCATCGGCAGGAACAGCCCGTCGCCCTGCCCGACCAGCTTCTCCGCGCCCGGCTGGTCGAGGATGACGCGGGAGTCGGTCATCGACGACGTGGCGAAGGCGAGCCGGCTCGGCACGTTGGCCTTGATCAGGCCGGTGACCACGTCGGTCGACGGCCGCTGGGTGGCCAGCACCAGGTGGATGCCGGCCGCACGGGCGAGCTGGGTGATCCGCACGATCGAGTCCTCGACGTCGCGCGGCGCGACCATCATGAGGTCGGCGAGCTCGTCGACGATCACCAGCAGGTACGGGTAGGGCTCGAGCACGCGCTCGGAGCCCGGCAGCGGCTTGACGCCGCCACCGCGTACGGCCTTGTTGAAGTCGTCGATGTGGCGGAAGCCGAACGCGGCGAGGTCGTCGTAGCGCAGGTCCATCTCGCGGACGACCCACTGCAGCGCCTCGGCCGCCTTCTTGGCGTTGGTGATGATCGGGGTGACCAGGTGCGGGACGCCCTCGTAGATCGTCAGCTCGACGCGCTTGGGGTCGACCATGAGCATCCGGACCTCGTCCGGGGTGGAGCGCATGAGGATCGAGGTGATCATCGAGTTCACGAAGCTCGACTTGCCCGAGCCGGTGGCACCGGCGACGAGCAGGTGGGGCATCTTCGCCAGGTTGGCGACGACGAAGCCGCCCTCGACGTCCTTGCCCAGCCCGACGGTCATCGGGTGGTGGTCGCTGCGCGCCTTGGACGAGCGGATGACGTCGCCGAGGGAGACGACCTCCTTGTCCGTGTTCGGGATCTCGATGCCGATCGCCGACTTGCCGGGGATCGGGGACAGGATCCGGACGTCGGCGCTGGCGACGGCGTACGCGATGTTCTTGGACAGGGCCGTGACCTTCTCGACCTTGACCGCCGGGCCGAGCTCGACCTCGTAGCGCGTCACGGTCGGGCCGCGGCTGTAGCCGGTGACGTGGGCGTCGATCTCGAACTGGCGCAGGACCTCGGTGAGCCGGCCGACGACCGCGTCGGAGGCCTCGGTGCGCGACTTGTGCACGCTGCCGGGCTTGAGCGTCTCGGCGTCGGGCAGCAGGTAGGTGACGTCGCCGGAGAGCTGGAGCTGCTCGGCGCGCTGCGGGACGGGGCTGTGCGGCGGCGCCTCGAGCTCGGGGCTCTCGTGCACGACGAAGGCCTCCGGCAGCGGCGTCGGAGCGGCGGCCGGGGCGGGCGAGCCGGCCGGACGACCGGCCGTGACGGGCTTCTTGAGCACCTCGGTCGGCTCGGCGTCGGGGTTGGCCAGGTCCGCGTCGCGCGCAGCGGTGCCGAGGTCCAGGTCGACGAGCGGGGCCAGGGGCTCGGGCGGACCGATGACCTTGGCGCCACGTCCCTTGCGGCGCGGTGCCCGCTCCTCGATGACGGGGGTCTCGTACGCCTCGTCGACGCCGTACTCGAGGTCGTCGTCGAGCACCGTGCCCTCGATCGCCTCGGGCTCGGCGGTCAGGCGGGCGGTGGCCACGCGGGCGCGGTCGACGAGCTCGTGCAGCGGGATGCCCACGACGACGAGGACCCCGAAGAGCAGGAGCAGGACGAGCAGCGGGACCGCGGCGTAGACGGTGACGAGGTCGGCCAGGATCGAGCTGGACAGGTACCCGAGGATGCCGCCGGCCTCGCGCAGCCGCTCGGGCTGGTCGGTGAGCGGCAGCCCCTTGGCGATGTTCACCAGGCCGAGCAGGCCGAAGAGGATCGCGCCCCAGCCGACGACCTGGCGACCGGCCGGGCCGTTGTGGTCGGGGTGGCGCAGCGTCCGCCACGCCATCACGCCCAGCAGGATCGGGGCGGAGGTGGCCAGCCACCCGACGATCGTCGAGACGCCGACGTGGACCACGGTCCCGAAGCGTCCGGGCAGCCCGAACCAGAACTCGGCCGCGATGACGACGGCGACGGCGAGGACGAAGAGGCCCGCCCCGTCGCGACGCAGGGCCGGGTCGAGGTCACGGGCGCTGTGCCCGATCGCGCGGGCGGCCGTGCCGACGCCGTGGGCGAGGCCGTTCCACAGGACGGCGACGCCGCGGACGAGCGACGCGAGCACCGAGCGCCGCTGGGGCGCCCGTCCCCGCGGGGCGGGTCGGCGGTTGGCCGGTCGCGTCGCGGTCGACGTCGAGCGTCCTCCCGTCGTACGAGGACGCGAGGACGTGCTCTTGCTTCCGGACGCGCGCGGACGGGGAGTAGTGCTGGACGAGCCAGAACGACTGCCGGTCCGCGCGGGGGAAGACGCGCGGGTCGCCATGCCCGCACTCTAGGCGGTCACAGGCGTCACAGGGGTCACACGCGCAGAGCGCGCCTCAGGTCCCACAGGTGGTCGGTCGGCCCGATGCCGGCCCCCAGCGCGAAGCCGCCGGCGATCGCCCCGGTCACGTACGCCTTCGCCCCGGCCACGGCCGTCGGGACGTCGGCGCCGAGCGCGAGGCGGGCCGCGACGGCCGACGCGAGCGTGCAGCCGGTCCCGTGCGTGTGCCGGTTGTCGTCCCGGACGGCGGAGAACCTCTGGTCCGCCGTGTCGTGCCCGACGAGGACGTCGACGGGGTCGCCCTCCGCGTGACCGCCCTTGACCAGCACCCAGTCCGGGCCGAGCTCGAGCAGCGTGCGCCCCAACCGGGCCTGGTCGGTCTCGCCCTCCGCGTCGGGGCCGGCGAGCGTGCGGGCCTCGTCGAGGTTGGGCGTGGCGACGGTGGCGAGCGGGAACAGCCGGGTGCGCATCGCGCCGATCGCGTCCGCGTCGATCAGCGGGTCGCCGTGCTTGCTCACGGCCACGGGGTCGAGCACCACGGGCACCCCGGCGGGCAGGGTGGTGAGCAGCTCGGCGACCAGCACGCAGGTCTCGGCGGTGCCGAGCATGCCGATCTTGACCGCGTCGACGCCGATGTCGTCGACCACGCTGCGGAACTGGGCCGCCACGGCCGCGGCGGGCAGGTTCCACACGCCCTGGACGCCGACCGAGTTCTGCGCGGTGACGGCGGTGACGACGCTCATGCCGTGCACGCCATGGGCGAGCATCGCCTTGAGGTCGGCCTGGATCCCGGCCCCGCCCCCGGAGTCCGAGCCGGCGATGGTCAGCACCCGGGCGGTGGGCAGGTCCGTCATCGGCGTGCGCCGGGGCGGAAGTGGTCGAAGCCGGGCACGCCGGCGAACGGGGACCCGTCGACGAGCACGCCGGCGCCGTCGGGCCCGGCGTCGTCGACCGCGCCGATCGTGGTCCAGCCCGCCGGCACCCGACCGACAGGGAAGGTCGCCACGAGCGCGTGGTCCTCTCCCCCGGTCAGCACCAGCAGCAGGGGGTCGACGCGGGTCGCGGAGCCGACGGTCTGCAGCGGCTCACCGATCTCGAGGAGGCTCGTCTCGACGTCGATGGTCACCCCGGACGCGCGGGCGACGTGGCCGAGGTCAGCCAGCAGGCCGTCCGAGACGTCGACCATCGAGGTCGCGCCCGCCCGCGCGGCGACCGCGCCCTGGCCGTACGGGACGTCCGGCACGCGCTGGACGTCGACCACGGCGCGGGGAGACCGGAAGCCGCGGGTCAGCACGAGCAGCCCCGCGGCCGCCCAGCCGAGCCGCCCGGCGACGGCGAGCACGTCGCCGGGGCGGGCGCCGTCGCGGCGGACGGGGTCGCGGCCGTCGAGGGTGCCGAGCGCGGTGACGGAGAGGGTGACCTGCTGCCCGCGGGTGGTGTCGCCGCCCAGCAGGCTGACGCCCGCGGTCGCGCACTCCGACCGCAGGCCCGTCGCGAGGTCGAGCGTCCAGCGCACCTCGGTGTCACCCGGGGCCGAGAAGCCGACGACGACGCCCTGCGGACGGGCGCCCATGGCCTCGACGTCGGCGACGTTGACCGCGACGGCCTTGCGGCCGATCTCGCCCGGACCGCTCCAGTCGCGGCGGAAGTGGACACCCTCCACCAGGACGTCGGTGGACACGACCACCGAGCCGCCGACCGCGAGGACCGCTCCGTCGTCGCCGGGTCCCACCAGCACGTCGTCGGCCGCGGGGAGGTCACGCACCATCTCGGCGATGAGGGCGAACTCGCCGAGCTGCGCGAGGGTCGTCGGGCCGGTACCGCCCGGGCTCATGGACGACGAACGTGCGTCGGCGAAACGGAGCAACCTGTAGGTTGACGCACACCGGTGAGCGTACGTGGTCGGCCGCCGGGCCGGGCGACGGAGCACCTCCGCCGGACGGTTGTGGCCGCAGGAGCCCGGAGGACGCCCGATGGTCGTGCAGGCCTACATCCTCGTGCAGACCACCGTCGGCAAGTCGTCCGAGGTGACCGCCGCGATCCGCCGCATCACCGGCGTGACCGTCGCCGAGGACGTCACCGGTCCGTACGACGTCGTCGTCCGCGCCGAGGCCCAGAGCATGGACGAGCTGGGGACGCTGGTGATCAAGCGCGTCCAGAGCGTTCCCGACATCACCCGGACGGTCACCTGCCCGGTCGTGCACCTCTGAGGGTGGGTTCGTCCGTGGGTCGGCGTGAGGGCGGGCTGAGCTCGACGCCGCCTCACAACCATCCGCCCGGGCGTCCTCACGCTCGCCGAGCGGGCGCAGATCCTGTACGCCCGGGCTCCCGCCAGGCCCATCCACGTTCGGCGGCGTCGAGCTCAGCCCGCCCTCCCGCCTCGCTTCGCGCGGGCCGGGTCCGGCGCGCGGCCGGGCCGGTGGCCGTCTCGGTCGCCCTGGCCACGCTCCTCGCGGGCTGCGGGAAGGTGGCGGTGGACGATCCGACGCCTGATGCCGCCGGTGCGGCGGTGTGCGCGGGCGTCATGGCGGCGCTGCCGGAGCAGGTGCTGGACCAGGACCGGCGGACGGTCGAGCCCGGGGTCTACTCCGCCGCCTGGGGCAAGCCGGCCATCGTGCTGCGGTGCGGCGTGGCCGCGCCGCCGACGCTGACGCGGGAGAGCGAGTGCCTGCAGATCGACGCCGTCGGCTGGTACGCCGAGGACGCGACCGGCGGGAAGATCTTCACGACGATCGGGCGGGCCACGTTCGTCGAGGTGTCGGTGCCCTCGGGCTACGCGCTCGGCACCGGTGCGCTGGTCGACGTCGGCGACGCCGTCACCGCGCACGACCCGTTGGTCACGCCCTGCGCCTGAGCCCGGCGAGGGCTAGCGGAGCCCGACCGGGCGCCGCAGCGCGAGGGTGATCAGGCGGTCGAGGAGCTCGGGGTAGGCGAGGCCGCTGGCCGCCCACATCCGCGGGAACATCGAGTGCGCGGTGAAGCCGGGCATCGTGTTGATCTCGTTGACGACCACGCGGTGGTCGTGGGTGAGGAAGACGTCCACGCGGGCGAGGCCCTCGCAGCCGACGGCCTCGAACGTCCGCACGGCCAGGGCGCGCACCTCGTCCGCGACGGCCGGGTCGACCCGGGCGGGCACGTCGAGGTCGACCTGCTCCTCGGGGAGGTACTTGGCCTCGAAGTCGTAGAAGCCCGACGCGCTGTGCACCCGGATCTCGGCGATCTCGCTGGCCAGCGGCGCACCGCCGTCGACGTCGGAGAGCACGCCGCACTCGAGCTCGCGCGCGTCGACGAAGCCCTCCTCCACGACGACCTTCGGGTCGTAGCGCTGCGCGAGCGCGATCGCGGCCTCGAGGGCGGTGTCGCCGTCGGCCGCCTCGACCCTGGAGATGCCGAGGCTCGAGCCGCCGCGGGCCGGCTTGACGAAGACCGGGAAGCGCAGCGTGGCCACGGCGTCGAGGCACGCGGAACGGTCCCGCGCCCACCCGGCTGGCGTGATCGTGACGAACGGCCCGACCGGCAGCCCGGAGGCGCTGAGCACCAGCTTCATGAAGTGCTTGTCCATGCCCACGGCGCTGGCGAGCACGCCGGCCCCGACGTAGCGCGTGCCCATCATCTCGAACAGGCCCTGGATCGTGCCGTCCTCGCCGAACGGGCCGTGCAGCAGGCTGAGCGCGACGTCGACCGGCCCGAGCCAGGACAGGGCGGAGCGGCTGTCGACCCCGCCGTACGAGACCGTGTCCTGCACCGCGAGGCGGCTCCCGGGCCCGTGGGTCATGAGGATGGCGTCGGGCGCGTCCTCGCTGAGCTCGGGCAGCCGTCCGTCGACGACCTCGAGCGACCGCAGGACGTCCTCGTCGACCAGGACCCAGCGCCCGGTCGGCGTGATGCCCACGCCGAGGACCTCGTAGCGGTCGGCGTCGAGCGCCGCGAACACCCCGCCCGCGGTCAGGCAGGACACCCCGTGTTCGCTGCTGACGCCGCCGAACACCAGGGCCACCCGCACCCGTCGACCCGCGTCCGGACGCGTGCCCAGATCCGGCTCCGTCGTCACCACACCTCCGCTGAAGCTCGCCCGCCTGCCACGCCGGACCCTACCGGCGCGGGACTCCGCACCCAGGTCGGCGCGCGCGAGGAGAAGGATGGGCTCGTGAGCAGCCATCCCGACCTCCGCCCCGAGACCCTCGCCGTGAGCCTGGGCCGACCGCCGCGTACGCCGGGCGCCCCGCTGAACGTCTCCCCCGTGATGGCGTCGACGTACGTGGGGGCGCACGACACCGCCGCGGCGACCACCCTCGGCTACGGCCGGGACGGCAACGACACGTGGACCGCGCTCGAGGACGTCCTCGGCGCGCTGGGCCGGGGCCGCGCGCTCACGTTCGCGAGCGGGATGGCCGCGGCGAGCGCCGTGCTCGAGCAGCTCGCCCCGGGCGGCACGATCGTGCTGCCGTCGAGCTGCTACCTCGGCGTCGCGGCCCTCGTGCAGAGCCGGGCGGAGAAGTTCGGCTGGACCGTCCGGACGGTCGACGTCGCCGACACCGAGGCCGTGCTCACCGCCGCCGACGGCGCCGACCTCGTCTGGCTGGAGTCCCCGACCAACCCGCTGATGGAGGTCGCCGACCTGCCCGCGATCGGCGCCGCCCTGCGCGGCCGGGTCCGTACGGTCGTCGACAACACCTTCGCGTCCGCCCTCGTCCAGCGTCCGCTGGAGCACGGCTTCGACGTCGTCGTGGAGTCGGGCACCAAGTTCGTCGGCGGTCACTCCGACCTCCTCCTGGGCGCCCTGACCGTCCGGCCCGACGCGGACGCCGACGACCTCTTCGCCGACCTCGCGGCCGTCCGCCACGACAGCGGCGCGATCCCCGGGACGATGGAGGCCTGGCTCGCCCTGCGCGGCGTGCGCACGATGCCACTCCGCGTCCGCGCGGCCCAGGACAGCGCGGCCACGCTGGCCGCGCGGCTGGCCGGTCACCCGGCGGTGAGCCGCGTCCGCCACCCGAGCCTGCCGGACGACCCCGGCCACGCGCGGGCCGCCGCGACGATGGACGGCTTCGGCTCGCTCCTGTCGATCGACCTCGCCGACGCCGGGACCGCCGAGCGCTTCATCGACGGCTGCGCGCTGTGGACCCACGCCACGAGCCTGGGCAGCGTCGAGTCGACCTTCGAGCGCCGGCGCCGCTGGTCCGCCGAGCTGCCCGTCGTCCCCGAGGGGCTCGTCCGCCTGTCCGTCGGCGTCGAGCACGTCGAGGACCTCTGGCGCGACCTCGAGCAGTCGCTCGACCAGCTCTGAGGCAGCCGTCAGTCGCGTTCGCGGCCGGGCGTACGGCCCATCAGGTCCTTGACCCCCTGGGCCGGCGTCAGGTCGCCCGCGATGACCGCCGCGACGTGCTCGGCGATCGGCATCTCGACGCCGTGCTCGTGGGCGAGGGCCTGCACCGAGGCGCAGGAGAGCACGCCCTCGGCGACCTGGCGGGTGGAACGGCTGATGTCCTCCACGGAACGTCCCCGGCCCAGCTCCTCGCCGAACGTGCGGTTCCGGGAGAGCGGCGAGGCGCACGTGGCGACGAGGTCCCCCAGGCCGGCCAGCCCCGCGAACGTGTACGGGTCGGCCCCCAGCGCGACGCCGAGGCGGCTCGTCTCGGCCAGGCCACGGGTGATGAGCGAGGCGGTCGCGTTGGCGCCGAAGCCCAGCCCCACGGCCATGCCCACCCCGAGCGCGATCACGTTCTTGGTCGCGCCGGCCAGCTCGCAGCCCACGACGTCGGCGTTCGTGTAGACGCGGAACGCGGGCGTGTGGCAGATCCGCTGCACGTCGTTCGCCGTCGACTCCGACACGCTCGCGGCCACGCTCGCGGACGGCTGGCGGGCGGCGATCTCGCGGGCGAGGTTGGGTCCGGTGACGACGGCGAGGCGGTCGGGCTCGACGCCGGCGACCTCGCGGACCACCTCGCTCATCCGCCGGCCGGTGCCGAGCTCGATGCCCTTGGCCAGGCTGACGACCCGGGCGTCGGTCGGGACGTCCCACCCGGCGAGCGTCTCGCGCAGCCGCTGCGAGGGCACGGCGAGGACCACCGCGTACGCCCCCGCCATCGCCTCGGCCGGGTCGCTCACGGCCCGAAGAGTGGCGGGCAGCTCGACGTCGGGCAGGTAGTCCGGGTTGCGGCCGGTCGCGTTGATCGCCGCCGCGAGCTCGGGCCGGCGGGCCCACAGCGTCACCTCGTGGCCCGAGTCGCCCACGACGAGCCCGAAGGTCGTGCCCCAGGTCCCCGCGCCCATCACGGCGACCTTCACGAGAGCGTCCGGTCGGCGCGGGGGTCGAAGCGTTCCACGGGGGCCGTCTCGCCCCGGAGCTGCTCGACCAGCACGGTCAGCGCCCCCATGATCCGTTCCGTCGCGTCGCGCAGGACGGCGGCGTCGACCGGCCGGTCGCGCAGGTCGTCCAGCGGCACGGGCGCACCGACGAGCATCCGCAGCGTCGGCCGGGCCCAGAAGCGGGGCACCCCGACGGTCCGGCCGTGCAGGAACTCCTCTGCGCCCCACTGCCCGACCGGGACGACCGGGCAGCCGGTCGCCAGGGCGAGGCGGGCGGCCCCCGTCCGACCCCGCATCGGCCACAGGTCGGGGTCGAAGGTGATCGTGCCCTCGGGGTAGACGACGACGGCCCGTCCCTCGGTCAGCGCCGCGCGGGCCGCCGCGAGCGCGTCGCCGGCGTGGCTGCTCCCCCGTTCGACCGGGATCTGCCCGGCACCGCGCAGCAGGCCGCCGACCAGCGGCACGCCGAAGAGCGAGCTCTTGGCCAGGAACCGCGGCCACCGGCCGGCGTACGCGAGGAACTGCCCGAGCGCGAGCGGATCGGCGTTGGAGATGTGGTTGGCCACGACGATCACCCCGCCGGTGGCGGGGAGCCGGTCGGTGCCCGCCCAGTCGCGCCGGCTCAGCGGGGCGAGGACGACGTTGAGCACCTTGACCAGCGGTCGGATCGTCGCGTCCCCCGGCTCGCGGTTGACCACGTCCAGCCGGGGCACGCGCGTCACCCTATGCGCTTGCCCGCCGTGGGAGCATCGGAGCCGCCCATGCCCACCACGTCCGCCTCCGCCCTCAGCGCCGGGGGCGGCGTCGGGGCCGTGGTCGCCCTCAAGGCCGGCGAGCTGGTCAAGTCCCGCCTGGCGCCCCTGCCCCAGCCGCTGCGGCGTCGCCTGGCCTGGACGATGGCCGTCGACACGCTGCACGCGCTCGTCACCTCCGTCGAGGCGGTGGTGGTCGTCAGCGACCAGCCGGCGCTGGCCCATCGACTCGCGCGCGCGGGCCTGAGCTCCGTCGTCGTCGTACCGGAGACCCGGCCGGCCGGGATGAACGACGCCCTGCGCCAGGGCGCGGAACGTCTCCGGGGCGACGGCCTCGACCGCGTGCTCGCCTGCGTCGGCGACCTCCCCGCGCTCCGCCCGACCTCGGTCGCGGTCGTCCTCCGGGGCGCGGTGGCGTACGAGCGGTCCTACCTGCCCGACGCCACGGGGATCGGGACGTCGATGCTCCACGCCGGCGCGGGCGTCGCCCTCGCGCCGCACTTCCAGGGCCGTTCCGCCGCGGCTCATCACAGCTCGTCCGCGGTGCCGCTGACCGACGAGCGGCTCGCGACAGCGGTGCCCGACGCGCGGCGCGACGTCGACACCGAGGTGGACCTCGCCGACGCGGTCGGGCTCGGGCTCGGCCCGGCCACCGCCGCCCTGGTGGACGACGCGACCGGCCGCCTCGGCACGTACGCGGCCGTCACCACCGTCGGGCGCGAGGACGGTGCCGGCCGTGCGGTGACGTCCGAGGGCGTCCGGGTGGACCTGCCCGACGACCGCCTGGCCGACGGCCTGCGGGCGCTGCGTCCCGGCCAGCGGCTGCACGCCGTGCTGACCGGGACGTCGGTGCTGTCCGCCTGGCTGTAGGTCCGGCGGCGACCCGGAGGCCTACGCGCCGCCGGCCACCGACGTCTTGAGGTCGGTGCCGGGCCGGAAGCGCACGACCGAGGTCGGTGCAGCCTCCTTGCGCTCACCCGTCCGCGGGTTCCGCACGGTCCGCGCCGGCCGGTCGATCTTCTCGAAGACGCCGAAGCCCGTGACGGACACCTTCTCCCCCGTCGAGACCGTCGTCGTGATGGTCTCCACCACCGCCGCCAGCGCGTGCGCAGCGTCGGTCCGGCTGCCGTCGAAGTGCGTCGACAGCTCTTTGATCAGCTCTGCCTTGTTCATTGGTCCTCCCGAACCGCGCGCAAGGTCGGGCCTGGCCCGACCCCGTAGCCCCACTACGGCGCGCGTCGGAAGATTAGGAGATCGTCCGCTCTCAGGACAAATAGCCTCGCTGAGAATCGGCGTGAGATGAGATAAAAGTTCGCCTCAGGAGGCCGAGGCGACCTTCGCCGGCAGGGTGGCCGGCTTGAAGGTGGGCCGGCCCCCTTCGTAGGCGTCGATGGCGTGCACCTGGCGCAGGGTCAGACCGATGTCGTCCAGACCCTCGAGCAGGCGCCAGCGGGTGTAGTCGTCGATCTCGAAGCCCGCCTCGAAGCCGGGGGCGACGATGGTGCGCTCGTGCAGGTCGACCGTGATCGGCGCCTGCGGGTGCTCCTCGACGTAGTCCCACAGCTCCTCGACGACCTTCTGGTCGACCAGGGCCACCAGCAGGCCCGCCTTGCCCGCGTTGCTGCGGAAGATGTCGCCGAAGCGGGACCCGATGACGACCCGGAAGCCGTAGTTCTGCAGCGCCCAGACGGCGTGCTCCCGCGACGACCCGGTGCCGAAGTCAGGTCCGGGCACGATGATCGTCGCGCCGGCGTACTGCGGCCGGTTGAGCACGAAGTCGGGGTCCTTGCGCCAGGCGGCGAACAGCCCGTCCTCGAAGCCCGTCTTGGTCACCCGCTTGAGGTAGACCGCGGGGATGATCTGGTCGGTGTCGACGTTGCTGCGACGCAGCGGCAGCGCGGTCCCGGTGTGGGTGGTGAAGGCGTCCATGTCTGTCCTGTCCTCGGTCCGGGGCTCAGCGAGCACCGACGAGCGCGTCGGCGTCCAGGTCGGCGGGCGAGCTCAGCGTGCCGCGCACGGCCGTGGCCGCCGCGACGAGCGGGCTCACCAGGTGCGTCCGGCCGCCCTTGCCCTGGCGGCCCTCGAAGTTGCGGTTCGAGGTCGACGCGGAACGCTCCCCGGGGGCCAGCTGGTCGGGGTTCATGCCCAGGCACATCGAGCACCCGGCGGCGCGCCACTCGGCACCAGCGTCCTTGAACACGACGTCCAGGCCCTCGGACTCGGCCTGCAGCCGCACGCGGGCCGAGCCCGGCACGACGAGCATGCGGACGGAGTCGGCGACGTGGCGGCCCTCGATCACCGCGGCCGCGGCCCGCAGGTCCTCGATCCGGCCGTTGGTGCACGACCCCAGGAACACGGTGTCGACGGCGACCTCGCGCATCGGGGTGCCGGGCAGCAGGGCCATGTACTCCAGCGCCTTGGTCGCGGCGACGCGGTCGCTCGCCTCGACGAACGTCTCGGGGTCCGGCACGGACGCGCCCAGCGGGACGCCTTGGCCCGGGTTGGTCCCCCAGGTGACGAACGGCGTCAGCTGGGACGCGTCGAGGTCGACCTCGACGTCGAACTCGGCGTCCGGGTCGCTCTTCAGCGTCGACCAGTACTCGACCGCGGCGTCCCAGTCGGCACCGGTCGGCGCGTGCGGACGGCCCTTCAGGTAGGCGAACGTCGTCTCGTCCGGCGCCATCAGGCCGGCCTTGGCGCCCCACTCGATGCTCATGTTGCAGATCGTCATCCGGCCCTCCATGGAGAGCGCCTCGATGGTCGACCCGCGGTACTCCACGATGTAGCCCTGACCGCCGCCGGTGCCGACCTTGGCGATCAGCGCCAGGACGATGTCCTTGGACGTGACGCCCGGGGGCAGCTCGCCCTCGACGTTCACCGCCATGGTCTGCGGCTTCGCCTGCATGAGTGTCTGGGTGGCGAGCACGTGCTCGACCTCGGAGGTGCCGATGCCGAAGGCGATCGATCCGAACGCCCCGTGGGTGGAGGTGTGCGAGTCGCCGCAGACGATCGTCAGGCCGGGCTGGGTCAGGCCCAGCTGCGGGCCGATGATGTGGACGATGCCCTGGTCGAGGTCGCCCAGGGAGTGGATCCGGACGCCGAACTCGGCGGCGTTGTGCCGCAGCGTGTCGACCTGCGTGCGCGAGACCGGGTCCGCGATCGGCTGGTCGATGTTCAGCGTCGGGGTGTTGTGGTCCTCGGTCGCCAGTGTGAGGTCCGGACGCCGTACGGGGCGGCCGGCCTGACGCAGGCCGTCGAAGGCCTGCGGGCTGGTGACCTCGTGCACGAGGTGCAGGTCGATGTAGAGCAGGTCCGGCTCGCCCTCGCTCGAGCGGACGACGTGGTCGTCCCAGACCTTCTCGCTCAACGTTCTGCCCATGTGCCGCGCTCCTCCGTGTGGTCGTTGCGCCCTCGCTGCGCCCCGTCACTCTGGTTTGCGTTCCAGCATCCGAGACGGCAGTATCAAGGCATGGACAACTCTAGCGGTGTCGGCGTGCTGGACAAAGCCGCCATGGTGCTCGGCGCGCTGGAGACCGGCCCGACGACCCTGGCCGGCCTGGTGTCGGCGACCGGGCTCGCCCGCCCGACCGCCCACCGCCTCGCCGTGGCCCTCGAGCACCACCGGCTGGTGAGCCGCGACCTGCAGGGCCGCTTCGTGCTCGGCCCGCGTCTCGGCGAGCTCGCCTCCGCAGCCGGCGAGGACCGCCTGCTCGCCACCGCCGGCCCGGTGCTCGCCCGGCTGCGCGACATCACGGGCGAGTCGGCGCAGATGTTCCGCCGCCAGGGCGACTTCCGCGTCTGCGTCGCCACCGCCGAGCGCATGTCCGGCCTGCGCGACAGCGTCCCGGTGGGCACCCAGCTGACCATGCAGGCGGGGTCCGCCGCCCAGGTGCTGCTCGCCTGGGAGGAGCCGGACCGCATGCAGCGTGGCCTGCGCGGCAGCCGCTACTCCGCCGTCGCCCTCGCCGCCGTACGCCGTCGCGGCTGGGCCCACTCCGTCGGCGAGCGCGAGGCCGGCGTCGCGTCGGTCTCCGCCCCCGTCCGCTCCCCCTCCGGCAAGGTCATCGCCGCGGTCAGCGTCTCGGGCCCGATCGAGCGCCTCTCCCGCCAGCCCGGCCGCCTGCACGCCCCCGCGGTCATCGCGGCGGCCGAGCGGCTCAGCGACGTGCTGCGCCGGAGCGGTTCCGAGGGCTGAGCCCGGACGGCGATGCGCTTCGTCCCTCCGCCGGGCTGGCCGCCGGCTCCACCGGGCTGGGTCCCTCCGCCCGGGTGGCAGCCCGATCCTGCCTGGCCTCCTGCGCCGGTCGGATGGCGCTTCTGGCAGGAGACACCCGCCGCCCGCCGCCGTGTCGGCCGCCCGGGACCGGCCCTGGTCAGCGCGTTCGTCGCCGGCGGAGTGCTGCTGGTCCTCGCGCTCGGCTTCGGCGTGCTGCTGCTCTCGGCGCCACCGCAGGTCCGGGCCCCGGCACCCGGCCCGACCTCCACAGCGGCGCCCCAGACCACGACCGTCGCCGGCTGGGTCCGGCTGGACGACCGCGCGACCGCGACGCACGACTGCGAGGGTCAGGGCCGTCACGCCGACATCGCTGAGGGGACGGCGGTCGTCGTCTCCGACCAGACCGGCACCGAGCTCGGTGACGGAACCTTGACCCCGTACGGCTCGCAGGGGTCGGTCTGCTCCTACACCTTCAGCATCAGCGGGGTCCCGGTCGACGCCGACACCTACACGTTCGCGGTTGGCGACCGATCACCGGTGGTGATCAGCGCGGCGGAGCTGCGTTCGCAGGCGTGGAGCTTCGAGATCAGGCTCTGACACCGGAGCGATGAGGATCGTGCACCGTAGTCGGTGCACGATCCTCATCGCTGTCGTGGGGCGGTCGCTCAGTTCACCGGGCTCGCGTCGAGGGTGACGGTCGCGGACTGCCTGTCGCCGTCCGCGGTCGTCCAGGTGACCTGGACGCGGTCGCCCGGGTTCATGGTCGACAGGGCCTTGGTCAGGCCGGCCGCGTCGGTGACCGTCGTCGACCCGACCCGGGTGATCGTGTCGCCCGCCGCCAGGCCGGCGTCGTCGGCCGCGTCGCCGTCGACCACACCCGCGATCGCGGCGCCCGCGCTGCTGCCGCCCGAGCCGTACGTGTAGCCCGAGTCGCTGACCGCGCTGGTCGCGACCTGCACCCCGAGGAACGCGGCCGCACCGATCCGGACCGCCGTCGTCTCGTCGCCGCTGCGGATCTGCGTGACGACGGCGAGCGCCGTCTGGATCGGGACCGCGTACCCGTCGATCTCCTGGCCGCTCGACGCGGCGGTGTCGATGCCGACGACCTCGCCCTCGTCGTCGAGCAGCGGCCCGCCCGAGTCGCCGGCGACGACGTCCGCGTCCGTCTCGATCATCTTCGTCAGCCTCTCCCCGGCCACCGTGCCCTCGGACTGCGTGGTGATCGAGGCCGCCAGCGAGGTGACGGAGCCGTCGGCCGCGGTGAGGGTGCCGGTGCCGCCCGCGTTGCCCACCGCGGTGACGTCGTCCCCCGCCTTCAGCGTGTCGTCGTCGATCTTCGCCACGGTCAGCCCGCTGGCGTCCTTCAGCTGCAGCAGCGCGACGTCGGCAGCCTGGTCGACCCCGACCACCGAGGCCGTGTACGCCTTGCCGGTGCTCGCGATCGTGACGCGGATCAGGGTCGACCCCTCGACCACGTGGTAGTTCGTCAGGACCTCGCCGTCCGAGGTCAGGACGATGCCCGTCCCCGCCGCCTCGCCGTCGGTGAGGACGGTGTCGATCAGGGCGACCCCGGTCGACTCGGCGTCCGTGGCCGGGTCCGAGTCGACCGCGCTGGTCGCGGTCGACCCCGCGTAGCCGCCCGAGCCCGCGCCCGACCCGCCCCAGCCCCCGGAACCACGCCCGGTCGGCCAGTCCACCAACGTCGCCGCCGAGGCGGAGACCGGGACGGACAGACCCAGGACGGCGGTGAGCATCCCGCCGGCGAGGAACGTGGCGGTGGCGCGGCGGACGGGGCGGTGCAGGGGCGTCGTGGTCATGGGACAACGACACCGCCGCCGGCCGTGGAACCCCTCTGGCCGCCCTGGGGCCCACCTGTGAACCGTTAGGTTTGGGAGCGTGCCCACCAACCCCTTGCCCGAGCCGGCGCTGCACCTCGCCGCCCGCGTGGAGAACCGGTTCATCGGCTGGCGGACCGAGCGGGCCCGGGCCAACGGCTTCGTGCCGCTCGTCATCCCGTACACCAGCTACGGCGGCAAGGGGTGGGTGCGGGTGCTCGGCCGCGTCATGCTCAACAAGCACACGCACCGGCTGACGGGTGAGCCGACCGGGGCGCGCGGGTGGCGGAGCTTCACCAGCATCCCGGTGCAGGACGCCCGAGTGGAGGTCGAGGCCGGGGGTGTCACGAACACCATCACCGCCAACCGCTCGGGCCTGCTCGACGCCGTCGTCCCGGTGGACCTCGAGCCGGGGTGGCACCGGGTCGAGTACCGGGTCGAGAGCTCGGCGCCCACGTTCGGCATGGTCTTCGTCGTCGACCCGTCGGCCCGCTTCGGGCTGCTGTCCGACATCGACGACACCGTGATGATGACCGCGCTCCCCCGCCCGCTCCTCGCGGCGTGGCACACGTTCGTGGTGAACGAGCACGCGCGCACGACCACCCCGGGGATGCCGGTCCTCTACGAGCGGCTGACCGACGTGAACCCCGGGACCCCCGTGCTCTATCTCTCGACCGGCGCCTGGAACGTCGCGCCCACGCTCACCCGGTTCCTGTCGCGGAATCTCTACCCCGCCGGCGCCCTGCTGCTGACCGACTGGGGCCCGACGCCGGACGCCTGGTTCCGCGACGGCACCAAGCACAAGCGCGACACCCTCGACAGGCTGGCCCGCGAGTTCCCCGACATCCGCTGGCTCCTGGTCGGCGACGACGGCCAGCACGACCCCGAGACGTACGCGTGGTTCTGCGAGCGGCACCCCGACCAGGTCCTGGCCGTCTGCATCCGCCAGCTCACCCCCGGCGAGGCCGTGCTCGCCGGCAGCGGCAGCCGGGCGCACGTGCGGCCCGACGGCAGCGACGTGCGCTGGTTCTACGCGTACGACGGCGCCGGCCTGGCCGAGCAGCTGGAGGACGCCGGGCTGCTGGCCGGTTCGGCGCAGCAGCCCGAGGTCGAGTCCTGAGCCCTCAGGGCTGGTCGATCACCACCTCGCGGTGCTGCTCGGCGGACCGGTAGGCCGCCTCGACGATCGTCGAGCGGGTCAGCAGGTGCTCGCCGTGCTGGTCCGCCCACGACGACGAGCGCACCTTGGCCACGAAGTCGTCGACCGCCTCGGCGTGGTTCCCGTCCGCCGGCAGCACGGGGGTGAGCTCGGCCGGGAAGCCCTTGAGCTCGGTGAGCACCGAGAGCTGCGGGAGGTTCCAGGCCTCGGGCGACCCGAGCACGGCACCGCCCTCGGAACCGTAGAGCACGACGTAGAGCTGGTCGCGCTCGATGTAGGACGCCCAGCTCGCCTCGAGCAGCAGCGTGGCCCCGCCCGACAGCCGGACGAAGGCGGTCGAGAGGTCCTCGACCTCGTACGCGCCGGTCCCGTCGGCCCGCGCCCCCACCTTGGCGCCGCTCGACCCGCCCCGACCGCGCGGACCGAACTCGGCGTACGTCGCGGCGCTGACGGCCTCGGCGGTCGGCTCGCCCATCAGGTGCAGCGCCATGTCGAGCATGTGCACCCCGATGTCCATCATCGGGCCGCCGCCGGCGAGCGACTTCTGCGTGAACCAGGTGCCGAGGCCCGGGATGCCGCTGCGGCGCAGCCAGCCCGCCTTGGCGTAGTAGATCTCGCCCAGCAGCCCGTCGTCGATCACCTGCTTGAGCATCTTCACGTCGCCGCGGCGCCGGTGGTTGAAGGAGACGTCGAGGACCCGGTCGGCGGCCTTCGCCGCGCCGACCATCGCCGACGCGCGGTCGACGCTCTCGGCCAGCGGCTTCTCCGAGAGCACGTGCACCCCGGCGGCCAGCGCGGCCAGCGCGACGGGCGCGTGCAGCGCGGTCGGGGTGGCGATGCTGATCACGTCGAGCCGAGCGGCGTCGATCATCTCCTGGTAGCCGCGGAACAGACCCGCTTCGGGCAGCCCGTAGCGCTCGCCCAACGTCGCCCGGGGGCCGTCCTCCAGCCCCGCGATGGCGACGAGCTCCACGTCGGGGTGAAGCGCGTACGCGTCCATGTGCTGCTGGCCGGCCCAGCCGAAGCCGACGACCCCGGCCCGCAGCCGGGCCGGACGCTCGGTGACGGTGCCGCTCATCGGGCGACCTCCGCGTTCGGCGTGGCACCCACGAAGTCGGGCACCTTCCGGTTCACCAGACCGGGCGCCTCGCGGCCGCTGCGCTGCTCGGGCGCCGCCCACCGGACCGCGTTGGCCAGCACGCGCTGGATGTCGGGGTGGTGGTAGACCCCGAAGTCCTGGTCGCCGGGCGAGAAGTAGAAGATCCGCCCGCGGCCCCGACGGAACGTGCAGCCGGAGCGGAACACCTCGCCGCCGGAGAAGGTGGAGAGGAAGACGAGCTCGTCGGGCGCCGGGATGTCGAAGTACTCGCCGTACATCTCCTGCTCGGGGATCCGGATGGGGTGCGGGACCCCCTCGGCAATCGGGTGCCCGGGGGCGACCGTCCACACCAGCTCGGCGTCGTCCGCGCTGCGCCAGGCCAGGGAGCACGAGGTGCCCATCAGGCGCTTGAAGATCTTGGAGAAGTGCCCGGAGTGCAGCACGAGCAGGCCCATCCCGGAGAGCACGCGGTCCTGGACGCGCTGCACGACGGCGTCGTCGACGGCGTCGTGGCGCATGTGGGCCCACCACGTCAGCACGTCGGTCTGCTCGAGCACCTCCTCGGTCAGCCCGTGCTCGGGCTGGTCCAGCGTCGCGGTCCGGGTGACCACCCGGTCGCCCAGCTGGTCGCCCAGCCCACGCGCGATCGCTCCGTGGATCCCCTCGGGGTAGCGCTCGGCCATCGCGGCGCCGTCCCGCTCGCTCGTCTCGTGGAAGTTCTCGTTCCACACGGTCACTCTGATCGGTTCGTCCATGGACCCCATGCTGCCGTCCGCTCCCGACAGCCCCGGGACCGACCACCCCGGTGTCGTCGGAGAAGCTCGCCGCACCCGTGTACAACGTTATAGAGTCCTGAGGACCGCGTGAGGAAGGAGTCGGATGACGCCGACGATCCACGACGTCGCCCGGCTCGCCGAGGTGTCGATCAAGACCGTGTCGAACGTGCTCAACGACTACCCGCACATCCGTCCGACGACCCGGCAGCGGGTGCTCGACGCCATCTCGGCCCTGGACTACACCCCGAACCTCACGGCGCGAGGCCTGCGCTCGGGGCGGACCGGGCTGGTCAGCCTGATCATCCCCGACCTGCGGAACGCCTACTTCGCCGAGCTCGCCGACATCGTCGTGCGCGCCGCGGAGGCCCAGGGGCTGTCGGTGATGATCGCGCAGTCCAACGGCAACCGCGAGCGGGAGCTCAGCCTGCTGACCGGCCCACGCATGCAGATGGTGGACGGGATCCTGTTCAGCGCGCTGGGGCTCAGCGCCGCGGACAACGACCTGCTGGCCCGCATCAAGACCCCGATGGTGCTGCTCGGCGAACGCATCCTCGACGGCCCCAAGGACCACGTCACGATGCGCAACGTCGAGGGCGCGCAGGCCGCGACCGAGCACCTGCTCTCCATCGGGCGCCGGCGCATCCTGGCCTTCGGCGCCGACCCCGAGCAGGGCCTCGGCTCGGCGCGCCTCCGGCTCGACGGCTACCGGCGGGCGCTGGCGGGCGCCGGCGTCGACGAGGACCCGGAGCTGGTCGTCCAGGTCGTCGGCTGGTACCGCAGCACGGGCGCCGAGAGCATGCGCCGGCTGCTCGAGCGCGGCGTCGCGTTCGACGGCGTCGTCGCCTTCAACGACCTGATCGCCCTCGGGGCCATGCGCGTGCTGCAGGAGGCCGGGCGGAACATCCCGTCCGACGTGGCCGTCATCGGCTTCGACGACGTCGACGAGACCCGCTACACGCTCCCCACCCTGTCGACCATCGACCCCGGCCGCGAGGAGATCGTCGAGGTCGCCCTGCGCTGGCTGACCGAGCGCATCACCGGGTCGGCCGCCGACCTGCCGCCCCGCGACCACCTGACGGCCTTCCGGGTCCTGCAGCGCGAGTCCACAACACCCCGGTAACAAATCTGCGCGGTGCTTGACAGGACGTCAGCGTCCTCTCAGGATGGCTCCTACAACGTTTCCCTATAACGTTGTAAACGAGCGGCTCCCACCGCCCGGCCGGTCGACGAAGATCGTGCACCGAACGCTTCCCAGCGCTGCGTGAGCGACCTCCTCGCCGGAGATGCTCCACCGACGACCCACCTGGCCCGGCCCTTCCGCGGGACCGCCCGGAGGCCGTCGGACGACGACGAAGTCCACGCAGCACGAAGGGAACTCACATGCGGAAGTCCATCCTCGCCGGCGCCTCGGGCGTCGCCCTGGTCCTGGCGCTGTCGGCCTGCGCCACCAGCGCGAACAACTCCGGCGGCGGCGCCAGCGCGCCGGCCGCGGAGGAGTCGGGGACGAGCCCCAAGCTCACCGACTGCACCAACAAGATGAAGAACGACGCGCCCCAGGTGTCGGTCTGGGGCTGGTACCCCAACATGGCCACCGTCGTCGACAACTTCAACGCCGGCCACACCGACGTCCAGATCTGCTGGAACAACGTCGGCCAGGGCCAGGACGAGTACACGAAGGTCCAGACGGCCATCTCGGCGAAGAAGGGCCTGCCCGACGTCGTCATGCTCGAGGCCGACCACCTGTCGAGCTACTCGATCCAGGACGCGCTCGTCGACCTCGTCCCGTACGGCGCCAACGACGTCAAGCCCAGCTTCAGCGAGGGGGCCTGGAAGGACGTCTCCTCCGGCGACAAGGTCTACGCGATCCCGGTCGACGGCGGGCCGATGGGCCTGATCTACCGCACCGACGTCTTCAAGAAGTACGACGTCACCCCGCCGAAGACGTGGGCCGAGTTCGCCGACAGCGCGGCCAAGGTCAAGGCTGCCGGCGGGCCGCTCTTCGGCGACCTGGGGTCGAACGTCCCCGCCGCCTTCATGGCCCTGCAGATCCAGAAGGGCGCGGTGCCCTTCGGCTACGACCCGGCCAACCCGCAGGCGCTCACGGTCAAGCTCAACGACCAGGCGTCGAAGGACGTGCTCAACTACTGGGCCGACCTCTCGAACAAGGGTCTGGTCGGCAAGCAGGACCAGTTCACGACCGACTACATCTCCGGCGTGGTCGGCGGCAAGTACGCGACCTACACCTCCGCCGCGTGGGCGCCCGGCTACCTGACCGGCGCCGGCGTCGGCAAGGGCGACTCCAAGGGCGTCTGGGCGGTCGCCCCGCTCCCGCAGTGGGACGAGGCCAACCCGGTCTCGGTGAACTGGGGCGGCTCGGCCTTCGCGGTCACCACCCAGGCCACGGACAAGAAGCTCGCGGCCGTCGTGGCCAAGGGCATCTACGCCGACCCGGCCTCGCTCGAGGACGGCTGGAAGAAGCAGGTCATCTTCCCGCTCAACAAGAGCGTCCTCGACAGCACCGAGTTCGCCGAGAACAAGACCGACTTCTTCAGCGGCCAGCAGGCCAACAAGGAGGTCTACCTCCCCGCGGAGGGCGCGTACAAGGGCGTCGTCTACGCCCCGATCACGACGTACTACTACGCGCAGTTCCAGGCCGAGCTCGCCAAGATCAACTCCGGCAAGGTCACGGGTGACCAGGCGGCCGACGAGCTCCAGGCGAACATCGTGAAGTACGCCGAGAGCCAGGGCTTCAAGGTCACGCAGTAGTCCTTCCTCCCTGCCGGTCCCGGGGGCACGACCCTCGGGACCGGCACCCCCCTCCCTCGAGAAGGAGCCGCGGGCATGGCCCACGCCACCGCCGTCGACGTGACGTCGCCGGACTCCACCACCCGGCCCCGCGCGGGCCGCGGACGCCGCGGGCTGAACGAGCGCAAGCGCTCGCGCACCGGCCTGCTCTTCGTCCTCCCCTTCGCCGTGGTCTTCCTCGCCTTCCTGGTCGCACCGCTGCTCTACGCGTTCTACCTCAGCCTCTACAGCAAGGGCCTCGCCACCGGCGTCGTCTTCGCCGGGCTGAAGAACTACACGACCGCCTTCACCGACCCGCAGTTCCTCAAGGGCGTCTGGTTCGTCGTGCGCTTCGCGCTGGTGCTCATCCCGGTGCAGATGTTCGTCTCGCTCGCGCTGGCCCTCGTGCTGGACGGCCTGACCACGCGCTTCTCGCGCTTCGCCCGGCTGATGATCTTCCTGCCGTACGCGATCCCCGCCGTGATCGGCGCCCTGATGTGGGGCTTCCTCTACAGCCCCACCTTCGGGCCGATGCAGCAGATCGCCGACCTCGTCGGCGCGCAGGCCCCGTTCCTGCTCGACCCCGACCACGTGTTCGGCGGGCTGATGAACGTCGTCACCTGGCAGTGGGCCGGCTACTACATGATCATCATCTTCGCCGCGCTGCGCGGGATCGACGCCTCCGTCTACGAGGCCGCCCGCATCGACGGGGCGAGCTCCTGGCAGATCGCGTTCCGCGTCAAGGTGCCGATGATCTCCTCGGCGCTGCTGCTGATCCTGGTCTTCGCCCTGATCGGCACGCTGCAGTTCTTCACCGAGCCGCAGGCGCTGCGGCTGGTGAGCAACGGCACCATCACGCCGGACTTCACCCCGAACATCTACGCCTTCAGCCAGGCCTTCGCGTACGCCAACTTCAACTACGCCTCGGCCATCAGCTTCTCGCTGGGCATCGTGGTCTTCATCGCGGTGTACGTCTTCCTCTTCCTCACTCGCAAGCGCGGGAGCATCTCATGACGACCACCGTCCCCACGGCCGCCCGGCGTACGTCCCGGTCCGCCTCGGCGCAGTCCCGGGTCGACGCCCCCCGGGGTCCCCGTCAGCGCACGCTGCTGCCGCACCTGTTCCTGGCGATCCTGGTGATCTACTTCCTCGTCCCGCTCTGGTGGCTCTTCGTGGCCAGCACCAAGGACGTGCAGGGGCTGTTCGGCGGGGCCCACGGCGCCCTGTGGTTCGACTCCCGGTTCGCCCTGGGCAGCAACCTGAAGGAGCTCGTCACCTACAACGACGGGATCTACCTGCGCTGGATCGGCAACTCGCTGCTCTACGCGCTCGTCGGCGGCGTCGGCGCGACGGTGCTCGCGGTGCTGGCCGGCTACGGCTTCGCCAAGTTCCGCTTCGGCGGCCGCCGCGTGATGCTCGCCGTGCTGCTCGGCTCGGTGATGGTGCCGCTCACCGCGCTGGTCATCCCGACCTTCGTGCTCTTCAGCAACCTCAACCTGACCGACACCATCTGGGCGGTGATCCTGCCGTCCCTGCTCAACCCGTTCGGGGTCTACCTGATGCAGGTCTACACGACCGACGCGGTGCCGGACGAGCTGCTCGACGCCGCCCGCGTCGACGGGGCCGGCGAGATCATGACGTTCCTGCGGGTGGCCTTCCCGCTGCTGCGCCCGGCCGTCGTCACGGTGCTGCTGCTGTCGGTCGTCGGCACCTGGAACAACTACTTCCTGCCCCTGGCCATGCTGGCCAACACCAAGCTGTTCCCGATCACCGTCGGGCTCGGGCTGTGGCAGGGCCAGGCCTCGGCCAACAACGGCGGCGGCACCTCCCTGTGGGGCCTGATCATCACCGGCTCGCTGGTCTCGGTCATCCCGCTCGTCATCGCCTTCCTCTCCCTGCAGAAGTACTGGCAGGGCGGGCTCTCGCTCGGCGCCCTCAAGTAGCCGCTCCGCTCCTCCCCCCGCTCCCCCGTCCGACCCACGCTCCTCCACGACCTCCAGAAGGACCGGCCATGCCCTCCGCAGACCTCACGCTCGACCCGCACTTCACCGTCGGCGAGGTGAACCGACGCCTCTTCGGCTCCTTCGTGGAGCACCTCGGCCGCTGCGTCTACGACGGCATCTACGAGCCCGGCCACCCCAGCGCCGACCCGGAGGGCTTTCGCACCGACGTCATGGAGCTCGTCCGCGAGCTGGGGGTGTCGGCCATCCGCTACCCCGGCGGCAACTTCGTCTCCGGCTTCCGCTGGGAGGACTCCGTCGGTCCGCGCGACGAGCGGCCCGCCCGCCTCGACCTGGCCTGGCACTCGCTGGAGAACAACCAGGTGGGCCTCGACGAGTTCGCCGGCTGGCTGGAGAAGGTCGGCAGCGAGCTGATGTACGCGGTCAACCTCGGCACCCGCGGCGTGCTGGAGGCCGTCGACGTGCTCGAGTACGCGAACATCCGCTCGGGCACCGCGCTCTCGGACGCCCGCATCAAGAACGGTCGCGTCGACCCGCACCGCATCAAGATGTGGTGCCTCGGCAACGAGATGGACGGCCCCTGGCAGCTCGGCCACCGCAACGCCGAGGACTACGGCAAGATCGCGTCGCAGACGGCCAAGGCCATGCGCCAGCTCGACCCCGACCTCGAGCTCGTCGTGTGCGGCAGCTCCAACGCTCAGATGCCGACCTTCGGGTCGTGGGAGCACACGGTCCTGCGCCACACGTACGACGACGTCGACTACATCTCCTGCCACGCCTACTACGAGGAGCGCGACGGCGACGCCGCGAGCTTCCTCGCCTGCGCGACGAACATGGACCACTTCATCGAGTCGGTCGTCGCGACCGCCGACACCGTGCGCGCCGAGCTCGGGCGCACGAAGCGGATCAACATCTCCTTCGACGAGTGGAACGTCTGGTACAACACCCGCTTCCACGCCGAGGAGCAGATCACCGACATCGAGCGCTGGCCGACCGCGCCGCGGCTGCTCGAGGACGCGTACTCGGTCATCGACGCGGTCGTCGTCGGCAACCTGCTGATCTCGCTGCTCAAGCACGCCGACCGGGTGACCGCCGCGTCGCTGGCCCAGCTGGTCAACGTCATCGCCCCGATCATGACGGAGCCCGGCGGCCCGGCCTGGCGCCAGACGACGTTCTTCCCGTTCGCGATCACGTCGCGCCTCGCCGTCGGCAACGCGCTCGAGGTCCGGCTGACCTCCGACACGTACGAGACGAAGGCGTACGGCGAGGTCCCGCTGGTCGACGCCGTCGCCACGCACGACCCGAGCACCGGCCGGGCGGCGATCTTCCTCGTCAACCGCTCGCTGGACGCGTCGACCACGGTCACGGTCGACGTCAGCCACCTCGGGGCCGTCGACGTGCTGGAGACCCACACGCTGGCCGACGACGACATCTACGCGGCCAACACGCTCGCCGACCGGGAGCGGGTCGGGGTGGCGCCGAACCCGACCGCGAAGGTGACCGACGGCCGCCTGACCGTCGAGCTGCCGCGCGTGTCCTGGACGGCCGTCGCGCTCGGATGACCGCGGTCGCCTCGGTCGACGTCAGCCTGGACGCACCGCCCACGACCTACGCGCGGGAGGTGTTCGGCCACTTCGTCGAGCACTTCCACCGCCAGGTCTACGGCGGCATCTTCTCCCCCGGCTCGCCGCTCAGCGACGAGCAGGGCTTCCGGGCCGACGTCGTCGAGGCGCTCCGCGAGCTCGCGCCACCGGTCGTGCGGTGGCCGGGCGGCTGCTTCGTCTCGAGCTACCACTGGCTCGACGGCGTCGGGCCGGACCGCCGGCCGCACTACGACCTCGCCTGGCGGGTGACCGACCCCAACACCTTCGGCACCGCCGAGTTCGTCGCCTGGTGCCGGGCGATCGGGGCCGAGCCGTACGTCTGCACCAACGCCGGGACGGGCACGGCGAAGGAGATGAGCGACTGGGTCGAGTACTGCAACCTGCCCGCCGGCAGCGGCCGCTGGGCCGACCTCCGCGCCGAGCACGGCTCGCCCGACCCCTTCGACGTGCGCTTCTGGAGCATCGGCAACGAGAACTACGGCGACTGGGAGATGGGGGCCAAGACCCCGGCCGAGTGGGCCAGCCTCGTCCGGGAGTCAGCCAAGATGATCCGCCACGTGGACGAGGACGTGTCCCTGCTGACCGCCGCGCGCGCCGACCTCGGCTGGACCCTGCCGCTGCTGACCGCGGCCGGGTCGAACCTCGACCTGATCTCGATCCACGGCTACTGGGACGTCCTCAACCTGGTGGAGGCGCCGTCGGACTACCTCACCGCGGTCGGCCGCTCGCTCGGCCCGCAGTCCGACATCGAGCGCACCCGCGACATCCTCGGCGCCGCCGGCCTGGCCGAGCGGGTCGGCATCGCCTTCGACGAGTGGAACCTGCGGGGCTGGCACCACCCGGACGGCGACCGCCCCGAGCTGATCGCCGCGCGCGACCTCAACGACGTCAACAGCACCTACACGATGGCCGACGCGCTCTTCTCGGCGAGCTTCCTCAACGCCTGCCTGCGCCACGGCGACGTGGTCAAGATGGCCAACATCGCGCCCACGGTCAACACCCGCGGCCCCCTCTACGTCCACCCCACCGGTCTGGTGCGCCGGACGACCTTCCACGTGCTGGCGATGTACGCGCACCTGCTGGGCGGGCGGGTGCTGGCCAGCACCGCGCTCGCGGACGGACTCACGGGCGCCGACGTGCCGGTGATCGACCACCTGGCCACGGTCGACGAGGCCGGCACCCGCCTCTCGCTCGTGCTGGTCAACCGCGACCCCACGGCGGCGGTCGCCTGCGACGTCCGCCTCGGCGGTCACGTCCTGGACGGCGCGTACGACGCGACCGTGCTCGACGGCCCGTCGGCCGACGCGTACAACGACGTGGACCACCCGGGGACGGTCGTCCCCCGCCCCGTGACCGTCGGCGTCCACGCGGGTCGGACGTCGCTCCCGCCGCACTCGCTGACCGTGGTGCACGTCGACCTCCCCCTCGCGCACGGCGCGGGCGAGGTCGGCCTCCGCCCCACGGACGGCGCAGCCTGGCACGCGACACCCCGCGGCTGGTACCGCACGCCGTCCAGCCACTAGGGTCGGGCCCGTCGACGCTCCCTGAGCTTGTCGAAGGGCCTCGCAAAGGTCAGCGTCCGTGGAGGTGGCCCGTGGTGCCGAAGGTGCTCTTCGTCGGCGACGACGCGAGCTCGACCCAGATCGCCGAGACGCTGCTGCGCCGGCTGGTCGGGGACCGCATCGAGATCAGCACGGCCGGCGCCCAGCTGCCCGACCCGGGCGGGCGGGCCGACCAGATGCTGGTGATGATGGGGCTCGACCCCGCCCACGAGGAGCGGCTGAGCGTGCGCTCGCTGCACTCCGCCGACCGGGTCGTCATCCTGTCGACGACGCTCGACGTGGCGCGGGTGCCGGGACGGTCCTACGAGGAGTGGGACGTCGAGAACGACGACCTGCAGGAGCGGGTCCGCGTCCTCGCGCTCGACCTGCTGGGCCGGGAACCAGACCGGCGCACCCGTCCGCTGGACGTGGTGCGCCGGATCCTGGCCTTCGTGAGGGCGACCGTCAGAAGATAGATTTCGGGTCGTAGTACTCGTCGATGTTGTCGCAGCCGATCCCGACCGCCTTCGTGAAGGACTCCGCCGGGAAGTCGGACGGCTTCTTCGCCCCCGTGGCGATGTCGACCGCGATCCCCAGCGCCTGCTCGGCGGCGAGCGACGGCGAGTTCAGGCCGGTGGAGATGTAGCGGCCGTCGCAGCCCCCGGACTTGATGAGGGCCAACGCCTCCTTCTGCCCGTCGGCCGACGCCGCGACGTACACGTTCTTGTACTTCTCCTGGCCGTTGACGACGTTGTAGCCGCCGAGGGCCATCGAGTCGTTCAGGCCGAGCACGAGGTCGGTGTCCGGGTTGGCCGCGAGCATGTTCTCCGCGGCGACCTGCCCCTTGTCCTGGGCGTAGTCACCGGACTGCTCGCCCTTGATCTCGTACGCCAGGCCACCCTCCTTGAGCCCGTCGAGGAAGCCCTGCCGCCGGTTCGGGCCGACGAACTCGTCGGTCGCCGGGCCGGTGAGGATGACCATCTTGATCGACTTCTTGCCCAGGCCCAGGAACCGCTTGGCCGTGAGCTTGCCGGACTCCCGCCCGATGGTCAGGTTGTCGGAGGAGACGCTCGTGGTCCCGGTGCCGGGGACACCCGTGTCGATGTAGATCACGGGGATCTTGGAGGCAACCTGGGTCATCATCTCCTTCTGGCCCTTGACGCTCGTGGCGTTGACGACCAGGACGTTCGCGCCCTGCGCCATCATCGCCTGCATCTGGTTGAGCTGGATCGCGGGATCCTTGTTCGCCGCCTGGAAGAGCAGCTTGAAGCCCTTCTGCTTGGCGATGTCCTCGGACTGCACCTGCATGGCGGCGAAGTACGGCGCCTGCAGCTGCTGCTGGGCGAAGCCGATGACGACCTTCGACACGTCGGGCTGCACCCCGCCGGCGGGTCCCTGTGCGGGCGTCGACGACGGGTAGATCTGGCCGCAGGCGCTCATGGCGACCATCAGGGCGCCGCCGCTGGCGACGGCGGCGGCGCGAACCGCCCGCGACCGGAGGGTGCGGGACTTGAGCGTGGTTCTCATGGGGTCCTCCTGCCGGTTCCGGCCGGGCTCACTTCGCCGCCGGCGCGGTGGTCCGGCGCTTGCGGCTGAACTGGATGGTGGCGAGCGTGACGGCGACCAGGATCAGGGCGCCGCGGAAGGCGTCCTGGAGGAACGTCGAGACGTTCAGCAGCGACAGCAGGTTGGCGATGACGGCGAAGATGATCGTTCCGACGACGGCGCCGAACACCTTGCCGTAGCCGCCGGAGAGGCGGGCCCCGCCGATGACGACCGCGGCGATGGCCTCGAGCTCCAGCAGGTTGCCGGCGGTCGAGGTGCCGCTGGCGAAGCGGCCGAGGAACATCCAGCCGCCGAGCCCGACGAGCAGGCCCGCGAGGATGTAGACCGACCAGAGGGTGGTCTTGACCGGGATGCCCGAGCTGCGGGCGGCCTCGATGTTGCTGCCGATGGCGTAGACGCGACGGCCCCAGACAGTGCGGTAGAGCAGGAAGGCGATCAGCGCCACCATGACCAGCCAGATGATCGCCAGCAGCGGGATGCCGATGATCGTGGTCTGGCCCAGCGTGGCGTAGCTCGAGGCCGCGGTCGGGTTGATCGGGATCCCGTTGCCGTACGCGTAGACGAGGCCCCGGGCGAGGGCCAGCATGCCCAGGGTGACGATGAAGGGCTCGAGACCGCGGAAGGCGACCAGCCAGCCGTTCACCGCGCCGACGATGCCGCCGATGATGATGGCGACGACGAGGCCGAGGAAGACCGAGGGACCGCCGAAGAGGCCGGCCGCGATGACCGCGGCGAGGCCGAGGGCGGAGCCCACGCTGATGTCGATGCCGCCCGTGAGGACGACGATCAGCTCGGCGAGGGTGACCACGCCGATGATCGACATCTGCAGCAGCAGGTTGGTGAGGTTGGTGCCGCCCCAGAAGATCGAGCCGCGGGTGATGGTCGCCACCAGCAGCAGCGCGACCAGGATGTAGAGGGCGTACTGGCTCTTGAGCCAGTCGAGCACCGGGCTCCCCTGGCGGGCCTCCGGCGGGGCTGCCGGGGCCGGGGCTGTTGCCGTGGCGGTCATCTGTGAAGACTCCTTCGTCGGTGAAGCAGGTGCGGGTCGAGCCGTGGGTCGTACGGCCGGGGTCGTCCGCGAGGGGACGACCGGTCCGGCGTGGTCAGTCCTGGTGCGTGAGGGCGGTGCGGATGAGGTCGTCGGTGTCCGCCTCGGCCGGGTCGAACTCCGCGACGATCTGGCCGTTGCGCATCACGAGGATGCGGTGGCAGAGCGAGAGCAGCTCCTCGGCCTCGCTGGAGATCACCAGGACGCCCTTGTCGCGGGCCGCCACGCTGTGGATGATCTCGTAGATGTTGGCGCGGGCGCCGACGTCGATGCCCTTGGTCGGCTCGTCCAGCACGACGAAGTCGGGGTCGGACTCGAGCCACTTGGCGATGACGACCTTCTGCTGGTTGCCACCCGACAACGAGCTCGTGTACGTCTTCGGCCCGCCCTTGACCTGGAACTCGCTGATGAGCTCCCGGACCCGGCTACGCTCCTTCTTGGAGTCGATGACGCCGCCCTTCGACCACTTGGGGAGGACGACGAGGCTCATGTTCTCGCCGTTGTCGAAGTCCTTCACGAAGCCCTCGAGGCGACGGTCCTCGGTCAGGTAGACCACGGACTTCTCGAGCGCGGCACCGGGCGAGTTGAGCTGGACCTGCTCGCCGCGGATCTCGATCGTGCCGCTCGCGGCCTTCTTCTGCCCGGTGATCGTGCGCCCGACGGACGACCGACCGCTGCCGACGAGCCCGTACAGGCCCACGACCTCGCCCGGGAAGACGTCGAACGACACTCCCGCGGCCGTGCCGCCGTGCAGGTCACGGACCGAGACCAGGGGCTGCTTGCCCTCGGTCTGGGCGGGCTTGGGGCGGTCGAGGGCCTTGAGGGCCTGACCGATCATCAGCGTGGCGATCTCGTCCGGGTTGGTCTCGGAGGTCTTGAGGACGTCGACGAGCAGGCCGTTGCGCAGCACCGCGATCCGGTCCGACATCGCGAAGACCTCGTTCAGCCGGTGGCTGACGAACATGATGTGCGTCCCGGCCTCGCGCTCCCGCTTGACCAGGTCGAGGATGTCGTTGAAGTGCTCCTCGCTGGTCGAGGCCGTGGTCTCGTCCAGGATCATGATCTTGTGCGTCGTCACCTCGGCGCGGCTCAGCGACAGCATCTGCCGCTGACCGGGACCCAGGTCGCGCGCGAGCTGGCTGGTGCGCAGACCGCCGAGGCCGACCTTCGCCAGCACCTGCCGCGTCTCGTCGCTGTTGGCGTCGACCTTCGTCGCCCAGGGGCGGATGTCGCGGCCCTCGCGGAGCTTGTAGAGCCAGACGTTCTCGCCGACGGTGAAGTCGTCGATGATCAGCGGCTCCTGGAACATCATCAGGACGCCGGCCTGCTCGGCCTCGGCCGCGTTGCGCACCGGGTGCGGGAAGCCGGCGATCTGGATCTCGCCCTCGGTGAGGGGCTGGACGCCGGCCAGGAGCTTGGCGAAGGTCGACTTGCCGGCGCCGTTCGCACCGCAGACCGCGAGCACCTCACCGGCGTAGCCCTCGAGGTCCACGCCGTCGAGAGCCTTCACGCCCGGGTAGTGCTTCTTCACCCCCGTGGCGCGGAAGAGGACGTCGTGGGCCTGGGCCGGGGCCGAGGCGCTCGGATCGGTGGTAGTCGTCATCGACTCAGATCTCTCGAGGTGGGTGTGCACCTCGAACCTCACGCATAACAGTGGTGCTGTCAATGATCTTGGGGTTGCGACACGGGCACGATTGAGCCCGGTCCACAAGATCAGCAGGCGCGTCGGGCCCTCAGCCGTGCTCCGGCGGGGCGGTCGAGTCGACGTCGAGGGCGTAGTCGCGCAGGATCCGGCGCAGGGTGCCGAAGGGGTGGAGGCTCGGCTGCGAACCGGCCTCGACGACGCCGGCCGCCATGTGCACGAGCGGCAGGTCGGCGCTCGCGGCCCACCCGCGGAGCGCTGCGGCCGCCGTCGGCGCGGACACCCCGTAGTAGGCCATCAGCATCCCGACCGCCTGGTCCACCACGCTCCGGTCCTGGAACCGGTCGTCGGGGTGGGCGCCCGCCGACGGCGAGCCGGGACGGGGAGCCGGCTGGAGCCGGTCGCGGACACCTTCGTGCCGCCGGGGTCGTGGCATGACCACCTCGCTGCTTCGTCGGGACGGCAAGCGGCGGGTGCGACACCACCAGGCACCCACGGCTGCTCCCTAGCCGCTTACAGCGTAAATGGTCTGGATCCCGACCGGCAAGAGGCTCGTGAGTCCAGATCCCTCCCGTCGGACCCGCGCCCGTCTTCGACACCCGTCGAAGAGCGCGGCCTAGGGTGAGGCTCCCATGCAGACGACGGCCGCGACGACCCCGGAGCCCGACGGGCACGAGGACGTCCAGCTGGCGGTCGACCGGCTGGCCGTCCGCCTCGACCTGTCGGTCCTGGTCGAGGACCGTCGGCAGCGCCCGGTCTGGTGGTCCACCCGTGGACCCGTGGACGGGACGCGCGTCCGCACGATCCTCAACCGGCGCGTCGACACGGCCGTCGCCCGGGCGGTCAAGACGTTCGACCTCGCCCACGCCGTGGCCCCGGTCCACACCCCGGGCATCCCCGAGCTCGACATGTGGGCGCGCTGGTGCATGCCCGTGCACCGGGGCGACGAGCTGCTGGGGCTGCTCTGGGTGCTCGACCCCGACGACCGCGTGACGCCCGGTGACTTCCCGGCGATCGTCGCCTGCGCCGAGCGGGCCGCGGAGGTCCTGGCGCGGGCCGAGGTCTCCCAGCGCGACGTCGCGCGCCGTCGGGACCAGCTCCTCCGGCGGCTGCTCGACGGTCGCGACGTCGAGGTGGCGCGCGAGCTCGCCCAGCTCGAACAGCTACCGCCCGACGCGCGGGTGCAGGTCGACGCGACCCCGCGACGCGGCGGCTGGGTCCTGCCCGACGGGCTCCGGGCGCACGTCGCCGGTGCACGCGCGCACCCGGCCACCAGCGGGACCCCGCTCCCCCTCGTCGACCTCGCCGAGTCCGTACGCCGCGCTCGCGCGACCCTGCGAGCGGTCCGCGCCGGAGCCGCCCTCGACCCGGTGTCCTGGGACGCCCTCGGCGCCTGGCGGCTCGTCGTCGACGCGCCGGACGACCTGTCGGCCGCGGCGATCCACCCCGCCGCGGAGACGCTCGCGGGTCTGCCGAGGACGGACCTGCTGCAGACGGCCCGTACGGTCCTCGACCTCGGCGGCGACGTGGCGGCTGCGGCGGAGCAGCTGCACGTGCACCGCACGACGCTCTACTACCGGCTCGACCGGATCACCGAGCTCACCGGCGTCGACCTGCGCCTGGGGCGCGGTCGCACCGACCTGCAGCTGGCGCTCTGGCTGGTGGCCTACCGCGCGGCGGACGCGAGCGGCTGAGGAGGCACACCGACCGACGGTCGGACCGCAGCCGGCAGGTCGTCCTCGGTCCCTTCGTCACCTGACCACCGATGTGTAAAGTGATCACGTCGCGAAAATAGACGGCGTCTTGTGCGGCCGTCGCCTGCAACCCGAGGTCACCCGACCTGGGTCAGCGTCTCCAGCAGTGGCCTCCGTGGCCACGCTCGGGGCTCGCTCGCGAGCTCCAGATCAGGAGCGCTGTCGTGTCTTCACCCATCATCGTCATCGGCGCTGGCCTCGGCGGCCTCGTCACCGCTCGCATCTTGAGCATGCAGGGCCTCGAGGTCGTGGTGTACGAGGCCGAGACCTCGATCGGCTCACGAGCCCAAGGTGGATTGCTCGACCTCCACGAGTACAACGGTCAGCTGGCCGTGCGCGCGGCAGGACTGTGGGACGCGTTCCTGGCTCTGGTCCGCCCGAACGAGGACGCCAAGCGGGTCGTGGACAAGGCCGGCAACGTGCTCCTCGACCACCCCGGCAGCACGGACGGGACCCGCCCGGAGATCGATCGGGGCGACCTCCGACGCATGCTGGTCGACTCGCTGCCGCTTGGCGTGATCCGTTGGGGCCACAAGCTCACCTCCATCAGCACCACGAGCGAGGGGCACCACGAGCTGCAGTTCGCCAACGGCCACCGCATCGTCACCGAGGTGCTGGTGGGCGCTGACGGTGCGTGGTCACGGGTGCGCCCCCAGCTCACCGACGCACGTCCCGACTACAGCGGGGTCACCTTCATCGAGACCACGCTGGCCGACGGATCCGGCCGGTACCCGGCCGCCGCTGCGCTCGTCGGAGACGGAACGCTCATCGCGCCCTCCCCGGGTCAGGCGGTCATCTCGCACCGGCACGCGAACGGCAGCCTGACCACCTACGCAGCCGTGACCCGGTCGGCCGACTGGCTGGCCTCGATCGACCTCGACGACCCGGAAGGCGGAAGAGCCGAGATCGCGACCGCGTTCGCGGACTGGGCGCCACCGTTGCGCACCCTGGTGACCGAGTCTGACGCAGCCCCGACCGTTCGAGCGATCCACGCCCTCCCCGTGGGGATCAGCTGGGCCCGGACGCCCGGCGTGACCCTGGTCGGTGACGCCGCCCACCTCATGTCGCCCTTCGCCGGCGAGGGTGCGAACCTCGCCCTGCTCGACGGCGCCGAGCTCGCCCGCGCGATCATCGCGTCACCTGACGACACCGAGGCGGCGATCAGCGCGTACGAGCGCGACCTCTTCTGGCGTAGCGAGACCTTCGCCCGGGCGAGCGCGTCCAACCTGATGCTGTTCTTCGGCGCCGACGCACCGGGCTCGGTAGCCGGACTGTTCCAGCGCGTTCTGTCCTAGCCACGAGTGCGTGAGCTCTCCCCCTCCTGAGCCCTGTCGCCCGGAAGCGGTCTTCCACCGAGGTGCCGTGGTGGTCAGCGAGATGCGTCGGGCCCCGTCGCGAACCAGCAGGGGTACGACCGTGTCTTACCACCGAGTTCCTGCACGAACAGGAGCCGTTCGTCCTCGTCCAGCCAGTGGCGCTGGCCGGGGTGAACGATCAGGGGCTGCTCGAGGACCAAGGGGGATCCGCCCACCGCACGTCTGATCTCGGTGACGAGCAGCAGCCATTCAGCGACTACCGGTTCGTCCACGGTGTGCTGCGCGCCTGGGACGTCCTGCTGTTGTCACGCCAGGGCGGAGCGTGCCGAGCGGCCACATCGAAGGAAGCCTTGCTGCGTGAGGGAAGTGACGACTCGAGCTCGTAGACCCCGCTCATGCCGGAGCGAAGGACGCTGCACCGGCTGTTTGTCGCAAGCCCGGCGGGCACGGGCCGCTTGGGCGCCGTACTTATGTTCTCTCCGGGCGCTTGCCCTGGTGAGAACCAATCAGAAGTAGCCCCGACGGGATTCGAACCCGCGCTACCGCCTTGAGAGCGCGATTCAGCGCCTCTTTCGACGTCTTTCGACAGTGGCCGAGAGTCTGCAAAACCCGTCATGACAAGGGACGATACTCCGATCTACATCTGTCGATTGTTGTCCATGTTCCGCACCGCCTTGCGTCCTCGTGAGTCCTGCTCGCCCCCAGGCGTGGAGTAATCGAACACCCACGGGGATCTACTCGGCTTGCTCGCGCGCCTGGCGACGCGATCCCGTCAGCACACGAACCCTTTCAGCCGAGCTCAAGCTGCTGCCCTGCTTTGGTACGAACTGGCGCTTGCGGTGGTCATCTCTGCTGCAGGAACGACAGGTCGCCAGTGGCCCGAAGGGCAAGGCCGCCGACAAACGGATGCGGCCCGGCCTGTCCGCGCAGCACATGGGCCGCGGCCGCGACCTGGCGCACCCCAACCGCAGCAGGCTCGGCCCCCACGCCCGCCAGACTCGGCACCCGAGAGTCCCGACCTGCCGCTCGAGCGCGCGATCGCCGGCAAGGCGATGCTGCACACGGACTGGGAGGACATGGCCATCCTCGTCGCTGGCCCCCGGACGCAGTACACGACCGCCTAGGCGATCGCCGCGCTGCTCGCCGCCCACGGTCAACCTATGGGTCTTCGACGCCCAGGGCGTCGCCGGCGACGTAGCCGTGCGGCACTGGGACCCGCTGCCCTACATCACTGGACCGACGCTGTCCGAGGCCAGGGCCGAGCGGCTCGCCGCACAGTTCTTCACGTCTGCCCGTCCTGCCGGGACCAAGGTCGACGCCGACTTCGACATCGACATCGAGGCCAAAAACCTCACCTTTCTGATGCTGCTCGCCGTCGCCTGCGTCGGCCAGCCAGTCACCGTTGTCTGCACCTGACGAAGCAACCTTGTGTTACCGTATTCGAGTAAGCCGCTGCGCGGGTGTCGTATTACAAGGAGCCTCTTGCCCACGATCACTGTTCGGCTTGATGACGACACACGTGAGGCCCTGCAGCAACGCGCCGACGCTGAGCGCGTCACCGTGAGCGACTTCGTGCGCGACCTGATCCGCGAGCAGGTCGTCAAGGTGCGCGCCGACGACGACGCGACCTCGGAGGTTCCTGTTCCTGAATCGCTCAGCCTGCATGACCGCCGCACGCTCTCCCTGCTGCACCGGATCCTGGCCAGGGTGCTGCCCGAGGACGCGAACGACGTCGACGGCGATGCGGCCTACCAGCTCGAGCGCGCGGAGGTGTTGGAGAAGGGTTACACGCAGGAGTACTGGGTCGAGTTCGCCGGCATCTCGGCCGAGCTCAGCAACCGCGATTGCAAGCGGGTGATGGATATCCTTGACATGTTCCGGATCGCGCGTTACAGCCTCTCCGAACTTGAGAAGGCCGGTAAACCGGCTGGCGAAGAGCTGGTCGAGGACCTGCGCTTCGGGGGCTTTGACCACAACGACCCCCTCGAGGGGCAGATGGCGGACTACGTCCGGCACCTTGTCGCCAATGACCGCTGGTCTGAGCAGGTTGACTTCATCAACGGCCCCACCGGGGGAAATTCTCACTCCCCCACCCTTGAGCGGTACCTGAGAATGCTCGCGGAGTACCGCCGCATCAGAGCCGGGCGTCCGTGGTCAGGCCGGCGCGACGCCTACCTGCTCTCCGTCGACGAGCTGATGGCCGTCGCGGCGGCCCAGACCCACCCGGATAACAGGTAGAAACGCGCAAGGCCAGTAGGTGTGGCCTGGCGGGCGACAACGAGCGCGAGCCAGACCTCGGACGGGTCTCAATCACCGAGTCAAAGAGCAGGGGTCACCGCGGTGTCAGCGCACGTCTTCGTTGACGAGAGCAAGCGGCGGGACTTCGTGCTCATCGCCGCCACTGTCGTACCGGGCAACCTGGCTACGGCACGCAGGACGATTCAAGACCTCTACCTTCCCGGACAGCACGGCCTCCACATGGTGAAAGAAGGAGCAGGCCGGCAGCGGACCATCCTGCGAGCGGTTGCCGCGATCGACGTCGCGGTGAACGTGTACTTCGCCTCCAAAGGAACTCACAACAGCGAGCGCGAGGCTCGGCTTCGCTGCCTCGAGCGGCTGGTCGAGGACATCGCCGAACAGGGGCACGCGAACCTCTGCCTCGACCGCGACGACTCCATCGCCCACGTCGATCGGCACACCATCGCACGCAAGCTCAACCAGGTCGGCTACACAGGATTGACCTATACCCACGGCAAAGTCGTGAACGAACCTCTGCTGGCCATCCCAGACGCGGTTGCGTGGGCCTGGCCCCAAGGCGGCCGCTGGCGCGAGGCCTGCAGCGACGTCGTCGCGCACGTCGAACACGTCGAGTAAGCGCGGAAACCCGAGCGCCACAACCGTCCGGAAGGGTCTCGGGTCCACTTCTCAGGACTACTGCCCCGAGCAGGAGCCAGGCTAGCACTGGCCAGACACGACTGAGGGGCGGACGCTGGACTGCCCGCCATCGGCATGGAACGACGAGGACGACCGACCATAAGCGGAGCACACCCAGGTCGACGGAGCGCCCCGAGTCGCGTCGCACCCCAAGTGTCGTACTCGGGGCTCGCCAGGACAGGGTTCTGTCACCCGCGATAACACAGAGAATCACAGGTGTGTGTCCCGTAAGAGCTGGGTCGGTGGGCATCACGGTGACCGGGGTGCTTCGCTATCCGGGTGATCATGTGGCGACGACGACGGTACGCCCAGCCACTCGAACCGGTCAGCGCCCCGCCGAGTGGTACCCCGACCTCCGACCTCGATCGGACCAGTAGCGCAGATCCGCGAATCTCGCTCGTCTTAGAGCAGGTCCTACGTGGATTGTCCCAGCAGCAGGCCGGCTTGAACGAGCTCCGCTCGAGAGCGGCCACCCTGGTCGCAGCAGCCGCGCTAGGGACTTCGTTGCTCAGCACGTCCGCGCTGCGCATCAACCAGGGGTGGTCGGACCGCCTGTTCGTTGGCTTGGCGCTCGTCGCCCTTGGCGTTGTGGTCGTGTCCGCCGTCCTGATCTTGTGGCCGCGCGAGTGGAAGTGGCGGACCGACGGGCACAAGCTCCTCATCGACTACGTCGAGGCCGATCCCCCAGCAACTATCAACGAGATGCGCCGAGACCTGGCGTACTTCATCACCGACGATCTCAGAGAGAATGACACCAAGCTCAAGAACTTGTGGCTGCTGCTGGAGGTCGCGATCATCGCAATAGCCGCAGAGGTTGCCTTCTGGGCCGTCGTCATCATCTTCTAGCGACAGGGCGCACGTGTCCGACAAGAACAAGGCCCGCCAAGAGCCAGCCCCGCCATCCGCTCCGGTACAGCCGGCGCGGCCGGCACCGCCGACCAGGCCGTCGCCGAACGTCGCCGTCACCGGCGGCGGGCCCCCCCCGCAGCAGCCTGCACCGCAACGGCCAACGCCCCCTTCGCGCCCCTCGCCAACAGTCCCTGAGCGTCGCGGGACCAAGCCACCTCCCACCCCGCCCCGGGTACCCAAGAAGAGCTCCTAGCCGTGAGCTCAGTGCCCAGCGAACGACGGCCCCAGATCTTCGTCGCGTCGTCGTCGGAGGCGATTGACGTCTGCCGCAACCTTCAGGCCGAGCTGGAGTCGTCCGGCGAGTGCGACGTCGAGCTGTGGACGCAGGGTGCCATTCTGCCGTCGCAGTACACGATCGAGGGGCTGGTGGACGCCGCTCGACGCATCGACTTCGCCGTCATAGTCGCTACTCCCGATGACATCTCGGAAAAGCGTGGTGATCGCGCTGCCTCGCCTCGGGACAACGTGATCTTGGAACTCGGCTTGTTCGTC
Source organism: Microlunatus antarcticus (assembly GCF_014193425.1). NCBI lineage: Bacteria > Bacillati > Actinomycetota > Actinomycetes > Propionibacteriales > Propionibacteriaceae > Microlunatus > Microlunatus antarcticus. The sequence goes on along the minus strand of NZ_JACHZG010000001.1, from coordinate 1,542,312 downwards.
GGCGTCCTAGGCCGGCAGCGCACCTACCTGATCGCCGACACCACCGTTTCGATGCAGCTCCCGACCGACCTACTCGGCCTGACCTATATTCCCTACCGGCCCCGGCCCGGCGGCAACCATCGCGCTGCCGTGGGCACGGCCGCCACACAGATTCTCGAGCGCGTCCACGCTCTGGGGACCCGGTCTGACCCCGGCTCAGGTTCAGCCGTGGGCTCGGCTACTGGAGCGGACCACGCGCAGGTGCTGCACTACGAGATTCAGCGGATCTGTGCTGATGCTGCAGCCCAAGGTTGGCGGGTTCGGACTAACTCTCACACCACCTTGCGCGTACAGAGCCCGCGTGGGCGGACGCTAACTTTCAGTATTGGTGAACCGTCATCTTCGCGGGTACGGCTTCGCGAGTTCGCTGCCGATTTGCGGGCCCACGGCCTGCGGGTGAACCACAGCGTCCGCCGGCGCGTCGAGGACTCTCCGGTCCGGATCGGCTGAGGTTCTCCCGCACGTCCCACTGCCGGATCGCCCGGCTAGTTACGTGCGGGAGAACAGCGCTCCAACTCAGCCGCTACTGAGAACTCCCCTTCGGGGCGTGCCGCGCCTGTCCAACGGCCAAGCATGCGGTCAGCGAGTCGCTAGGGCTTATCGCCCTCACAACCACCACCCGGGCGGCGTGTGCGGCTCCGGCCGCACCTCTTGGCTGTCGGCGAGGTGCAGACTACTGCCCCGTAGGCGCGGCCTGTGGCACAGTCGGAGCGTGGCTAAGCGACTGGTGTACAAGCGCAAAGACGACAAGTGGGCCTGGAACCTCACCGTGAACGGCGAGGTCGTGGCGACCGACGGCGGGCAGGGCTACGAGAACGAGTTAGACGCAAGAAGCATGGCTGACCGGATCATCAACGGCGAGTTCTCCGACGCGGACAGGAAGCGGCGAGACACCCCGCCTCCCGGCAGCTGATGCCGGCACTGCGCCGCACTGAACCCGAATCTTCGATGGATCTGCGGGCTACAGCGCGGGCACGACGCCGCGGACGGGTAGATAAAGGACGTTATCTGACGGTCCGTCGAGCCGGAGGCCGATGGTCCGGCAGGGGGACCGACCTCTCGAGACGCCCGCCGCTGACCCCTTGCTGAGACGCTGGAGCCCCATTGAGATGGGTGCTTCCTACCGGGCACGAGGTGTCCTGCCCCATTCATGTACCTCTAGCCGGTCGGGTCCTCCGACCATGCGAACACCTGCTTGAGTTATGGCGAATATGCGTCCTCCGGTACGTCGGGTCGACGTCTCTCCCGAGGGCTGGCAACCACGCGCCTCGTCCAGATCAGCCGGAGTGACGCTGAGCGAGGAACTCCTACACACCTCTTGCACTCCGACTGCCTGGCGCCGTTGAGGTGAGCGTGGGCGAGGCGTTGGCGGCCTTCGGGGTGCGTGACGTTGTCGCTGCACAAGTTGTGGGCGGGGTCGGGTTACGAGTACCTGACCCGACAGGTCGCGCGCCAGGACGCGACGCACGCTGGCCGGGCGCCTCTGGCGTCGTACTACTCCGAGCGAGGCGAGACGCCGGGGCTGTGGGTCGGGTCTGGCCTGGCCGGCGTAGACGGACTCACAGCCGGACAGGTGGTCGAGGCCGAGCAGATGCGGTCCTTGTTCGGCCAGGGCCTGCACCCCCTCGCGGAATCACGTGTCGCGACAGCCGCGGCGGCCGGAGCGTCCTTATCGGAGTCGGCGAAGGCTGGCCATCTCGGCGCACCGTTCCGGGTTCGGTCAACCTCCGACACCGCGTTCGAGGCGGAAGTGTCGCGGCGCCTCGCGGCGCGCCGTTCTTCCTCCGGTGAACCACCGACGTCGCCTCAGACCGGGCGGGCGGCGGCAGTGTCGAAGGTCGCGGCGGAGTGGTTCGAGCGTCAACACGGTCGGGCTCCGTCGGATGCACGGGAGCTGTCGTCCGCGGTGGCGCGGTGGTCGGCGAGTCCTGCGCAGCCCGTGTCGGGGTTCGACCTGACGTTCTCACCGGTGAAGTCGGTGTCGGCTTTGTGGGCGGTCGCTCCCCCGGCTGTCGCTGCGGAGATCGAGCGATGCCATCGCGCGGCGGTCGGGGACGCCTTGCGGTTGGTCGAGACGCGGGCGTTGTTCTCGCGTGAGGGTGCGCGGGGGGTACGTCAGGTTGAGGTGACCGGTCTGGTGGGTGCGGCGTTCACTCACCGCGACTCTCGTGCGGGGGATCCGGACCTGCACACCCACGTGGCGGTCGCGAACAAGGTGCAAACCCGCCAGGGCAAGTGGCTCGCAATCGACGGGCGCGTCCTCTACGCCGCGACCGTTGCGGCGTCGGAGACGTACAACACGGCGGTGGAACGTCACCTGGGGGAACGACTCGGCCTGCGCTTCGCTTCCCGGTTGACCGGAGAGTCCGGTGATCGAGGACGGCGTCCGGTGCGGGAGGTGGTCGGCGTCGACGGGCGACTGCTCGAGGGTTGGTCGTCGCGGCGGCGCGACATCGACGTGCGCCGGGCCGAGCTCGCGCGTGACTTCCAGCAGCAGACCGGGCGGCCGCCGACGCGTCGCGAGGCGTGGGCGCTGGCCCAGCAGGCGACCCTCGAGACACGACCGGCGAAGCACGAGCCCCGCAGCCTCGACGAGCAGCGCACGGCGTGGGCCGCGCAGGCAGATCAGCTGCTGGGCGGCCGGGCTGTCGTGGACTCGATGGTCTTCCGGGCCCTTGCTCCCCGACTAGAGGTCGGCCCACCCGTCGACGGAGCTTGGATCGCCCAGACCGCCGGACAGCTCGTCGCGGTTCTTGAGGCCGAACGAGCGACGTGGAATGTGTGGCACCTGCAGGCCGAGGCGCAGCGGCAGGTTCGCACCCTCGATGTCACCCCCGACATGGCGGGCCATGTCGTGGACCTCGTGGTCGGCGACGCGATCAATCGCTGCGTTCCCCTGATGGGACCCCCAGGCCTACCAGTGCCAGTGGAGCTGCAGCGGTCGGACGGGTCGTCGGTGTACGAGGTCGTCGGAACGCACCGGTGGACGTCCTCGCGCGTGCTGACGGCGGAAGACGAGATTGTTGCCGCCGGAGCGCGGCATGACGGCCGGCGGGTCGACACAGCAACGGTCGAGCTGGCTCTCAGTCAGGCAGCGTTGGAGGGGCCGGCGTTGAACCCGGGTCAGGTCGGGCTTGTGCGGGAGCTGGCCGGTTCAGGGCGGCGGGTGCAGCTGGCCCTGGCTCCGGCCGGGACCGGCAAGACCACCGCCCTGCGGGTGCTGGCTCAGGCGTGGGTGTCGGCCGGAGGGAACGTGGTCGGACTGGCCCCGTCCGCCGCGGCGGCCGGCGTCCTCGCCGAGCAGCTGGACGGGCCGACCGACACCCTCGCCAAGCTCGTCTGGGCCCTCGACCATCTCGACGCGCCGCGACCGGCCTGGGTGAGTGAGCTGGGCCCTCGTTCGTTGGTCGTGGTCGACGAGGCCGGGCTGGCCGACAGCCCGAGCCTGGCCCGCGCAATCTCTTACGTGCTGAAGGTCGGGGGTTCAGTGCGGCTGGTCGGCGATGACCAGCAGCTTGCTGCTGTCGGCGCTGGCGGTGTCCTCCGCGACCTGGCGGCGCGGCATGGGGCGGTTCGGCTCGACGACGTCGTCCGCTTCAGTGATGCAGCGGAGGCGGCCGCGTCGCTGGCGCTGCGCGAGGGGCGCCCCGAGGCGATCGGCTTCTACCTCGACGAACACCGCATCCACGTCGGCGACACCACGACCGCAGCCGACCAGCTGTTCGCCGCCTGGACCACCGACCGGGCCGAGGGTCGCGACAGCCTGATGCTCGCCCCGACCCGCGACCTCGCCGCTGACCTGAACGCACGCGCCCGCGCCACACGCCTCTCGACAGCTCCAACATCCGCGTCGGACGTGCGCGAGGTGGTCCTCGCGGACCACAACCACGCCAGCGTCGGCGACACGGTCATCACCAGGACGAACGACCGACGCCTCAGGTCAGGGTCGCGGTGGGTCCGCAACGGCGACCGGTGGAGGGTCAATCATGTCCACCGCGACGGAAGGCTCACCGTACGAACCATGAACGGCGACCGGAAGGTCACGCTCCCCGCCCCCTATGTCACGGAGTCGGTCGAGCTCGGCTACGCCAGCACCATCCACGCCGCGCAAGGCTCCACGTGCGACACCGTCCACGGCCTGATCACCGGCCAAGAAACCCGCGCGCAGCTGTACACACTCCTCACCCGAGGCAGGTCCGCGAACCACGTCTACCTCCAGCTCGACCCCGACGCCGGCACCCGCGAGCCGACCGGGCCCGACGCGGCACCATCTCGGACCGCGACGCAGATGCTGGAGCAGATCGTCACCCGTGACGGCGACGACCAATCCGCCACCGGCTACCGCGAGGACCTGCACGACCCCACGCTCCGGCTCCCCGACGAGATAGACCGCTACCGCGACAGCCTCCGCCTCGCCGCCGAACACACCACCCCACCCGAAGTCGACCTCCACCTCACGACGACAGCCCAGCGACTCGTCCCCGGCCTGACCGACGAACCCGCGTGGCCCACACTGCGATCCCAGCTTCTTCTCGACGCCACCTACGGCCACGACCCCGCACACCAGCTCACCCTCGCCGTCGCCGTCGCGCTCCAACTCCTCGACGACCCGGACAGGCCCGCCCACGACCGGGCGGCTGTCCTGCACCGCCGCATCCTTAGCGGCCAGGCATCGCCAGCCGGTGGTCCGCTGCCCTGGCTGCCCCCGGTGCCGGAACGCCTCCTCGAGCACCCGACCTTCGGTGCCTATCTCACCGCCCGCAGCACCCTCGTCCGCGACCTCGCCGAAGCGGTTCGAACCAACAGCGCGTACGTCCGGCCAGCGTGGACCAACGCCCTCCCGGAAGACGCAAATCCCGATGTCGTCGGCGACATCGCCGTCTGGCGAGCGAGCCACCGAATCCCTACGAACGACCCCAGCCCGCTCGGAGCACCTCCGACCGACCCGTCCACGCAACCCTGGTATCACCACCTCGAGGTTGCGTCTGGAGTCGCCGCAACCGACCATGCCGAACCGCTGCTGTCGCCATTCGCCCGGCCGGGGACCGACCCCTACCGGCCACAGCTCGAACGCCACCTCGCCTCTCTCACGCGTCAAGACGTCGCCGTCAGACCGGCGCTGCAAGCAGCGCTCGACGAGAAGCCATTACCCGACGACTACCCCTCCGCGGCCTTGTGGTGGCGCCTGCAACGACACCTTTCGCCCGAGGCCATCAAGGCGCTCGAGCGACGACCGGCCAACCAGTCCGACAACACCACGCGGATACCCGAGGGCCCGGCACCGGCGAGGATGGTCACAGCGCAGCACCGGGTGGATCTGGCTCTTCTTGTGGCTGGCATGCTCCGCCTCGGCCAACCGGCACCCGTACCCGAGCGCCCTTCTGTCGAGCTGGCGCCCGAGCGTCGAGCGGAACTGCTGAAGGTCAACGAGCTGACGCTGCACTACTACCGCAGCCGGTACGCCGGGTCCTGGTCTGCGCGATACCTCACCGAACGGTGCGGCAAGGACCTTGCCGACGACGCCCGCTTCTCCCCCGGCCACGCACCAGCCGGCTGGACCCACCTCATCGACCACCTCCGCACCCGTGGCGTTACCGACCAGGACATGCTCGACGCCGGCGTGGCCCGCCACACGAGCCACGGGAACCTGATCGACCTGTTCCGCGACCGACTCGTCCTGCCCATCCACGACACCGACGGCGACCTCGTCGGCTTCGTCGCCCGACGCCACGACCGGCCAGGCACACCCACCGAACCGAAGTATCTGAACACCCCGACCACCGCCCTCTACAGCAAGAGTCACCACCTCTACGGCGCCCATCTGCTCGGCCGGGGACGAGCTCAACGCCCTGTCGACGACAACGAGCTCACCCGCACGGGCAGCGCTGCACGAGTTCCCGTGCTGGTCGAGGGACCACTCGACGCCATCGCCATCAGCCTCGCCGACGGTGACCGCCACACCGGCGTCGCCACCCTCGGCACCGCCCTCACCGACCAGCAAGCCGCGCTAATCGGCCATCTCCGGATGGACCCGATCCTCGCCCCTGACCCCGACACCGCAGGAGCCGCAGCAGCCGAGCGCGCCTTCTGGACCCTCACGCACGCCAATCTCGACCCGCGATTTGCTCAGCTACCCGCATCGGCCGATCCCGCCGAGCTCTACCGCCGTCACGGCGCCGCAAGCGTCCGAGCCGTGCTGGCCAACGCCGGCCCTCTCGCAGACCACCTGCGCACAAGTCCCGGGCAGGCTGTTCGTGAACAGATCGACTGGTTCCTGCGCATCGCCGCCGCCCGCCCGCCGCGCACTTGGGCGACCTCGGTCGACATGCTCACCCACAAGCACCACCTCGATCCCACCTGGCTGCGCGAACAACTCCTCCACCACGTCCAGAACGACTCTCAGCCGCCGACACGAGAGGGTCGGGTTGGGGAACGACTCGACCTGCTACGTCCATCACCCGCCACACGCCGACCCGCGACCACCCTCGATCAGCGCGAGACTCACTTGGAAGATGTGGGAAACGCTGGTCAGCCATCGGGACCTGTCCAGGGCCGCACCAGGTGACCCCCGACCCCAAGAAGCCGCCGAACGGCATCCATCGAGGGCGAGCTGCCAAGACTCACCACTCGGTAGCTCTTTTGAGCTCGAACAGCCCGCAGCCGTACTTGAAGGCGCCACTCGCCGTCACCCATTGGTCCCCTCGGTTTGGGCGCGTCAGTGAAGCTCGGCAGCAAGACGTGCCGCTTGCGCGAATCGCCGCGGGCAGTCTGAGCGCGTCAACGCTGCCTCGAGGCTCGACCAATCCCGCTAGCACCAGCCTGGTCGGCCCGCGGCTGAAGTACAGGTGCGGAAAGTCGAACGTCAAACTCTGCTATGGAATACGACCTTCTTCAACGTCTCGGGATGGATCCCTACTCCTTGCGCTGCCGCATGAATTGTTGCGCCGTCGTCGTCCTCATTCGTGGAGGCAAGCGGCAGAGGAGACTTCAGGCGTTACCCTCGTCTAGTCAGGAAAGCGTGATGAAAGGAAGCACAATGGCACAGCGGGTACAAGTGATCCTCGAAGACGACCTCGACGGCTCCGAAGCTGACGAGACCGTCATGTTCGGCCTCGACGGCGTCGAGTACGAGGTCGACCTCTCCACCGACAACGCCCAAGGGCTACGAGATGCGCTCGCCCAATGGGTCGCCGTCGCCCGCCGCACCGGTGGCCGTCGCAAGCGAACCGTCAACACAGCCGTAGCCCAGCCTGTCGACAGCGACAACGCACCGACTACGAGCGACATCCGCGCCTGGGCGCAGGACAACGGCTACGAGGTGTCCAGCCGAGGACGCGTCTCCACAGACGTTCGCGAAGCGTACGAGAAGGCCAACGGCTGAAACAGCAACTCATCTGTGCCGAGGCTCGGCCGGCGTCCCCCGGGCCTCGGCGCGATGACCAGGCGGCCGAGTCGTTGACGCGCCGCACCGGAACTCAGGTCCTCGACCAGCAGGCATCTGTCGATAGGTCGCGTCAATCTGGTCGACGCGACTCGACCATTCATCTAGTCTTCGCAGACGCGTGGATGGTTCGTCACACGCGTAACGCGATCACCGCGGGGCAGCCCGACGATGAGTCGACCAGTTAGTCCAGTCCTTCGAAACTGGGCCGCGACGCTTAATTGGACCACTACCGCCGTGGCTCTTCGAGAGCTCCAGAGCCGGAGGATGAGATGGGCGGCACATTCATCGTTCCTGCGTCGGTCACGTCCACAGTTCGAGCACTCAGCGACGAGGCAGCCAGCAGAGGTTTCGACGTGCTCCCCGTCGTACTCGGTAGGGACCTTCCGCTGGTACCCACCTCGGGCCAGCTACATCTGTTCGGAGGTCCTCGTCTCGCCGCCCACGTCCAGCGCCAGTCCCCGCTCGCGCTCCTTGAGCCCCACGACGACTGGCTGGCCACCCTTCCCGAGCGTTTCCTGCGGCGACAGGTCCAGCTCGTGCCTGCACTCGAGGCTTACGGCTTGCAGGAACAGCTATTCGTCAAGATGCCCCGAGAGAAGGGCTTCGAACCTGGTCCGTACTTCGGCTACGAGCTGCCGACCTTGCCGGAGGACGAGCCGCTGCTCATCAGTGACCTGGTGACGATGACGGATGAGTACCGGTTCTGGATCCTGGACGGCGCCGTCCACGCCTCGTCTAGCTACCGGATCCGCGGTCACCCCGACGCCCGGCAGCTCGACCCCGACGCACGTCCGTCCCTTCACCGCTTCGTAGACGACCTGCTTGACGGGCATGCTCACAACCTTCCGAGCGCCGTTGTGGTCGATGTCGCCTGGGTCAGCCAACCCAGCCCGGGATGGGTAGTTGTCGAGGCGAACATGGCTTGGTTCAGCGCTCATTACGCGGCCGACCCCGCCCGAGTCTTCGACGTGGTTCTTCGGGCAGCCGGACCACCCGAAGCCGTACTCGCCCGAGACGCACGATTCGTCGACCCGAGATAAGCGCTCGGCTCACAGTCGGGTCACCGCGCCACGATCAGCAAGGACGAGTATCAGCGGAGGAACAACGTGGACAGTTCTGACCAAGATCAGACACGCATACCGGCAGAGCTGGTATGCGCTGCGAGGTCCCTCAGGTGCGGACTGGGCGGGCAGTGAGCTCGCTGGTGCTGCCGAGCGGCAGCACCGTGCTGGGAATGCGCTCGGATTCGATGCTGGCGACGAGGAAGCCGTCGAACTGCTCTCCGGACCACACCTTGAACTCCTGGCTCCGCCCAACTGGGGAGGCGACCGTGTACGTGTACCCCCACGCGTGTCGGCGGTTGTCCGTGCGGAACAGCTCGCAGCGCGTCACGGCGCCGGTCTCTCCGTCAGAGAGCACGACCCATGTTCCGGGCTCAACTCGGTCGTCAACGGCCAGGAGCGCCGGATCCACCATCCGCTGGCCCAACACGGTGAGGACCAGCGCCTCTCCGGAGGCGGAGACGGCCAAGACGTTGCCGTGGACGGGGTTGGTCTCGCCATCCTCGTCGCTGCCGTCGCCGCGGACGGAGAGAAAGACCTCGTCGCCATCGCTGGGCACGTATGTCTCAGCGGCGGGGAGGGCGAACACGGCGTCGACGGGAAGCTCATCGATGCCCTCGTCCTGCTGGTCGGACCGCACCCTGACGTGGGTCGAGCCGACGCTGACGGCGACGCCGACGGCGTGGCGGGCGTACGGGTCGGGCGCCATGTCGGGTGGGTACTCGACGGACATGGCGACGACGTGGGTGCCGATCTCGACCCGGCCGGTCGGGACCGGGACGACGTGGAGGTCCTCGAGAGGCATGTGCAGGACGTCGAGGCCGCCGTACGACTTGACGTCGTAGCTGTCATCACGGTTGACGTCGTAGACGACGCCGCGGTGCGAGCACCAGGGGGCCAGGGGGTTCGGATACACGACGTGTGTCCCGGGGGCGAGCTCAGTCACCGGATCTCCTCGGCAGCGGGCGATTGCGGGCACTTGGAGCCGTCTTGGGCTCCGCCGGCGTCAGACACCGAGACCGCCGCCGGGAGCGCGACAGAAGCCACGAAAGCTGGACCTCATCACATCCAGTGAACCTTCTCGGCTTCGACGGGGTCCCGGAACACGAGCACCGACTCGTCGAGCCGGTGCACCTCGAGCCTGCCGTCGAGGGTCTCGCAGACCTCTCCCGCCACCAGCAGCAGATCGCGTCCGTCGATGGTCAGGGTGATCCGGGCGAGGGTGCCCTCATCGAAGTCGATCTTGACGCCGTCGATGCGGCCCACTGGCAGATCGAGGGCGCGCCACCGCATGATGCCGTAGCAGTCCTGTGGCGACGGCCGGCCGGCTGCTTCGACGCAGAGGCCGAACCAGCCGTCGCCTTGATAGACACCGATGGTCTGTTCATCCGGTCCAGAGCGGAGGCGGAGCCAGGCGAGCTGGAGGAACCGGACCTGCGGGTCGGTGAACTGAGGCCCATCCCCCGAGTCTTCTCGAATGGCCATCTCGACGCCGTCCCATGACGTCACAGTGACGCCGACCAACGCCTCGAGAAGGTTCCGCTGGCGGGCAAGCCAGTCGTCTATCTCGATGGTCCCCGACGTCAAAGCCTCCCTGTCGCCAGTGCCCGACTCGTAGGTTCCATGTCCTTCTGCGGCAGTGGCGCGGCGCGTGTGCCCCGGTCTCACGCTCTCTTCCGCTTCGGGTTCCCAGCGCAGGAAGAACCAGTGCTCGCCTTCCTCCAACTCCCGCGCGGCGTGGGGTATGACGGAGAAGGATGTGGTCAGGCTGTCGGGGACCTCGTTGAAGTCGGAAACGAGGTAGGTCTCCACGAGGGACACGAGCTCCTCCTGAAGATCACCGACCGCGCCGGCGTACAAGAACCGGACCCTGAACGCAGGCCGTTCGGCGTCGTCCAAGGCGATGGCGACGCCTCGAAGGTCCGACGTGACGGATTCCCACATGGCGCGCTGCAGCGACAGGCGCAGGCGGGTCCACAGCTCAGCGTCCATGGATCCACTCTGGGGTAAAACGGAGGGAGTGGCACGCGCTTTAAGTCGGATGGCCGCGTTCTCGGGCCGGGGAAGGCGACGGATGTCGGGGTCGCAAGCCCTGGTCGCGCCTGGGCAACTGTCGCGGACGGGGCTGCGGCTGACGCCTGCAACTCGGCGAGTTCGCCACTGGTATGCGTCCCGCGTCTGGGAGCTCGGCGAGATGCTTCGTGCGCTACGTCCGCGCCTCCAAGGCGCCGCCTGCACAGCCGATGTTGTCCTGTGGGGCGAAGCGGGCATGCACGGCTCTACGCGTCGGCCGGTAGTTCGGTGGTGTACGGCGTCTGATGACCGGCTGCGCAGCGTTGCCCAATGGCAAGCCGCATGCGATCGAGGAACGACGGCAGGATGATGCGGTGCCATTGCTCGAGGAGCAGGCTGCTGGGCTCGTTGCCGGCGCGGCGGCGGTGGTCGGCGAGGACTGCGAGGTCGTGGACGAGGTGCGGGTGGTAGCCCCAGCAGGCCGGGATGGCGGTGTCCGGGTTCCAGGTGTGCTGGGTGTTGACCCAGTCGGCGACGTCGCTCAACCACGTGACGAGCTCTCCGTGCAGTCCGGGCGGACTGCAGGTGGCCGGTTCCCATGGTCTAGGCAGGTCCGGCGGGCTGGGTGCGCCGGTGACCTCGATTGCGTCCCACTCGAGCAGCACCGCGGCTAGCAGGTCGCCAGGTGGCGGGAACGATGTGACGGCGTACGGGAGTGAAGGTCTGACGAGTGGAAGTCGCGCAGGCGGATCGCCGAACGCGGCGTGGCCGGGGTCAGGGTGCGGCGACTCGGTCGTCATCAGGCGTCCCCGGCCTGCCCGGGCCGTCGTCGGAGCTGGGTCTGGTCGGCGAGAAGCTGACGGCCGCGGGGTCCGTTGGTGCAGCGTTCGAGGCGGGCGATGAGGGGACGGGCCTGGTCGGCGAAGACGAGGGCTCGCCCGGGTGGCAAGAGGCGGATCTCGTCGGCGGTCAGGGTGGGAAGGTCGTCGCTGCTGGTGGTCCCGTTGCGGGTGGGTCCGTGGCTCCAGCTGGTGCGGGGGGTGCGGGTATGTCCGGCAAGGTCGGTCAGACGACGGGTGAGGATGGGGTCGCTGGTGCCGCCGAACACGGCGAGGACGTTGGTGAGGCCGAGCAAGGTCAGGGCGCCGGTGTCACCGAATCGGGTGACGAGCTGGGTGTAGGTCTGCGCAGCCCAGATGAACGAGATGCCAAGGGCCCGTTCGTTCGCCATCCGCGTCTGCAGGGTGGGCAGCGGCGCGATGGAGGGGAGCTCGTCGAGGCAGGCGAGCAGCGGTGGGCACAACCGTCCGTGTGGGCTCGAGTTGGCGTGTCGGAGTGCGGTGTCGAGGACGTCTTCGGCGATCGCGGTGAGCAGAGGTGTGGCAGGGGCGTAGGGGTCGTCGCGGCCGAGGAGGTAGACGGTCCCCCGCCGCCGGACGAGGTCGTCGAGGTCGGTGGCGGGACGGTCAGGCGTGGGGGTGCAGCGCGCGCGGAGGGCGGGCTGGAAGAACAGCCCGAGAGCCTGCTGGACGGTGGTGGCGGTGTTCGCGGCGGTGCGTTCGTCGCCGTGCAGGGCGGCATGGAGCAGGCCGTGCCACTGGGGTGCCGCGCCAGGGTGGCGGCGCAGGATGTGGACGGGTTCGACAGCGGCGGTGGGGTCGGCGACCCAGCGCAGGAGCTGGTCGAGGGTATGTCCGGCGAGGGCGGCGGCGTGAAGGAAGGCGGCCGTGACCTTGGCCGCTTCGGCGGTGTAGAAGCGGGAGGCGTCGCTGGTCCCTCCTCCGGTGCTGTCGCCGGCACCGAGGCCGGCGCAGAAGGCGTGAGCGCGGCGTTGCGCGACCCATGGGTCGCCGCACCCGGCGATGGGGTCCCAGACGAGCGGGGTCAGGTGCTGGGCCAGCCCGAACGGGTCGGCGACGACGCAGGGCCGGTCTAGGCCGCCGAGCGAGTTGCGGCTGCGGTGTGTCCAACTCAGGTAGAGGTCATCGGGCTTCGTCGTGGTGACCAGCGCTGCTCCGGGGGCGTCGAGAAGGGCAGGGACGAGCAGGTCGAGGGTCTTGCCGCTGCCCTGAGGGCCGAGGACCCCAACCGTGCGGTCCCACGGCACCCAAAGCGCCTGCCCGGTGTCGGGGGTCGACGCACGACCCAGGCGCCAGCCGACCTGGGTCGGGTCGAACCTGCCCCGCCTCCGAACCTCTGTCGCGCGCCTCGGGCGCCCCGACCGCCCGCCGCCTGTTGGGGACGTCTCCGTTGTCATCTCGACTCCTGGGTGACCTGTTCATCTGCTTGTTGCGCCGATTGCTGAGTTGCCGGCGGCGTCACACCGTGAAGGTCGGGCCGGATGAGGTGCGCTGTCCGACGGAGCCGGTGCAGCCCGAGGATCCGGTCGATGTCGGCCGGGTCGGCGAAGCCGCGGGGACGCCACGGGTTCCCCCGGTTCCACCCCCACCGGACGCCGTAGATAGCGTTCGCGAGCAGAACCAGCTCGACCAACCCAGTCACGACCCACAGAAGCGCAGGTGACGCGACCGGGTCCGGTACGGGAACGAGCCCGGCTGCCGCGTGCCCAGCGAGCAGGCCGGGAGCCGTCGCCACCCAGGTCTCGGTGGGCGCGACCTGCCAGGTCCCGACAGACAGACCGTTGGCCAGGGAACGGCCCGCTTGTAGACCGACCACGACGACGAGTGCGAGGACGGCGGTGACGAGGGCGGCGGGTTCCCAGGTCCAGGGGTACGGGTTCTGGCGCCGTTCGCGCTGGCTCACGTTGTGGCCGTGGCGGCGAGGTCGGGTCGCCAGATCTCGTAGCGGTGGTGGCGGGGTTGGTAGGTGAAGTGGCCGACGCCGAGGCGGGTGTTGTGGGCCTCGATGGTCGTGCGTCGCTGGGGGTCGTGGACGAGGACGACGTGGCCGATGGTGCGGGGGCCGAGGTAGGAGTCCCAGAAGATCAGGTCGCCGGCCTGTTCGTGGCCGGGTGGGATGCGGGTGCCGTGGCCGTCGGCGAGCCAGTCGCGCTGGTCCTGAGCGATCCGCGGCAGCCGGACCCCGGCCTTGGCCCAGGCGGCCTGGGTGAAGCTGGAGCAGTCCCAGGCGTGGGGGCCGTTCGCGCCCATCCGGTACCGGTCGCCGGCGTGGCTGTCGGCCCAGCGCAGCACCCGCGTCGCGGCACCGGACGCCGAGACGTCTGCGCTTCGACCGATGCCTGCCGTCCCGTCGGTGGAGCTGGCAGGCGGGAAGTTCGAGGCGGCGCTGAGGGCGAGAGCGGCAGCGACGGGCAGTCCCAGGAGCAGCGCCGCGAGGACGGCGAGCAGGGCGAGCAGGCGGGTCATCCGTAGGTCCTGTCGTTTCGTTGAAGGTTCTGGCGGAGCTGGTGGTTGGTGTCGTAAAGCCGTTCTTCGAGGGGGTGGAGGACGGTCTGGACGCGGTGGAGCTGGGGGCCGAGGCACCACAGGGCGCGGCCGGTGCCGTGCATGGCCCAGCCCGTGACGGCGTCGCGAGCGATGGGTCCAAGGCCGAGGAGGTGGTCGAGGTCGTCGGCGGTGGCGGGGTCCTGGCCGTGCAGGATGCGGATGTCGGTGAGGTGGAGCAGGTCGCGGGCGATCTCGGCGGCCTGGCTGCCGGTGTCGCCGGCGGTGAGCAGGTCGGACGGCTTGTGGGCGACGGCGATCTGGATGTCGCCTGTGGAGCGGGACAGGCGCAGGTCGGCGTCGAACGCGGCCACTGCGTCGACGCCGAGACGCAGCTGCTTCCACGCCTCGTCCCGCACCACCAACCGTGCTCGCCCGCCTGCTGCTTCGGCTGCAGGTGTGGTGCCGGCGGCCCAGGCGTTGAGGCAGAGCAGGGCGATGCCGACGGCGTCGTCGCCGGCTGCGGACAGCCTTGCGAGGGAGAGGCTCTGGATGGGGGTGTCGGGGTCGAGGTGGACGGTGGAGGGGGCGTCGAACAGGCCGGCGAGGGTGCCGGTGACGAGCTGGCCGAGGGAGTCGCGCAGCAGCCGGGTCTCGTCGAGGAAGTGCCGGGCGTCGGCGTAGCAGCAGGCGTCGACTAGCTGCTGGGTCGGCTGGGCGAGTCGCTGCCATAGCGCCGGCACGGTCACCGGCGCCAGACGAGTTGCAGCGCGGTCGGTGCCGGTCAGGTCGCGCAGCGCGTGGGCGATGACGGTGGTGTCGGTCGGCGTGACGGGCGCTCTGCCTCCGCTGCGGCGGGCGGCGCCGACCAATCCGGCGGTGAGCCGCACCCACCGGCCCAGGAGGGCGTCGACGTCGGTGTGGTTCTCGGGTCGGTGGGCGAGCGTGTCGTACGGGTTGAGCCGGGCGGGCAGGCCGGGGCCGAGCTCGACGGGTTCGACGTCGAGAGCGCGGCACAGCGGGGCGTACTCGTCCTTCGGGTCGCCGAGGACGAGGGTGCGGTGGCCCAGGTCGAGGAGGCGCAGGACGAGGGCCTTGATGGTGGCCGACTTGCCGCGGCCGGGCTTGCCGAAGACGAAGACGTTCGGATTCGCGACCGGGATGTGGGGGTCGAGGACCCAGCCGGTCGGGTCAGCGTGGAACAGCCCGCCCGAGGCGAGGTCCCACCCCATCAGCGCGCCGGTCGCGGGTGGCGCTTGGGTGCCGAGCAGCGGCCACAGGACCGGCGCCTGGTCCGACGTCATCCGCCACCGCGACACCGCCGGCCGCACCCGCAGCCACCCCGACCGCGGCCGGGCAGACGCACCCCCGCTCCTGCTCTGAGTCGGTTGTGCAGCCACGGGGCCGTCGAGGGCGGTTTTCATGAGGTGCTCCCGGTGCGGGTGAAGGTGTGGCCGAGGGGCAGGCAGCCCGCGGCGAACGCGGTGTCGTGGGCGAGGTCGAGCCGCTGCGCGGCGTACCCGGCCCGCCGCACGGCCGCCTCGAGCCGCCGGGTTGCCTCGCCCATCGCCGCCTTTGCCTGCCCGGTGGGGATGGTGGTGGTAGCGATCGCGTAGGGCCGGCACAAGGCGGCGCCGGCGACGAGCTTGGCGTCGACGCCACGGGCGGTGGCGTGGTCGGCGCGGGTCTTCGCGCGGGGGCGGACGCCGGCGCGGGTGCGGAGTCCGTCGCCCAGATCTGCGGCCCATTCCCGCGACGCGGTGACCCGGTCGGCCACCGTCGCCGTCATCACCGGGAACGCGACCAGCAGGCACCGCCGTTCCCCCGCCACGCCCGGAGCCAGCACGGGTGCGAGGGCGCCGAGGACCGCCCCGCGGGGCGGGAGGAGGACCGACACCGACGCCGACTGCCACGCGTCGTGGAGGTACGAGCGCGGCCTGGCCTCGGCGTGCGCTGGGCCGGCCGCCGCCCACGGAACCTCGGCCTCCACCTCTGACGTGCCGGTCCGGGCCGCCGCCTGCGCGTCGGCGAGGGCAACTCCGGCGTCGAGGTGGAAACCGGCGCGGCACGCCTGTGCCAGCATCGACGGGTCCAGCCAGCGGACGTCGTTGACCCCGAGGTACGCGGTCGCCTGCTGGCCGATCTCCCTGGCGGCTGCGGTGAGCAGCTGCAGACGAGTCTCGAGGGGGTTGGCGCTGCTGCGAGCCCCACGCGCGTGGCTGTCCTGGCGGGCCTGCCGCCGCAGTCTCGTCTCGGGCAGGACGAGGACCAGGAAGGTCTCGGTCTGGGTGGCGGCCGATGTGAGGTGTCGGCGTAGGTCGTCGTGCACGGACCTGCTCAGCCTCGTCGCGGCAGCACCCGTCGTGACATCGGCATTGGGGGTGTGGGTGCGGTGCTCGGTGAGCCAGTGCTCCCGCTCAGCGCCGTCCTCCGGGCAGGCCCGGACGAGGACCTGCACCTCGCTGACCAGTTCGGTCCGACAAGCCGCGTCGAGCAGTGCCGCCAGCCCGGCGGCGCGTTGGTCCTGCTCCTCGCTGGTGAGCCAGTCGAGCCCGGCGTGCTGGAGCCGAGCGACCACCGTCCAGGTCCGCCTCGACGGGTCCTCGACCACCGCCAGGTCGCCGCCCGGCCCGGCCGACGTCGCTTCGTGCACCCGCAGCGCGTCGAGTGGCGCCGGCAGGTCCGGCAGCTTGGGTGCTGTCGCGCGACCGTCTGCGAGACGGCTGGTCCACCGCGTCCACCCGAGCAGGTGCCCGACCTCGTGTGCGAGGGAGGCCGCGGCCCAGCTGACCGCGCTGCGGCCGCGTACGGGCACGACGACGAGGACCACAAGCCCGACCCAGCCGACGAGCGTGGCGAAGGCGGCCGACCACCAGCCGACGTGTGCCGCCCAGAACACGGGTAACGACCCTGCGGTCAGCAGCCCGAGCTGGGTGCCGGTCAGGCCGAAGAACCAGCCGACCCGGTCGCGCTGGTAATCGCGGTACACCCGCCCCGTCACTGCGCGCTCCTCATACCGGGACGACCGGCAGCGCACCGGCCTCCCCGGCCACAGCCGAGCCCGCCCCACCCGCCGCACCGGAGGGTGGTGCCGGGCTGTGGGTCGCAGCCGGTGGTCGCTCGCCATCGGGTGAATCCGAGGAAGCGTTCACGGGTCCAGGACCGGGAGGGGCGCCAGCGGCGTCTGCCGGACCTGGAGCCGATCCGGCACCCTCGGCCCACCCCGGCCTGCCCTGGTCAGCCGGTGACGTCGACGCCGACTGGAGGCCACGCTCGGCGTCGCTGCGGCGGTCGCCGACCGTGTCGTCCCCAGCGGCTCCGGACGAGCTAGACGTCGCGGGCGATGTGCTGTCGGGGGCCTGGTCGTTCAGCGTCGAGGGCCAGCGGCCTGGTGCGCCGAGGAGCTGGCCCGCCTGAACCGCCGACATCACCGCCTGGCGGAACGAAGCACCGGCTGGGGTGGCGGGGTCGACGAACGACAGCAGCCGGAACAGCGCCAACGGCGCGAAGCAGGACGTCAGGATCAGCAGCACCCCGGGCAGCGCACCACCGACCGCCCGCGCAGTGCCGTCCGACAGCCCGTCGGTCACGCCGTTCGTGGTCTGGACGCCGACGCCGAGGAGCAGCGCCATCAGCAGCGGGGTCAGCGCGGCCGCGTGGAACCAGCGGACGCTGCGCCAGAACCAGGCCCGGCCCAGCTCACCGACCAGGCCCGCCGCCGCGATCGGGGTCGTCGCGGCCAGGACCAGCAGCATGACCGCACGGCCGAGCATCACCAGCACGTGTCCGAGCGCGGCCAACCACAAGACCATCCCGAGCAGCCCCAGGACCGTCGCGACCGTGACGTCGACCGCCTGCTCCGGGGAGATCCGGAGAGACGGATGCCAGCCGGAGAACGACGACACGTGCAGCAGGCTGCGCAGCACCGCCCGGGTCAAGCCGCCGCACACGGCGACCACCGCAGTGGCCCAACCGACCCAGCCGGCCCAGACGACGACGAACTTGGCGCAGCCCAGCAGCGCCGCTCCCAGGCTGTGCGCGTCGCGGCGCAGCAACGCCACCAGCAGCTGCGCGAGGAGCATCACCACGCCCAGCGCCGCGGCCATCCAGAACGTCAGCGCGTACGCCTCCCCGACCGGCCCGTCGCCGCGCAGGTCCGGGGTCAGGAGGGCGTCCTCGATGTGAAGCACCAGGCCGAGGAGCCATAGCCCGGCGTTCCACAGCCCGAGCATCGCGACCTGCCACGCCTGCGCCGCCAGGCCGCCGGTCAGGCCCGTCGCCGGGTCCCACGGCGTCACCGGGAGCACCCACAGCACCACAAGTTCGGCCACCGCGGCGGCAGGCCGGTGTTCGACGTGGCCATCAGATGCACCCGGAGCCGAGGATCGACTGCAGCATGCCAGGCAGCACAAGGTAGGCGATCGCGCAGAGGAAGACGACGACGATGCTGACCACGCCGAGCTTCGAGGACTGCGGCATCGAGAAAAGCCGACCCGCGACGATCGCGCCGATCGAGACGACCAGCGCGACGACGAACATCACCTTCACGCCCCACTGCACGTACCCGGTGATCTGGTCCACGTAGCGCTGCGCCCCCGCCGGCGCCACCGGACACGTCTCCAGCAAGGCCAGACCCAGCTCCATCACAGCCCGGCCTCCCTCGACGACGCCGAACTCCGATGAGGATCGTCGACGTGAGCCGCGGCGAGGTCCTGTGCTTCGGCGAGCTCGACGTCGGTGACCTCGAGCAGGTGGGCCCGGGCCCGCTGGATCGCGCGGAGCTGGGTCACGCAGTCGTTCAACCAACCCAGCAGCGCCTCTTCCTGGCGGACCAGCTCGAGCAGCGCCACGGTCTGCCGCAACGCCGCGTCGACCCGCGCGGGGCCGTCCTCGTCGCCGGTCCCGAAGCCGCCCGGCCTCGCGCTGCCGGTGTTCATGCGGCCTCGATCAGGCCGGTGCGCTGCGCGTCGGCGATCGCCATGACCGAGCGGCGTACGCGCCTCCGCACCGTCGCAGGCGACAGGCCCGTCTCCCCGACAACCCGGTCCACCACTCGGTCGGCGAGCAGCCCACCCTTCCCGCGCTGAGCACCACCGCCCACCCTGTGTGCCTGCTCGACCAGGACCTGGAGCAGCTCGTGGTCCGCCACCGCCAGCACCCCGGTCGCGGTCGCGTCGGCGAGCACCTCTCGGAGTTCCTCGGCCACGTCGGGCTGCGCTCCTTCGCCCGTTGCCCAGACCCCGTGCCACAGAGCGCTGTGCGGGTCGACGAGCCGGTACTCGAGCCGGCCACGTGACCGTCCGGCGGACGTCGGCAGGTCGGCGGCAAGGACGTGGGCGCGGGTGTTCGACAAGACGTTCGCAGCGACCTTGTGGAGTCGCGGCCACGGGAACGTCCGCACCTCCAACCACAGCTGGGCCGCGACGAGCTGGTCGACGTCCGCCGAGACGGTGCGCAGTCGACGGGCTAACGCTCGAGCCCCCGGAAGCAGCGCCCAGGTCACAACGTCGACGGCCAGCAGCTCGTCGCCGCCAGTCGGCGACCCGCGCCGGACCAGGGCGTGCAGCACCCGGTCGGCATCCTGCGCCTCTGCCGCCGCCAGCCAGCTCGACAGGTCGGTCACGCCCGTTGGGCCCGCCAACAGCTCGTCTGCTGCGGACCACAGCGGCCAACGTTCCCCAGCAGCCACCATCGCCCTGCTCGCTAGCCCGGCGCCTAGGCCGAGCTCGATTGCCACACTCACCGCACACTCCCCTCGCTCCTGCTCGATGGCAGAAATCTGGGGTGGCAACGTCACCCTCCTCTCGACCTACATGAGGGGGGAACAGGGAGCGGTCGGAGAGGGAACGGGGCGAAACCGCTGGTCAGGGCCGAGTTCCCCTCGTTCCCCCGGCGAGGCCCGACTCGGCGTCGAGAACGGGCGATCAGTTGGGAGCCCGCGGCGTGTCAGCCGAAGTGGCGGACCCGTCCGCCGTCGTTCGGGTCGCTCCGCACGGGAGTCAGCCGCTCGACCTCCACCCACCGAACTTCCTGGCGAGGCCGGTTGTACTCGTCGACCGTGACCGTAAGGACGCTGGCCCACCACCGGTAGCCGTGCCGGCGCCACTCCAGGACCAGTCCCTGCACCGGCGCGCTGTGCGGCCCTAGTGGTGGACCGTCTTGTTCGACTGGCGTGAATGCTCCTTCACCCGGGTGTGAACCAGAGGGTCAGAGGCGAGCCTCGACGCGGTCGAGGAGCCTCATCAGGAGGTCGGCTAGGAAGATGACCTCGGCGGCGAGGACCGGATCGGCGTAGTCGACCGCTCGGTGGGAGGACGGGTTCTTAAAGGTGCCGATGGCGCCGCGAAAGAGCGCCATCGTTGCTTCTTGTTCGCCGCCTTCGGCTTGGGGCTCGGCGAGTGGTCCGGTTTTGGGCTTGAACGCGGCCGCCATGAGGCTGACGCCGACGAGATCGTCGGGGAAGTTGCTGAGGGCGCGGACGCGGATCTCAACCTCTCGGAGGGCGGCGAAGGCCGCGAGCTCCTGTTCCCCCATTAGGAACTGCCGGCGGACCGTCCATTGGAGCCGGGGGTGAAGGTCGACGTCGAGCCGCCTTCCCGCCTTCACGCGTGCGAGGCCGGTCTTGAGGGCCTCGGCGCCGGCCTTGGTCATGCGCCTTGCGTTGGGGCTGCTCCCCTGGGTGGGGTGGGGTCCGATGAGGCCTTGGGCTTCGAGCCAGGCCCAGGCATCGGCGAGTCGTTCGGGCAGTCCTGGAGTCGCCCAGGCGCCAGCGTGCTGCTGGGAGACTCCGTTGAAGTAGTTGCCCACGTTCCAGCCGCCGCCGAAGTCTTCGAGAACGAGCATGCCGAGGGCGTCGTCGGGCATGGCGACGATCTCTGGTGCGGTGTGGTCCCAAAGCTTCATCGTCTGATGATGACCGGCTGGTCTGACAAGGCTGGTGTGCGCGCACCCGGCGCCGCATGTAGCCGCGTGATGGCGTCTCGGCACGCCCATCCTCGCTTCGGACGCCCTCGCGGGTCTCTTGCCGCCACAAAGGACCGCACCGGCAGGCGCACCGCACCCTCCTCGTCGGCGCGGCAACGATCGCATCTGGTTAGGTAGCGAACGTGGATATTCGGCAGATGACCGGCGGCGAGGGCGTCGAAGTTTTGGTGTTGCACGGTAGTCCGGGTTCTGGTAAGACGACTTTGTCAAGATCCGTATCCGAGATCTTGCGGCGGGCGGACGTCGCTCACGCTGTGATTGATCTGGACGACCTCGATCGCGTCTACCCGCACCGTGGCCGAGCCTTCGTCCGAGACAATCTCCGCGGAGTGTGGCCGAACTACACCGCCAAAAGGCCGCTCAAGGTCATTATCCCAAGCCTGATAGCTAATGAGCAGGAGCGCGACGACTTGAGAGCAGCCGTCCCTGCTGCGCGCTTCCTCGTGTGTGAGCTGACCGCACCGGAGGCCGTTCTAAGACACCGCGTGACTGAGCGAGAAGCCGCCGGCGGCGAGTACTGGCAGACGAGATTGCTCAACTTCGTTGATATGTACAACCGGAGGACCGACCTGACACAGATAAGAGACTTCCTCGTCGCTACAAATGCTCGATCTACCGAAGAAGCGGCGAAAGAGATCATAGACAGAGCCGGGTGGACCCTCGATTCGCACTCGTCGTCGTCACAGTTGTAAGCCATAGGCGCGGCTCGCCGAGGATTATCCGCGGGCGCTAAAACTCTGCAATGGACGAGCCGGAGTTTACTGGTGAACCGGCTTACTCGTATGCCGTGAATGCTTCCGGGTACGGCTGTCGGAACCTTGGTTGACCTGCTGCTACTTGACGGGACGGCGGGTGTGGATTGTGGCGGCTCAGTTCTCGTCGTCGTCGTAGTAGGACTGGTCGCGTCGGTATCGAAAGTTCTCGAGGACCAGCAGAGTTCCGGTTGAGATGCCGGCGATGAGGGTTCCCATGCCGAGGAGCGCCAGGATTGTCGGGATGATGTTCCCGGCCACGTGGGCGAGCGTGAGCACGACCCCCAGGGCGATCATGGCGATGCCGCCGAGCCCGGCGAAGGTGCTGCGACGAGAGGTGCGCTGTCGCTGCTGAGCACGCGTTCTCGCCACGCCCCACGCTAACTCTTCGATGTGCGAGCACGACGATGCGTGGGTCTTTCAAGCCGGACGGTGGCCGAAGGTAGCGTCAGCATCAAGTGCCAGCTCGTCGAGGGGGACGTCTTGCGTCAGGTGGCTGTTGGTGCCCGGAAGGTGGGGTTGGTCTACTCGATGCTGCTCGTCCTCGTGCTTGGGGTGGGATGCACCGGATCAGCCCCGGCGGTGCAGCTGACGGTGACGCCGGCGGCCACCAGGATGGACGAACCGGCGGCGCTGCGGGTCTCGCACCTGAAACCAGGATCTCTTGTCGACTTGGTGCTGCGCTCCGTCGACGCGCGCGGCACGACCTGGACATCTCAAGCGTCGTTCGTGGCCGACGCGACCGGGACGGTCGACCCGACGCTCGCCCCACCCACGGACGCTTACCTCCAGGCGTGGGGAATGGGCTTGTTCAGCGTCATGAGCCCGTCGCCCGCGGAGGACGGCTACCGCTGGCCGACGACCGGTGCGGCCACGTTCGATGTCGACGTCGAGCAGGGCGGCCGCAGCGTGGCCAGCGGTTCGCTGGAACGAACGATGTGGACCCAGCCGCCGACGACCCGGACCTTCACGGTGGCGGCGGACGGTTTCGTCGGCACCTATGTGAAGCCTGCCGGGGTCCAGCGAGGGCCTGCCGTCCTCGTCCTGGGCGGTTCCGAAGGCGGCGACCCGTCATTCGACGCAACCATCCTCGCTGCCCGAGGCATCCCCGCCCTGTCAGTCGCCTACTTCGAGGCACCTGGCCTGCCATCCCAGCTGCAGAACATCCCGCTGGAGTACTTCGACACACCCTTGCGTTGGCTGCGTGCTCAACCCGAGGTCGACCCGGACCGGATTTGGATCTCGGGCGCATCGCGCGGCAGCGAGGCGGCAGGTCTGATTGCCGCAGCACGGCCCGACCTGGTCCACGGACTGCTCGACCTGTCCCCGTCGTCAGCCGCGAACTGCGCCTACGTGCCGAGCACCCACCAACCGTGTCCCGGGGCGGCGTGGCTTCGCAACGGCCGACCGGTGCCCTACACAAAGCAGTACGGCACCTCGGTACCCACGGACCACCCGTCGGCCGCGATCGCCTTCGAGAAGGTCAACGGTCCGGTCCTGACCCTCTGCGGCGGCGCGGACCTGCTCTGGAACTCCTGCAAGTACAGCGACGCCATCCAGCAGCGGCTGCAGCAGCACCACACCCGGTTCCCGCGTTTGGCACTTCATTACCCCGACGCCGGTCACGCCGTTGACCTGCCGATGCCCTACGAACCGCTGGCGCCCCCCGCACCCGGTGCCGACCCCACCTACGGCAGCACACCGACCGCAAACGAGCAAGCCCGTGCGGACGCCTGGCCGAAAATCTTGAGCTTCGTGCGTCATCCGGCCTGATCACGTCAAGTTCGACCAGGGGTCGCCCGGCTGTTCCGGCCGGCTCTGGTCACCGCTCCTATTCGGGCGACGCGGCTGGGGGCAACATCGGCCTGGCGGTGTTGCGGAGGCGGGCCGCGGTGTAGAAGGCCAGGTTGCCTCCGGCTAGTGCGCGCCAGCGTTCGACGGTGCCTGGGTGTAGTCCGAGGAGGTCGGCGAGAACCACAGGTGGGACGTCGCGGGCCAGCGTGAGCAGCGCGGTGTTGCGGTGCCCTCGCAAGTTTCCGGGCAGCAGCGGGTGGATCCGCTCGGCCAGCGCCGTTGGGCCGAGGTGGCGGGTGAGCGGTAGTCCCGGGAAAAGCCAGTCGGTCTTGGTTGCGAAGCCGGTGCCGATGCCGGTCCGGGCCGCGCCGTGCGCGGGTGTCTGGACCAGGCTGCGGGCGGCGTCGGCCAGCGGTGGTACCAAGACGACGGGGGTCCGGCCGAGCCGCAGGGTGACGGTGCCGTCGGGGTCGAGGTGCAGGTCGCTGGTGCGTAGCCGGCAGATCCGGGTGAGGGGCTGGCCATAGAGGATGACGAGGCCTGCGGCTAGGCGGTGACCGGGCGGGATGCTCTGGTCGGTGAGGCAACGTCGGGCGGCGGCGTAGAGCTCGTCCTGGCTCGAGTGCAGCCGGACGGTGCGTGGCCGCTGTTCAGGTGGTCGCAGGCCGCGCGGAACGTGGCCGCGCCGGGCGGCCCAGCGCAGGAACGAGCCGAGTTCGGCGACGCTGTCGAGGTGGTCGGCCGCCCACTCATCGAGCGGGGCCTGTGCGAGTGCGGCGAGGCTGCTGTCGTGCTGACGCAGCCAAGCCGCCAAGCGGCACATAGTGATGATCGTGGACCGGGCGCGGGCGAGGACGGAGCCGCTGGGCTGGCCGGTCTCGACCCGTCGTCTCGCGCGGGGCAACACATGCCACAGCGCCCACTGCTGCAGCACCGTACGGTCGGCCGGGTCGCTGTCGGCCAGCAGCTGGTCGATGTCGTGCTCGAGTCGGTGCATCGGCTCGTCGCGTTTGGGCAGGACAGTGCTGGCGACGAGCAGGGTGCGTAGGTGCTCCACCGAGGTCGACCGCTTCTGCCTGCCCACGTTCACGGCGTCGAGGGTGGCGTGCTGCACGGGTTGGCGGGCGTGGAGCAGGTCGTCAAGCAGTCGTTGAGCGGTGCGGCTGCGGTAGAGCCAGTCGAGGCCGCGGCGCGGGTCGTCAGTCCGTTCCAGGCCACGCAAGAAGGGTTGGAGCTGCTCGACGCGGCCAGGGTCGGCGCCTTCGGTGAGGTGGGCGAGTCGTTGCTGCAGCCGGCAGCGGTAACAAGTAATGCCGCCGTAGGCGAACCAGGTGTCACCGCAGACTGGGCAGCTCCTGGTGGTGTGACTTGCGCAGCGGGGGCAGCCCGGGTCGGGCTTGACCCGAAGCCTGGTGAGTCCGCAGACGTCGCAGATGCGGGCCGGGGCGACGGCGCAGCGTCGGCACAACACCCTCCCGGCGTGGGGTCGGCGGGTGACATCGTCGCGGCCGCACTCGGTGCACGGCAGATCGGTCGGTTCGGGACGGCACGGTCCGCAGTAGGGGCCGGCCGCGGTGCGGCGCACCACCGGACGTCGCCGCCCGCACCGAACACACGGCTCCCAACGGGACGGGTCACGCCGGGCGCAGACCGTGCACAGCGTCGCGCCATCAGGGCTGCGCACGGCGGCTCGGCGGCGGTGTCCGCAGCCCGGGCAGAGGGTCGCGGTGAGCCGGTCGCGGCAGGGCCCGCAGACGCGCCCGCCACCGCTTAGTGAGACCGGCAGCGGCCGGATCCGGCGACACAGCGTGCAGTGCGGTGCCCGGACGCCGGTCGAGCCGGCGGCGAGCAACTCGCTGATCAGCCGCTGCATCGCACCTGATCCCTCGGGCCGGCCTGAGCTCAGCACGTCCGGGTGTCTGGTCAGATCCCGGGCCAGCCACCCCCGGGCCTGCGGGGTGGGTGCGACGCGCGCGAGTGCGTCCCGCGCGGCCTGCTTGGGCAGGGCGGGGTCGGCGGCGGTAACCGCGGTCAGGATCAGCGCGGTCCGGGTCTTGTCGTTGGCCTGCGCGACCCCGGGCACTCGCGACCCACGATCGCGGCGGAAGTGGGCGAGCCAGCCGCGGGTCCACTCGGCGAGTTCGCGGCGGTCGCAGGCCCTACAGATCCGTATTCCGTCCGTTCGGGTTCGGCTGAGCAGGCATGTCGACCCGCAGGCTGGGCAGCATCCGACCTTGGCGTGGATGGCTCGCTGCCGGTTGTGGCACGGCAGGCAGACCCGGACCCCGTCGGCCCGGCGCCAGCCGACCCGGCGCGCCTCGCCGCAGCCCGAGCAGTGCTGCGCCAGCAGCCGGTCGTGGCAGGCGCTGCAGGCCCGACCGCCCCCGTCAAGCCCTACCGGCAAGTCCGTCACCCGGCGGCACAGGGTGCAGTGCGGGGCTCGGACCGAAGTCGAGTCGGCTGCCGCCAGCGCAACAACCAGTTGGTGCGTCGCTATGCAGCCGCCCGGCCGGCCCGACGTCAGCAGCCCTGGCTGGGCCTCGAGCTCGCGAGCGACCCGGAGGCGCGCCGACCGAGTGGCCACGACCCGACCGACCACCGCCCGCACAACGCCGGTGTCGAGTGCCGGGTCGACCACCGCGACGACGCGCAGAATGCGGACCAGCCCGGCGTCGTCTTCCGTAGCTGTGGCGCTGACGTCCGCGCCAACCTCAGCGGTGCCCACGGTCAGGCTGGTGGGACGACCCGGACGCGAGTGGGCCGCTGCGGCGGAGCCTCGTCCGCCGCGGCTGCTGGGTCCTCCGCGGCCTGGCCGCGCCGCCGGCGGGGCGCCGTCAGTGTGGTGTCGTCCGCGGTGGGCTCGATCAAGTCGTTCGGCGTGCAACCTAGGGCGTCGCAGACTGCGGCGAGGACCTGCATGTTCAGCCGTTCCGGTGGGGCGGTGACCAGCCGGTAGACCTGCGCGGCGGACAGCTCGACGCCCCGCTCGACCAGCAATGGCGCGAGGTCGGTGGTGGAGAACAGCCCGTGCGCGGCCATCACCTGCCGCAGCCGCCACGTGTAGCCGACCTCGCGGCGGATCACGACCCGCCTCCGGTGAGCCGGTCCAAGGTGGCCCGCAGGGTTTGGTTCTTGAAGTCGCCCGACACCCCGCTGTAGAGCGCTGTCGTCGAGCCCCAGATGTGGCCGACCTGGTGCTGCACGAACGTCGGGTCCCACCCGTCTTCGATCAGGTGGGTGACGTAGGAGTGGCGCAGGCAGTGCGGGTGCAGCTCCGCCGGCAGCCCGGCCGCGTCGCGGTACTCCGCGAACCGGCGGGTCACGTAGTCCACCGATACCCTCCCGCCCCGCTCGGTCGGCCACAGCGCCGGACCCCGAGCGGTGGCGTAGAGCGGACGGATCTGCTCGACGTACTCCGCCAGCACCGTCGTCGTCCACGGCCACGCCCCCAGAACCGAACGGCGCCGCGGCGGGCTGCCGCGCATCGCTTTGCCGTAGCGGACCTGGCAGATCGCGAACGCGCCGAACTCCGGCGCTACGGCATTGCGGTGGAAGTCAACGGTGTCGAGCATCACCGCCTCCCGGCGGCGCAGCCCGAACCCGTAGATCACCTTGAACAGCGCCGCGTCTCGCCACGCCGCCTGCCACCCCTTCCGGCCCAACCGACGTACCGCCTCGACCTGGTCGTCGGCGTGGTCGAACAGCCGCTGCACCTCCTCTCGGGTCAGCGGTCGCACGGCGGGGCGGGCCTCGACGTCGACCACGTGGCGCATCGTGTTCCACTCGTGGCACACCTGGACCGGGTGGGTCCCGAACAGCTCCAGGCACCGCTCGCCCCACCCGTAGCGCGCGTCGACCAGGTAGTCGCAGAACAACCTCAGACCCGCCTGGTAGCCCCGCAACGTGGACCGGGCGACGCGCCGGCCCAGCAGCTCCGCCGACCAGGCGTCGACGTCGTCGGGCGACCAGCGCCACGGATACTCACCGCTGAACGTCATGAACCGGCGCACGCCCGACAGCCGCGGTTCCACCGTCGACACCGACAAAGCCCGCGACCGCATCTGCGCCGCCCAGCCCGTCATCATCGCCTCCCACACCACCTCTTCCGGGTGCAGGTGCCGCACCGACGACGGCACTAACGCCAAGGCCGAGACCTCACCAAACCCGCCCTCAGCCACGCCAGACCCCCCAAGAAGTAGACGCAAGGATCGTGCACCTGACGCAATGTCCGCGTCAAGACCCCTAGTCAGCGGCTTACTACCCCGTTACGCTCCTAGCGCAGGGAGAGGGGTGCGAGACCCGCTGCGCCGGCCGGAAGCAGCGGCGGTCTGACGTGAAAGTCTCATCCAATGCAATAAGCCGGAGTTGCCCTCGGTCCGCAGCCAGACGTGCCTCGTGGCCCGCGGCACCGGCCACGTTGCGGCGGCTCCAACCATGCGGTCCAAATGCGTGAATGGCGGCGAGCGGCACGGCGCTGAGTTTTGTCCGCGGTGCTAAGCGGTGTGACGTCACCACCGACGAAAAGCGTTTTGAGACGTACATCGCTGCCGACTCCGTCGACCGGCAGAATCACGCCGATCGATGATCGTAGCGGGGAGCCGTCCGCGGAAAGCCAGAGCAGCTCTAGTCAGCGCCAAAAAGATTGGCCTCGGAAAACACCTTAGGCGGGCCGGCGCCATCGAGCATGCAGTCCCCGTTACGGACGGGCACGCCAACTTTGCGCGGTCCTCCAACGTCTAGTTCCCGGTCCATGCGGCCGCCTCGATACCGTGTCGAGGTGAGCGTGCGCAGAGCACGCTGGCGTAGCCACGGCAGGTGGCCAGCGGTTGGCGGCCACGCCACGCGCAACCCTCCGCGAGCGGGAACCCGGCTGCGTGGGGTGCGTAGGGGAGATCAAATGTGGGCTGGAATTGGTTGACTTTCCGACTACGACGGCTTTCACTGAGGGCGGTTGGTAACAGCCGCACAGGAGCACCTGACGCCGCGCCACTCTCGCGGCCGCGTCTCGAGCGATGACCTGCACCACCCGGAACTCGGTCCTTGAGACCGACCGAGTACGTGCTCGACGGGCCGCTCACGACGTCGCGCCGCCCATCGTCCGTTGAACCGTCACCTCGCTAAGGCACCCGGTCAAGCCCCGTCTCCCGCTTCGCGCTTCTCGTCCCGCTCTGCGGGCTCCCGCAGCTCTAAGCAGCGAGGTTAGAGAGGAGATAGACAGTGCCGGGGTCATCGAGCCGCATCGGCAATCTCTGTTAGGTTCCGCTCTCGACCCGAAAGGCCACTCGTGCCCGGCTCTGCCAGCGCGATCGAGCCACCGTCCGAGCTCATGAACGCCGTGGAGCCGGCATGCCCCGGCGAGCGACCCGCTCCGCCCGTCCGGCTGGTGCGCGACGTCGGGCGCCCAGGCAGGTCCGCGCGATCCGTCACCCAGATGAAGATCGACTTCGGGGTCCGGGACCTCTTCGCACGGATCAGCGAACAGGAGCAGCAGGCCGAAGTCGCCCAGGCGAACTCGAAGAAGTTCTTCTGCTGGCCCTCGTGGTCGATGGACACCGGACTCTCCCCTGCGCAGGAGACGTTCGTCGAGCACTGGTCCCCGCAGCGCGTCCTCGACGAGTCCCGGACGCTGCGCGAGCTCGTGGGCGTGCTGCAGCGCTGGAGCAGCAGGCAAGGCACCGACGTAGACCGCGACGACCTCCTGGCAATCCTCACGAAGCTGGTCCCGCGGTGAGACAGCCGCACCCGCCGGGTGGTGGTCCGACTCCGGCATGCCCGTCGCTACTCGCGTACACCGCGCCGGCGCCGGCGCCTGACGTGGCCTGGGGCGGTGAGAGACCTCCAGCACGGGAACTGGAAGACGATCCGCGGGTGGTCCCCTGATCCCCCCAGCACGCCATGTGGTGCTGGGCGAGTTCTCCCAGCGGCCGTAGCCCAGCGTCTCCCGTCAGACCCACCACAGAAAGACCCACCCATGAAGCACCGCAGCAAAATCATCCTGACCGCCGCCGTGGCCGCGAGCTTGCTCACGACCGTCCCCAGCGCCACCGCAGCCCAGACCGGCCACGGCCACACCTCGAAGCCCACCGTCGTGCTCGTGCACGGCGCCTGGGCCGACGGCTCCAGCTGGTCCGGCGTGACACAACGACTGCAGCGACGCGGCTACACCGTCGACGTCGTCCCCAACCCGCTGCGCGGGCTGGCCAGCGACTCGACCTAACTCAAGGCCTACCTCGCCACGGTCAAGGGCCCGATCGTCCTCGTCGGGCACTCCTACGGCGGCGCGTTGATCAGCAACGCCGCCACCGGGAACGCGCAGGTCAAGTCCCTCGTCTACGTCGACGCCTTCGTCCCCGACCAGGGCGAGACCCTCAACCAGCTCACGGCTGCGAAGCCGGGCTCCCGCCTCGCCGTCGCGGACCCGACCACGGTCTTCAACATCGTTCCCATCCCCGACGGAGGCGGCAACGTCGACCTCTACGTCAAGCAGGAACTCTTCCCCGAGATCTTCGCCGCCGGCATCTCAAGGACCAAGGCCGCGCAGCTCGCTGCCGGCCAGCGGCCGTTGGCCGCCGGCACGCTGAGCGAAGCGTCCGGCGCCCCCGCCTGGAAGTCCATCCCCTCGTGGGACGTCATCGGTACTGCCGACCAGGTCATCCCGCCCGCCGAGCAGGAGGTGATGGCCAAGCGTGCCGACGCCCACGTGACCCGGGTCAAGGCCCCGCACCTGTCCATGGTCGCCAGGCCCGGCACCGTCACGAACGTCATCATCTCCGCAGCCCGCGCCCGCTGACCTCGACCGCGGCACGTCCCAGGCCGCCGGACGTGCCGTGGCTCGCTCCATCACCGAGGTTCACCACTCCACCAAGGGAGGAGCTCGCGTGTCAGTAGCTCGCGTTCCGCTGAACATCTTCGGCATCGGCTTCGGGTTGGCCGGTCTGGCCACCGCCTGGCGGGTCGCGGTGCGCTTCGACCTCGCACCGCACGAGGTGAGTGACGTCTTGTTCGCGATCGCTGCCCTGGCCTGGTTGGCCTCGTGCATCGTTTACCTCCGCTACGCCCTCAGCGTCCGCGGGGCGCTCGGTCGCGACCTGCGGGACATGACGGCCGGACCGTTCGCGTCGTTGGCGTTCATCACCCCGGTGCTGCTCGCCGCCGGAGGCATCGCCCCCTACTTCCAGGTCACGGCGACCGTCGTCATCGACGTCCTCGTGGTCGGGATCGTGCTCCTCGGGGCCTGGTTGACCAGCTTCTGGATGCGCGGCGGCACCGACATCGACCGTCTGCACCCTGGCTACTTCCTGCCGACCGTCGCCGGAGGCCTGGTCGCCTCAGCCGGAGCGGCCGAGTTCGGACAGGCCCTGCTGGCCGAGGTCATGCTCGGCCTCGGCCTGGTCTGCTGGGTGATCATCGGGCCGATGATCGTGGCTCGCTGATCTTCCGGCCGCCGCACTCTCCGCAAGCCGTCGGTCCTGCAGGCGCCGATCATCGTCGTTCATCGACCGTCGTGCGGAGCACGCAAGCCGACCCTCGTGCGGAGCACGCAAGCCGACCCTCGTGCGGAGCACGCAAGCCGACCCTCGTGCGGAGCACGCAAGCCGACCCTCGTGCGGAGCACGCAAGCCGACCCTCGTGCGGAGCACGCAAGCCGACCCTCGTGCGGAGCACGCAAGCCGACCCTCGTGCGGAGCACGCAAGCCGACCCTCGTGCGGAGCACGCAAGCCGACCCTCGTGCGGAGCACGCAAGCCGACCCTCGTGCGGAGCACGCAAGCCGACCCTCGTGCGGAGCACGCAAGCCGACCCTCGTGCGGAGCACGCAAGCCGACCCTCGTGCGGAGCACGCAAGCCGACCCTCGTGCGGAGCACGCAAGCCGACCCTCGTGCGGAGCACGCAAGCCGACCCTCGTGCGGAGCACGCAAGCCGACCCTCGTGCGGAGCACGCAAGCCGACCCTCGTGCGGAGCACGCAAGCCGACCCTCGTACGGGTAGACGTCAGCGATGCCTCCGTGAGGAGTGCGGTCGTCGCGCCCAAAGTCGGCTGCCGCGGGACGATGGGTCAGTGACGGACTCTTCCACCATCGCTCACTTCAGTCAGTCCAATCCGAGTGGGCCAACACAGGGCGACGTGGCAGCGCTCCTGCGGCGGGTGGCGGACTCGATCGCAGAGCTGGGGGAGGTCGAGGTGCAGGACATCGCGTTCCACAGCGAGCTAGACGACGAGGGCGATTCCTGGCCATCCATGACGGTCTACTTCCATCCGAGTAGAGGACCCCTCCGCTAGCGGACCATCGTGCGGAGCACGTGTGGTGACCGTCGTACGGAGCACGCAAGCCGACCGTCCTACGGAGCACGCAACCCGACCGTCGTGTGCGACAGCCCTGTCCGTGTCGGAGGTCTAAGCGGTGGTGGAGTTCTAGGGTTTCGGGGGTGGGTCGCGACTTCCGGGTGTTCTGGGGCGCGTACACCTTGAGCGAGTTGGGCAGCGCTATCGGCACGGGTGCGCTGCCGCTGGTTGCGATTCTTCTGCTGCACGCCTCGTCTGGTCAGGTCGCGATGCTGGCCGCCGCTGCCGGGCTGGCAGCGGCGGTGATCACGATTCCGTTGGGACCGTGGGTGGAGTACCACCACAAGCGACCAGTGATGGTCGGTGCCGACCTGACTCGGTTCGTGGCGTTGGCCAGTGTTCCGGCGGGCTGGGCTGCCGGCGTGCTGAGCTTCGCCCAGCTCTGCGTCGTCGCTGCAGTTGAGGTGTCAGCAACGATCGTGTTCGCCGCAGCTAGCGGGGCCCACCTCAAAGCGTTCGTGACGCCAAAGGATCGCCCTAGAGCCATGGCGCGGCTTGAGGGGTCGATGTGGTCGGTGAACACTGTCGGGCCGGCGCTTGGCGGGCTGCTCATCGGGCTGCTCGGCGCCACTGTCGGCGTAGCGATCGACGCGGTGAGCTACTTGCTGTCCGCTCTCGGGATCCGTGCACTGCGCTACCGCGAACCTCCGCCCCCTACCCGTCAGCCGACGAAGCGTTGGCTGGTCGAGGTGACGGCGGGTTGGAGCTACGTCCGACGCAAGCCAGTACTGCGGGCACTGTTCGTGAACTCACTGGTCTTCGGTGGTTGCATCACTGCGAGCACGCCGCTGCTCGCGGTGCTGATGCTCCGCGACCTAGCCTTTACACCGTTCCAGTACGGGCTCGCTCTCGGGCTTCCGTGCCTGGATGGTGTGGTTGGAGCGGTGCTGGTCAGGCCACTGCGCCGTCGGGTTGGTGAACGTGTCGTGTTGTTGGGCAGTGGGACAGCACGCACTCACGGGGGAACTCGCCGCCACTCGTCCCCAGGACCATCAGGCGTCAGGTCAGCACGTGGCTTCTTCTTCGACACCTCCCGTCCCACGACCGCCCAGCGGAGCCCCCTCAGGCACAGACAGGCCCGACGGCAGCTTCTTCCTGCACCCGAGCCCCTTGCCGGCAGCCGATGTCGACCCCGCCTCGCCGCTGATCGAGGCCGCCTCGCTGCTGGGCGTCGCAGAGACGACTGCGTTGCTGGTCGAGTCATTGCACTCCCATGCCGCCGTCCACCTGGCGGTCGGGGTGCTGATGAGCCGCTACACGATGACCGCGCACGCCGCACGCACCTTGATCACCCAGCTGGGTCGCCAAGACGACGTCACCGACCTAGCAGCTGCCCGGACCCTGCTCCCCGACCAGACGGACGACACCCCTGGTTCGACGCTCTCGACCCGTGCCCGACGCATCCCGCAGACCCCTCCGCTCGACCTGGACGCGCTGGCGTCGCCCGCACGGGTCGACATCGCCCTGCTGACCGGGCTGCGTCACCTCGACATCGACCCCGGGCGCGCTCTTGCGCTGCTGGAGGACCTGACTCGAGTCGTGCCCTCCATGCTCGGGATGAGCATCTCGCTCGAACCCAACGAACACGGCGGAACCGCGCTGGACATCAACCTCGTGCCGCACACCCTGGAGGCCGGCGACGTCGCCTCCGCGCTGCGCCTGACCGGTCAGCAGCTCACTCCCGGGACCGCGACCGTCGTCACGTTCTACGCCAACCTCCCGGGGGCGTTCGCCGAGGAGGCGGCCGCGCTGCTCGCCACCGGCCGGGTACGACCCGACGACCTGGACCAGGACCCGGCCCTGCCGACCGCACCTGTCCGACCCGGCGTCTTCGGCCTGGACGATTCCGCAGCGGTCCAACACGCCCTCGGCGTCCTAGTAGAGCGCGGCCTCAGCCTCACCCAAGCACAAGCCGAGCTCAACGACAACGCACACGCGTCAGCCAGCACCGTTCTGCCCCGGGCAGCACAGCGGCCGCTTCACGCGACCCAGCACCCCAGACCCACGTCGGGTCCTGCCGAGCACGATCTCGGCTAGATCGAGGCCAGCATGCGGAGCTCCTCAGCACGAGGACGAGAGCTCGGAGGGGAAGCGCCTGGACTGGCAGGGACAAATCCACCTCCGCCGCAGAACACGTCCTGGGGTCCACCACCCGCGGTATTAGCAGACGCTAGGTTTCTCTACAACCGCCAGCGCCTCGAGGTCGTCACGTCCTTCGTCCGCTGCGCGGACGAGCAGACGGGAAGACACGGCCGCAGCACGTTCTTCTCAGCGCGAAGCAGCGCCATATACCACCAAGTCCATGGGCGGGCCAGGACCTGCGGCGGTACTGGACGAGCTGGCGCAGCACCTGAGCGAGCTGGCACCCGCGCTGGAGGCCGAGGACGACACCCAGGCCGTGCTCGACGACCTCGTGGCCGCAGCGGTGGCGCAGATCCCCGGCGTCGACGAAGGCTCGATCAGCATCGTGCTCGCCCGCAAGGACGTCACCTCGCAGAGTCCCTCTTCCGACCTGCCTCGCCGGGTCGACGCCCTGCAGACCGAGGTGGGGGAAGGGCCGTGCCGGACGCGGCCTATCAGGAGAAGACGGTCCGCGTGCCTGACATGGCCAGCGAGACTCGGTGGCCGAAGTTCGCGCGTCGCGCGCGGGTGCCCAGGGTGAAGCCTTCCTCGGCTTGCTCGTCGAGACCCGCGTGCATCTCGACGCCCAGCGCGGTGACCTTCGTGGCGCGGGTGGCCTTGTCGGCGACTCCGATGAGGTCGACGACGATGCCCGTGCCGTGCCGTACGGGCGGCCTTCACGGCACTGATGATGGTGCTGTCGCCGGCGGCGCCGAGGACGGTGACCAGATCTGCGCCTGCCGAGAAGGCGATGTCGGGATCGAGCTCGCCGGCGTCCGCCGTCTTCAGGTCGGCGAAGACGATCTTGTCCGGGTGCGCTGTCTTAGTGGCGGTGATCGCGCGCAGCCCCTCCGCTTGATCAGCGGCGTGCCGAGCTCGATTATGTGGACGCTGTCGGCGACCTTGTCGGCGAGGGCGAGGGCATCGGCGGTGGTCAGGACGTCGCGGCGTCGAGCCCTTCGGGAACGATGCCCTGCGCCACGTTGTCCGAGCCGTCGAAGCTGACCACTCCGAGGGTGTTGGAGACACCCAACGAGACGACAGCAGCCAGCACAGCGGTCCCGAGGACGCCGCCCAGCTGCAAAGCGGTCGCTTGCAGCCCGCCTTCGACTCCAGCCAGCTCAACGGGCGCATTCCCGACGATCGCCTCGGCTCTGGCGGTCATGACCATGCCGACGCCAAGAGCAAGAACGACGAAGGGAATCGCCATGCCGACGTACGGGGAGTCGACGCCGACGCGGGTCTGGGCGAACAGCGAGAGCCCGACGAGGCCGAGGTCTTCGGCCAGGGGGATGCGGTTACCGAATCTGCTCACCAGCGCCGCGCCGATCGGGGAGGAGACGATCGAGACAGCGCTGAGCGGCAGGAGCATCACACCAGCTGCGAGGCCAGTCTCGCCACGGAGGTTGAGCAGGTACAGCGAGAGAAGAACGTCACCCCGAAGAGTGCGAAGAAGTTCGCCGCGACGGGCAGTACTCCGACGCTTGGACTCGCGTTCCGGAACAGCGTCATGGGCAGCAGCGGCACCAACATCCTGTCCTCGACGAGGACGAAGCAGACGATCAGTGCGAGGCCGGCGATCAGCACACCCAGGGTGAGCGGGCTGGTCCAGCCTCAGGTCTCCGGCTGCACAACAGCAAGGACGGTGGTCAACAGGCCCAGAGCGAGCAGGATGGTGCCAACTGCTGTAGTAGTCCGGGACCTGCCGCGCCAACCAGGACATCAACAAGCGGGTCATGGACTCGAAGGACAGACCCGGTTCGTGCTGCGCAAGGCGCTGGCCAAGAACCTGCCGATCATCGTGGTGGTCAACAAGGTCGACCGCCCCGACGCCCGGATCACCGATCGGGTGACCCTTGACGAGACGCGGAAGCGTCGAGCAACCGGCCTAGAAGCCCCCCGCCACCGCCCGGACCGCCACGGGAACCTCCGCCCCTGCCTCCACCAACCGGGCCGCCGAAGAAACCGCCTTGGCTGCCGATGCCCGCGAAGAAGGTGCCACCCCCGCCCTGGTCACCGAACATCCCGCCACCCTGGCCGAGGTAACCGCCGGGGCGGCCCCGCGAGCCGAAGCCGAATAAACGCGCGAGGGGGCCAGGTCGTCCGCCCATCTCGTCACGACCGGTGACCGAGCTCCATGCAGCGGAGCCGACGAAGCCTGCGGCTAGCGGTGCCAGCACAGTCGTGCCAAGCGATGACTGGCCGCCGAGGATCTGCTGCAGCGTGCCGGGCCGCTGCACCTAGAGCCAGGTCGCCGACCGGGCAAGCGACGTCGGCGAGGCGTCGCTCGGCACCTCGGAGGTCTTCGCCAGTGCCTGCAGGACCTCGTCCCGTTCGCTCGGGGTCATGGCCGCGAACGCCTGCTGATGGGCCTGCTCGATCTGGGTCGGATCCGGTGTCCTCAGCATGTACTGGTAACGGCGGGCTGCGTCTGCCGCGGTGCTCACGTCGTGCTCCCCTCGGTTCGTGCTTCCCCCTACAACCCTCCGGCGTGTGAGCCCGACGGGTACAGCCTGTCGGTTGCCGGTCATGATCGTCGAGTCCGAGGCGTCGCCTTCGGGGAGCCCTACGAGACGGTGGAGTGACTATTGGGCCTCAGCGGCAGGCTGACGACGAAGGTGCTACCTCCGCCGGGGGTCGGCTCGTGCCAGACGCGGCCATCGTGCGCGTCGACGAGGCCTGCCACGATCGACAAGCCGAGGCCGGTGCCTCCGGTGTCGCGAACTCGTCCCGGGTCCCCGCGGTAGAAGCGCTCGAAGACCCGGGCCGCGACCTCGGGCTCAAGACCGGGTCCGTGGTCGACGACCCGGCACACCACCTCCGCAGTGATAACGCCCACCTGTACCTCGACCGGCGCGGCCGGCGGCGTGTGCCGCAGTGTGTTGCTCAGCAGGTTGGCCAGGACCTGGCGCAGCCGGGCTTCGTCGCCGTCGACGACCGGTGGTTCGTCGGCCCATGGGGGCGCGATCCTCGGCTGCAGCACGATCGGACGGCCAGGCTGTCGGGCTCGAGCGTCGACGACGGCGTCGGCAGCGAGGGATAGCACGTCGACTGGAACTCGCTCGAGCTGCCGTGCGGAGTCGAGCCGCGCGAGCAGCAGCAGATCTTCGACGAGCGAACCCATCCGAACGGACTCCGCCTCGATCCGGCTCAGCAGCAGAGCCACCTCCTCGGGGCCGGTCGCCACGCCCTGCCGGTAGAGCTCCGCGTGACCTCGGATGGTGGCGACCGGGGTGCGTAGCTCGTGGCTGGCGTCGGCGACGAACCTCCGCAACCGGGCCTCGCTCTCGGAACGGTCGTGGAACGCTTGTTCGATCTGGGCCAGCATCGTGTTCAGCGCTGCCGCCAGCCGTCCGACCTCGGTCTTCGGCGGGGCCGGGTCGACCCGACGCGAGAGGTCCCCGCCCGCGATCGCCTCGGCGGTGTCCTCGATGGCCGTGAGCGGGCGCAGCCCTACGCGCACGAGTATGAACCCGCTGCTGACCGCCAGTGCCAGGATCACCAGCGACGTCACCGCCGTGACCGCCTCGAGCCGGTGGACGGTGGCCTGCACCTCGGCCTGGGAGACGCCGATGACGGTCGCGCCAGCGTCGGCCGGCACCACGCGGATACGCCAGCCCGCGCCCCCCGCCGTCCCGGGCACCGTTCGGATCATGCCGTCGGACTGGGCGGCGGC
The DNA here is from genome assembly GCF_014193425.1 of Microlunatus antarcticus. Taxonomy (NCBI): domain Bacteria; kingdom Bacillati; phylum Actinomycetota; class Actinomycetes; order Propionibacteriales; family Propionibacteriaceae; genus Microlunatus; species Microlunatus antarcticus. The sequence goes on along the minus strand of NZ_JACHZG010000001.1, from coordinate 1,504,740 downwards.
AAGCCCTGCTGGTCCGAGCGGCCGCAGATCGGGGACGTTGTCGCTGGGACCGAGGTCGCTGGGCAGTCGGCAACGGATCTGACCGGTTGTGTCCAGCGCGGTGATGACGAAGGTCGTCGGCAGCTGCTGCTCGGCCGCGCCACCCTCCGCTGGGGCGGAGCACGGATCGGACGGGCCCTCGCGTGGCGGTCCACCGACCGGCGCCAGCAGCTGCTGGTCCAGGCGCTGCACGAGGTAAGAGCGGAGCAGCAGCACCCCGGCCACGTCGGCGACGAGCAACCCGCAAGCGAGCAGCAGTGCAATTCCGAGGATCAACCGCGCTCGCAGCGACAGGGTCACGGTGTGCTTCGCACGAGACGGAGCGTGTAGCCGACACCGCGCACGGTCTGGACCAGCGGCGGGTCGAAGACATCGATCTTGCGCCGCAGGTAGCGGATGTACGAGTCCACGACTGACCCGTCGCCGTTGAAGTCGTAGTGCCAGACGTGCTGCAGGATCTGGCTTCGCGACAGCACACGCCCTGAGTTGTGGAGCAGGTACCTGAGCAGCGCGAACTCCGTGGGCGAGAGGTTGACCAGCTCGTCGTGGCGCCAGACCTGGTGGCCCTCCTCGTCCATGACGAGATCGGCGTAGGTCAGCCGGGTCTCACCCGGGTCGAGCTCGCCCGTGCTGCGGGATCGGCGCAGGATGGTGCCGACCCTGGCCACGACCTCCTCGAGGCTGAACGGCTTGGTCACGTAGTCGTCGGCCCCAAGTGTGAGGCCGCGGACGCGGTCCTCGACGGCGTCGCGTGCCGTCAGGAACAGCACCGGGAGGTCGCGGTCGCGCCGTAGCTCGCGCAGCAGGGTGAAGCCGTCGGTGTCGGGCAGCATCACGTCGAGGATCACGAGGTCGGGCTGGAAGCGGGATGCGACCGAGCGTGCTTCGGAGCCGGAACCGGCCGTGGCCACCTCGAAGCCGACGAACCGCAGGCTCAGCCGGAGCATCTCGGTGATCGACTCAGCGTCGTCGACGACGAGGATCTTGGCCCCGGCGGCGGCGGATGGAACCTGCACGCCCCTAGCGTGCGTCACCCACATGTCAGTTCGGTGAGAGCGCCGGCTCTCACCGAACTCTCACCGAACCGACGCCGGGCGCATACGTTGCCCGGCCATGGTTGCTGCCGTGCCCGACGTGATCCCCTGCCCCCTCGCCAGCCCCGATCGTGAGGACCGCCCATGAACCGCCGCCGCGTGTTCGTCAACAGCGTGCTGGGGGTGGCTCTGGTCGGGGCTGGCCTCGGCACCTACCTCTCGGTGAGCTCGGCCGGGCAGTCGACGGCCCAGGCCGCCCGCACCGTCGTCGTCAGCAAGGCCAACCTCACCTCGACGGTGACCGCGACCGGCAACGCCGAGGTCGTCACGAGCATCGGCGTCGAGCTCGAAGGCTCGGCCGGGGTCGTCCGCAAGATCTACGTGAAAGAAGGCCAGAAGGTCACCAAGGGCCAGAAGCTGCTCCAGATCGACCAGACGGCGGCGAAGCAGGCGCTCAAGACCGCGAAGAACGGGCTCCGCTCCGCCGAGGCATCGTACGAGACCACGACCCAGGGCCAGTCGGCCGACGAGCTCGCTCAGAACAACGCCTCGATCGCCGCGTCGCGCACCTCGCTGGCGAACGCGCGGACCGGTTTGAAGCAGGCCAAGGCCTCCTACTCATTGGACAAGAAACAGACGGCCACGACGGTCGACATCGCCGAGGATGCCGTCGACCAGGCCGAGGACGCCTACGACGACGCAAAAGACGCACAGACCAGCACGACGAGCACCGACGCGTCCGGGACCGTCACGACCACCACCACCGACACGGCGGCCAGCACCGACAGCGCGGAGGCTGCGGTTACGTCGGCCAGGAACGCCCTGACCCAGGCCAAGCAGTCGCGCGACAGCACACTGCTGAAGGACCGGCAGGCCATCGAGAGCCAAGAAGGTCAGGTGGCCTCCGCTCAGAAGGCCCTCAGCTCGCAAGTGGCTGCAGCGAACGTGGCCGCCCAACCGGCGCGGGCCGGGGCGGTCAAGTCCGCCCAGGTGCAGATCGACAACGCTCAGGTCGCGGTGGACGAGGCCCAGACCACACTCGACGAGACGGTGCTCCGCGCCCCCGCCGCCGGTACGGTCGCCGACGTCACGGCGGTCAAGGGCCAGTCGTCCGGCTCGTCGAGCTCAAGCTCGAGCTCGAGCTCCTCCAGCTCCAGCACGACCTCCACCTCCTCGACCTCGACCTCGACCACGTCCGGACTGGTCACGCTGACCGACCTCGACAAGAAGCAGATCGAGGCGTCGGTGGCCGAGGCCGACGTCACGAAGGTCAAGGTCGGCCAGAAGGTCTCCGTGGTCTTCGCCGCGACCGACACGACCGTGGTCGGGACCGTCACCGCGATCGCCACCCAGGACACCGTCACCAACAACGTCGTCACCTACGCCGTGACCGTCACCCTCGACGGAAACGCCGCCGCGGTGCGGATCGGGCAGAGCGCCAGCATGACCATCACCACCGGCACCGCTACCGGCGTCCTGGTCGCACCGAGCAGCGCAGTCACGACCGCCGGCGATCGGACCACCGTCACGCGACGGGTCAACGGCGTCGACAGCCCGGTCGTCGTCGAGACCGGCCTGGTCGGGACCAGTGGCACCGAGATCAGCTCCGGCCTCGCCGAGGGCGACACCCTGGTCGTCCCGACGACAACGACCGCCTCGTCCACCTCCACCACCAGCTCCGGTGCCGGCGGACTGGGCGGCGTCGGCGGCGGCGGCGGCCCCCGGTGACCGGAGCACGTGCGGCCGGGCCGGTCATCGCTCTCAACCGGGTGACGAAGACCTACGGCGAGGGCGAAACGGCGGTGCACGCCGTCGCCGGCGTCACGCTCGACGTCGAACGCGGCGACTACGTCGCGATCATGGGCGCCTCCGGGTCCGGTAAGTCGAGCCTGATGAACATCATCGGCTGCCTCGACATGCCGTCGCGCGGCACGTACCACCTCGACGGCGTGGACGTCCGCCGGCTGGTGGACCGGCAGCTGTCGCTGATCCGCAACCGCAAGATCGGCTTCGTCTTCCAGAGCTTCAACCTCATCGCCCGCACCACGGCGATGAGCAACGTCGAGCTGCCCCTCGCGTACGCAGGCGTCTCGAAGGCAGACCGCCGGGCCCGGGCGCGGGTGGCGCTGGAGCAGGTCGGCCTCGCCGGGCGTCTCGACCACACCCCCGCCCAGCTCTCCGGCGGGCAGCAGCAGCGCGTAGCGGTGGCGCGGGCCATCGTGTCCGAGCCCGTGCTACTGCTGGCCGACGAGCCGACCGGTGCGCTGGACTCGCGCAGCACCGTCGAGGTCCTGGCCCTGTTCGACGAGCTGTCCGCCGCCGGCCGCACCATCGTCGTGATCACCCACGAGGACGAGGTCGCCCACCACGCCAAGCGGGTGCTGCGCATGCGGGACGGGCTGATCGCCTCCGACGAGCGCCAAACCGGCGTGCACGAGCTGCCGCCGCGCTACCGCGCCAGCGAGGTCGACATGGAAAGAAGAGCCTCGTGAACCTCGGGCAGAGCGCGCGTTTCGCGTGGCGCGGGGTGACCGCCAACAAGCCGCGGTCGGCCCTGACGACCCTCGGGGTCCTGATCGGCGTCGCCTCGGTGATCATCCTCGTCGCGGTCGGCACCGGGTCCAGCAAGAGCGTCTCGGACTCGATCAGCAGCCTCGGCTCCAACACCCTCACCATCAGCAGCACCACCGGCGGGACCGGCGGACGCGGCGGAGGCGGAGGCGGTGGGGGCGGCGGCGGCGGCGGGGGCATGCCCGGCGGCACCAGCACCACGTCCACCGACACCGGGACCAAGACGAAGACCACGACGCTCAGCGTCGCCGACGCCGAGGCGCTCCTCCACCCGACGACAGCGCCCGACGTGCTCGCCGTAGCCCCAGTGGTCTCGGCGTCGTCCGTGGTCGCCACCTACTCCGGCGCCTCCCACACGGTGACCACGACCACCGGGTCCACGAGCGCCTACCTCACGATCAACAACGACACCGTGTCCTCCGGGCGGACGTTCACCGACTCCGACGAGGACACCCGGACCCGGGTCGTGCTGGTCGGCACAACCGTCGCTGAAGACCTGGCCGGCGGCGACGGCAGCGGCGTCCTGGACCAGGTCATCCAGCTCAACGGCAGCTCCTTCACCGTCATCGGCATCCTCACGACCAAAGGCAGCACCGGCCCGCAAGACCAGGACGACCGCATCATCGCCCCGCTCAACGCGATCCAGGACACGCTGTCGGGCTACGGCGCCTTGAGCTCGATCTCGGTCAAGGCCACCTCCGCCGACACCGTCACGGGCGCGGAGGCCGAGGTCGAGACGATCCTCGACGGTCGGCACGGCACCACCTCGAGCGACCGCGACTACACCGTGAGCAGCGCCTCGTCGTTCATCACCGCAGCCACCTCCTCGACCAAGACCTTCACCGTGCTGCTCGGTGCGGTCGCGGCGATCTCGCTGCTGGTGGGCGGCATCGGCGTCATGAACATCATGCTGGTCACCGTCACCGAACGGACCCGCGAGATCGGCGTCCGCAAGGCCATTGGCGCCGGCAAGGGCGACATCGTCGCGCAGTTCATCATCGAGGCCGTCCTGCTGTCGGTCTTCGGCGGCCTTGCCGGCGTGATCGTCGGCCTCGTCGGCTCGCAGTTCACCATCGTCGGCGTCCAACCCGTCGTCGCCCCGTACTCGGTGGTCGTGGCCTTCGGCTTCGCCGTCGCCGTCGGGCTGTTCTTCGGCCTGTACCCCGCCAACCGCGCTGCGTCCCTGCGTCCCATCGACGCGCTCCGATACGAGTGACACCCGAGAAGAAGGCCCACCTCATGCGCTGGTCACGACACCCCGACAACACCTCGCTGGGCGAGCTGATGAACTCCCAGCCAGACACCTCGGACAACACAACCCCGTCCGACACGTCCACCGCAATCCTGTCGTCCGACGGCAAGCCGGACGAGGAGACCCGGATCCGCCTCTGGCCCGGGGACTACATGGATGACTCCACAGCGTCGGCCTCGGGGGCCGGCGAGGGAACCAACCACAACGACGCGGTTCCCGACGGAGGCGACAGCTTCCTCGACGACGAGGACTACCTCCCCCAGGAACGCCGTGGTCCAAGCCGTCTGACCGTAGGGCTGATCGCCGCCCTCGTACTAGCCCTCGGCGTGCTCGGCGGAGTCTGGGTGGAGAAGCAGCTCGGCTCGGCCAACTCCGCCGTCGGCCAGGGCATGCCAGGCGGCGCCAGCGGACAGGGCTTCCCGAACGGAGGCACCGGCGGCCAGGGCATGCCCGGCGGGACCTCGAGCGGTCAGGCTTTACCAGGTGGTGCCGCCTCGGGGTCGACCGGCAACCAGGCGGGGGCCGGCGGCAGGTCGGGCGGCGGCTCCACCGCCCCGAGCACGCCCGTGGTCGTCGGCACCGTCTCGTCCTCCGGTACGAAGTCGCTGGTCGTCACCGACCTGGGCGGCACCAAACACACCGTCGTGATCACCAGCACCACCACCGTCACCGCGCCGTACGGCCACAACTCGCTCGAGGCCGGCGACACCGTCGCCGTCACGGGCACCACCACCTCCGACGGCTCGGTCACCGCGACCAGCGTCACCGTCTCCTGACCACGACCGAAAGGCTCAGCATGACCACCGGCACCCATACGGCCACCCGGCCCCGCCGCTTTCCTCGCGCTGTCACCTGTGGTGCGCTGCTGCTCACCCTGGCGGCCAGCCTCAGCGCCTGCGGAGGTTCCGAAAGCAGCTCGACCCCGTCCGCGTCCCCCACCTCCAGCGCTCAGGCGGGCGGCCCCGGCGGTGGGGGCGGAGCACAGATGCAGCAGGTCCAGGCCTGCCTCGAAGCCGCGGGCATCGAGGTGACCAGGCCGAGCGGCACACCCAGCGAGATGCCGAGCGACGGCGGTCCCGGCGACGGGACCCCGCCGAGCGGCATGCCTAGCGGAGCCGCGCCAAGCGGGGCACCATCGGGCGGTCCAGGCGGAGGTGGCGGCGGGATCGACTTCAGCGACACCAAGGTCCAGGCCGCACTGAAGGCCTGCGGCATCAGCGTGCCCTCGCAGCCAGCGGCTCCCGGTGCCACACCCGCAAGTTGACAAGGCCCGACCAACGACATGCGGCGCCCGCCCGCCACGTCGATGCGCACGCGGTGCTGGCGGCGCTCTCCGAACCGTCGCGCTACGCGGGGCTGGGCACGCTCCACGCCACCCTGCCCTTCGACGCAGGCCTTCCGACCACCTTGGACCGGCTGGCCGGACTTCCAGTCCTGATCGTCCAGGGAAGTGCCGACCGCATCATCCCGACCGAGCTCGAGGCCCGCTCGTGGACCTACCTGCACGAGAGCTCCGGAGCAGCGCTGACCGCCCACAAGACTCCGGGCGGCCACGGCATGACCAGGAACGACGTCGACGTCCTCGCGCACTGGATCGCCGGTCTTCCGGCCGGGCCGTCCCCGCACGACCAGTGACGGGCCGGATCTACTAGCGCGGGACGGTCGCGGCGCCGCCCACTCATCCCCGCCGTACGCCACCAGGCGTCGGCCAGCACGACGAAAGCAGACCTATGAGCAATCAGTCCCCCGTTACCGCGATCCTCGTCATCGACATGCAGAACGACACCGTGCACCCCGACGGCGCCTACGCCTCCTTCGGCGCCGCCGAGCACGCCACCTCCCAGCAAGTCATCCCCCACATCGCCTCGATCCTGACAGCCGCCCGCGACGCCAAGATCCAGGTCTTCCACAGCCGCATCGTCGTCCACCCGGTCCCCGGCCTCGGCGGCGGCAACGCGCCGATCTTCCAGATGCTGGCCCCCGACACGTTCAAGATCGGCAGCTGGGGTGCAGAGATCGTGGACGAGCTCGTGCCCCAGCCCGGTGACGTCGTCCTCGACCGCACCCGGATGAGCTTGTTCAACGGCACCGAGATCGACGTCATGCTCCGCAACCTCGGCGTCCAGCGCCTTGTCGTCGTTGGCGCGTGGACGAACATGGCCGTCGAGCACACGGTGCGCGACGCCGCGGACCACGGCTACGAGGTCACGCTCGTGGAGGACGCCACCTCGAGCCTCAGCACCGAGTGGCAGGCCGCGGCGGTCGGCTTCGCCCTCACGAACATCGCCACCATCACCGACACCGCGAGCGTCACGGCGACGTTCTCAGGTTGACGGTTCGACGGCGCTGCGGGTCACTCTGCCCGGACACCGGCGGGCTGGTGGTCGCTGCTGGTGCTGGTCAGGTCCCGCTGGTGCGCGGCCGCACGGTGGGAGCGGTCCTCGTAGGTGAAGCTCGCCAGCGCGAGGACGATCCCGAGGACTCCGAGCCCGACGCCGATCCAGCTGGGAGCGAGGTACCCGAGCCCGGCGGCGATGACGACGCCGCCGAGCGCCGCGCCAATGCTGTTGGCGACGTTGAGCGCGGAGTGCACGAGGGCGGCGCCCAGCAGCTGGGCCTCCCCCGAGACAGCGATCAGCCGGGTTTGCACGGCGGGGATCAGGAGCATGTTGGAGCCGCCCACCACGAAGGCGCCGACGAACACTCCCCCGGGCGAGTCACCGAAGAGCCCCATGAAGGCCATCGCGGCAAGGAAGACCGGAAAGCCGACTACGACCGTACGGCGGAGATTCTGGTCGGCGGCCCAGCCACCGATGAGGTTGCCGACCACCATCCCGAGGCCGAAGACGGCCAGCACCCAGGGCACGTAGGCCGGCGGCAGACCCGCCTCGACCTGGACGACCTCCGCGATGTAGGTGTAGACCGCGAAGAAGCCCCCGAACCCGATAGCGGCCACGCCCATCATCAGCCACAGCTGCGGCCGCCGGAAGACCCGCAGCTCCGCGCGCACGGAGGCTCCGACTGGGCGGGGCTGCGGGGGCACGGCGACGCTGAGGGCCACAAGGGTGAGCAGGAACAGGGCCGCCACGACGAGGTAGGCGGTGCGCCACCCGTAGAGCTGACCCACCCGGGTGATCACGGGGACGCCGACCACGTTGGCCAGGGTCAGGCCGCTCAGGACGAAAGCGATGCCCTTGGCCTGGTTGCCGGGACCCATGATCCGCCCGGCGACCAGCGCGGCCGCCCCGAAGTAGGCGCCGTGCGGCAGCGCGGCGACGAACCGGGCCAGTACGACGAAGCCGAAGCTCGGAAGCACCGCCGAGGCCACCGTGCCGAGCGCGAGCACCGCCATCAGGATCAGGAGCAGGGTCTTGCGGGGCAGCCGAACCGACAGCACGGCGAAGATCGGGGCTCCGACGACGACGCCGAGCGCGTACGCGGTGATCAACCAGCCGGCGCGGGCGATCGCCAGGTCGGGCGCCTCTGCCGACAGTCCGGGTTGGAGGTCGTGGGCCAGGTTGGGCAGCAGCCCCATCGCGACGAACTCGGTGGCGCCGATCCCGAAGCCGCCGAGCGCGAGAGCGAGGAGCGCGCACCAGCGGCGCGCAGAGGACAGAGGGGGCACGAGCGACCTTCACCTGGATGGACGGGCGGCAGCCCTGCGGTCGAGCCGCAAGGCTGTTTAGCGCTCGGGGTGGGACTGCGCTGTACCACCTCAACTGCTGATCTTAGGGTCGAGCTGACCCCGACTGAGCGCGCACGTCGTCGATCCACGCGCAGCACGTGAACGGCGTCGGCGAGGCTGTGCACGGGCGAGTCCGTGAGGCCGTCCGCCACGTACTCGGCGGTGGCGCACGTCTGCCACGCCAGCCCCTGTCGCAGGGTGAGCCCGGTGGTGTCGTCCCACCGGTGGCTGCCGGAGGCGACCTCGACGACGAAGCTCGACGGGGAGACGAACGGTCGGACGAAGCGAGCCGCTCCTGCCGTCCCAACGACGGTGGCAAGGCCTGAGTTCATGACCGCCATGGACGTGCTTACGCTCGCCTGGCGACCGCCGGCGCTCTCAATCGCGACGACGGACTGCTCGTCGACCCCGGAGGCGCGTGCGTCTGGACGAGGGCGCGCACCGTCTCTGCCTGCCCGATCGCGAAGTGCGCGAACCAGTAGCCGTAGACGCCCATGTCGAGCGCCGCACCGCCGCCCTTCTCCCGGTCGAAGAAGCGAGGCGGGGCGTCCGGAGCGACCTGCCAGCCGACATCGGCCGTCGCGAGCCGCACCTCGCCGAGGTCACCACGGTCGAGCACCTGCGCCAGGACGTCGAACTGCGGCAGATAGCGCGTCCACATCGCCTCGGCGGCAAACACGCCCGCTGCCTGCGCCGCCCCAGCGAGCTCCTCGGCCTCTCGCGCCGAGATCTCGATCAGCTTCTCGACGAGGACGTGCTTCCCGGTTGCGATCGCGAGCATGGCCAGCGCATGGTGCTGCCGGTGCGGGGCCGCCCCGTAGACGATGTCGACGTCGGCCCGTGAGACGAGCTCCTCGTAGGAGTCGGCCACGCCGCGGATGCCGTGCCTGGCCGCGAACTGCTCGGCCCGCGGACGCGACCGCGAGCCCACCGCCGAGATCGTCGGGTCTGTGTTCGCCAGGACGGTGGCCGTGAAGTCGTTGGCGATCTCGCGGAGCGAGGACGCCCCAGCGCAGCGTGGGTCCGCCGCGAAGGTGGGGCCCACGCGCTTCCGGGAACCGGCTCACGATCAGCCCGGGATCGGGGTAGCGCTCGCGGTGTCGAGCATCTCCTCGACCTCGACGATGAGGCCGGCCTTGTCGAGGTGAAAAACGCACCAGATGACGGCGAGAAGCTGCCCCTGCGGCGTCTCCAGCCGTAGCCGGGCCAGGACCCGAGCGGGGTCCTCGAACGGCTCGGTCACGACGTGGATCGCGTACGGCGGCCGGCTCTCGAACTTGTGCCGCGTCGTCTCGGTCAGCTGCTCGATCCCCTCGACCGTCGCGGCCTGGGCGAAAGGAAAGGTCTGGCGACCCTCCGGGTGCCACAGGGACGTCCAGGCCGTGAGGTCGCGTACACGCTCGCTCTCGTACATGGCTTCGACCGCGGCGACGTTGCGGTCGCGGACGGCCTGCTGCTCCTTGGTCATGCTTCTCCCAGGCCGTTGTCGGCCGTGACCTTCGCATACCAGGCGGCACTGTCCTTGGGCGTGCGGACCTGCGTCTCGTAGTCCACGTGCACCAGGCCGAAGCGGGACGACTCCCCGTAGGACCACTCGAAGTTGTCGGTGAGCGTCCAGATGAAGTAGCCCCGCAGGTCGACCCCGTCGGTGATGGCGCGGTGCGCGGCCCGGAAGTGGGCGTCGAGGTAGGCGATGCGGTCCGGGTCGTGCACTGCGCCGTCGGCGTCGACGACGTCGTCCAGGGCGATGCCGTTCTCGGTGATCCACAGCGGTGGTGCGTCGTAGGCGCTCGACACGTGGGTCAGCAGCTCGTAGAGCCCGTCGGGGTTGATCTCCCAACCGCGGGCTGACCGCGGGAGCCCGGCGCCGACGAACTCGACGTCGCCGGAGCCGACGTACGGCGTCCCGTGGTAGCGGTGGTTCCGACCGGCCCGGACCACGTACTTCATGTAGTAGTTGATGCCCAGCGCCTCGATCGGCTGACTGATGAGCTCGAGGTCGCCAGCCTGGACGTGGTCGAAGGTCATCAGCGGAGCCAGATCCGCGACGAGGTCCTCGGGGTAGCTGCCCTTCAGGATGGGGTCGAGGAAGAGCCGGTTGGACAGGGCGTCGATGCGCCGGGCCGCGTCGGCGTCCGCCTCGCTGTCCGTGGCCGCAGCGACCGGCGACAGGTTCAGCGTGAGACCGAACTGGTGCTCCGGACCGGCCTGGGTACGCATCGCCTGCAGCGCCAAGCCGTGCCCCAGCAGCAGGTGGTGGACCGCGTGGATGCCGGCGACCGGCTCGTTGCGGCCTGGCGCGAGCTGGCCGGCGGCGTAGCTCAGGAGGCCGGCGCAAAAGGGTTCGTTGAGCGTCGTCCAGTGCTCGACCTTGTCCTTCAGCGCGTCGAACACCTGGGTGGAGTAGTCGGCGAAGCGCAGGGCCGTGTCGCGGACGGGCCAGCCGCCGGCGTCCTCGAGGACCTGCGGGAGGTCCCAGTGGTAGAGGGTCACCCAGGGGGTGATGCCGCGCTCGAGCAGCTTGTTGGTGAGCCGGTCGTAGAACGCGAGGCCGGCTGGGTTGAGCTTGCCGTGGCCGTCCGGCTGCAGCCGGGGCCAGGCGAAGGAGAAGCGGTAGAAGCTCGTGCCGAGGTCGGCCATCAGCTCGACGTCCTCGGCGTAGCGGTAGTAGTGGTCGTCGGCACGGTCACCGTTCGAGCCGTCGGTGATCATCCCGGGGGTGTGGGAGAACGTGTCCCAGACCGAGGGTGAGCGCCCGTCGACGCCGACCGCTCCTTCGATTTGGTAGCTCGCTGTCGCGGTGCCCCAGCCGAAGCCGTCAGGGAACGTCACGGGCTCGGGTGCAGCGGTGGTGGAGATGGTGCTCACAACCTTTCGCGGACGCGGCACAGGCCGCCGTGCGGATAGATCTTCAGGACCGGCAGCGGGCCTGTCGGACGGTGGCCGACCGCGTCAGCCCTTGACCGCGCCGCTGGAGAGGCCCTGGACGAAGCGCTTCTGGACCAGCGAGAAGGCGACCACGATCGGGAGGCTGGCCAGGATCGAGGCCGCCATGATGTTGTTCCAGTGAATCGGTGAGGTGGGCTGCGCGACGATCGCCGACAGCCCGATCGCGAGCGTCTGGGTCGCGTTCGTCGTGAGCACGGACGCGAAGAGGACCTCGCTCCAGGACAGCACCGTCGCGAAGACGGCGACGGCGACCACGGCCCCCAGGTTGGACGGCAGGACGAGCCGGACGAAGGCCCCGACGTCGGACAACCCGTCGATCATGCCGGCCTCCTCGATGTCTTTCGGGATGGAGGCGAAGTAGCCCGCCAGGACCCAGATGCACAACGGCAGTGCGAACGAGAGGTAGACCAGGACCAGCGCTGGCCTGGACCCGACCAGCTGGACGCCGACCAGGCCCTGCAGCTTGACGAGCAGCAGGAATAGCGGGATCAGGAAGAAGATGCCGGGGAACATCTGCGTGGACAGGATGACGGCCAAGAAGGCCTGCCGCCCGGGGAAGCGGTAGCGGCTGACGCCGTAAGCCGCTGCGAGCGCGATCGGGATAGCGATGGCCACCGTCGCGACGGTGACGATGATGCTGTTCATGAAGTACTTGGCCAGAGGCGTCTCGTGCCAGACGTCGACGAACGCGCCGAGGTCCGGATGCTGCGGCCACCACTGGAAGGTGTTGGAGAAGTCTTCGAAGCGAGTCGCCGCCGTGACGAACGCGATGTAGATCGGGAACAGGACGAAGACCGACAGGGCAGCCAGCACGACCACCCGCGCGACCCGAAAGCTGAGGACGTCCTTCATCACTGGTCTCCGAATCGCGTGATTTTGACGTAGGGGACGACGATGAAGAGCGCCAGGACGATAACCGCGAGCAGCGTGATCGCGGCACCGACGCTGTAGGCGAAGCTGACGAAGGTCGTCGTGTAGGTGTTGAGCAGGAACAAGTTGCCCGACTGCGGCGCGATCTGGCCGAAGAAGACGAACGGTGTAGCGAAGTCGTTGAAGTTCCACACGAACAGCAGCAGAGCGAGCACCCCGAGCGTGGAGGCGACGTGCGGCAGGATCACGTGGCGCACCTCGGCCCACCGTCCGCCGCCGTCGACCGAGATCGCCTCGAAGAGCTCGGTGGCGATGTTCGACGTCGCGGCGAGCATCATCAAGAACACGAACGGCCAGGTGCGCCATACCGCGGTGACCACCAGGCTCGAGAACGCGAAGGGGTCTTGGAGGTAGAGCACGTCGCCCGTGATCCCGAGGTCGTGGTGCAGCAGGGTGTTGACGGCCCCGTTGCCCTGGAACGCGAAGTCCCACGCCAGGACACCGGCGTAGAGCGGCGTCGCGTAGGGCAAGACGAAGAAGATCTGGAAGAAGCGGCCGCGACGCAGGCTGCGGACGAAGACCGTGGCGACAAATCCGAGGAACAGGCTCACGGCGACCACCGCGACCACGTAGCCGAGGCTCAGCAGCAGGGACCGCAGGATCGGCCCCCCGATCGCGGGCGATCCGAAGATCAGCTTGAAGTTGTCGAAGCCGATGAACGGGGCCCTGAACCAGTCGCGGATCGTGAACTGGTTGACCTTCGTGAAGCTGGTAAAGACGCCGACCAGGATCGGTACGACGTAGACCAGCGCCTCGCAGAGGACTGCCGGTGCCATCAGGTACCACAAGACGCGGCGCCGGTAGGCCGGCGGTGCGCTTCGCACCTTGGCGACGAGCCCGTTCGCCCGCCCGGGCGTGGACGTCGTCGGCTCTTGGACAACTGCTCCCTGGGTCATGCCCATTGCTTCTCCTCCGGCCTTTGCGGTGGGATCGGGACGGCCGGTCGGGCGGCTGTGCCGCCCGACCGGCGTCCGGTCACTTCTGGGTGGCTTCCCGGGCGAGGGCTGCCTGCTGGACCCCCTGGAGGGCGGACTGGATCTCGGGTGCCCCGACCTGCTTGCCGGTCGCGACCTGGCCGGCGAGCTGACCGATAGCGCGGGTGTACGCCTGCGACAGCGGTCCGTCGTCGGAGTTGATCTGCTGCGGCTGGGCGTACTTGTCGGCGATCTCGATGTCGATCTTGTCGATCTTGTACTTGCTGAACTCGGACGCCTTGGCGGCGTCGAGCGTGACGGGGATCGAGCCGTTGTTGACGTTCTTAGTGATCTGGGTCTTCGTGCTCAGCAGGAACTTGATCCACTTGATCGAGGAGTCCTGCTTCTTGCTGGAGCTGAACAGGATGACGTTCTCCCCAGCGATGTGGGACTGGACGGCCTGGTCGGCGGGCGGGGTCTCTGACCGCATCGGCAGCAGGGCCGCCTCGTACTTCGACTGGTCCATCGTCACGTTGCTGCGGCCCTGGGTGAACAGGAAGGCCAGCTTGCCGTTGTTGAAGTCCTGCTCCGACTGGGCCGCGTTGTACTGCGCGGCCTGCGGCGACATGATCTTGTCCTTGCCCATCCAGTCGAGGAAGAACTGCATGGCCTCGACGTTGGCGGGCGAGTCGGCCGCCGCCTTGCCGGTCGAGGCGTCGAAGAAGTCGCCCCCGTGCTGGCGCATCAGGATCCACTCCCAGGTGGTCATGTCGGAGACGTTCGCGACGTTGACCGAGGTGCCCCAGATGCCCTTCGCGGGGTCGGTCGTCTTCTGGGCGTCGGCGATGAACTCGTCCCACGTCTTCGGAGGCGCGGTGATGCCGGCGTCGGCCAGGATCTTCTTGTTGTAGACCATCTGCCAGGTTCCGCCGCCGATGGGGATGGAGACCGGGTCCTTGCCCGGGTAGCCCATCACCTTGGTGAACGCCGGTACGAGCTGCTGGGTCCCGCCGATCTGGTCGAGCATCTGCGGGGTCCACGGAGTGACGCCGCCGGTGTCGGAATAGATGCCGTTCCACGTGTTGCCCCCCGAGGCGACGTCGGGACCGGTGTTGCTGGCGATCGCCGTAGTGAGCTTGGAGAGCAGGCTGCTCCAGTCGATGACCTCGACGTTGACGGTGATGCCCGTCTCGGCCTTGAACTGGTCGGTCAGTGGTTGCAGAAGGGCCTTCGTGCCGCTCTCGGACTGACCGGCCTGGGGCGGGGACCAGTAAGTGATCGTCTGCATGTCGCTAGCCGAGCTCGCTCCTCCCCCCCCGCCGCAGGCTGCCGTGACCAGTGAGGTCACCGCCAGCACGACGGTGGCGGCCGCGAGGCGGGACCTGCGGGCGATGCGGCGGGATCGACGGGCAGGCGTACCTGCCGCAGGCGGCGTTGCCCGGGTCGAAGGGGTCATGGCGGTCAGCTCCTGGTCGATGGGTGAGAGGTGAAGGTGCTCATGCGATGCCTCCGCCGGCGCGAAGGTTCTGGCCGGTGATCCAGCCGCCGTCTGGCCCGGCGAGGAACGCGACGACGCTCGCGACGTCCTGGGGCCGGCCGAGCCTGCCGAGCGGCGTGGCCGCGATGGCACCCGCCAGCTCGTCCGGCGTCCGGTCCGCGCGCAACCGCTCGGTGTCGACGGCGCCCGGCGACACCGTGTTCGCGGTGATCCCGCGGCTGCCGAGCTCCTTGCTGGCGATGGCTACCAGCTGCTCGACCGCTGCCTTGCTCGCCGCGTACAGCCCGTTGCCAGCAGCCGGGTTGGCCGTGTCCAGCGAAGAGATGTTGATGATGCGTCCGCCGTCGTTCACGCGCCTCGCGGCCTCCTGCAGGACGGTAAGGCCGCCCTTCAGGTTGCCGTCAACCATCACTTGGTAATCGTCGTCGGTGATGTCGGCGACGTCGGCGCGCACGATGTCGGTGCACGCGCTGTGCACGACGATGTCGAGCCCGCCGAGCACCGCGATGACCTCGGCGAACACCTGACGCACCTGATCGGTGGACTCGATCTGTAACTGGGCGGTTCGGCAGGGCTGCTCCGGCGTGCTGAGCTCCCCCACTAACGCCGTCGCTTCGTCGACACGACCGGCGTAGGTGAAGAAGACGGAGGCGCCGTCTGCGGCCAGCCGCTCGACGATCGCACGCCCGATGCCACGCGATCCGCCCGTGACCAGGGCGACACGGCCCTGAAGGGATCCCACCAGGAGCCTCCTTGCTCTCTGCACCTCGGCCTCGTCGCCGACTGGATACGATGTTTCTAATGTATAGAAAGGAAGTATGTCAAGGGTTCCCCGGTCGACCCTGGTGATCGTGGTATTCGAGGAAGCTGTCGATGACCGTCCGGGTGTTCAGTGCATGGGTCTCAGACCTCGCGCAGCTCCCGCCACATCGAACAGGTCTAGGAGCGACTGGGCCCGAGCCGAGACCGTAGGACCAGGCTGGCCGCCCCCAGAGCCGCCGAGTCCGGACCGGTCTCGGACAAGGTCACCTCGGTCGCGTGGACGAGTCCGACATAGCTGAAACGCCGCAGCTGCTCGGCCGCGGTATCGACGTAGATCTCGCCGACGCCGGCGAAACCCGGCCCCGCCAGGACGATCGAGTGCAGGTCCATCAGGTTCGTGAGCGAGACCAGCACGGACGCTAGGTGCTGGGCAGAGGCGTCGATGAGACGGCGCGCGGCTGGATGCTCCCGTGCGGCCGCGGCAGCGACCTTCTCGTGGTCGCGGCGGACCGTGGCGCCGGTGCGTCCCAGCCGGAGCGACGCACGCAGGTCGGTGTCGCCACGCGCGAGCTCGACGATGCGGACCGCACCCGCCATGGCGTTGAGGCAGCCGTGGCGTCCGCACTCGCACTGCGGTCCGTCCGGGTCGACGAGCACATGGGATATCTGACCGGCGTTGCCCGACGCACCACGGTAGACGTCCCCCCTGATCATCAGACCCAGTCCGAACCCGTCCGTCATGTAGACCGTGGCGACATTGTCGGTCGGCGGCCGACGCCCGATCCAGAACTCCCCCACGGCGGCGCAGATCGAGTCGTTGTCGACGATGACGGAGGTGGCCAGCGCGGAGCCCAGAGTGTGTTCGAGGTCGAACTGCTCCCACTGCGCGGCATCCGGGTCGGCCCGAAGCTTGCGGTAGGGGCTGTCTTGGCGTCCCTTGACGGCCACCCCGACCCCTAGGAGATCGCCGGAATCGATCCCGGCTCCGGACAGCAGCAGCCTGGTCTCCTCGGCCATCTGCTGCGTCACCGTGATCGGGCGGCGCCCTCCGCTGCCCTTCGTAGTCCGACGCTCGATCACCTTCCCGTTGAGGTCGACGACCACGTAGGTGATGCCCAGGTCCTCGACCGAGATCCCGACGGCAGCCCGGGCGGCGGCGTTCAGCTGGATCAGCGTGCGGGGCTTGCCCCCGGTCGACTCGGCCTGACCGGTCTCGACCACGAGGCCGTCCTGCATCAGCTGCCGGATGATCCGGGTGATCGTCGCCCCCGTGAGTCCAGAACGGTCGACGAGCTCGGTTCGGCTCACCACACCGCTCGACCTGATCAGGTCCAGGATCGCCGCATGTGTCTCGAGCGCGGTCACCCCGCGGTACTGGCTCGCCACACGCTCATCCTTCCGGAACGACACGCGGGGAACCGGGCGTCCCAGCACGAGCTCTCCTTTAGCCGAGCACCGATCTTTCTAATCTAGCGGCAGAAACCTGCCGGTGGCGCTTCCCCGGTCGCGCACCCCAGCAGCGGCCGCGGGACAGGTTCGATGCGCACCCGGCGTCGCACCTGACCGCGGCAAGCGGGCAGCCGGTGTAGTTTCACGCTGACTCAACACCTGAGGTCTGGAGGACGTTGAATAGGACGGTGTCATGGACGCGGGACCGCAGCGCCTCAAGGGGAGCTCGTACCGGGGAACGCGTAGTGCGGTCCTGGACCTGATCCGTTCGAGCGACGGCGTCTCCCGCGTGGAGCTGTCGCGGCGCTCAGGGCTCACCGAGGCCACCATCTCGAAGATCGTGAAGGATCTGCTCGCCGACGGGGTGGTCGTCAACGCCGGCGAAGCGGAGTCCACCGGCGGCAAGCGTCCCCAGCTTCTGCGCCTCAGCACGAGCACGCGATACGCGGTCGGGATCACCTTGGACATCTCGACCAGCGTCATCGTCCTGTGCGGGCTCGACGGCGCGCCGATCGCGGAGCGTCGGATCCCCGGGTTCGGTCGGGACGAACCCGCGCCGGTGGTGTCTCGCGCCGCCTCAGCGGTCATGGGGCTACTGCGCGACCAGGGCGTGCCTGGGGCGTCCATCATCGGCGTCGGGCTGGCAAGCTCCGGCCGGCGTCGTAGCCCGCTGGGCTGGGGCGAAGACGCCGCTGTGGCCGACCGCTGGGAGCGCTTCGACACCGGCGAGGCCTTGGCCGAGCGCCTCGGCCTCCCCGTAACGGTCGAGAACGATGCGAACTGCGCGGCCCTCGGGGTGTTCTGGTCGGGCGGAAAGGACGCACCACGCACGTTCATGACGGTCTACATGTCGGAGGGCATCGGCGCAGGCATCGTGATCGCCGGGTCGCTCTATCGGGGAGCCTCGGGCAACTCCGGCGAGATCGGCCACGTCACCGTTGACGCCCAAGGTCGCCCTTGCTGGTGCGGGGCGAACGGCTGCCTGGAGACCGTGGGACCACCGCGCGCCATCATCGCGCAGGTTCTCGCCGACGACGAACTGCGTCGTACCTTCGAGGTCGACGCCGACACCGAGCCGGGGACAGTGCACCGACGGGTGCTCGAGGCGGCCGAGACCGGCTCGGCCACCGCGCTCGACCTCCTCCGCTCGTCGGCGCGGCAGGTCGCCGACGTCGTCCGCGGCCTGGCGAACACCCTTGACCTCGACTCCATCTTTCTGGCGGGCCCGGGGTTCGGTTCGGCCGCCCCGATCTACCTCGCCGCCATCCGCACCCGGCTCGCCGAGGCCTCGTTGGCCCGCGGCGTACACGCCGTCAACGTCGAGTTCGCGGGGGGCGGTCCCGAGGTCGCCGCGCTAGGAGCGGCCTCGGTCGTGCTGCACAGCGCCTTGACCCCCCACCACGACCTGGCGGTCCGCTGGTAGGCCAGGGCTCCCTTACTTTCGTAACTAACTATTGCTAAGTCCCTCGAACAGGCCTAGTGTCCTCCGCAAGCGTCACAGCCGACGCCCCGACAGGAGGACTGACCGTGCTTCGCAGGCGTTCACGGATCGTGCAAGGAATCGCTCTCACCGTCACCTCGGTGATCGCTCTCGCCGGCTGCGGCGGTGGTGGTAGTGGCGGATCGACCTCGGGTGGCGACGGCGGATCGCCCACCGCAGGCACCATCCAGTGGTGGAGCTGGACCCCGGACAACGACGTCGCCGAGCGCGACATCGCGGAGTTCAACAAGCAGTACCCCGACATCAAGGTCACCTACAAGAAGGTCCCGAACGCGGACTACACCGCGGTGCTCCGACCCGCTTTGGCGTCCGACTCCGGTCCCGACGTGTTCACGATGGCCGCAGCGGGCACGGTCGGTCCGTTCGACGTGTTCAACCCGTACGCCGCCGACCTCACTCCGAAAGTCTCCGAGCTCCTCGGGTCGGACTGGCAGTCGAAGGTCTATGCCACCGGTGTGAAGGCGTTCAGCAAGGACGACAAGCTCAAGGCGATGCCGTTCGCCAAGGTCGCGGCCGGCAACATGTGGATCAACCCGGACATGTTCGACAAGTACAACGTGAAGGTACCGACGAACCTCGCCGAGTGGCAGCAGGCGTGCCAGACGTTCCGCTCGAACGGGTTGGGCTGCTTCAAGGAGGGCATCGGCGCCTCTGGCTTCGATGTCGACACCTTCCACTCCATCGTCAACAGCATCGAGCCCGGCCTCTACCAGCAAGCCGCCACGGACCAGGTCAAGTGGACCGACCCGCGGTTGGTGCAGGCGTGGCAGATCTTCTCCGACCTGCAGAAGGACAAGATCCTCGATCCGGGCGGAGTCGGTGTGCAGCAGTATCCCGACGTCAACAACGCCTTCCTGTCGGGCAAGGTGCCGATGGTGCAGATGGGGTCCTGGTACGCGCAGTACGCCACGGTGAACAGCCTGACCGCTGCCCTGGCCGGGGCGGGTGTACCGGTCGACACGGCGAAGGTAGCCATCCAGCCCATCTCGTTCCCCGATGTGGCGGGCAAGGGCAACCCTGCCTCTCTGTTCACCGACCCTGACGCGGCGCAGGCGGTCAACAGCAAGTCGAAGTCGCTCAACGCGGCGACCACGTTCGCGCTGTGGCTGGGTGGGACGACACAGGGTCAGAGCAACGTGGCGAACAATGTCGATTCGCTACCGACCCTCGCCGGCGTGCAGCCTGCCTGGAACGACATCAAGCTGGTGAACCAGAAGGTCCAGGAGCCGTTGCTGAAGGACCTGTACACGAAGGCGGCCGACGCCAGCGAGCCGCGCAGCCAGAACCTGCCCGCCGCTCGGTTCCAGGCGATCTCGGACGCCAACCAGGCCGTGCTCGGGGGAAGCAAGACCCCCACTGAAGCTGCGGCTGACGTGCAGGCCGCGTTCGACGCCAACCCGGTCGGATCGTGACCGGGTCCGTCCTGCCGCCCCCCGCGCTCACGCAGAGCAGCCGTCGCCGCCGTCAGGTCGATGGCGACGGTTCCCGGGAGTCGGTCGTGCGGGGGGCGCCTGGTGACCGTCGGCCGAGGCAGTCATGGGTCCGACGCAACGCGGCCCTGCCCTGGATCCTGCCGGCGTTGGTGGTGTCCGTCGGAGTCCTCTACTACTGCATCGGCTACACGGGCTACCTCTCGACCCTGAAGTGGGACGGGGCGAGCCCTGAACCGGAGCAGGTAGGGACGCGCAACTACGTCCGGATGTTCTCCGACCCGATCTTCTGGCGAGCGTTGCAGCACACCGCGGTGTTCTTCCTGGTGACCTTCGCAGTCCAGGTGCTGCTCGGCATGACCTTTGCGGTCATCCTGCACTCCCAGGTCCGGCTGCGCGGGCTCTACAAGGTGTTGATCTTCATCCCTGTGGTCATCGCACCCGCGACGACTGCGCCGGTGTTCCGCCAGATCTACTCCTCGGACGGTCAGCTGAACGTCGTGCTGCGGCTCCTCGGGCTGCACGACTTCAGCTACCCCTGGCTGGCGAACGGGGCGGCGGCGCTCGTCGTGGTGATGTCGGTGGCCATCTGGCAGTCGACCGGCATCAACTTCGTCCTCTACTACGCCGCGATGAGCCAGATCGACACCGAGATCCTCGAGGCAGCCCGTCTCGACGGGGCCAGCAACCTGCGGGTCGTCAGCAGCATCATCTGGCCAGGCGTGCGGGGCACGACCCTGGCGATCGCGATCCTGACCGCCATCGGGTCGTTGAAGACGTTCGACATCCCGTTCCTGATCACCGTCGGCGGGCCGAGCTACTCCACCGAGTTCCTCGGGACCCAGATCTACCGGGTCAGCGTCGCCCTCTCCCAGGTCGGCTACGGAGCGGCGCTGTCCATGGTCCTGCTCGTGCTCGCCCTGCTGATGGCGGTCGCCCTCAACGTGGCCGGCAAGGAACGGGGGGCCCGCCGTGTTTGAGCTTCGAAGCCGGCGCAGCCGAGTCCTCGTTCAGGTCGTGCTGACCCTGCTCGTGATCCCGTTCGTCTTCCCCCTGGTGGCCATGGTGCAGGGGTCGCTGGCAGGGCTTGGGTGGGGCAACTACCGCACGGTCCTCTCGCTCGACCTGCTGCCGCACTTCTTCCTCAACAGCGCACTGATCTCGATCGGCGTCATCGTCATCGTACTGGCCTGCACACTGACCGCTGCGTTCGGCTTCTCCAAGCTCCCGCTCGGCGGCCGGGAGGTCTACTTCTGGCTGCTGCTGGCCTGTCTCACGCTGCCCGAGGTCGTCCTGCTGGCCCCGCTCTTCGCCACCGTGACCGCCGTCGGCGCGTACAACACCCTCTGGGCAGTGATCATCCCGGCAGCGGCGCTGCAGGTCCCCTTCGCCGTGCTGCTCGCTCGCAACTTCGTCGACGGCATCCCCTCGGAGCTGGTCGAAGCGGCGCGGGTCGACGGCGCCTCCACCGGCCGCGCCTTCGTCCACGTGGTCTTGCCGCTCACGAAGCCGATCGTCGCGGCCGTGGTCGTGCTCGTCTTCATCAGCTCCTGGAACGGCTACCTGTTCCCGCTGCTGTTCCTGCAGACCCCCGAGCAGCAGACCATCACGCTGATCCCGCAGTTCTTCATCGGCAAGTACAACAACGACCAGACCAAGGTGCTCGCGGCCGCCGTGATAACCGCGCTGCCGGTGATCATCGCCTACGTCTGCTTCCAGCGCTTCTTCGAACGCGGCCTCGCCGCGGGTGCCCTCAAGTAGCAATCCACCACACACGAACGAAAGGAGCGCGCGATGCCGCACGCCCGGATCGACATGCACCGCACCCTCGAACCGAAGATGGCCGACATCAGCGCCGCGATCCTGCGCGGCATGGTCACCGGCTTCGAGATGCCCGCCGACGACCTGTTCCAGATCTTCCGGCTCCACGAGCCAGGAGAGCTCGTCTACTCCCCCACCTTCCCCAACCAGCAGCGAGACGACATCGTCTTCATCGAGCTCGTCGCCAGCAAGGGCTACAGCGACGACCAGAAGCAGGCGGCCATGAGCGCGATTGTCGACGAGGTGTCCGCCCTCGACATCAGGCGCGACAACCTGCTGCTCGTGATCAACGAGGTCGGCCAGAACTCCACCTGGTACGCCCCCGAGCCGGTCTGACGCCCTCGACGTCTCCGCTCGCTCTCCTCACGACCCGATTGGACTGACATGAAGTACCCACGTGTGCTCGAACCCGGCCAGCGCTCCCAGGTGTGGCTCGGCGGCACCTCGCTCGATGCCCCGACACTTGTCCTCGAGACCTCCGACCTGCTCGTCGAGGCGCCCAACTGGACCATCGACGGCCTGCTTCTCCTGAACGGCGATGGGGTTCTGTGGACCCTCGACCCCGACGACCCCTCAGCCGGCCTGCAGCCGGTCGACCTGCCCGGCCTCCCCGACCTGAACAACGACCACGTGCTGGACCCGGACGGCGAGCACGTCTACGTGTCAGCGATGGACACCCACATCTACAAGAGCCCGCTGGCCGGTGGCGCCTCGGAGAGGGTCACGCCCGAGGACGGGAACTGGCACTTCCTGCACGGGGTCTCGCCCGACGGCAAGCGGCTCGCCTACGTGGAGATCGCCGACATGGCGAGCCCCGTCGGGCGCCTCGTCGTCCTCGAGCCCGATGGCTCGGTGACCCACGTCGACACCGGGCCCGCCCACATCGACGGGCCCGAGTGGTCGCCCGACGGGGCCTGGATCTACTTCAACACCGAAGGCTGGGCCTCTCGGCCGGGCCACGCCCAGCTCGCCCGCGTTCCCGACGCCGGGGGGCCGGTCGAGTGGCTCGTCTCGAGCGAGACGGTCGACTGGTTCCCGCACCTGTCCCCCGACGCAAGGCTGGCGACCTACATCTCCTTCCCGGCGGGGACGGAGGGCCACCCCGCCGACCTCGACGTCGAGGTCCGGATGGTCTCCACCGACGACTGGTCCACCCCGCTGCAGCGCTACCCGCTCTTCGGCGGGCAGGGCACCATCAACGTGAACAGCTGGTCGCCTGACAGCTCCCGGTTCGCGTTCGTCGCGTACCCGATCTCGTGAGGACGGACTCGCCCGAGTGGCTTCGCCCGCTGGGCTCGACCGGCCTGACCGTCTCAGCCATCGCGGCTGGGGGTGCCCCGCTCGGCAGCATGCCCGAGGTGCTGGGCTACGAGGTCCCGGCCGAGCAGGGCATCGAGATCGTGGTCGACATCCTGCACAGCCCGGTGCTGGTCATCGACACCGCCAACGGCTACTCCGACGGCGAGAGCGAACGGCGGATCGCCGAGGGCGTCCGTCGCGCGGGTGGCCTGCCGGCCGGCCACTGGATCGCGACCAAGGTCGACGGCAAGGACGGCGACTACTCCGGCAACCGGGTCCGGCGCTCCGTCGAGGAGAGCGCCGAGCGCCTGGGTCTCGACCGCTTCCCGCTCGTCTACCTCCACGACCCCGAGTTCGCGCTCGACCAGGGGCTGGACGAGCCGGGCGGGGCCGTGGACGCGCTGATCGGGCTGCGGGACGCGGGCGTGATTGAGCACCTCGGCGTCGCCGGAGGCGACGTCGCGGTGATGAACCGCTTCCTCGACCTGGGTGTGTTCGAGGTGCTGTTGAACCACAACCGCTACACGCTCGTCGACCGCAGCGCCGACGCCCTCTTCGAGCGCGCCGCCGCCGACGGTCTCGGTGTCGTCAACGCGGCCTACCTGGGTGGCGGGCTGCTAGCCAACCCGGACGGTCCCCGTAGCTACGCCTACCGACCCGCGGCCGACGCGACGGTCGAGGCTGCCCTCGCTCTGCGCGAGCTCTGCCGGGCGCATGGCACCGACCTCCCCACGGCGGCCCTGCAGCTCTCGCTGAGAGACCCGCGGATCCACATGTCCGTCGTCGGGTTTACCAAGCGGTCGCGTCTGGACGGCCTGCCGGCCTCGGTCGCGCAGGAGCTGCCGGAGGAGTTCTGGACGGCAGCGGAGGCGCTGCTGCCGGACTCGCGCTACTGGCTGGACCCACCGCAGTGATCAGGGTCGGCATCCTCGGCGCGGCCGGGATCGCTCCGCAGGCCGTCATCGTGCCGGCGCGGCGACGCGACGACCTCGCGGTCACCGCCGTCGCTTCGCGGAACGCGACGACAGCGGCGCGGTACGCGTCCACGCACGCCATCCCCACGTCGTACGGCTCGTACGACGAGCTGCTGCGGTCTAGTGAGATCGACGTGGTCTACGTGGCGTTGCCGCCGTCGGAGCACTTGCGCTGGTCGCTGGTTGCCCTGGCGCACGGCAAGCACGTGCTGTGCGAGAAGCCGGTGACGATGGACGCCGTTGAGGCAGTCGAGCTCGCCGACGCCGCGGAGGCGAGCGGGCTGCACGTCATCGAGGCCTTCCACGATCATTACCACCCGCTCACCGGTCATCTCGCCGACGTGGGTCGCTCCGGCGTGCTTGGCCGACTCACCTCGATCGCGACGTCGTTCACAGCCGACAACCCTTACTTCCCCGGATCGATCCGGCACGTGCCCGCCCTGGGCGGCGGGGCGCTGATGGACCTGGGCTGCTACCCGGTCCACTGGGTCCGCGCCTTCACCGGCGCCGAGCCCTTCGTCGAGTCGGCCACCTACGTCGCCGGCTTCGAGGGGGCCGACGAGAGCATCGAGGCTCGGCTCAGTGTCGGCGACGTCACCGTCGCGCTGTCCGCGAGCATGGCCGCCGGCGTGCCCTTCGCCGCACCCTTCCGGGTCGAGGGCGAGCGCGGCAGCGTCGAGGTCGACAACCTCGTCCTGCCCCACCGCGGTCACCGCGTGACGACCGTCATCGATGGGATCAGCCGCACCCGGACGATCGGCGGCCGGGAGACGTACGACTACCAGCTGGACGCCGTGGCCGACGCCGTGGCGAACAACCGCACGCAGGCGACCGAGGGCGCTGACTTCGTCGCCAACATGACCGTGATCGATGCGATCTACACCGCAGCCGGAGTCCCCCGACCGGCACCCGCTTCCAGTCGAACAGGACCAGCCTGATGACCTCGCCCACCCGGGGAGAACCGGTCTCGTTGTTCAACGGCCGCACCCTCGACGGCTGGCATGCCGTCCCTCGTGTCTACGGCACCGTCTGGCCCGGCGGTCCCCCGCTGGCCGAGGTGTACCCGGTCTTCACGGCCGAGCAGGCTGCGCTCGCCGAGGCGTACCCCGCTCGCTGGGAGGTCGTCGACGGGGCGATCGAGGGGTTCCAGCACCCCGACCACCCTGGCTTCGGTGGCTATCTCGTCAGCGACGACGTGTACGCCGACTTCGAGCTCACCCTTGAGATGAACCCCGACTGGCCAGCTGACACCGGCGTGATGGTTCGTCGCCGCGCCGACAGCTGGCACGGCTTCCAGGTCCTGGTCGACCACCGCAAGTCCGGTTCGATCGGCGGCTTCTACGGCAACGGGCTCGCCGGCTTCCATGGCGTGCCGTACGTGCTCGACGTGTCGCAAGGCCCCGACGGTGCGCCCAGCGGCCTCCAGCTGGAGGACCCGGCCACGACCCTCGAACCCATGACCGCGGACAAGCAGACCGTGCTCGCTCAGACCGGCGACCCGCAGGCGTTCCTGGAGGCCTGGCGGTGGCAGGGTTGGAACGCTCTACGGATCCGCTGCGTGGGGGCTCAACCCGTCATCACCACCTGGGTCAACGACGTGCTCGTCGCCTCGATCGACACCGCGACGATCCGCCACCCGCACTACGACGCCGGTCAGGTCGCAGACTTCCTCGGACCGGCCGGTCACCTCGCGTTCGAGGTGCACGACAACGACCCGTTCTTCGGCGATGCCCGCTGGGCGCGCGGTGCACGCTGCCGCTGGCGCAACATCGTGCTCACGCCGCTCTGAGGCCCGCCGCCGCCACCTCACGATCCGAGGGAACCATGACCAGCATCCACGACCACACGCCCGGCCCCGACCTCCTCGCCGAGGAGCAGACGCTGCGGCTCGACCACGTCGACGAGCTGACGTGCCACCGGATCGGCGCCCAGATCGCGGAGCGGGGACTCCGGGAGGGCCGCAGCGTGGCCGTCGCGGTCTACCTCGGCGAGTGGCTGGTCTACAAGACCATGCTGCCCGGGACCTCGTTGAACAACGACATCGTCATCGACGGCAAGCGGCGCGTCGCGGGCCTCGAAGGACACTCCAGCCTGTGGGCGCGCAACCGTCACCTGGACGCGGGGACGACGTTCGAGGAAGCGACCGGACTGCCACTGCCGGCCTGGGCCCCGTTCGGCGGCGCCGTGCCGCTGGTCACGACCCAGGGCGCGCGCCAAGGTTGGGTCATCGTGTCAGGGATGAGCCAGGAGGACGACCACACCTTCGCCGTCGACGGGATCCGCGCCGCCCAGGAAGCACCAGACCCTGCAGATCCGTCGGCGGTCGACCAGTCCCGCTGAGCGGTGAACCGCCCGCTGGCGCTGCTGGTCGCCGGCACGTTCTTCATGGAGAACCTGGACGCCACGATGATTGCGACCGCCGCACCGGCGATCGCCGCTGACCTGCAGGTCGGCCCGGTGGACGTGAACGCCGCGATGACCGACTACTTCGTGGCTGTGGCCGCCGGACTTCCGGCCAGCGGCTGGCTGAGCGACCGGTTCGGCGCCCGGCGACTCCTGCTCGTCGCGATCGCTCTGTCCATCGTCGCCTCGGCCGTGTGCGCGCTGAGCCTCGACCTGCCCATGCTGGTCGTCGCCCGCGCCGCCCAGGGAGTCGGTGGCGCCCTCATGGTGCCGGTCGGTCGGCTGACCGTCCTCCGGGCGACGTCGAAGACGGAGTTGATCGACGCCATCGCCTACCTCACTTGGCCAGCGCTGCTGGCGCCGGTGGTGGCGCCGTTGCTGGGAGGCTAGATCGTCACTGTCGCCAGCTGGCACTGGATCTTCTTGCTCAACCTCCCCCTGGGGGTCGTCGCCTTCGTCATCGCCGCCCGGGTCGTGCCGCCGAACCGGTCGGCGGTGCCGCCGTTGGACTGGGTGGGCTTCGCGATCTGCGCCGCACTTCTGTTCAGCGTCATGATCGGCGTCGAAGTCGCTCGCCCGTCGAGCAGCGGCGGGATCTCGACCCTTCTGGTGCTCATGCTCCTGGCCGTTGTCGTCGCCGCCGCCACCGCCCGGTGCCGGTTCCGGCGTGCACCGCACCGCTCCTACGGTTCGCCGTCCTGCGGGTCGCCTCATTCCGCGTCACGAACGTCGGCGGCTCCGTCTACCGGACGATCATCAGCGCCGTCCGGTGTCCTGCCGCTCGTGCTGCAGGTGGGGTTCGGCTGGTCCGCTGTGCGGGCCGGCTCGTAGGTCCTGCTCCTGTTCGTCGGGAATCTGCTGATCGAGCCGGCGACCAGCCCGCTGCTGCGCCGCTTCGGCTTCCGCAGAGTGCTGATCGCGAGCATCCTCGGCGCGATGGCGACGCTGATCGCGATCACGTCGTTGCGACCGACGACTGCGGCCGCTCTGATCGGCGCCGTCCTCGTCCTGAGCGGCGTGTTCCGCTCGGCGGGCTTCAGCGCGTACAACTCGCTGCAGTTCGCTGTCATCGACCCCGGTGACCTGGCGACGCCAACACTCTGTCGTCGACCCTGCAACAGGTGGCCGCCGGTCTCGGTGTGGCTGTCGGTGCCCTGCTGCTGCGTTGGTCCGACCGCGCCCTCGGGTCCGCGTCGCCCGCCTCGATCACCTCATATGAGCTCACCTTCCTGCTGCTGACCGTGATCATGCTGCAGCCGCTCGTCCAGGTGCTTCGGCTGCACCCGTCGGCCGGCGGGAGCTCTTTGCTCGCTAAGAGCGTTCGGGAGGGCGGACCAGGAGGGGCACACAGACCCACCCCCGCCCCCGCCACTTTCGGCACCCCCTCGGACTCTCCAGGAGGCGGCCGCCGGGTCAGCGCAGAAGTCGTAGTGATGATCGTGGCTCAAGGTCGAGGACAGGTCAGGTCAGACCCGGTCGAACGCGAGATCATCGCGCCACCAGAATTATGGTGCGCAGACCAGCGGGGCACCACGCACGAGTCCAGGTCTTCGGCCTCACCTCGCTCTGAGCCACGGCGGACGCCGTCAGCGCGCCTACCATCGCGGTCAGGAAGACGGCGATTACACCTACTCCTCCGTGCCCGGCTCCGACTCATTGCAGGATCACCGTGTCGAACGGGAACGGCTGGCCCGCTTAGAGGGCGATCAGACGACAGACAGATTCGTCGTCCCTACGGCACTATCTGCTATACCTCATCGCTAGAGCGTCAATTCTTGCAGCGAGGCGCCGGTACCGAAGTTCACTGTGACGCCGGGTGCCGGGGCGCCACGCTGGCCCGCGTGAGCGCAGGGCGAGCGCGTCGACGGCCTCTTCGGACAGTTCAGGACGCGCAGCGGTGTCGACGACGTAATCGGAGCGTGACCGCGGTGAGCGCCGTGCCCACCTCGGCGAGCTTGTCGATCGTGGTGTTGATGTCCCCCGTCGCGCCCAAGTCCCTGGCCAGCTCGAGCCGCGAGTCGTCGAGGTCGACCGCGATGTTCTGAGTGTGGTTGGCGATGTCTGCGGCCACGATCGCGCGCCAGCACGAGAGCGTTCAAGCCGAGGACGTCCAGGGATCGAACTCCACGCCGGGCTGCAACTCGTTGAGCACGGTTGCCGGCGACGGTTGCAGGACAGCCCACGGGCCACGTCCGGCGCCGCCAGGATATCCATCAGGTCGACCCTTGACCACGGTCACCTGCTCCGCAGCGACACCAAAGTAGAACCCGACTGACACCACGAGTGCTTACCGGACCCTCAGACGCTCGAAGGTCATTGGCCCGAGTCGCTAACTCGCCGTGATCGTGAGATCAGCGAAGAAGGCCTCGGTCCCGATATCGACGAACAGGGCGACGGGTCCGGACCGAACCGGTGCCTTCGTCTCGGCGACCGCCAGCACAACCACGCCGTTGACGCTAACCCGCACGGAGCTCTCGGAGACGGTGAGCACGAGGGTCGTCCAGATGTCCGGAAGCAGGTCGGCCGGTGCTTCGAAGCGGCCGTCGGGATACGCCTCGCGTAGCCGATCGAAGGGCCAGTCCGGGTAGGAGAAGTACTGCACCGCCCGGCGGTTGCGTGGCGCCGGCGGGTTTAGTCCTTGGCCGTTGAGAGGTCGCAGGTACACGCACTCGAACTGATCGACCTCGCCGCTGAGGTGGTAGGCGAGGCCGGCGAAGCCACGTGCGTCCGGAGGTCCCTTGTGGTTGAGCCCGCTGGCGACGTCAACGCTGATCGATCCGACCCCGAAGTCGGTCGGGACGACCAAGAAGGTCGGCTGGTCGACGTAGTCGACCCCTGGGCTCCCGTCGTAGGTGATGGTGTCGGTCAACTCGACCCGCATACAGGTGCGTCCAGCGTGCAGCGCTGGCTCAGCGGTCACTCCGTGTGTCAAAGCCCCGCTCGGCAACTGGTCGAGGGTCCAAGTGGTCACGAGCGGCGCGACCCGGCGAAGAGGTCGACGGCGTCGGCGAGCCTCTCTGCGTCGGCCCCCGTCCCAGGAAGGCGGGCCAGTCGGAGCATCGGGATCTCAAGCAGCATCCGACCCCGACCCGGGTCGACGTGCTGAACCTCCGATCCGGGCCCGATGAGGCGAGGGGCGGGCAGGGCGAGTGGCATGCGGATTCTTCCTCGGGGTCGGGTGTGGGCTGCAGGAGATGTCGAGTGGTTCTTACGTCGGTCCTACTCGGGGAGACCGATCCGCCAACGGGCGATGGCGCTGTCGAGGTAGCGGTCGAACAGGCCGACGAGGTCGACGCGGCTATCAAGCAGCCACTGCAGTTCCAGGCCGTCGAGGACCGCGTAGAACATGGAGGCCTCGGCCCCGATCTGCTCGTCGGTCAGCGGTCCCACCTCACCGGTGTCGCGCGCTTCACTCAGTGCATGGGCTTGCCGTGCAAGCCCGGACGCGTAGCGCTGCTGGATGAAGCGACGGGCCGGGTGGGCGACGTTCGTGGCCTCGGCGGCCATGGTTAAGAACAGCTCGAGGAGGCCGCGGTGCTCCAGGTGGAAGGCCATCAGCTCGCGAAACGCCTCGAACGCCGCGAGGCCGTGCAGGTCGGTGCCGAGGTATTGCGCTCCAGTCTGTTCGGACCAGTCCTCAAGCACCGCCTCGAGAAGACCTTCTTTGCTGCCGAAGTGCTGCAGGAGAGACGCGGGCGTCACCCCGACCCGCTCGGCGATCGTCCGCAGTGAACCACCTACGTAGCCGAGCTCGCCGAAGACCTCCGACGCCTTGGCGACGATCTGCTCACGACGGCGGATCCCGTTGCGGTAGGGGCCGCGGGCGACGGACGGAGTCGACATGACACCACCTGAGGTTTTCTGAGGGAGTCGTTGACGAAACCGTATCAGCCGTTTACTCTTCGTGAATCATGAACGACTGATCACATTGATGACGACCAGTGGGGGCAACGATGCCAAGCACGAGACTCGGGGTGGGGTTCGTCGGGGCAGGTCCCGTGACACAGGCGATCCACCTGCCGACGCTGGCCCGGCTGAGCGACGAGTTCGAGGTCGTGCACGTCGCCGACACCAACGGCGACGTCGCCACGTCGGTCGCCAGCCGGGTCGGGGCGAGGGCCTCGACGTCGGTCGACTCGCTGCTCGACGACCCTCGTGTCGACGTCGTCGCCATCTGCAGCCCGCACCAGTTCCATGCCCCTCAGGTCATCGCGGCCTGCCGGGCCGGCAAGAAGGCCGTGCTCTGCGAGAAGCCGTTCGCGATGTCGGGTGCCGAGGCGCGCGAGATCGCCGAGGTGGCCGCTGAGACCGGGGTGCCGATCGTGGTGGGTGCGATGCACACCTTCGATCCCGGTTGGTCCTCCGTGACAGCGCACTGGGGTTCGTTCGCCGCCGACAGCCACACGATCCGCTCGTCGGTCGTCCTGCCACCCAACCCGCGATTCGAGGACTTCGCCACCGAAGTGATCACGCGACCGTCCCGCTCGGCTGCTGACCTCGACGACCCCGAGGTTCAGGCCGCTCTGGTTCACGCCGGGGTGATGGGCCTGGCGATCCACGACCTCCCGCTGGTTCGGACGATGCTGCCGTCGTTCGACGACCTAGTGGTCCACAGCGCCCATCCACTCACGCCGTTCGGCTACCAGATAGTGCTCACCGCGGGGGGCAAGCGGGTCGTGCTCCACGCCGCGATGTCAGCGACCTGGAAACCGGAGTGGGTGCTCGAGGCCTGGAGCGACAGCTCGGCCCTGCACCTCGAGTTCTCCCCCTCCTACGTCCACGCGGGGTCGGCCGTCGCCACGCTGCGGTCGGCAGAGTCCTCCCAGACCTGGGGACCCGCCACCCACAACGGCTACGAGGGCGAGTGGCGCGAGATCACCGCGATCGTGCGGGATGGGAAGGCACCGCCGCGCACCGCCGAGCTGATCGACGACCTGCGCTTCGCGGTCGCGGTGGCCGACGCCTCGGCCCTGCTGATCCGTTCCGGGCAGCGCGAGAGGGTCCTCGCGTGAGCGCTCCCGTCGTTGTCCACGCGCCCGCCGGGGTCGGTGCGGGGGCCGGGGTCAACGCTGTGCTTTCCTCGCTGCCGCTGTCGTACGCGCCCGGATCCACCGCCGACGGCGGCCTCGTCGTCGTGAGCGGATCGAAGGAGTGGCCGGCCGCGGCCGCTGCTGCGCTCGACGCCGGCGCCTCGGCTGTCGTCGTGGTGCATCCGAGCCCGGCTGATGTCTCGGCTCTCCAAGCCCGGCAGGGCCTCGTGGTGCTGGACTCGGCCTGGGCGGCAAACCCGATCATCGCGTCAGCTTCCGCGACGTTCACCGCAGCACTTCCCCGGGCCTGCCGCCTCGAGCTTCAGACGATTTCTCGGGTCGGAACTGCTCTGGAGGCCGCGCTGCTCGACCAGCTCGCCCTGGTCCGCACGCTGATCGGGCCAATGAGCGAGGTCAGGCTGCTGACCTGGTCGCTTCACGGTTACGCCGCCGAGGGTTTTGCCGCAGGCCACCCGGTCGACCTCGAACTGGTCTGCACCGGTGCTGTCGCCGAGGGCGCCTGGGTCCGACTGCTCACCGACGACGGAAGCGTGGAGCTGAGCATCCCGAGCGGAGTCACCGCTCAGCCCGCACGGCTCTGCATGACCGACCCGCACGGCGCGACGCTCGCGCCGACCTTGTACGAGTCCGGGCACCGCGCTACCTGGCGCCGGGTCCGGACCCTGCTGTCCACCCAGTCCGCCGCTGACGACCTCGACGACTTCGCGTCCGACAGGGAGACGGCCCGAACCGCTTTCCAGATCGACGAGGACTAGGCCTCGAGCCTCCTAGCACCTTCCACCCTCAACGAAGAGCCGCCCGCGACCGGGCGCATGCAGAAGGAGCAGAACATGACTGGATCTACCTCGCGTTCGATGGGTCGTCGCGGTTTCTTGGGGCTCGCGGCCGCGGCGGCCGCCGTGCCCACCCTGGCCGCGTGCAACGTGTCCGGGTCGAGCAACACCGGTAGCGCCGGCGGCAGCTCGGACCCGGTCAAGTTCTGGGACCAGCCGTGGGCGACGACGGCGTACAACGACCTCGGCAAGAAGATCACCGAGGCATTCGTCCCCTCGGGGATGAGCAACAAGGCCTCGTACCAGGTGATCCCGTGGAACAACTTCTACCAGACCTACGCCTCGGCCATCGCGTCCGGCACGGGGCCCGCGGTCTCCACCGGCGGGGGGTTCCAGCCGTTCCAGTTCGCCGAGCAGGGTGCGATCGCGTACGCCGACAACCTGCTGACCAGCTGGAAGTCCAACGGCATGTACGACGACTACCTGCCGGGCATCGCCGAGGCCAACAAGACCGACAACGGGATCGCCGCCGTGCCCTGGCAGCTGGACGCGCG
Source organism: Microlunatus antarcticus (assembly GCF_014193425.1). Taxonomy (NCBI): domain Bacteria; kingdom Bacillati; phylum Actinomycetota; class Actinomycetes; order Propionibacteriales; family Propionibacteriaceae; genus Microlunatus; species Microlunatus antarcticus. Next base: position 1,471,851 of record NZ_JACHZG010000001.1, on the reverse strand, counting down.
CGTCATGTGGGCCAACACCAAGCTGCTGGACCAGGCCGGGGCCGACGTGCCGACCGACTTCGACTCCCTGCTCAAGGCGGGCCTCGCGCTGAAGAAGATCGGCGTCTCCGGCTTCGCCACCGGCGCCGGTGCCGGGAACAACCTCGGCTCGCACACCATGGTCGCCATGATGATCATGAACGGTGGGGGGTTGTTCACCGAGGACGGCACGCCGGCCTGCGTGACGGACCGCAACATCGAGGCCATGGACTTCGTCAAGCAGCTGGCGAACGAGGGGATCATCGACGCGGGTGCGGTCAGCTACACGTCGGACAACCTGAACAACCAGTGGAGCACGAAGAAGGCCGGGATCGGGATCAACACCGCCGGGCTCGACGCGTCGGCGGCCGCGGTGAAGGGCGACATCGAGGTCATCTCGCCGCTCGCCGGACCGCACGGCGACAAGGCCACCCTGTACTTCGTGAACAGCGTGATGATGTACACCAAGACGCCGTCCCAGGCCGCGTCGGAGGCGTTCGTCACGTACTACCTCCAGAACATCCACCAGTACTGGGACTCCGGCCAGATCAACGGCGTCCCGGTGCTCAAGTCGATCGCCACCTCCGAGGCGGTCACCAAGAACGCGAACCTGGCCAAGGCCACCAAGGAGTACGTCCCGCTCGGCAAGACCTACGCAGCGACCGGCACGAAGCTGTTCGCAGGGCTGGCCTCGGTCGACGGCGGGCAGGCGCTGACCCAGTTCGCGCAGACGATGCTACAGGGCAAGACCGACTCCAAGACGGCGCTGACCGCTCTGCAGTCCGGTATCGAGCAGGCGATCAAGTGACCCGGCGGCGTCTTGCGGACGGGAGCTAGGTCATGGCGACCACCACCGGTCTCAGGCGGGCCGCCACGGGGGTCGGTGTCGCCGGTCCAGGTGCGCCCCTCCACCACGGCAAGAACAAGCAGCTGTCCCGCGGGGCGATCACGATGGTGCTGCTGGTCGCGCCGTCGGTGGTCCTGCTCCTGCTGATCAACGCCTACCCGCTGATCTACGCCGCGAACCAGTCGCTGCACAAGGGCTCGCTGATCATCACCGGGAAGTTCGTCGGGTTCGCCAACTACACCGACGTCCTGACCCGGCCGGCCTTCTGGCAGGCGGCCCGCTTCACCCTGATCTTCACGCTGGTCGGGGTGTTCGGCAGCTGGCTGATCGGGCTGGCGCTCGCCCTGCTCCTGCGCACCCGGATCCCCGGGGGCACGGTGTTCAAGGTGTTGCTGATGCTGCCGTGGGTGGTGCCCATCGTGGTGTCGTCGACGGCGTGGAACTGGCTCGTCGCGACCCCGAGCAGCCCGGTCCCGGCGCTGGCCGAGCGTCTCGGCTTCGGTCAGCTGCTGTTCCTCGCCGACCCCACGCTCGCCGCGATCACCGTCTGCGTCTTCAAGGTCTGGGTCAGCTTTCCGTTCATGATGCTGATGACCTCGGCCGCGCTCGCCTCGGTCGACACGACCGTCTACGAGGCGGCGAACATGGACGGCGCCACCAAGTGGCAGCAGCTCACCCAGATCACGTTGCCGATCGTCAGCCGGTCGACGTACATCAGCTGGATCCTCATGACGATCTTCTGCGTCAACGACTTCCCCACCATCTTCCTGCTCACCGGTGGCGGACCTGTCACGGCGACGTCGTCGCTGGTCGTGCTGGCCTACCGCACCGTCTTCCAGGACTTCCAGACCGGGCCCGGGGTGGCCATCGCGTTCCTGATGACCATCGTCCTGGTGATCATCTCCACCGTCCTCTACCGCCAGATCCGAAAGGGTGAGACCGCATGACCGCGCTCGAGGTCGGCGGGCACCCCGCCGTGGTCCCCGTCAAGGAGCTCACCGTCAAGGGAAGCGCCGAACCGGGCACGAAGGGACAGTGGGGGCGCTTCAGCCTCCTCCTGGTCATCACGGTCGTGGTGCTGATCCCGATCTACGTGACGTTGTTCCTCTCCATCCGGCCAGGATCGTTCAGCACCAGCAGCAGCTTCTTCACGCTGGGGAACTTCTCCTACATCTTCGCCAGCTCCGACGTCCTGACCTGGCTGGTCAACAGCCTCGGCGTCACCGTCGTGACCGTCCTGATCTCGGTCGCCGTGGCGGCGCCAGCCGGTTACGTCCTCTCGCGCGGACGCAGCAGGGCCGTCGCCGGATACTCCCTGCTGCTGTTCATCATCCAGTCGCTGCCGATCATCACGGCCGTCATCCCGCTCTTCATCCTGTTTGCGAAGATCGGGCTGGCCGACAACCTCATCGGTCTGGTCATCGTCTACGTCGGCTCCACGATGTCGGTCGCGACCTGGATGATGGCGGCCTACTTCGACTCCATCCCGCACACCCTCGAAGAGGCAGCCTGGGTGGACGGGGCGTCGGTCTTCGGCGGGTTCGTCCGCATCATCCTGCGCAACTCCCTGCCGGGGATCCTGTCGACGGCGATCTTCGCGTTCCTGGTGGCGTGGAACGACTATCTCGTCGCGCTGGTCTTCCTCAAGTCCAGCAACGTCTTCACCCTCCCGGTCGGGCTGCAGAGCTTCTTCCAGCAGAACGCCACCGACTGGGGCTCCGTCATGGCGGTCTCCGTCGTGATGCTCCTCCCCCCGACGGTCCTGTTCGCGGTGCTGAACAAGTACTTCAGCGTCGGGGGCATCGGCGGCTCGCTCGCCGGCCGCTGAGCCCGACCACGCTGGGCCCGCGTCACCGCGCGGGCCCGGTCGTCCCGGCGAACCTCCATGCCGACCTCGATCTCCAGCTCCACCAGACCCTGAGGACTCATCTCCTATGAGCAGCTACCGTGTCGGCCTCAACCCCCTTCCCTGGGTGCTGACCGCCGACGGCTTCGACCTCAGTGTGCCGATCCTGCGAACGGCCTTCGCCGAGATCGCCACCACCCCCTTCACCGGGATCCATGCCGACCCTCCCGCGGACCTCGACGCGAACGGGTACGCCGCCCTGCTGGCGGAGTTCGGCCTGCGCCCAGCGCCGGGCTACTTCGCCCGGCACTTCGCCGCTGACGACCCCGGCGAGATCGTGGAGGCGGCGAAGCGGCACGCCGCCGTCCAGGCCGCGCTCGGCAACACCGAGGTCTTCATCGCCGACCACCTCTCCGAGCTGCGCCGAGCCGAGCCAGCGGTCGGAACCGGCTTCGACGCAGCGACCCTGGACCGGGTGATCGACCGGCTCGGGCAGGCGGCCGAGGCCATCACCGCTGAGGGGGTGCGGCCCGCGCTCCACCCGCACGTCGGCAGCTGGATCGAGGTGGAGTCTGAGGTCCGCGCCGCCCTCGACGGGATCCCGGCCTCGGTCCTGGGCTTCGGGCCGGACACCGGCCACCTCAGCTGGGCGGGGATGGACGCCGTCGCCGTCATGACGGACTACGCCGACCGCATAGCGGCGGTGCACCTGAAAGACGTCCACCTCGACCAGGCCCACGCCGCCCGCGAGGCGGGCGCCGACTACACCCAGGCGACCCGCGTCGACTTCACTGTCTGGACCGAGCCGGGCCGCGGCGACGTGCAGCTGGAGAAGGCCATCGGCGCACTGCCGGACGCCTTCGCAGGCTGGCTGATCGTCGAGGTCGACGTCCCCGAGGCCCCCACCAACCTGGAATCCACCCAGATCTCGGGTCGCTGGGTCGCCGAGCACCTCGGCGCGGACACGTTCTCCCGCGGTCGGGCGTGACCAGCGGTTCGGGCCGAGGCGGGCGGGACCGCCCGCTGCGGGTTGCCGTCCTGGGGGCCGGGATGATCGGTGAGGTGCACCGCCGGGCGGTGCTGCTGGCCGGGGCGGATCTCGTCGGGGTGCTGGCATCGAGTCCCGAGCGGTCCCGCGAAGTGGCCGCGAGCTGGGGCGTCGCCACCGCGTACGAGGACCTCGCGCAGGTGGCGGCCTCCGACGTCGACGTGGTGCATGTCTGCACCCCGAACGCGTCGCACGTCCCGTACGCGGTGGAGCTGATGCGGGCCGGGAAGCACGTGGTCTGCGAGAAACCCCTCGGGGTCAGCGTGGCCGACGCCGAGCAGGCCGCAGCGGTAGCGGCCGAGACCGGCATGGTCAACACGATGCCGTTCACCTATCGCTTCCACCCCATGGCGCGCGAGCTGCGGGCGGTCGTCGGCGACGCCGGCTTCGGCGCTGTGAACCTGGTCCACGGGAGCTATCTCCAGGACTGGATGCTGTCCCCGACCTCGACCAGCTGGCGGGTCGACCCGGTGCTCGGCGGCCCGTCACGGGCGTTCGGCGACATCGGTTCGCACTGGTGCGACCTGGCCGAGTGGGTGACCGGGGACCGGATCGCGTCGCTGGTCGCCACCACCTCGATCAGCATCCCGCAGCGGCCGGCCGCGACCGCCGCCAGCTTCAGCGCGACGGCGCCCGACACCGGAGCGGATGCTCCGCTGGTCGACGTCGAGACCGAGGACAGCGCCCTGATCCTCTTCCGCACCGTCGGTGGTGTCGCGGGCTCGGCGGTCATCTCCCAGCTCGCCGCCGGACGCAAGAACCGGCTCTGGCTCGAGGTCGACGGCGGGCGGCGCAGCGCGGTGTTCGACCAGGAGGACGCCGAGCATCTGTGGGTCGGTGCCGAGGACGGCGCCACCGTGCTCAACCGCGACCCGAACCACGGCTCGGCCGAGCAGCGACGGCTCTCCTCGCTGCCCGCCGGCCACGCGCAGGGCTACGCCCAGTGCTTCGAGAGCTTCGTCGCCGACACGTACGCGGTGATCCGCGGCGAGACCCGCGACGGGCTACCCACCTTCGCCGACGGCCTCCGCGCCGCCCGGATCTGCGACGCCACGCTCACCTCCGCCCGGACCGGCGGATGGGTCGACGTAGCCGGGATGGAACCGAGATGAGGACGACCATGAGAGAAGCCACCGGTCGCGCCGAGGCCCAGCAGGCCCGGCCCGTGACGCTGTTCACCGGGCAGTGGGCCGACCTGCCGTTCACCGAGGTGTGCCGGCTGGCGTCGGAGTGGGGCTACGACGGTCTCGAGATCGCCTGCTGGGGCGACCACTTTGACGTCGCCCGCGCCGCCGAAGACGACGCCTACGTCGCCGAGCGCCGCGACATTCTCGCCTCCTACGGTCTGGGCTGCTGGGCGATCTCGAACCACCTGAACGGCCAGGCTGTCTGCGAAGCGATCATCGACTCGCGCTACCAGCAGATGGTCCACCCCCGCGTCTGGGGCGACGGCGACCCCGAGGGGGTCCGGCGGCGCGCGGCCGAGGAGATGAAGACGACAGCCCGGGCGGCCGCCGCTTTCGGGGTCGACACCGTCGTCGGCTTCACCGGCTCCGCGATCTGGCACTACGTCGCCATGTTCCCGCCGGTCGCCGACGAGGTGATCACGGCGGGCTACACCGACTTCGCCGACCGCTGGAACCCGATCATCGACGTCTTCGACGAGGTCGGCGTCCGGTTCGCCCACGAGGTGCACCCCAGCGAGATCGCGTACGACTACTGGTCGACCGTAGCGACGCTGGACGCCATCGGCCACCGACCCGGCTTCGGTTTGAACTTCGACCCCTCCCACATGGTCTGGCAGGAGCTGGACTACGTCGGGTTCCTCTGGGACTTCCGCGACCGGATCTACCACGTCGACTGCAAGGACACCAAGGTCCGGATGCACAACGGCCGCAACGGCCGTCTCGGCTCGCACTTGCCCTGGGCCGACCCGCGAAGAGGCTGGGACTTCATCTCGACCGGTCGCGGCGACACCCGCTGGGAGGACATCTTCCGCATGCTCAACCACATCGGCTACACCGGCGCGATCTCCATCGAGTGGGAGGACGCCGGCATGGATCGGCTAGACGGTGCCCCGGAGGCTCTGGGGCTCGTACGCCAGCTGAACGCGATCACCCCCTCCGCGGCCTCGTTCGACGCCGCGTTCGCCACCCGCGACCACACGCCCGACGACGACGGAGCCTGACGACCACATGACCAGCACCACACCCGACGACCGTGGCTTTATGAGCCTGTTCGACGGCCGCACCCTGAGCGGTTGGCACGCCGCACCCCGGAGCTACGGCTCGCTGTGGCCCGGCGGGCCCGGCATCAGGACCGCGCTGCCCGAGCTCCCGCCGGATTACGACGCGCTGGCCAACGCCCACCCGGCGCACTGGGAGGTCGTGGACGGCGCTATCGAGGGCTTCCAGGACCCGGCGCTGGCCGGCTACGGCGGTTACCTAGTGTCCGACCAGAGCTACACCGACTTCGAGCTGGAGCTCGAGATGAGGCCTGACTGGCCGGCCGACACCGGCGTGATGCTCCGGCGACGCCCCGACAGCTGGCACGGCCTCCAGGTCCTGGTCGACCACCGCAAGTCCGGCTCGATCGGTGGCTTCTTCGGCAACGGCATCGGCAGCTTCCACGCCGTCCCGTTCGTCCTCGACGTCGCCCACGGCGGCGACGGACGCCCCGTCCGTCTGGTCGTCGAGGATCCTGGCACAAGCCTCGAGCCGATGACGCCGGACAAGCCCGCCATGCTGACCCGCCGCGGTGACCCGCAGGAGTTCCTCGAACACTGGCGCTTCGAGGACTGGAACAGCCTGCGGATCCGCTGCGTCGGCGACCGGCCGACGGTGACGACCTGGGTGAACGACGTCCTCGTCGCCGAGATCGACCTCGCGACACTGCAGGTCCCCCACTACGACGCCGACGAGGTCGCAGGCTTCCTGGGACGGTCCGGGCACCTCGCACTCGAGGTCCACGACAACGACCCGCGCTTCGGCGAAGGCCGGTGGGGACGCGGCGCCCGGTGCCGCTGGCGCAACATCGCGATCAAGGAGCTGTTCACCAACAGCTGACCGCCCACTGCCGACCACCCGAGCCCACCAGGACGACGAGGATCTCACCGTGCCCGACGAACCTGACTTCGCCACCTTCACCCACGACGACTCATGGCGGCTCGGAAGCGCCCTGGTCGCCATGTGCCGGGCGGAGTCGCTTCCCGTCACGATCAGCATCCACCTCGGAGAGCAGCGGGCCTTCCACGCGGCTCTCCCGGGCACCAGCGCGGACAACGACGCGTGGGCGATGCGCAAGACCCGCGTCGTCCGCCACTTCGACCGGTCCTCGCACGAGGTCGGGCAGGCCTACGTCGGCGCCGACCCAGCCCTGTTCCACGCGGCCTTCGGACTCCCCGCCGGCGAGTACGCGCCGACCGGCGGCGCGGTCCCCATCCGGGTCCAGGGCGCGATGGTCGGCGTGCTCGCGGTCTCCGGGCTAGCGTCGATCGACGACCACCAACGCGCCCTGGGCGCGCTACGCACAGCGGCCACAGCCCAGGCATCACCGGGCTGAAACCCAGTAGAACCCGGCGCAGCTAGGTGAGCAGGCCGAGACGTTCCCCGTCTTCAACGCCACCGGGGCCGACGTCATCGGCCTGACGAGCGTGCTGCCGCGCTGGGGTTCTGTCGTCTGCTCGGACACAGCACACCTCCACACCGACGAGGCCGGGGCGCCGGAACGGGTGACCGGGCTCAAGCTGCTGACCAGCGCATCTTGCTCGTGAGCTGCATCGTCAGCATGCGGAGGTAGACCAGCCCGCTCGCCCGCGCCGGCTCGAGGACCACGACAGCCTCGGTGCCGAGCAGCCCGTTCTTGGTGCCGCCGAAGGTGAGGACGTCGACACCGACCTCGCTGGTGAAGGCGGCGAACGACAGGCCCAGCCCCGCGGCCGCGTTCCAGATCCGCGCTTCGTCCAGGTGCACCGCCATGCCGTGGCTGTGCGCGAGGTCGGCGACCGCCCGGATCTCGTCGGGGCTGTAGACCGTGCCGAGCTCGGTGCTCTGCGTGCGGCTCACCGCGAGCGGCTGCGCCCGGTGGTCGTCGCCCCAGCCCCAGGCCTCCCGCTCGACGAGCTCGGGGTGAACTTGCCGCCCGGCGCCGGGACGCCTCGGCCCAGCTGCTTGCGCTCTTCGAGGACGACCTCGGCCTACGTAGCGCGCGGCACGCGAACGCGATGGCGGCACGGCTGCGTACGGCGCTCGAGGCCGGCGTGGCGGTCGTTGCCGGGCCTGACCTTCACGCGGACGACCCAGGCGAACGCGGTCTTCGCCAGCCTGGCGCCGGCGGTGGCCGACCGGATCCGCCAGCGTCCCGCTTCTACGACTGGGACCGCACCCGCGAGGAGGAGCGGTGGATGACGGCGTGGGACACGACCGAGGCCGACGTCGACAGCTTCTTGGAGGTCATCGGTTCGGAGCTCATCAACTCCCGCTGACCCCGCTTCGCATCGGGCCGACAAGACCTCTCCGCGTACGACCAAGATCATCCGGTACTGACAACTTGAGTGACACAGAATCCGGCTACTGCCAAGATCATTGACACATGCGGAGCGCATCCCGACGCACGCAAGCTGTCATCTGAGCAAGGAGCTGCTGACAAGTTCGATGACGCCGGACAGGCCAGGTCCGGTCGATCCGACGCTGACCCACCTTCCGAGACTAATCGAACATGTATTCGAACAGACGGAGGTGCCGGGTGCTTCGAGTGGCTGTGGGAGGGTGCGGCTTGTGACGAGCAGGCCCTCCACACTCGACCTCGATCGGGCTCGGCGCCTGTACGAAGCGGGCCTCAGCTTCTCCCGGGTCGGTGCAGAGCTCGGTTACTCGGCCACCTACCTCGCTCGGCGCTTCAAGACGGCGGGCCTTCCGGTCCGACCGTCCGGGCGACCACTCGCGACACCGGCCCCGCCCGTCGACCTGCCCGAACTCGTCCAGCTGAGCGAGAGTGGCTGGACGTATTCACGCCTGGCCGAGCGGTACGACATGTCGACCGACGCCGTGCGTACGCGATACCTGCGGGCCAAGGGCCGCCCGCTTCGGCGTGCGGAAGCCGAGCGGCGAGGCGTTCCCTTCACGTCCTGACCTGCCGGCGTGCGGCGGGGGTAACCGTTGCTGTCGTCAGTGGTGTTACCCACCGTGATTTCCGCGGCAACTGGCTGTGTGAGGCTGACGTGGTGTTCGACGTCGCAGCACGTGAGGCGCTCCTGAGCAGGCTCGTCGCCGCCGCACGATCAGATCAGCTGGTCGTTGGAGCCGCGCTGCTGGGGTCTGCTGCGCGGGGCGAGGAGGATCGCTGGTCCGACATCGACCTGGCGCTGCGGCTCGCGCCGGGCGCCGACGTCGTACAGACGGCGGACCGGTGGACGGGCCGGGTCGCCGAGACGGAGCTGGTCGTCGACCATCTCGACCTCCGCGCGTCCGGTGCGTTGTACCGGGTCCTGCTGCTCGGCTCGACCTTGCAGGTCGATCTGTCGTTCTGGCCTCACGACCAGACGCTGGCCTTCGGTGCGCCCGTCGAGGTCCTGTTCGGTGAGCTGCCCGTCGAGGTCCTGTTCGGTGAGCTGCCCGTCGAGGTATCGGCCGTGGGCTCGACGGAGGTCGACGGCGATGCGATGGCCGCGTTCCGCATGGGGTGGTTGTATGCGCTGCACGCCCGCTCGGCCCTGGGGCGCGGCCGGGTCTGGCAAGCGTTGTGGATGCTCAACTCCCTACGCGATGTGGTCGTCGGGCTGTACTGCCGCCGCCTCGGTCTACCGGTAGGCGAAGGACGGGGCGTCGACCGGCTGCCCTCCGAGCTGCTGCCCGCGCTGGCGGCCAGCCTGCCGGTCGGTGTCGAAGCACGCAGTCTGCAGCGCAGCTTCAAGGAGCTGATCGGGCTGCTTCTAGCCGAGGCCGAGCGCCAGCACCTACCGGGATCGCTCGACCTGACGAGAGTCATCAGCCGGCTGGCCCGCGTCGAACCGAGCACCTGACAACGCTCCGGCACGGCGCACCCCGCAGTGGTCAGCCCACGCGCCCGATCTGCATTCTTGGGTCCCCTGCGCGCGGGAACGACACGAACCACAGGTCGTACAGGCGGCAGGTTCGGCGGCCCTTAGGACCAGTAGGGGCTCTGGGTGCCGGCGGTAATGACCAGGCTGGGCAGGCTCATGACCCAGGGCTCGTCGTTCGGGTCGTCCGCGTCATCGACGACGATGCTCACGCCCGCCGACAACTGGAACGCGGGCAGGCGTCCTTCGACGACGTCGAGACGAAGCAGGTCGAGGCCCACCAATTCCGGCACGCGATCACCTGAGTTGGGCGTGTCCGCGTTGAACCCCAGCTCAGGAACGCTCCACGGGCAGGAGATGTTCAACGACCAGCTGAGCCCGAACAACGTCAAGATCGGGTCGTTCAAGGCGTATCCCCCGATGCGCAACGGCAGCGCAGCCGCGATCACCTCAGACGGGACCAGTCCCGATCTCCCTGCGGGCACTACCGTCTCCTCACCCTCGATCAGAAATCTGCTGAAACCCCGTCTGCGCCAACAACGCGCAGCGTGGGCAAGACTCCGCCCAACCGCCTCGGCAATGACACGTGCCCGTCCGCCCGAGCAACGACCCGGGCAAAGCCGCTCGGCGGTGCGGTCGAGCAAGTGGTCGCTCTTCGCAGCTCGAGGGCCATCCGCGCTGCCGCCAGAAGCTCAGGGCAGGAGGAGCCAGTCCGGAAGGCACGCTCGGTGGCTCCAGCCCCGAGCCCGCAGCCCCGGGACGTTCACCGCCTCCGCGTCGTCGATCAGCTCGTCGCACCGGCAGCAGACAACCCCTGCTGGCGGCTGGCCGACCAGGTATAGCGGCGCGGAAACGTGCCTGCCGCGCCCGGAGCCACTGGACCTCGCATCATCTCGAGGATCGTTCACGAGGCGGCCTCCGTCGTGATCGCGTGCGCCTGGACAGGGTCGATCTTGGCAAGTGCCTCGACGACGCGTCGAGTGGCCTCGTCGTCGCGGCGCCCGCTGTGATAGCCGACGAGCTCGACCGCGACGTCTCCGACGGCTTTCGTCACATGCAGATCAACACGATCGCCCTCGAAGAGCCAGCCCCAGCCGGCGGGCCGCGCACGATCGAACGGCTGGCCGGTGACAAGTTCCAGAGCGCCCTGCAGCGCGTCGGCCTTCTCCTTTCCGTCCTTTGTCTTGGCCGCGGCGGCCCGGAGTCGCTCGAACAGGTGCCAGTCGCAAAGGGCGCCATCGAGCTGGTAAACCGCGACCCCACGCTGCAGGGCAGCGGCAGTCGTGCGCGCGTCGGGCAGGAAGGGGTTGCCGCTGGCCGGATCGACCCCGAGCCAGTCGCGCAGGATCTTCATGTCGGTACGGACCCGTGCCGGGGTGAGGCTGAAGTCGTCGGCGATCTCGTCGACGGTCGCGCCGTGCGGGCGCATTGCGAGGTAGGCGAAGAGTTCGGTGTAGTACGGGCGGCGACGGGCCAGGGCCTGGCCGCGGGTTCGGGCGTGCACCGGACCGAGCACGCTCAACCGCGGCCGATATGTGTCGCTCGAGCGCCACGCCGCGATGTCGGCTGCCAGCGCCGCCTCGAGCCACGAACCGGATGCTGCATCTTCGTCGGGCGCGCCGAGCGTCGTCGCCGACTCCGCCACCACAGGCATTGCGGCCGCTTCCGGCGGAGCAGCGCCGGCCGGAGGGACAGGCGTCGGCAAAGCGTCGACGTTCGCGCCAGCTGTGGGAGTCGAGGCAGCGGCGGAGCTGACTTGCTGGCCTGCCAAGAGCGATCCGACTGTCGTCGCCCCGTTCGTCTCGTGCCGGGGAGGGCCCGTTGTCCCGACTGTCGCCGAGCTGGGTTGCGCTGTTCCGCGAGCTCGCCGACGGCGGACGACATCGGCGAGCCCACCAAGCCCGATGAACGCCGCGCCGGCTCCACCGATCCAGGGCCAAGGCATCTCGGTCGACTCCGCAGGAGTGGGCGATGCGCGCGGTGCGGGAGATGGTGGTGCAGCGGCGGGTGTCTCCGAGGTCGACGCAGGCGCCGGCGAGACGCTCGGACTTGGGCTGGGACTTGCGGCGCCAGGAGTCGTCCCCGTCGCGGTCGGCGTGGGGTGTGGTGCTGCGCTCGGCTCAGGGGTGCTCGGTCGGGCAGGGGGTGCAGTCGTGCCCGGCCGCGTGAGGGTGACCACGACGCGGCGGTTCTTGCGCCGGTTCGCCTTGCTGGTGTTGGGCACGGCCGGATGAGCCTCGCCAAGGCCACGGACCACGGCGGGAAACTGCTTGGCGGGGAGGACCTGGCGTAGCTCGTTTGCGACACGGCGGGCACGACGTTCCGACAGGTCGAGTCCGTGCGCGGCGCTGCCGAGGTCGTCGGTGTAGCCGGTGACCTCGACCCGGCCGGCACCCTGGGCACGGAGCTGGTCGCCCAAACGGCGCAGGCGGTCGCGCGCGCCGGGCCGGAGGACGTCGCTGTCCTTGCCGAACAGGATGGTGCAGTCCAGCCGCGACTTCGTGCCTGTCTTCGTCGGCTCCAGGGTGGTGCTGCCGTCCACCTCCGCCGTACCCGCGTAGAACGCGAGCACCGGCCCCTCCACGTCCACCACGGGCGCTGACACCCCCGCCGGAAGGGCTAAGGCGACGGTCGGGATGCCGAGCAGCAGGGTGCCCGCGGCGAGGGCCCCAGCGGCGCGCACTGCGGGGGACAAAGTCATGCCGTGCCCGCTGGTTCCAGCAGCGGGCACGGCGTCAGCGGACCGGGACATCGGTGAAGGTGCCGAAGGTCGGGACAGTGACGTTGATCATCGTGAGCTCGGCAGGGGGGGCGGCGAAGGTCACGGTTACCCACACCGAGCTGCGGACCTCCCCGGTCGCGCCGTCGTCGGGTGAGCACACGCACTGCCCGTCTGCCGTGACCGCCGGCAGGTACGCCTTCTTCGCCACCGGGTCGACGAGGCGGACCCCGTCGACCGAGGTGAGCGCCTTCGACGACGTCTCGGTGTTCCCGTCGCCCAGGCTGTTCAGCAGCATGAACGAGCCGTCCGGGTCCTGCGCGGCGATGTAGAGATTCACCGACGCCGTCTGCCCAGTCCGGCGCACCGGGTACAGCGTCGCGACGACCTTGTCCTTGTCGAACGAACCCGGTCGCGTCGCGACCGGCTGGTCCCCCGTCGACGCCGAACCCGACGGCAACGGCACGGGCGCGGGGCTCGTCGTGCCCGGCCCCTCGGACGCCGAAGGTGCAGGACCGGTCGGCCCGGAGGGATCGATCGGGTCGACGGGAGCAACCAGGGTCTGCTCTCCGGTCGGCTGGCTCGCTCCTGCCTCCGGGGTGGTCGTCGTGGTGGGGACGCCGCACCCCGCGGCCATCAGTAGAGCCGCTGCCCCGCCAAGTCCCGCAAGAAGTCGAGTTCGCATCCTTCGCTCCTTCCCGGACCCGGCAGGGTCCGTTAGTGTCGTTCACGTCCACCCGCTGGACGTGAAAATCACCGTAGAGCACAGAGCGTCCACCTACTAGACGTAGATGCCGCTTATCCACAGGACGACAGGAGTAGATGGGTGGGAACCCCGGACGCGATCAGGGTCAACCGAGTCAAGCTCGGCCTCACCCAGGCCCAGCTCGCCCGCGAGATCGGTGTCGACACCCGGCAGATCAACCGCTACGAGACGGGCGAGACCGAGCCCACCCTCGCCATCGCCCGCCGCCTCGCCGACAAGCTCCGCATCACCATGGATGAGCTCGCCGGCGGCCTGTCGCCCCTGAACGGCACCTGGCACGCCGCCTGGCACAACCTCACCCCTGACAAGGCCCTCTACACCGGCGCCGTCGAACTGGCCCAACAGGGCCACCACCTCACGATCCAGCCCCTCCGAGGGCGCGGATCGGGCCGCGACACCACGGACGACGCCAGAGATGAGCTGGTCTGGAGCGCCGAGGTCTTCGTCGACGTCGACACCCTCCTCGGCGGCTACCGCATCGACACCCCCGCATTCCGCGGCCGCGGCCTGCTCAACCTCACCCACCACGACACCACCATCGACGGCACCTGGGTCCGCGTCGCCATCAGCGGCTCCAGCACCGGCAAACTGGTGCTCGCCCGCAACCTGGATGCTGCCCTGACGCAAGTCAACGAACTACTCGACTCCGAGTAATCCCCTTGGAGAAGCGAGCACTACTTCTTCGGCCGGGCAACCAAATCGACCGTCGTGCGGAGCACACACAGGCCGACCCCCGCGCGGGGCACAGAGAACGACCGTCGTGCGGAGCACGCAGAACGACCGCCGTGCGGGGGCACACCCGACCCGCCGTGCGGAACACGCAACCCATCCCGTCGTGCGGAACACGTAACGCACCCTCATGCGGACAGATGCCAGTCGTGGTCGCGGCCTCAGCGCGTACGGCTCAGAGTGCTGCGCAGCAGAGCGTTTGCCACGCCCCAAACCATTACGGCCAGCAGCGGTAGAAGGATCGCGCCAAGCACATGTCGGGCGCGACGGTCCTCCTGACGGAGCAGGGTCAGGCTTCCCCAGGTACTGAGCAGCGCCAGTCCACTGCCAAGACCCCCGCCCGCCACCACTGCTAAGCCGATGAACGCCAAGAAGGCGACCCGAACCCAGGTCGGTATGGACCGACCCAGGAACACGGTCTGGCTGCCGATCTGGAGCTTGGGTCGAAGCTCCCACCACTGGTAGGCCACACGTAGCTGCGCGGGCTGGCCGTTCTCGTCATGGAACTGGTAGTTGCCCCATGAGTCCTGCGTGAGTTCGCGACCCTGGTGGGTGACTCGGGGGCGACGAGACCACTCCTTGGTGACCGTCAGCTCAACACCGTTGACGACGCCGGAGTAACTCACCGTGAGATTGTCGCTGATGGTCCGAGCGCGTGGTGCCGTTCAGCGCGGAGGGGTAGAGCAAGGTCACTTCGCCCCCTAGCCGTCATCACAAACGGCCGTGGTCGGGAGCACGCTGCGCGACAGTCGCGCGGAGCAGCTGATCGACCACGCTGGTGCGCGCTGAGGGACCGCAGCAATTGTTGACTTGCCAGTTAGTACCAATCAGTTACTGGGCTCATCCGAGGCGCTCGCAGCCGGCGCGGCGCGGGCTCGTCGAACCAGCATTCCTACCGTGAGAGGTACGGCCATGGCCGTCGCTACAACCGCGGCAGTCTTCTCGCCCGGGCCGCTACCTGACCAGACCTCCACAGCGCTGACAGTCGTCAGCACCGCGGCAGCGACCATAAGCGCGAGGACGCGCGCCGAGACCAACTGTCGTCCCCCAAGTATCCGAGATTCCGTAGCCCTCTGATGGAGCACGGTTACGAAGATCGCCGGATGGAGCGGAGCGAGACTCCAGACCCCGGTCCGCAAGGTGAGCACGAGCTCGAAGAGGACACCGACTCCGAGGACCGTGGCTAGGAACACTTGTATCCCATGGCCCCTGCTGCTCGCTGCAGACTGCGTACGAAGAAGAAGCCAGTCTTCGAACCTTTGAAAAGGAGAGCGTCGCGCGGTCGACCCGCCCTTCGTCATGACGCCCACCTCAGCACAACCAGCAGCGGTGGGCGTCGATCTTGGCTATCGATTGACGGCGTCAGGCAACGGGCGGCACTGCGTCGTAAGCCGTCCGTCCGACGGGGCGGCCGTCGCCGCAGAACGACCCTCCTGCGGAGCACGCAAGCCGACCGTCGAGCGAAGCACGCAAGCCGACCGTCGAGCGAAGCACGCAAGCCGACCGTCGAGCGAAGCACGCAAGCCGACCGTCGAGCGAAGCACGCAAGCCGACCGTCGAGCGAAGCACGCAAGCCGACCGTCGAGCGAAGCACGCAAGCCGACCGTCGAGCGAAGCACGCAAGCCGACCGTCGAGCGAAGCACGCAGAACGACCCTCGTGCTGAGCGCAAACGGCACCTTGCCTACCCGCGCGCTGAGCGGCCTCGAAGCCAGTGGACGAGGACTCCAAGACTGGCAAACGGGAACAGCGCGACGCAGAACGCAATCGGTAGGACCAGCAGGAGCAGTGAGCCCGTCGAGTTGCTGAACATGTCGAGCATGGCAGTGATGAGAAGACCGCTGAACAGCACGCAGGTCACCGCGGTGGCGGGCATCCCTCGCGGCCATAGGCCAGCAGTCAGCACAATAAGTACTGCCAGTGCGACCGGTGAGAGCAGGTTGTATAGCAGCAGGCCTGTCGACTCAAGGTCCCACGGCGACCCACTCTGCAGATAGACGATCAGTCCACCGACGAAGATCGCGTCCGCAGCAGGCAGGAGCAGGAGCAGCCGGGCCTTTGAGCTCAGGACTTGCATCCCGTGCAGCGGCGGCGTGCTGACCTGCGAAGCAGGTGTCGCGGAACTCATGGGCACAGTGTGAGAGGCCGACTGAGCGCAAGGACAAGTTGCCAGATAGGCGGACGAGGCGCCCATGGGCGGGGAACCGACACGCCAACATCATGGCCCTCCAGCCCGCTCATCATGCGTCTTGAGGTGGACGTCCAATCGGACACTTGGGGTACGCAAGCCGACCCTCGTGCGGAGCACGCAGGACGACCGTCCTGCGAGACGCTTGTAGGTCGCCCCTTCTGGTTCGCTCGGCCGTGGCAGGCGACGTGACTCTTACAGGCCGAGCCAGTCTCTGATCTCCATGGCCTTGAGTCGGAGTGACTCGTCATCGCTGTTCGTGAGCGCACCCAGGCCTCGACGCAGAAAGGGATCTTCGGCGCCCAGCGACGCGGCCGACACCTCCCCGAAAGCGTCGAACAACCACTGGCCAGTGTTGAAGTCTCGCGCCAACACAGCCGCCCTAACGACTAGCTCGACGCCCCTATCGTCGCGACGTGCCAGCAAGGCAAGCGCGGTGCAAAACGTCACGTACGTGTCCCACGGATCAAGGAGTAAGTGCAGGAGCCGCTCGTCCACTCCTGCGTCTCCGACTAAGGCCGCCAGCGCCTCCCCTTCGCGGACTCGCATCTCGAAATCGTCCCCGTCCACCAACCCATTGTCATCTGTCCTGCAGGACGCGACCCGTTCCACTCGCAGGACCGGTAACGCGTGGTCCGTGCCGGGGAAGCCCGCCCAGTAGCCAACCGCGTGCGAAGCACGCATGCCGACCGTCGTGCGGAGCACGCATGCCGACCGTCGTGCGGAGCACGCATGCCGACCCTCGTGCGGAACATGCGGGCGCACCGCCGGTTGCACCGGCAAGCAACCACCGACCTACGCCTGGACGCGCTTCTTCAACTCATCTCAGGCGCGTCGTCGTGCGGCTCCCAGATCCCGGGACGAACTTCCTGGCGCGCCATTATCTCGTCGTGCACGAGCTGGTAGACGCGCCTCAGCTGAGCATCGTCGATCGCTACCAGCGAGGTCGGAGCAGCCTGCCCTGGGCCCCAGTGGTCTCGGTGCTGCTCACGACGTCTCTCCATCAACTCGCCCATCACCTCGCTGTAGAGGTTGAGCAGGTCCTGATCGTCGGCGCTCGCAATTCCTCGATCGGTTAGTCCTTGCGGGGCAATCACAACGCGAACCCTAGAAGGCCCCACCCCTACCGTCGAGCACTCGGGCACGAGGGCCACATCGCACGCACGCAAGCCGACCGTCGTGCAGAGCACGCAAGCCGACCGTCGTGCAGAGCACGCAAGCCGACCGTCGTGCAGAGCACGCAAGCCGACCGTCGTGCAGAGCACGCAAGCCGACCGTCGTGCAGAGCACGCAAGCCGACCGTCGTGCAGAGCACGCAAGCCGACCGTCGTGCAGAGCACGCAAGCCGACCGTCGTGCAGAGCACGCAAGCCGACCGTCGTGCAGAGCACGCAAGCCGACCGTCGTGCGGAGCACGCAAGCCGACCCTCAAGTGCTCTGCCCTGAGTGGAGTGCACGCTAGACCGATGGCGTCTTCCGAGGTTCTCGGTCCGCTCAGCACTGAGCGGCTGGTCCTGCGACCCCAAGAGGCGAGCGACGCAGCCGTGTTCCATCAGCTGTGGACGGAGCGTGACCCGCGTGTCCCGCCGCACCGGCACCTTGTGGACGGTCCCCCACGGTTGATCACATCGCCGGCAGCATCGCAGAATCAGACCCAGACGCTGAAGGACCGAGATTGCTTGCTGTCCAGCTCCGCAGCACTGGTGCCGTGCTCGGCTACTGCGGCCTCAACGGACACGGGAACGGGTCGTCCGCTGAGCCGGAAATCGCTTACGAGCTCCTACGCCTGGCGCAGGGATACGGGTACGCGACCGAAGCGGGCAACGCGGTGGTCAGCTGGGCTGCGAACGCTGGTTACAAGCGTCTTTGGGCTGGCGTCTGGGATTGGAACGTCGCCTCGCGGCGAGTCCTCACCAAGCTCGGCTTCCGCGAGCTGCGACGCATCGAACCGTCGTCGGAACACGGACATAGCCTCCTGACGGTGCGAGACCTCTGACCTTGGCTCCCGGCGGAACGTGCCGCGTTGAAGCTCGAGGAGACGCCCGCCAAGCATCGCGTCGTCCTGATCTCGATTATCGGACATACCTCAGGGGGGTATATCGACGACTGCTGTCGACACCACGGACCGCCGGCCGCGAGCAGTATCGACGGGCCAGTAACCAGGACTTGGTGACTACGAGTCGCACATTAACTCGTTGTGTTCCGCGCAGCCTTGGCTGCTGTCACACTCCCGTCATGCACCTCGATGTCGCGGCTGCTTCTCGCGCACGCACACTCGTCTTTGCCCTGCTCCTGCTCGTCGGGCTCCTCGGAGCCGTCGACCAGACCAAGGCCGCCGCGGACGACGGCCCTGCTCCAGCACCTGAGTCGTTGGCGACGGCGAGCATGACTCGGAACAACGGGTCGGGTGGCACGGTGACCTACTCAACCCGAACCGCCAAGGTCTCGGGCACGCTCGCGGACGGACTGTGGGTCGACTGGGACTTCGACGACTTCCCCTATCCGCAGCTCGAGTTCGATTCCAGCGTGCAACGGCCACTGCACGTCGGCGTCTTCGCCAACATCCAGCCGTCCCCCGACACAGGCGACCCGACCATCGACGACTTCACCGACCGCGCCTTCGAGCCGCTGCACGGCGAGTTCGACGTCCTCGACCTCGCCACCGACAGCGACGGCCACTTCACCCGGTTCGACATCGTCTTCATCACCTCGACCACGTTCGCACCAAACACCGTCTTCGGCGAGGTACGGCTGAACGAGGACGCACCCTCGACGGTGGTCTCCCCGAGCGCGACCGCCCTGCGCTGGCCACTGGTACGTCGACACTCCGACCCGTTGTGGGCCGTGGAGACCCTGACCAACACCAGCACCTCGAAGGTCAAGCTCGGCAAGGCCGACCTGACCCGCGGCGCAACCTCGGACTACCGGATCCGCAAGGACCGCTGCAGCCACCACACCCTGGCCCCGGGCGCCAGCTGCACCCTGCAGGTGGGCTTCTCGCCCACCCACGGGGGCCCGCGCGACGCCGTCCTCGAGGTCCCCACCGGCACTCAGGCAGTAACGATGTCCCTCGCCGGCGCGGCGGCGATCGGCACCACCAAGCTCACCGTCACCGGCTCCTACGCACCCCACGACAAGAAGAAGACCACCTACCGCGACATCTCGGTGGACTCCGACTACGACCGAACCTCATCAACGACCGGGTACCGCTTCAGCGGAATCGTCCAGACCGGGAACCAGCCTCACGGTTTCGAGATCGAGGTGGGTGGACCTCGCCCCTTCACCTCCGGGACCTACTCCACCCACGAAGACGTCACCCCGCAGGAGCCCTACGTCTTCGGCTTCCTCCTCGACTACCGCTGCTACAACCAGGCCGGCACCATCACGATCCACGACTTCCAGACCGATGCCCGCAACGTCCCGACCGAGGCCGACATCGACATCGTCCAGCACTGCGACCACGTCACCCTCAAGGGCCGCCTCCAGTGGCAAGACCGCGACGACACCCGCGCACCCTCCAAGCCCACCAAGTTGCGGATCACCGGCGGCAAGGCCCGTTGGACGCACTCCTCGTCGAAGGACTACGCCGCCACCGTCGTCCGAGTCGTCCCCGGGACCGGAACCGACGCGACGCCCCTGAACGGGTACCCGGTCAGCAGCAGCCGCGCCACCTCCGCAGCCCTCCCGACCCTCACCAAAGGTCAGAGCTACACCTTGCTCGCCTACAGCCTCGACGAGACCGGCAACGCCAGCGCCGCTACGATGCTGGCCTTCACGGCCTGAGCAAGACCACCAGGGAACGCCATGCCCTGCTTGGCGTCTCGCAAGCCGACCGTCGTGCGGACACGCATGCCGACCGTCGTGCTAAGCGGGCTCAGCGGCTGGCGAACACGGCGGAGGCGGGAGCCCCGACATCGCCCGCAGCAACGTGAGCTCCCCGGACTCGGCCCGGCTCGAACGGGACTGCCACCCTCACCAGCTGCGGGCAGGACGCTCCCTTATCGAATAGGCGCGCCTTGGGCGAGTCCAGCTTCGAACTGTAGATCCTCGACGACCAGCTCGTGGCGGCGTTGAGCAGCACGTTGACCGCTGTCCGGGAGGCGCGCAACCCGACCGTCGTGCGGAGCACGCAAGCCGACCATCGTGCGGAGCATGCTGGCTCTCGCGAATCGCACGTCACCTGCCCGCCAGCACACGACGCGCCAGACCGAGGATCGGCTACCGTGCGCTCAATCTTCTTCCCGGAACTGCTGGAGTACTCGTGCCTGCTCGACGCCTGACCCTGCCGGCTGCGGCCGCAGCACTGATCGTCGGACTGGCCACGCTGGCCACGCCGGCCCTGGCCGCCGGACCTACTCCGGCGCCCACCGACCGCCCTGCGGCGACCGTGGCCATCGAGGACGGTCCATTCGCCTACACCCCCCGAGAGCTCGGCATCGCGCTGCGGTACGCCTGCTACGGCGACCCGACGACCATCAACGTCACGGTCACCGCCGGCGCCGCACAGGCCACCGGGAGCAAGGCGATCACCTGCGCGGGCGAAACCGAGTTCCCGGTCGGCCTAGGACTCACGGTCCCCGACGACGCCCCCGTCTTCCCGCCCGGCCACTACAGCGTGGAGGTCCGCGTGAGTATCCCGGGCCAGGCCAGCCAGGATTATGGGCTGCCGTTCGACGGGGCGCCGACGCTGGCGGAGGTCCATTTCACTGTCGTCGTGGACGCCTCGCCCAAGGAGGTAGTCAAGGGCAAGAAGATCACCGTCACCGCGGGCATCTACCGCGGTGGTGGAGACCTCCCGTTCTCGGCCAAGACGGCGCTCGAGTTCCGCCCTGACGGTGGCGACTGGCGCAAGGTCAAGTCGGTGACCAGCAGCAACGGCACCCTCAAGACCAAGGTCAAGGCGACGAAGTCGGGAAACTATCGTTTCCGTTACGCAGGCAGCTCGGAGAGCGCACCCGCCACGTCGTCGGCTGTCCACGTCGTCGTGCGGCCCAAGCCGAAGGCCTACAAGAGCTGCAAAGCTCTCACCAAGGTCTACAAGCACGGTGTCGGCAAGAACGGCGCGACCGAGGTCGGGCTCGGCCTGACCAACTGGACGTGGAGCACCCCGACGTACAAGAAGAACAAGAAGTTCGACCCCGACCACGACGGCGTGGCCTGCGAAAAGGTTTAGGCCAAGACGACCGGGCCGTCGTGCGGCACGCCGCACCACCACGTGGTGCAGAGCACGCAGGACCGTCGTGCGGAGCACGCAGGCCGACCGTCGTGCGGAGCATGCAACTCATGAGCCGGGCTCCGCTGGCCTCCAACGTCGTGTTCACTCAGGGTCGTGCTGCGCGGACTTCGGTACACGGCTGACGGGTCGCTCGTGGACGACACCGGTCGCTCCTGGCGCCGGGTGAGCGACTGGGTTGAGCCGTCCGACGCAGATCGCCGAGTCCAGGCAGGGACAAGGTTCGTGGTCCAGGAGTGCTCCGCGCCTCCTGTGGTCGTTCGACCGGAGCGGTTCAAGCGAGATGTCAAGGTGCACATGGTCACCGCGGCGGTCCTGCGGGACTACGAGGGCAGGACCACTGTCCCCACGATCATGGTGGGAGAACTGTGGCGTAGTTCCGACGGCGCCGACCTCCTACTGTTCGTTGAGCAGGTACCGCATCGTCGGAGTGCTCATGAGCTGCAACACGACTGGTGATCGACGGGCAGACTTACCGCTCCGGTAATTGACCGTCGTGCGGAGCACCCGCAAGCCGACCGTCGTGCGGAAGCACGCAAGCCGACCGTCGTGCGGAGGCCCGCAAGCCGACCGTCGTGCGAAGCACGCAAGCCGACCGTCGTGCGGAGCACACAGAACGACCGTCGAGCGGAGCACTCAAGCCGCCCCTTTTGTAGAGCATGCAGACCGACTGAGCTCCGGGAGCGGGCCGGGCCTCTTCAGAGCACCCGAGAAACAAGGTCCTGGGCGCCCCGGGAGTCGTTGCGACGCGCGACACTCGTTTGATGGAGACCGCGATCAGCGACACGACACCGCCCCACCCCAGACTGCTCGCTTCCTTCGTGCGTTCCATCGCAGTCCTGGCTCTCCCCGCTGTCGACCAACACCTATGGATGGATAGGGCCCTGTCCATCGCGAGCTGGAACGTTGACGAACTGGCGCTCGAGTTTGACGACGGTATGCGACTTGTAAGCCAGTGGGTGACCGCAGGGTGGC
Source organism: Microlunatus antarcticus (assembly GCF_014193425.1). Classification (NCBI taxonomy): domain Bacteria; kingdom Bacillati; phylum Actinomycetota; class Actinomycetes; order Propionibacteriales; family Propionibacteriaceae; genus Microlunatus; species Microlunatus antarcticus. The sequence continues at coordinate 1,449,447 of NZ_JACHZG010000001.1, read as the reverse complement.
TGCCAGCGGCGACCATGCCGGCGTTGCTGACCCTCGACCGCGCGCTCGAGGAGATGTCGGGAGAGAAGTTTGCATCGCTCTGGGAGCGGGATGCATTGGTTACTACTGCGGAGTGGTCGCACGTACGACTGCTTGCGGCCGAGGTGCTCGGTACGTTTTAGCGAGCTTTTCAGGAACCTTCGTCGGAGCACGCAAGCCGACCGACGTGCGGAGCACGCAAGCCGACCGTCGTGCGGAGCACGCAAGCCGACCGTCGTGCGGAGCACGCAAGACGACCCTCTTGCGAAGTGCTCTCAGACTGACCGGCAACCGCAGGCGGCAGCAGTGCGGCGGTTACGCTCAACCCGCAGAGAACTTCTCACCGGTTCCGCCACGACACGGCGCTGAAAATGACCCACAGAACTACAGACCCCATCGAGGTCACCCACGCGATGGTCAGGTCTCTATGGGACCAGGTACTGGAAACGCCAGGCGACTTGGTCGGTATCCACGACCGCACCGAGACCCTTCTGGACCAGGCTAACTCCGAGACGCCTCTCGTCACCCGGGGGCTGGTGACCTTGCACTCACTCACCCGCGCTCCCGCCCAGCGCCGTGAGGAAATCGGCGAACACCGGAAGGTATGGCTGGCGGAGGTCGACCGCTACGAGGCGGACCCGCAGGGTTGGATGCGTCGCTTCTTCCAGGCGATGGTCCGCGATTTCACGAACCGTCATGGACACGACCGGGGCGCTCAGTTTGCCCTCAAGCTCCGGCGGAACGGTCTACTCGATCCAGCTGACGTTCCCCGTGAGGCAGTCGGGGACGGCTCCTGAGAGGTCCAGCGACCCGCTCGTCGTAAAAGGTCCGTCGTGCGAAGCACGCAACCCGACCATCATGCAATCCGCGGCTCTGTCTGGCTGTCATCGAGCCGGCGAGCGTCGAAGGCTGAGTAAGAGTGTTGGTACGGGTACCTGCTCAGCAGGACTGACCACCCGTCTTTGCGCGGACCGCAGCTACCGGCCAGACGGTCATCGCTGCGAACTCGGCCGCTTCGATCGTAGATCGACGTCGTAGCTCAAGCCATCTAGTTGCTGACCGTCGTGCGGAGCACGCAGTAGTCAAATGGGGAGCCTGACTCGAGCGCAAGGCGTCTCTGAGTCGCTGCGGCAACGTGCGATGCTGCGGCAATGGACGAAGACGGGAACGTGAAGAACTCAACGCTCATCGTCGGCGTCGCCATCACACTCGTGCTCATCGTTGTGGGGACACTGATCGCCGAGGCCGTCGCCCCTCACTTCGTCTACTGGGCCTTCATCCCAGCCCTCATCTTCGCTGTCGTCTACATCAACGTTCATCGAAACAGGGACCGCCGTAAGCGTTCGTGATCACCGGCAACCCGTACCGATTCGCCGCAGCCCGACCGTCGTGCGGAGCACGCAGACCGACCGTCGTGCGGAGCACGCGCTTCCGTCTGGTCGGCCATAGGAGCCGCGAAGTCGCGCGCTGGCGGCATCTAGTCACCGCAGGAGATGGCAGGACCCGCCTAAGCAGTCCTCATCAACTTGCAGGTGTTGGTGAGCACCGGATCGAGGAGTCGTAGGTGGCTAGCAGTGGTTGGGTAGCCAACCGGACTGCCCGCTGGCTCGGCTTCCTCTTCCTGGGCATCGCTGGAGCCTCCTTGGCTGGGTTGGCTCTATCGCCGGACGGGTCGAGCTTGGTCAACGTCACGATCTCCGTAGTCATGATCGCCATCCTGGTAATTGCGATTCGGTATCTCCGGGCTGGCCTTCAACTGAGCCCGATCGGCTTCGTCTCACGCGGAGACTTCTGGACGCGCGAGTTGCGTTGGTCTGACGTAGCGGACATCGAGGGTTCAGGGTTGGTGCACGGCTGCGAGACGGGCGTTGGCTTCCCCTGTTCTTTGCTTAGCGCATGCCACCCGACCGAGAATGAGCTGGTGGTGGCACTCCGGTCCGGACTTTCTGAACGAGGGTGATCAAAGCCGCGCACGCTGCTTCGTAAGCCGTCCGCCCACTGTCGTTTCGCAGAGCGTCCGTCCTACGGGCGCCGGTCGTCGCCGCAAGCCGACCGTCGTGCGGAGCACGCAAGCTGACCCTCCTGCGGAGCACGCAACCCGACCCTCGCGCGGAGCACCAAGCCGACGCTCGCGGGGGACTTGGTCAAGGTTGATAGGCCTGGGAAGAAGGCTGATTCCAAGGCCGATGGTGCGGGAGTAGGACATTGCCTGGGAGGACAGTGCAACGCTTCGATTCTCCAAAGCGTCTTCAGGGTGTGGACCAAGCCGGAGAGGCGGCGGCCGTGGCACAAGACCGCGGGCCTGTCGCTACCGCGCGACCCCGGCGAGGGCCGCCAGAGGCGGCTACGTCCTTCGACGAATGGGTCGGTTCGGCGGCCGAAGAGCTGCTGCGATTCGCCAGAGTCACGACAGGTGACGACCCAGCCGACCTGGTCCAAGACGCCCTGGTCGCGGTATTCACGCGGTGGTCGACACTCGACGCTGCATCGGCAGTTGCCTACGCCAAGAGAGTGATCGTCAACGGCCACGTGTCGCGGTGGCGCCGTTGGCGCCGGCGCGTGGTGCCGGTCGGCCTGTCAGAGCCAGAGACGGCCGCCGGCACCCCATTGCCGGCCGAGGACGTCTTAGTCGCCCGGCAATTGCTGGACGGGCTCCCGGTCCGTCAGCGGGCCGCAGTGTTCCTTCGTTTCTACGACGACCTGAGCTACCGCGACATCGCCGACATCCTCGGCTGTCGAGAAGCCACCGCCCGCTCCTACATCCACCGGGCACTGCAACAGCTGAAGCAGCATCTCGAGACAGAGAGCCACCGATGAGAGACGACGAGAGCCTCGCTGACTTGTACCGAGCAGCGATCACCGAGGTACCCGGCACCGGTGCCCTCGACCCCGCCCGCGCACGGGCCACCGCCCGCCGTCGCCGGCAGCGCAGCAGCGCAGTCCTGGCTGGCATGGGCGCCGTCGTCCTGGTCGGCCTGCTCCTGCTGCTCCCACAGATCACCAACAGCACCTACCTGACCGCCGCCCCGGCCGCACCCACACACTCGGCAGAGCCGGTCATGACAGTCGTACCAACCACGGCACCTGCAGGAACGTCGGTCACCGTGTACTTCCCCACCGGCCTAACGCGTGGCCTCGGATTCACCCTGGGGGCCACCTCGCCGGATACGGCAGGTCCGGGTAAGCCGCCGCGACCGACGGACGAGGAGCGGGTCGACTACTACCTGACTGCCGGGAGGAACGGAGCAGAGCCGGACCCACGAAGTTGGAACCCCGCATACCCCACCGTCGACGTGGCCTGGCCCTCTGTAGTCGTCAAAGGCACCGGCGGCGACAAGGTACACATCCCCGAACCGACTGCTGCCGGTGAATACCGGCTGTGCACAGCCGCCGTCGCGCCAGGTTCCTGCACGACCATCACCATCACCTAGCCGTCGTTACGGAGCACGCAAGACGACCGATGAGAGACGACGAGAGCCTCGCTGACTTGTACCGAGCAGCGATCACCGAGGTACCCGGCACCGGTGCCCTCGACCCCGCCCGCGCACGGGCCACCGCCCGCCGTCGCCGGCAGGGCAGCAGCGCAGTCCTGGCTGGCATGGGCGCCGTCGTCCTGGTCGGCCTGCTCCTGCTGCTCCCACAGATCACCAACAGCACCTACCTGACCGCCGCCCCGGCCGCACCCACACACTCGGCAGAGCCGGTCATGACAGTCGTACCAACCACGGCACCTGCAGGAACGTCGGTCACCGTGTACTTCCCCACCGGCCTAACGCGTGGCCTCGGATTCACCCTGGGGGCCACCTCGCCGGATACGGCAGGTCCGGGTAAGCCGCCGCGACCGACGGACGAGGAGCGGGTCGACTACTACCTGACTGCCGGGAGGAACGGAGCAGAGCCGGACCCACGAAGTTGGAACCCCGCATACCCCACCGTCGACGTGGCCTGGCCCTCTGTAGTCGTCAAAGGCACCGGCGGCGACAAGGTACACATCCCCGAACCGACTGCTGCCGGTGAATACCGGCTGTGCACAGCCGCCGTCGCGCCAGGTTCCTGCACGACCATCACCATCACCTAGCCGTCGTTACGGAGCACGCAAGACGACCGTCAGCGGGTCAGGCGTTCCCAGACCTCGCGAGAGGGCGGCTGGTGCTGTAGCCACCACCACTTCAAGCCGCCGCGCTCGTCGAGCTGCTGCTGAGGATTGTCGATCATCCACCTCACAAACGCGGGCTCGCTAGTCGACCCAGGGATCAGGGTCGACAGCCCCGAGGCCGGTCGGTCCCACTCGACCCGGCGGACCGGCCTGCGTAGCTGCCGCTCGAACCACAACCCCGCCCATGCGCCGAACTGCTGTGGACTGGCGTCGACTCCGCTGACCCACAAATCGGTCTCCGGGTCTGGCTGCTCGTACCCGGGCCCCTCGAACGGGTAGCCGAACGCCGTCCACTCCGACTGCAGCGCTGGCGGGCCGTCCACGTCTACGTCGTAGAGGATCCGCAGGGTTCGACGAGAAGTCGTGAGAGAAGGAACCTTCACCTCGACGAGCCGGCCGATCTCGTTCGCTGCCGTTGATGTGTGGGCAGCGTCGAGATCGGTGAAGGACCACGTGGATGCGACTACTCGCAACGCCTCCACGAACGCTTGCTCGCGTGCTTCTGTCGGCTCATCGCCCGCGAACCACTGCGCTGACCCCACCACCAAGCCATCATCTGCTGGTTCGGCATCGCCGTCGACGAAAATTGGCGTGTCCGCAAGCCGTCAGTGGGTGCACGGACCTGAGGGATCATGGAAGTCTGACGACCTCGGGTGCCCAAGGTCAGTGGGGCTCCGCAGAAAGCTACGTGGCGGAGGCCTCGCCGCCGGCGCGTTGGAGGGCGCGGTACACGGTGGCCCGGCTAACGCTGAACAGGTCGGCCAGCTCGGCGGTGGTGTGCTCCCCGTCGCGCCAGAGCTTGACAAGGTGGGCCTCCTGGGTCGGCTTGAGTTTGGGCTGCTTGCCGCGCAGTCGGCCCTTGGCCTTCGCGATCGCGAGGCCTTCGCGGGTGCGGGACCGGGCGAGGTCGGCCTCGAACTCGGCGATCATCGACAGCACGGTGAACAACAGCCGCCCGATCGGGTCGGTCGGGTCGTACATGGAGCCGCCGATGTTGAGCCGGACGCCGCGGGCGGTGAGCTCGTCGGCGATGTCGCGGGCGTCGGGGACGGAGCGGGCGAGGCGGTCGAGCTTGGTGACGACGAGGGTGTCGCCCTCGCGGCATGCGGCCAGTGCTTCGCGCAGGCCGGGCCGTTCTCGGTTGGTGCCGGTGAGGCCGTGGTCGACGTAGACCCTCTTGTCGTTGACGCCGAGGCCCGCGAGCCCGACGCGCTGGGAGGCGAGATCTTGGCTGGCGGTCGAGACGCGGGCGTAGCCGATCAGCAGTCCACTCACTTGAACAGTGTGTTCGTAACAACCCCGTTGACCGGGCTTTTTTGCGGGCGGGTCTTACGAGACTCACGCTCAGCGCGGCGCCGACTCTCGGGCGTCGTGTCTGCTCGTTCTCGCTTGAGGGACGGCTACGGAGACGTGGCTGCGGGTGTTGTCGGTGGTCCTCCTGCGGGCGGAGGCGCTGCTGCTCGCGGGCAGGGCGCTGTTCGAAGAGGCCCATGGGGAGGTGTCGAAGTCTCAGCCCGAGTCCTGACGCCGAGGTGCTCGCCTACAACATAGGAATGGCAATGCGTCACTGGCGATGCTCGGGTGGCGCCCGACTGTGCTGCTGCGCAGTCGACGGCCTTCGCGGATCGGATACTGGTCAGGTGCCCCTGCTTAGCGTTGACGAGCTGGCCGGCGACCGCGATGCGGCGTGGCCGGGTCTCGTCGAGCGCATAAACCAGGCATTCGTCCCCGTCCGCATGCATCCAGCGCTGCCTGAGGACGGACGACAAACGCTGTACCGACTCCAGGTGACCACGCGCTCGACGCTTGGAGCGCTTGCCCTCAACTGCGGTGCGCTCGAGGTCGACCACGGCTGGGTGAAGGTACTCGGCGCAGGTGCAGCAGGACTGCCCGACCTGGCGTTCGCCAACGGTCTCGGGGAGCCGACGGCCGAGAGCCAGCCGCCGGCGCTGCTGGTCGTGGCCTTGGACGTGCTGGGCGGGGTGTTCGCCATTAACGGCGGCGGACTTGGCTTCGCCCCCGGTGAGGTCTGCTACTGGGCGCCCGACACGCTGAACTGGGACAGCACTGGCATGGCTCACTCAAGCTTCATGCACGCTCTTCTCGCTGGTGCCTTTTCCGGCTTCTACGCGGACCTGCGGTGGGAGGGCTGGGAGGCGGAGGTGCAGAGCCTGCCGACTGACCACGGGCTCTCCGTGTACCCGCCGCTCTTCTCAGAGCAGGGACAAGACATCAGCCGGTGCTCGCGGAAGCCGGTGCCGCTCGCTGAGCTCGCGACCATGCGCTGAGAGACCGCACGCCACATGCCCATCCAGTGGTCGGCAACGTGCTCCGCACGACGGTCCGCTTCGGACTCTGCAACAAGACGTGGCGGCTGTCACAGCGGGAAGCCGACCTCCGCCCAGAAACATCGTCGTCAAACACTCGGCGACACTGATACCAGTAGCGCGACTAACAAGCGCCAACCAAGTAGCAGCCCGGCGACCAGCATCCCAACCATCAAAGACGCGACCACTACGTCCCTCGTGCTCATCGGGAAACAGTACGGCTCACCCCGCTCGCACGCCCCCGTCAAGGCGTCCTGCCACGGGCCAGCGTGCGTGCGTGCGGTCGGTGGTGTGCGTGCTCCGCACGACGGTCGGCTTGCGTGCACCGCACGACGGTCTGCTTGTTATGCCCTCGGACCCGCTGCTGGTGCGTGGGCGGCGGCGCATCGAGCAGAACGGCGGGCCTCGGCGGGCCGAGTCCACCAAATCGGGGAGACGGGGGTCGTGGCTTGCCCGAAGATGATCTGGTGATGACGCTGTCTGAGGCGCGGACCGTCGTCTCGGAGCTGGCTCTTGCCGCGACTGGTTCGGGCACAAAGGCCTGGACAACCGGTCGTCGACGGCTCGAGGCGTACGACAGCAGGACCTGGCTCCTTCTCGACGAAGCCAGTCGGACCTTCTCCTATGCGTCATCCGCTGCCGTGACGGGCCAAGAGGAATGGCTCAAGGTCGACCTCGCCGAACCGACGGGCTTAGTCGCTGCCCTCACCAGCTTCCACACCGACGGACGCATCCGACAAGGAGCTACACGGGCGCTCGCCGACAGGGGTGGCACCCTGCCGTCCCGCGCCCTCGCTCTACGCCTCCTCGACCACGTACCCCAGGTGCGCGCAGAGGCTCACCACGCACTCCTGTCCACTCTCGGCCCGAGCGATGCCGGCGCTGTCCTCGGAGTGCTGCTCACCGGTCGAGGACGTCAGCATGCACCGGCGGCCTTGTCGGCGGTACGCGACGCTCTCCTCGGGCGTTCGTCGGTCAATGATCTGGTCGAAACGCTGATGCGTAGCGACGACCGCCTTGTCCGACGGTGGGCCTTCGGCGAAGCACGCGATCAGCAGGTGCTCACGGTTGAGCGGATGCTCGACGTCGTCCGGTCCGACCCCGATCAGCACCTGCGCGCGGCCGCGGCCGAGTGGCTCCTGAATGTGGCGAACACGGAGCAGCTGCACGAGCTCGTCACAGCGCGCTCCGTCGAAGCGCGGCTCGCCGCTGTGACCTACCTGCCCGACGACGTCCTCGTCGACAAAGACCTGGTGTCGTTGCTCCTTGATCGAGCGGCCCGCGTGCGTGAGCAAGCCCGCTGGCGTGCCCGCCGCCGAGGCATCGCGCCGGCGACCTATTACCGGGACCAGATCGGCGACGCCGCGCTGGCGCCTCGCTCGCTCGCGGCCAGCCTGGACGGTCTGGCCGTGACGGGGTCGACCGACGACCTCCCCGTGTTCATCGACCACCTACGTCATCCCAGTGCAGCAGTTCGAACGGCCGCGCTCACAGGCTTGAGCTTGCTCGGGCAGACCGACCTCGTCCTCAATGCCCTCGAGACGGCACTGCTCGACCAGAGCCCACGAGTGACTTCGACTGCCGCTCGGGCACTCGTCCGCCTGAGAGCTCTGCCTTCCCGGGCTGAAGCCGCCTGGGCTTCACCTCAGCCTTGGACACGGCGCGCGGCCTGGCGGACCGCGCGAGGTGGCGGGAGCTGGGACCGCGTCGAGGCGGATCTTCGTGCTGCCGCCGACACCGATCCCCAGGTCGCAGCTCTGGGGCAGTCAGGCATCCGAAACTGGCTGAGCACGAGCGCGGCAACTACCTGGGCGAAGCTCTCGGACAACCAACACAAGCGGATTCAGACACTCCTCGCTTCTCGCTCGGTCAGTGAGCCCACGACTATGGCCGTGGCCTTCCACGCGCGGATCCAGCTCCAGCCGCCAGGCTGACAACCTGCAGAGCACGTCCCCGATCGCCATACCTGAGAAGGCAAACGGCGTTCCGTAAGACGGTCGGCTTGTGAACAGCCATCGTCAGACGCCCTGGACGTCTCGCGGATCGCTCGGGGTTGCCTACTCGGTGAGGCAAAGTCGGCGGCTCGACGCGAACCTCTTTCGATCTCCTTAGGCGAGGTGACGCACGGCCCGCCAGGCGGGATCGAAGCTGCTGTCCACCGCAGCTCCCGGAGTGGCACTGACCAACTCGTCGATGCGAGCGGTGACGTTCTGGTCTTCGGAATCGCTGTACACGTGCAGAACCCGGCGACCGGCGTGCGTCTCGTGGGCGAGCAGCTCCGCGCCCGGGCCAGCGGCTGCGACCAACGAGTCCTCCAGTGCGCGCAACCAGGCCAGCGATTCGCCGGTCGGCAGGCCGTTCGGTTCGGCCTGGTAGGTGAGACCGACCTTGTTGTGAAGGTCGAGCAACGGACTGTCGATCCAGCGCAGCGGACGACGGGCCATGGCCATGACCGGCAACCCCTCGGGGTCCTGGCCCTGCATCATCACCCATGTCTCCTCGATCGGCTGAGCAGCGAGAGCGTCGACGGTCTCGACGAAGTTCGTCACGCTCTGACCTGTCGCGGGCGAGATGACAGACGCTTCGATAGCGCCGATCCAGCGTTCGACGTCATCCTCTCCGAGCGCCCAGTCCAGGACGAGGAACGTGAACTGCTGACGCTGGCGCTCGTCCATACGCGCGAACTGCGGATGATGGATGACGACGTTGTAGCGGAGTCGGTGCTCGTCGAGGTCGGCGTCGACGACGGTCTGCCCCAGGTCGAGGCTGTGTCCGTCGAGCTCGAGGCTCGCCTCCTCGACCGTCGCGTCGCGGGTCCGGGCGGGCTCGTACTGCCAGACGGGGTCCTCCGGGGGTGCGGCACGCTTCCAGCGCTGAGACAGCGGGCGCAGCTCGGGCGTGCCGGCGCCGGTCACGCACAGCGTGTGCTGGGCCCGAGTACCGGAGCTCAGTTCCCACTGCAGGTCGGGGTGGATCGCGTGCACGTGCTCGCTCATCTTCTGCGGTAGATCCCCCCAGGCTCCGCTAGCGATCGCAGCAGCGAATTGATCCTTCGCCGAGCCTGCCCACCACGACCAGAAGGCGTAGACGGGCGAAACCGGGGCGGCAGGCAGCGCGGTCGTCTTCGGCGACTTGAACCACTTCACGAGCAACTCCTTCTCGGGCTATGCAGGACGGGCGCCTCGCAGTGTCCCGCACGACGGCCGGCTTGCGTCCTCCGCACGACGGTCGGCTTGCGTGCTTCGCACAAGGGTCGGCTTCCGTGCTCCCACGACGGTCGGCTTGTGCGTGCTCCGCACGACGTCGGGTCAATGGCGTCGACCAAGGACTCGGGCGATGTCGGGAGGCCGGTAGCAGCCGGGCGCGGGGGCAACCTCGTCCTCAGTCACCATCGTCTGCTGTCGCCTCGGAGATGGTCTCGCCACTGGGTGCCGCGGGGGTGTGGGGGTGGCGCCTGTCGAACTGGTCGCTCTTGCGAACGATCTCCCGGACTGCATCTCCAATGCGGTCGATGCGATGGTCGGCGAGCAGAACTTCACTGGGGCGTTGGTCGGCGGCAGCGCGATTCAGCAGCACTGCCGTGAGCAGGATCTGAGCGCTGAACGAGAGCCGTGCCAGTTCGGCTGCCGGGCGTCTAGGCCCTGAACGGTGCTTCTCGTTGACATAGGCCTCGTGGAAGACCTCTCCCCACGCCTCGGCGTCTTCGACGAACGATTCGAACTCAGCGCCGGCGTGAAGAGCCAGCGCGCCCTCATAGGTCGTCGACTTGCTGGGCCAGCTAAGACCTTCACCGGCTGCCCTAATTTCGCCCTTGACACTCGCGACGTACTGCTCGATCGCGGCTCCGAGCTCGATGATCCGACGGGTTGGGTTGGTGGGCGTGCGGTAGCGGACCCAGATGGCGTTTGCCGCGTCGGGGTACTGCTGGTTAAGCGCCACCCAGCGGGCAACTGCTGGGGCGCCGCCAAGATCGTTGAGCTTGAACATTGGCGACTTGCTCTGCTGGTCGGCCGGCTCTTCCCGGGTGGGGACCGCCTCCTCGACGAGGCTGCGGTGGTAGAACCAGGTCGGGCCACGGTCCGTACCCGCTCCCTCGAAAACGACCTGGGCCCGCTGGGCGGGCAGGAACCGGTCGTAGGCCAAGCTGACGAGGTCCTGGACGCCCATCACGACTTCGACGTGGTCGTCGTGCTCGTGCGGCGTCTCAGACTCGGTGATCACCTGCAGCCCGGTGGCAACGGAGGTGACATGGTCCTGGTCTGTCTTTGTCTCGCTCCAGGTGCCGCGCAGCGACACCTGGATGTCGTTGACGTGTCCGCAGTCCACCGTCTCGGTTCCGCGCAGGGTGATGTCGAGCCCCTGCCAGCGCTGCTCGCTGTCGAAGTGCCCCGTCTTCGTCAAGGGGTCGAGCTCCGCCCAGCGCGCAAACGGCAGGTCCACGGCCAGCCGGGTCACCCGAGGGCCAGTGGCATCCTCGCCGACCAAGACGGCGACCGATGGTCCTCGGTAGGTGTGCGTCGATACGCGATTGCCGCCCAGCTGCTGGTTGACGCGGTCTCCGGTGACAACCGGGACCAAGACTTCGCCGATCTCGGTAATCCCGAACAGCCACCGGGTTGCCGGTGCAACACCGCCGGCCAGTCCCGTGAAGACACCGTGCAGGTCCGCCAGGCTGCTGGCGGCGGGCAGTTGTGTCTTGACCTGGACCACGCCAGCGACCAGCTGCAACTGGCCGATGACGGCCGCATCGTCGTGAAAGGGTTCGGACTGCTCTGCGTCGATGGTCCAGAAGCGGCCCAGTACCCCGCTGGTAAGCGACGCCAATTCTTCGGCTCTCATGATTCGCGTCCTCCTCGACCAGTTCATGATCTACGTCCTCCTCGGCTCGCTCGCACGCGGGTTGCAGGTCCGTCTGCAAGTTCGGCCTCCGAGGCGTCGGACGCTTGTCGAGGAAGCCAAGCAGGCTGAGCTGCGCCTGCACGACGAGGGCTGTCGAGTACGTCTCGCTCGGGGGTCGGGTTGCGTGCTCCGCACGACGGTCGGCTTGCGTCTTGAGCACGGCGGTCGAACGACGGCTGCAGGTCAGGTCACCAGCGTCAGCAGGTACTCGCAACTCCTGCCGTCCAGCTCCAAGGTCACACGCAGCTCCGGTGCCGGCTCGGGCCCCTCCCACTGCTGAAGCGTCTCCCAGGTGTCGCGGTCAGCGGTGGATCCGCCCGACGACTGCTCTGCAGGACGTCCCTCAACCTCTAGCGACACCTGGAGGCGATCAATCGGGATGTCGAGCTCGGGATCGAAGGGACGCCCAACGACAGCCGGGATGTCGCCTCGAGCCACTAAGTAGTACTCGCTGCCGTCGAACGCGACCGAGACCAACGAGGCCAGCGGCGCTTTATCGGTGAGAACAACTTCCCGTTCGATGCGCCACGAGAGGGGCGTGTTCCTCGACGTCGACATGCACGGACGCTAGCCGAAGACCGGGACCTAGATGTCTCTCGACCAGAGAAGGCGGCTACCTTCTCCCCCGCTCGACGGCGCTCCGCACGACGGTCGTTCTGCGTGCTTCGCACGAGGGTCGGCTTGCGTGCTCCGCACGAGGGTCGGCTTGCGTGCTCCGCACGACGGTCGGGTTGCGTGCTCCGCACGACGGTCGGGTTGCGTGCTCCGCACGACGGTCGGGTTGCGTGCTCCGCACGACGGTCGGGTTGCGTGCTCCGCACGACGGTCGGGTTGCGTGCTCCGCACGACGGTCGGGTTGCGTGCTCCGCACGACGGTCGGGTTGCGTGCTCCGCACGACGGTCGGGTTGCGTGCTCCGCACGACGGTCGGGTTGCGTGCTCCGCACGACGGTCGGGTTGCGTGCTCCGCACGACGGTCGGGTTGCGTGCTCCGCACGACGGTCGGGTTGCGTGCTCCGCACGACGGTCGGCTTGCGTGCTCCGCACGACGGTCGGGTGTCGGGACTGCGACGTGCTGCCATGGGTAGCGCGTTTAGCACCATCCTGTACGAGCGGGCTTCGGCGCTCACCAAAGTTCCTGCACGAGTTCGTGACAGTCGCCCTCGACTGTGACGGTGGCTAGCGCGCCGTTGACGAGCGGTAGGTGTGGGGGCACATGACCTATCTCGAGGTCGAAGACGATGGGCAGGCCGAGCGGCGCCAGGGCGTCGAGGACGGCCTCGCGCTGCGTCATCACTGGATTGTCCGGGGCAGAGGTCCGGCCGATCAGGATTGCTCGCGCGTGGTCGAACCATCCGGCGAGGCGAAGGCCGTGCAAGTTGCGGCAGATGGTGGCGGCTTCGTCCCCCGCGGCCTCCAGGTAGACGATCAGGCCGTCCTTCGAGTGCTTCCGGCCGAAGGTGGCGACGTCGCCGTACGGCGTGCCTGCCAGGTTGCACAGGGTCTCGATGCACCCGCCGATCAAGCGTCCGGTGACGTGGAGTGACTCGCCGCCATGAACGCTCCAGGTCCCGGTGCCGACACGCTTCCAAACAGTAGCTTGTGGGTCCTCCTCGAACCGCCACCAGTCGGCGACCAAGCCGGAGTCTTGCTGACGGTGCGGACCGGTGCCGGAGGCAATCTGCAGCCAAGGCAACAGCCCAGATGGCGGCGTATAGGGGGTGTCTGCGAGGTTGTCGCCGTGCAGAGTGGCCCAACCGAGGCGGGTCGTTAGCGGCAGCAGGATGGTCGAAAGGTCGGAGTATCCGACCAGCCAGGTGGGGTCAGCCGCAGTCAAAGCATCCCAGTCGAGCAGGTCGAGCAAGTCGATCGCCGTCTCGCCGCCCCAAGGCGGGACAACACAGCGGATTGAGGGGTCGCACAGCATCTGCGTCAGCTCCTCAGCCCGTGCCCGCGCGGGTGCTGAGGTGATGCCTGATCCGTCCATGCAGTCGCCAACGACTACGTCGTAGCCCGCGTCACGGAGCCAGTCAACACAAAAATTGATCCGCCGCGCCGCTGCCGCCTCTACACCCGCGGACGGGGCAGTCACTCCGATCCTGTCGCCGGGACTCAGGGAAGTTGCGAAGGACAACACGGAGGAATCCTCTCCCATCGAGCTTTGGAAGTTGCGGTTGATCGATGCGGCCAGTACCGATCCGAGATCGGTGCTGTCCTGGCCAAGCCGCTCACCGATCCAGCGTCGCCTATGCCGCTCGCCCTTAGCGCTGCGTGCTCCGTATGACGGTCGGCTTGCGTGCTCCGTACGACGGTCGGCTTGCGTGCTCCGCACGACGGTCGGCTTGCGTGCTCCGCACGACGGTCGGCTTGCGTGCTCCGCACGACGGTCGGCTTGCGTGCTCCGCACGACGGTCGGCTTGCGTGCTCCGCACGACGGTCGGCTTGCGTGCTCCGCACGACGGTCGGCTTGCGTGCTCCGCACGACGGTCGGCTTGCGTGCTCCGCACGACGGTCGGCTTGCGTGCTCCGCACGACGGTCGGCTTGCGTGCTCCGCACGACGGTCGGCTTGCGTGCTCCGCACGACGGTCGGCTTGCGTGCTCCGCACGACGGTCGGCTTGCGTGCTCCGCACGACGGTCGGCTTGCGTGCTCCGCACGACGGTCGGCTTGCGTGCTCCGCACGACGGTCGGCTTGCGTGCTCCGCACGACGGTCGGCTTGCGTGCTCCGCACGACGGTCGGCTTGCGTGCTCCGCACGACGGTCGGCTTGCGTGCTCCGCACGACGGTCGGCTTGCGTGCTCCGCACGACGGTCGGCTTGCGTGCTCCGCACGACGGTCGGCTTGCGTGCTCCGCACGACGGTCGGCTTGCGTGCTCCGCACGACGGTCGTACAGCGTGCTCGCACGACGGTCGATCGTCCCGCAGCCCAGACCTGCGGAAGGCGAATGGCCGAGAGGGCCCTAGGTCAACCTGGCACTCCACCTTCGGCCTAACGAGCGCGCGCTGCGCCGCGACGGTCAACTAAATTGCCACATGCCCCACGGGGCGTCTATGACGGTGGCCGTGGGGTGCACCTCCACAGGCAGGCCGCCTCAGCAACAGCACTTCGCTGAAACCCTGCCCTAGGGGGTGCTCCACAATGCGCCACTTGCTTGGTCCCGCCCTAGGTGCCAGCAGGCACTTGTGCTCGACGTGCCTCCCGCACAGCGGTGGGCTTACGGGATTGCCGATCAGGCTAGTGATGGAGCCGTGGCTCCGACCCTCCAATCAGCGTCAATGCCCTTGGTACGAAGTCGGCGGTTAATCATGCGGGGTCTGACAGGTCCTAGAATTCGACAGTATGAGCGACGAGGCGTACCCATGGCACGTGCGGCTGAAGTCCGCTACCAGGCACCTCGACCAACTGCAGGCCGACGTCGACGCCTACCTGGCAACCGACCCGTTCCACGTCGCCGTGCAGCAGGAGAATGTGAAGCGTGTTGGCGGCGTAGGCAGCTACGAGATTGCCTTCTACGCGAGCATCCACTCTGAGCCGCCGGACGAAATTAGCGAAGGAGTCTTCGTCGTGGGCGAGAGCCTGCGCAGTTGTCTCGAACTCGTCACGACCGCCCTGGCCGAGAAGCACTCGGGACCTCTCTCGGAGCCGCAAGCTCGGTCCGTCGGCTTCCCCGTCAAGCTCACCTCCGAGGCCTACTTCGGCAAGAACAACAACGAGGTGCCGCGGAGCATTCGGTTCCTCGAGCCGCCTGCCCAGACTGTCGTGGCGCAGCTGCAGCCTTTTCAGGGTCAGGACCCGGCGCCTCGTCATCCCCTCGCTGTTCTCGACGTGCTGCGTGAGCGGAACTTTCACCGCTCGCGACTCCTCGCGGTGTCTATCGGCGGGATCACGAACACGGGTATCACCTACGCCAACGGCGGGGCAAGCCTCTACTTTCCTGGACCGGCGAGTCGTCCGCCCGCATTCAGAACGGGTGATGAAGTGCAGCGACTGCAGGTCGCTATCAATCGGCCGGACACGGAGATGGACCTCACGTGGACACCGCCGGTGTTCTTGCTCTCGTTCGCGCCAGATGGCCCGGGTGATGGAGCCACGGTGATGCCGACGCTCGGACGTATCCGTGACCACCTGCGTGACGTTGTGTTCCCGGCGCTTGAGCAGTTCGCCTGACCCGTCCGCAAGCCTCACAGCAGCAACTCCTGAAGCCCTCGCGGGACCGAGGCAGGTGGTGCCCGGTTATGACGTCATCGGAGACGCTCCCGGTCGACGCCGTACTACAGCAGACTTTGCGTGAAGGGCGGATCAACCTCGCGGAGCCGGTGGGCGGAGCTAGCGCGTCCCCTCACCGCTGTTATCGGCTCGCCGACGCACGGCTCCCAGCTTTCACCGCCTTGTCCTGCGCTTGATACACGACGGTTGGCATGGGTAGATCCGGGCTTGGCCAAGGGAGCCTCTCGCGCAGAGCGTGCAGCAGGGCGCGTCGCCAGTACTGGCGGTTCGGGAACTCGTCGCCGACGTCCCAGCGCCAAGACGCGACCATGGCCAGGACGAGTTGGCGACAAAGGTCCAGCAGCTCGCGGTTGATGCCCGGGTAGTGCTCACACACCTCCTCGGGAGCGTGCGCGAGGTCGAACTCGACGGGCCCGCGGCAGAGGGTCTCGAAGTCGATGAAGACCGGGCCCTGCCTGGTCCCGAGCACGTTGCCGGGGTGCGGCTCGCCATGGAGCAGCTGCTCAGGTGCGTCGAACTCGAGGATGGTCTGTCGTAGGGCTGCGAGTCGACTGGTGAGCAACGCTCGATCTTCCTGAGCGAGGTCGGGTGAGAGAGCCGGGTCTGCCACGACCTGCTGGGCCTCCGCGATTCGGTCGGTGAACCGCGGGCTGGTCAAGTCGGCCGTGCGCATCCCGGCGTGCAGCTGACCCAGCGCTGCTGCGTAGGCATCGGCTGTCACGGGACAGGCTGCCGTGTCGTGGTAAGTCCACAACGTCACCACGAATCCGGCTTCTTCGTGCACCAGCGGCGCGACGCCTGGCAGTGCGGCGCCGACCGGGCAGCCAGCGCCAGCGAGCGACAGGGCACGGTCTAGCTCTAGTCGGGCCTCGCCGCCGTGTCCGGCGCGGGTGACCCGGGCAAGGACGTCGCAGGGCTCGAGTCGCAGCGCCACCTTGTTGGAGTTGAAGAGAACGACGGCGTCGTCGGCCGGCAGATCGAGCGATGCCGCGACCGCCAGGGCCGCCGCCCCAGCGCGAGCGAGCTCGAACTCTTCCACGCCTCAACCTAAGCGGAGGTGATACCGACACTCCACCTCGAATCGGTCAGCGGGGGTGGTTGAGCGCGGGTCACGAGAAGGGTGCCGTGCGGGCACCGCCGACCAGATCGCCTCGCGTGTCTCGTATGACGGTGGTCTTGCGTGCCTCCCACGAGCTGCCTTTCGAGCGTCCGGGCGATGATCATTGGCACGCGATCCCGCACGTGGTGGTGCTGCCTGTCTGCAGCAGGCGGAGCGGCCGAGGGTGCTGGTCTAAGTTCGCTTCATGATGGCGGTCCTGACAGCTGCATGGTGGCTTGACGCCCCGCGTGGCCGGGCACTGCGGCCTCCGTGGTCGATCCTGCGGCGCGGGATCGGGTGCGGCGTTGTTGGAGGAGCAGTCCTAGGCGCTGCTCTGCAGGCCAGTGACGGCGCCTATCGGTCTTGGGCGACCGTCGGCTTCGCCGCTCTGGTCGGCGCACTCGTCGCACTGCCGGCAGCATTGGCCGCGGTGATCGTCTATCAGGCCGTCGAGGGCAAGGGGCTGCGCTTGGCCTGGTTAGCAGGAAGCTTCGCGGCGGCACTCGCTGTCGTCGGGGTCGCACTCGTGCTCGGAGTGTTCGACGCCCCTGCTGTCGCGGTCTGTGCCGCTGTGGCTCTCGCAGTCGCGTTCATGTCCGCTCCGGTCGTCACGACCCGACGCAACTCGATCAGCGAGCCCGACGAGGCAGCGCACGTATGGGATTGACGTTGGCGACGCCCGGTCAGGCGGCTTGTAGGTAGAGGACCCTTGTCGCGCTCACGCACTGCAGCGGCACATGCTTCAGCCCTCCTGGGTCGCCTATTCCTCCGGCCCCCGAGATGCTGCCGCCTATGTGCACCGTGGTCTGGTCAGGAAGCGTGACGCCCTGACCGTCGGCAGTGAGCGTGCTGCCGTACGGAAACTGGGTGAGTGTCTCCTCGCCATCCCCGACGTCTAGGATCATGCAGCCCAGCGGAGTCCGGGTCAGGACGCCTCCGATACCGGCCAACATCACGGCGTCAGGCTTGGTAGGCGCGACCAGCATCACGGTCCCCTGCGCGCGCTGCACAGTCTGGGTAGGTGGGCCTCCGCAAGCGGCGAGCACAAGGAGTGCGGAGGCCGCCACCACCGTCGTCCACCTAATGTATGCATTGTCTCCTGCGCGCGGCTGCCGTCACGGGCACGGTCTGGACCAGCCATACGTCCTCCGCACGACGGTCGGCTTGCGTGCTCTCAGTGTGAGAGTGACAGCGCCGCCGATGCGGTGGTTGGGTCCTGAGCACCGGTCGTCTGGCTCATTGCGTGCTTGTCGCTCTTCGGGGTTGGCCTCGTTCGGTTTTGCTGGCGACCGGTGTGAAGGACCGGCCGGCGTGACTTGATAGGAGCGTGGCACCGCCCCCACTGAGATGTGTCCGCCGACCGGCCCAACCGTCCCTCTTCTGAGTGAAGGAGGCAGCCTTCATGGTTGTCGTTGGTGCTGATGTTCACAAGCGGACCCACACGTTCGTCGGGGTCGACGAGGCGGCCCGCGAGCTGGGCCACAAGACGTTCCCGGCCACGACCGAGGGCCACCGAGCCGCGGTTAGGTGGGCGCGCAAGACGTTCGGCCCTGAGCTGCGGTGGGCGATCGAGGACTGCCGCCACCTCTCGGCCCGGCTTGAGCGCGACCTGCTCACCAATGGCCAGGCGGTGGTCCGCGTGCCGCCGAAGATGATGGCCGAGCAGCGCCGCATTGCACGGACGCGCGGCAAGTCCGACCCGATCGACGCCGCTGCGGTCGCGCGGGCTGCGCTGCGCGAACCCGACCTGCCCGTCGCCTCCCACGACGCGACCTCACGCGAGCTGAAGCTGCTCGTCGACCGCAGAGAAGACCTCGTCACGACACGAACGGCCACGATCAACCGGCTGCTGTGGCGTGTCCCACGAACTCGACCCGGGGTGGTCGCCACCAGCCAAGTCGCTGGACCTGTCCAAGTACCAGCAAGCGTTGAAGGCCCGCCTGGGCTCTGTCGTGGAGGACGGTGTCGTCGGCCTGGTCGCTGAGCTCGCTGCTGCTGAGCTGGGCGAGATCATCGAGTTGACCGACAAGATCAACACGCTGACCAAGCGGATCGAGAAGCGGACAGTGCAGGTCGCACCGACGCTGCTCGCGATGCCCGGCGTGGGCCCGCTCACCGCGGCCAAGATCGTCGGCGAAGCCGCCGGGGTCGGTCGGTTCAAGTCCGAGGCCGCGTTCGCCCGGCACTCCGGGATCGCGCCGATCCCGGTCTGGTCGGGCAACACCGCAGGCCGGGTCCGGCTGACCCGGTCCGGCAACCGCCAGCTCAACGCCGCTGTGCACCGGATCGCGATCACCCAGATCCGCCTCGACGGGCTCGGGCAGGCCTACTACCGCAAGAAGAAGGCCGAAGGCATGTCCAACCCCGAAGCCCTGCGCTGCCTCAAACGCCGTCTCGTCCGCGTCGTCTACGGCCACCTCCACACCGACCAGGACGCTGCAGCGCCACGCCTAGCGGCAGCGGCTTGACATAGGAGAAACCGCACAACGGTCGGCTTGCGTGCTCCGCACGACGGTCGGGTTGCGTGCTCCGCACGACGGTCCGCTTACGAGGCCGCGCCAGCCTGGTCTACTGACCGGTCCTGGGGGCGTTCGCCATCAGCTGGGAACGACCACGACGTCCACCTCGCCGTCGGTGGCGACGCCACCGATGCAGCCCGGCTGCTGCGCCAGCGGCAGGTCAGCGCACATCGCGTGCCCGGCGCTCAGACGGGTCGAACCGACCCTGACCGCTCTCACTGTGTGTGCGTCGGCGGTACGCAACACCGACTCGTTTTGGGACGACATGATCACTGCCGATCCGCAGCCGCCGTCCGCCTCCAGCCGCAACGTGTCACCGACCCGGAGTCGGACCGTCGACGTGCTGTTGGGCGTGAGCTGCACGACGTCACTCGTCGGCCCGACGAGTCGCACCGTCCCGATGCAGGGTCCGTCCTGAGGCTGGTCACTAGGCGGGGTCGTCAACGTGGTTGGCGTCGGAGACGGCGACGTCGCGGGTGCCGGGTGCGTAGAAGCCGTTGGTACGGGGCCTGCCGGCACAGCGGTACGTTCGCCGATCGACGGCGCAAGGATCAGGCCGGTGGTTGCCAGCGCCGCTGTGACGCAACCCAGCGCTACCGCTCGACGTCGCCTCTGAGTGCGTTGAAGCCGACGCCCTCGTTCGAGGTCAGCGAGGGGGTTATGACTTTCGGGGAGGGCTGCGAACTCGCCATCGAAGGCGTGCTCGTCGAGTGAGTCCTCCAGCGGCACCGGCATCAGTCACCAACCTCCTCAAGCACCAGCAACACGTTGAGCCGCTTCAGCGCCCGCGAGGCGTGGCTCTTCACCGTGCCTGGCGACAGCGCCAAGATGTCGGCCGTCTCTCGGACCGGTAGGCCCCAGTAGTGCCGCAGCACGACCACCTGTCGCTGCCGGAGCGGGAGCATCAACAACGCCGTGCGCAACGTCATCCGGATGGCTACGTTCCCCGCTGCGTCGAGAACGGCAAGCTCGTCGTGGTCAGCGACAGAGACTTCTCGCCGCCAGGGCCGGCGGCTCTCATCGACCGCCGTCCTCGCGATGATCGTCCGGGCGAACCACTCGTGACTGCCCTCGACCCGCGGCCACGCCACGTACAGCTTCGACAACGCGATCTGCGTGACGTCCTCGGCTCGCGACGCGTCGCCGCAGATCAGGTATGCAGCCCTTAACAACCGGTCCCGGTGCGCCACGACGAACGCGGTGAACGCCTCGTCTCGCTGCACCCCATCACCGCCCACCTCGACACCACGGCCGGCTTCGGCCTCTCCCCTTAGACGGTGCCTCGACTCATATTGGTTGTCACCCTCCCGAAAGTCACGACATCGAGTCCTACCCGCCAACCCGCGCCCCGGTGCACGGCTCCCGCGTGTCTCGCACGACGGTCGGCTTGCGTGCTCCGCAGGACGGTCGCCCTGCAAGCCCCGACGAGGGCCTTCTGGTCTCGAACCCGAGTAGATCTCGCGTGCCGAGCTCATCACTGACGCATCGGTGTTTAGATAGCGAGGCCATTCACACCTAGATCGGGGATCTTGTGATCAAGCACGCCTGGCTGGCCAGCAGCGTCGCCAGTGCAGCACTGCTGCTGACCGCCTGTAGCGGATCGAGCAGCACGCCTGCGACTCCACCGTCGAGCCCGCCGATCGCCAGCGCGCCTGCGGCCAGCCCCTCGACGCCCAGCGAAGCAGCCTCACCGGAGCCGAGCACCGGAGTCAGCGTGCCCGCCGACTCTGCCGCCATCGGCGACTCGATCCAGTACGACGACAAGGTCGAGGTCACGATCACCCAGTTCGAGAACACGGCCGACCACACCACTCTCACGGTCGAGATCGACAACAAGGCTGCTGAGGAGCTCGCAGGACCGGTCGACGTCCAGGCCTCGTACGGCGACGACCATCTCGCCGCCACCCCGGTCGCCGGAGGCAGCCCGATCTCCGTGCCGATCCAGGCCGGGAAGAAGGCCAGCGGAAAGTACACATTCACCATCCCCAAAGGCGGCCGCAACAAGGTGGCCGTCGACGTCGCCCTGGGCACCGATCGCGATCACGCTCAGTTCCTCGGGCCGGTCAAGTAGGCCGCCAGACGCGATCGGCAGAGTCAGTCCGCTCCGCACACTGCAGCGTTAGTGCGCTCAGCATCGAACAGCCCGGCCGACCGACCGACAACCTCTCGGACGTCCCGCGACGGTGGTCCCGGGCGCTCCGCACGATGGTCGGCATACGTACCCACAGCACTGGTGGGACGGCGACTGGTTGTGGCGCAGGCGGCGCACGTGAGACGGATGACGCGCTCGGAGTGGGCGTAGATCTGGGGCTTGTTGCCTTGGGCTTCGGCCGTCGGGTGTGACCATCAGCCGGTAAACGCGTACAACCGCAATGTGCTTCAGCGGTTACGACCGGTGCTAGTGGTTTCGTCGACGGCTCCGCGACCTCGATCGAGGATCTCCAGAGTTGGCTGGCGACCTCTGAAGAGCTCCTCGAACGGGAGCCTTAAGCCGACGACCTCAAGCAGGCATTCCACGCCGGCGACAACGAGTGTGAAGACCTCCTCCACGCGCCGTTTGCCGACGACCAGCCAGGACGACTTCACCACCTCGCGCACACGCTGCTAGCGCAGGTCGACGCCGCACTTGACCACTAAGAGATCCCATCGCTGTGGTGCGACACCCTTACCTTGCCGCTCCGCCCAAGTGCCCTTCGGACGCCATGGCGGGGTCGTTCTGCGTGCTCCACACGACCCGACCGTCGTGCGGAGCACGCAACCCGAGCTTCGAGCTCAGTGCTCCGTCACAGGACCAGCTGACTCGTCACGTGCGTTCCTGTCGCTTCGGCTCGAGGCCGGGCCTCGTCACGATCTGACGCGGACTTCTGGACGCTGGTCAGCTGTGGTGCGGGGAGCGGTGGCCGAGGCGCGGCACCCTGAGCCCGGCGGTCGGGGTGCCGCGCTGCTAAAAGGGTCAGCGGGGCGACTTGAGTTTGCTCGTGATGCGTCGGGCGGCCGACCTGGGGCGCCTGGTGCGGTGCTGGAGCGGTGAGGGGACGCCCGAGTTCGGGTCGGACACGACTCCGTCGCGGATCTGGCCCAGGAGGTCGACGACGACGTGGGTCGTGGCGGAGGCGTAGACCCGGATGAAGTACGTCGGGCCGCCCTCGGCGGTGTCCAGCAGGACGGCGGGGGTGACGGTGAAGTTCGCGACGGTCACGCCCTTCGTGAAGTGCACCGTGGACTGGCGTGGCGGGATGTTCGACGGCGCCGAGGTGCCGGCCGGGTAGACGGCGAGGTAGCCGTTCGCGGTCGAGCCGGAGCTGTGCACGTTGACGAACACCGCCCGGATCGTGAAGCGGTCGATGGTGCCGACGGCGACGTCGACGTAGCGGCCGGCCTTCAGCCGGCCGGAGGAGTCGAAGTTGGTGGTGGGCTGGATGGTGCCGGGGAACGCCTTGGTCGTGTCGAGGATCCGGTACGGGGCGGTGATGTAGGGCTGCTGGACGAGGTCGATGTCGTCGAGGGTCGCAAGGCCGACGGCGTATCCGTTGGGGTTACCGGGCTCGTCGGCGCGGTAGACCGGGCGTTCCTTGAGCGTGAAGAAGGAGCCCGCCTCGGTCCGGTAACCCACCTCGCTCTCGAAGTCGGTGTCCTCGGGCGACGGCTCGAGGTAGAGCGCCGGGCCCTTGGCGTTGATCAGGCCCAGGGTCGGCCGGTTCGGCGGTTCCTCCCCGGTGGTGCGGTACTCGAGCTGGGTGTACCTGGCGGTGAGGTTCGCGCCGGAGCCGATGATCAACGGGTCGCCGGCCGCTGCTTCGGCGGGCCGGGTACCGGCGCCCAGGGCCAGTGCACCCGCGGCTGTGCCCGCGGCGAGCGCGGCCCCTCGACCGAGCAGGCCTCGCCGACCCACGATCTCGGGGGTTGTCTCGTCGCTCATCAATGCTCCTCGTCCTGGCTGGCCAGGCACGCTCTGCGCCTGGCTGGCTCATCCTCAGGTCCACGCCGTCGGCCGGCACGCGCGGGGTCCGCGCTGCCCCTGAGGCTGTTCTACAGTTTGCTCAGTTTCCCGACGAGAGCGAGTACCTCATGTTCAAGCGCCCCGCGCTCTCCGCGGTACTTGCCGCAGCAGCCCTCGCACTGGTGATGGTTCCCTCGACCGCCACGGCAGCACCCAGCCCGGGCCCGCACGAGCCGGCGTTCATCGCCACGGAGGAGGCGCCGTACATCCAGGACACCAGGGTCGCAGGCGTGTCCTTGCGCTACACCTGCTACGGGCCCGGCACCGTCATCAACGTGTCGCTGACCGTGGAAGGTGTGGAGGCCAAGGGAAGTGCACCAGTGGTGTGCCACGGCGACACGGACGCTCCCGTGGGGGTGCGGCTGGACGTCCCGAAAGGTTCGAGCGGGTTCCCGGTCGGAACGTGGAACGCCGTCTTGGTGACGACCATCCCTGACCAGGTGACCCAAGCCTTGTTCCAGCAGGTCACCGTGCCGGCGCCGCTGCTGAAGACGGTCAAGCTCACGATCAATGCTTCGCCGGAGAAGGTGGCCCAAGGAAAGAGGATCACCGTCAAGGGCACGATCGAACGCGACGGCAAGAGGTGGCCCCAGGCGCAGGCCGACCTCCGCTTCAAGGTCGACGGAGGCAACTACCTGTACGTGCGAACCGTCACCGCAGACGACAAGGGCGTCTTGAAGACCACCCTGCCGTCCACCACCTCGGGGTCGTTCCGCTACGCCTTCACAGGATCGCCCACGCTGGCAGAGGCAACTTCGCACGGGGATCACATCGTCGTGAAGAAGCTCAAGCCGAAGTCCTACGCGAGCTGCTCCGCGCTCAACGAGATCTACGCGTACGGGGTGGGCAGGGCTGGCGGGCGCGAGAAGGGGCTGGGCGTGAACAACTGGACGCGCGACACGAACACCTACAAGAAGAACAAGAAGCTCGACCCCGACGAGGACGGCGTGGCCTGCGAGAAGCGCTGACCGCACACGAGACCCCTGCCGAGATGTCGGGCAGGGGTCTTCGCATCACTAGGCCTTGTTCTCGCAGGACGGTCGGCTTGCGTGCTCCGCACGACGGTCGGCTTGCGCTCATAGCCCCTCAGGCAGGAGCCCACAGAGCGCTCTGATCCTGAAGGTCGACTCTGAGTTTACCGGCGTAGAGCCCAACGCCAGCCGACTGAAGCCAGAAGCTGAGGTGACCATCGTCGTGCGGAGCACGCAGGACCATCGTCGTGCGGAGCACGCGTTGCCGACCGTCGTGCGGAGCACGCGCGCCCACCGTCCTGCGGCACGACGCTCGGCGGTCTGACGTGCTACCGCAAGAACGCCTACATCAGCGCACGAAGCGGATGGAGTCCGAGACGTTGCCGAGTTCACGGCCGCGGTCAAGGGCGACGTCGCTGTAACCGAGGTAGCGGACGAGGTTGCCGTCATGCCGGACGGTTGCGACGTAGAGCGTGGCTCCGTTGACGCTAAGCACCTGTGCTCTTGCTGGCTCTCCGCCCAGTTACACCTGCCGCACAGGTTGGTCGGACACACAGTTGATCAAGACCTTGCAGGTATCAGCGACCCAGGTGCTTTGGTCGTCGCCCTCGCCACCCGCCGGGGCAGGTCCGACTTCGACGTCGAAGTACGTGGTGCCACTGCCACCGACCCAGCTCTGGGCGTGGATGTCCGAGATCCGGTATGGCTCGCCTTCTCCCGAGCTGCCGTTGTCCGTAGTGATCTGTCCGCCGTTAGGCGGGGTCTCGACGCGCCAACCAGTAGGGACTTCGATGCTGACGCGGTCCCCGTGGTCAGAAACTCGGTTGAACAGCACGGGTAGCCCGAGGACGCGGAGCCCAAGCACGATGATCAGGACCAGACTGAGTACTAGCGCCAGGATGGCTGCCATCACTAAGACCGCTCCTCGGCTGACGCCTTGAGGCTTGGCGGTGGCTCCAGTCATGGACACATCCTCTACATAACCCGGCCACGCTGAGGCGAGCAAGGTGAAGTTGCTAGCAACGGCTCGGAGGCAGCGCCGCACCGGACCCCACTTGGGCATGTGCGACCGTCGAGCGGAGCACGCGAGCCGACCGCACTGCTTAAGTGAGCTCGGCAAGGGCTTCGGTGCGATGCTCACTGCCATGGATGAAAACGGGAACGTGAGGACCTCAACCCTCATCGTCGGCGTCGTCGCCACGCTCGCGCTCATTGCGCTGGGGACCTTCGTCATCGAGCCACTGATCCCTCGGTTCAAGTTTCTCAGCTACCTACCGGCTCTCGTCTTCACAACGATCTACATCAACGTCCATCGGCGAAGGGCGGCTGGCGACGCCTCAGAGCACCAGCACCGTCCGACGAATCACGACTAAGTACCCTTCTGCAAGGCACGCTGATCAACAGTGCCGCGGGGCACGGAAGCCGACCGTCCTGCGGCGCACGCTGAGAGCTCGGTTACCTGATGGCTCAGCGCCGAGCCCTTGGTGTAGGGCGTCCAACGAAGGACTGGAGCAGCCCGGGTTGCTGGTCGATCGCGTGCGCGAGAATTGGAACGTGACTGATGACTCCGTTGTCGCAGCGTTGGTGGAGGCGCAGGAGCGGTGGTCCTCGTCCAGCTACCAAGATCAGCAAGCTCTCCTGGACGTGTACCAGGCCGAAAGACGACTCGTCGCAGCACGAGGCGAGCCCTGGGCCGAGCGGATCGAGCTCCCTGCGTGGGACGTCGGTGCACCACTGCCGCATGTCATCTCCAACGGGACACGCGCCGACCTGATCTGCTTCGCAGCCGATCCGGCGCCCTGGGACGGCACCTCTGCCAGGTCAGTGTCTGCAGCGGATGTCGACAGCAGGCCGCTGCTTCAGTTCACTTTCTACTCCTGTGCCTCCATCAAGTTCGGCGGCCCGAACGACGAGGGTCTCGACGGCCACCCGCTCGCAGGTCGCGGCTTGGCTCCCTACGAAGCCCACATCGTCCACAATTCACCCTGGCTCGCAGAGGAGGATCGCATCGACGCGGGTCATCCGAGTTCGCATCCCGGCCGGCTCTCCCACGATCTCAACCACTACCTACTCGCGTTCCACGACGAGATCTTCGAGGCGCTCGCTGAGCGCCTCGAAGTCCGCACCGGCGAAGGGACGATTTCAGGCTGGCTCCACGCCGCCGCCAGCGCCGTCATTACGTTCTGACTGTCGCGGGACCCTCGCGATGGCCCATGCACGTCAACTCCATTCTCGTGGAACATCACTCTGACGACTCGCTCACCGTGGTTGCCTCTCACAACAGTTCCGCAAGCCGACCGTCATGCGGAGCACGCAGGACCACCGTCATGCTGAGCGCGAGCCAACTTGAGGGACTAGCGCGACTTAGGCAGGTCCAATACGAAAGCACCAAACAACAACATCAGAGCACAGGCAAAAGCGAGGATTGCGGTCGTCCAACGGTGCAGAGTGAGATTCAAGACGCCGATCACTATCAGTGAGGCAGCGAGAATCCCAGGGGTCCCCGCCCAGCCGCTCGTCCAGATGTCGCGTCTGGAGGGACGGCCCGTGTCCTCGTCCTCTTGCTCGTCCTCGCGTGGCATGAGAGCAGCGTAGGCCGAGGCGTCGGCCGACGCCGGAGATCAAGAATCAACGATCGTGCTAGACGTTGGTAGGTCGAACCGTCGCGTGAAGCACGCAGCACCAGGCTCGTTCACAGTGCCCCGTAAGCCGTCCGTCATGTGCAACACGCGTGCCCGACGTTGGTCGAGACTGCCGCTTAGGCGGCTACCGCGTTCGGCAGTGTCATGCTGATTGCGATGAAGGCGATCAGGAGCAGGGCGCCAGCCACTGCCGCCGCCAGACCGATCCAGGTTGTTCGCATTCGAGGACGCGCGGTGTACGTGCCATCGTCCAGGCTGTTTACAACCCGCCACCGGCCAGTGATGATCAAGCCAATACCGACAGCGAAGAACACAAGGCTCGCGGCGAGCAGTACGTCCATGCCAGCAGTGTGGCTGAAGGTGGCCTGTCAGGTGGCTGAATCGGGGGGCTGGGGTCTGCACCCCACCCCTGACGGTCAGCACATAGGGCGACCCTCGCGCGAAGGACGCAAGCAGACCGTCATGCGGGACGCACGCAAGCCGGCCCCTTCGACGACCGCCCGAGGGGCGGCCAGCTATCCGTTCTCCCGTCCCGGCAGGGATGCGCCTGCAAGGAAGGCCTCGTACTCGTGGCGGACGTCGTCGTCGACGGTGGGCTGCTGCGCACTATCGCGCGTCGCTTCGGTCGCGCCTTGGACCTGAGACCCACCACTTGTCGCCTGACTCAAGATCGACAAAGTTGCTCTCAAAGCCGCTCTCGCGCCGCAGGTTCAGGCCGTGGAAGCGTGCTGACTGCCAGCTTCTCGAGAAGTTCACGCGGCAGACCCAGCAAGGTCCTTGGTCTATTGGGAACCCGGTCTTCACCTGGACGAACATGATGCGATCGGGCACTCGGACACAGTAGGGAATCAGGGACCGCCCCTGCAGGCCAATGGCTCGATGTCTAACTCGGTGGGGAGCCCGCATGCCGACCGTCGTGCGGAGCACGCAAGCCGACCGTCGTGCGGAGCACGCTGACCGACCGTCGTGCGGGGCGAATGGACAGGCCCTTCAGCCGTGGCCATCGGGGTCGCTACCTTCTGAGCTCAAGACCTTCACTACGGAGGAGCGGGAGCACATGCGTCACAAGACCATCCAGCTGCGCTGCTCGTGGCCGTTTTTGCTGTCGGGGCCGGGCCCCTGTTCCAAGCGGGTGCGTGGACGTACGTCAATCTCGTGACGGCCATCGTCGTGCTGCTCGTCGTGCTGGTCTTTAGCTGGCCGACTCCGGAGACGATTCACGAGGAGCCGCTGGGCTGGGTGACCCGAGCGGCGTACGCCTTGGTGTATGGCTTCATCATTGATGTCGGCTCCGCCTATCCGGCTCAGCAGCTGAGTTCCGCGCGTCCCGAGGTGTGTACTGTCCCCGAAGAAGCACCGACGCTGCTTGCTTACTGGAAAGCGTGGGACTGTAAGCATGCAGCCGAGGACAAGCTCGCTACGACGGGCTCGAACCACGGCATGATCGCGGGGGCGATCGCCTGCGTCCTGTTCTTCGTGGCGCTCTCCACTTACCAGTCCTACTGGGGGCGGTACCAAGCAAAGCCTGTGTCCGGAGCCAAGCCTGGGGGTAGCCAGACAGGCAAGGGCGCACGTGACGATTGTCGCGGGCCTAGCCACGATTCTCCCCCCGGCCCCGAGCCCGCCGATAGGGAAGTCCCATCAATGGCACCGGGGTCGGTACCGCCATCGATCTGAATCGATGGCCCCCCGTAGTTGGTGGGCGGCCTCGATGCTTCTCGCGCGCCCTTGGGTGATGCAAGTAGCTCGGCAGCGCGTGCGCTCGCCGTAGTCCCTTCCGACTCGATGCCCCTGGGCCTGGAACGTCCCATAGCCGACTTTGGGCCTGCCCGGAGGAAGCGCGCGTACCGCTTCACCGGTAGCCCGTCCACGGTCCACGAGACGACCGTCGTGCGGAGCACGCAAGCTGACGGTCGTACGGAGCACGCAGCACAAGCGCCAGTAGGGATGACCGTCGCAAGACCTGAGTCTCTGCCTACAGGCGGTCGGACCTGCGACAGTCGTACTTATGCCCCTGCCGCCTCGGTCGTCTCGCCTGCCCACCGCGATGCTGATGGACTTCGACGTGAGTTGCGGGGAGTACCTGCTTCCCGGACACGTTGTCGTCGTTCGGGGCCTCGCCGACCAGGGCTGGTCCAACGACGACTTGACCTCGCGCGACCAGACCGCGAATGAGGTGTGCCAGCTGATCGAACTGGTCTACGAGATCGTGCCGGGGGTGACGGCAGCGGAGGTGCCCTCTACTACCGGTCAGTCGTTCACGGTCGATGCGACGTATGGCTCGGACGTGCCCCTTCACTGGACGACCGGCGGCAATGAGCCGGGTGGAGCCGGTGGGTCGACCTGGGTCGAGGAGTACCGCGGCGGAGAGAGCACCGTGGGCGGGCTAGGTCCTTGGCCGTTTCCCAGCGGTGCGGAGTGCCGTCTTCCAGAGGCACGCAAGCACGGGAGTGCCGCAGGGCAAGAGAGGGCGTCCGCACGACGGTCGGGTTGCGTGCTCCGCACGACGGACGGCCTACGAACACACCTCCTTGATGGCCTCAAGGAGAAGGGCATGGCACCTCGACGGGGCGTCATCGAGAACGTCCTGAAGTTGCACAGCCACCGGGCTGGAGTCGAGGTCAAGGTCTTTGGTCCACCCCTCGGGCTCGTAACGGGCACGAATCGAAAGGCTGAAGAACAGAGCCCACCAGAGCACCAAGGCGTTCGGCTTCGGAAGGACGCCGCCGATACGAGGAAGGATCCATGTGTTGTAACCGACTCGAGCCTGGCGCGCGTCTAGGTATGCGACAGCCATCTCGTGTTGATCGCGAGAGACCGACACGGAGAGATCAACCCATGGTTCCCTCGGGTACTTGAAAAGAAACTTCGAGCGTTCTTCCAGGGGGAAGACGTCGAAAGGGTAGGGGCCATAGGTCGATCGCACGTAGTCGGCCACGTCCGATCGGGTCAGCAAGCGGTCGCCCACCTCGCTGCCGAGGGACCCCAAGGTCATGACGGCCATCTCTGAGTCGATGGTGTGGTCGAGCATGCAGCCTGCGGTGACCGATGGCGGTTGCTCCGAACCGGCCAACCGGCGCTGGAACAGGTGCGGGTTGGCCGCCCACAGCTGCTCAAAGGTGACGGGCGCTTCGAACTCCGTGAAGTCAAACAGCTGACACAGCACCGCGAACATGCCCCTACCAGTGGTCTCGACAGAAATGGACCTGAGCGAGCCGCGCAGGTTTCGCTCGCGGAGCCCATGGCCCTTGGTGCGGAAGTCTCGGTCGGGGATACCCGGAGCACAGGCGAACAAGGCCCTAACGCCTTGAGCAAGGCCGTAAAACACCAGCATTGGGCGGACATCTGCAGGCGTCTGCGCTGCGGCATTGAGCAACTGCTCGGACTGCTCCAGTGCTGTGCAAAACACTTTCCGACGCTCGCCCTTAGATGCCCGCCCTGGTGGCGACGCCCGCATGGCTCTGAGCTGCAGGCTTTCTCGCAGCTCGGCATTAAGGGGCCGTGATCCGGAGGCGGACACGAGGATGACCATGAGGAAGTCTCTCTCAGGCCGCAACGGCCTACGCCACTACGCCGGCCATGGACGACCACGCACTTGCTAGTCAAGGAGGCCGCCGCCGGGCGACGACGAGGTCGAAGCGCGTGACGATGCCGTTAGGTTCAACGCAACGTCGAGCGAGTGGCCTGGGCCAGCCTCCAGGATGCCGAGGAATGGCTCGCCTCGTTCGACCTAACGTCAGCTGCTGTTGCCGCCTTGGGCCGAGCGTTTGAGTCCTCAGCAGTCGGCCCTCACCTCGAACACGCAGTTCGACCGAGGGCCGCCATGCGTCGCAGGAGGGTCGGCTTGCGCAGCTTGGCGCTTTGCCGGTTCTAGGGTTCCGGCATGACCTCACCTGCACGATCTACGGGTCGAGTCGCCCTGGTGACGGGCGCCAGTCGCCGCTCCGCTATCGGGGCGGCGATCGTGCGACGTCTCGCCGCTGACGGCGTCGCCGTTCTCGTGCACTCCTGGGCCGCGGCCGACGGGGACCGTGCCGATCCTGGCGGGGTGGAGCAACTGGTCGACGAGTTCCGCGCTGAGGGCGCAAACCTCGTCCACATCAGCGCAGATGTCGCGGACCCCGAGACCCCAGCACGTCTTGTCGCTGCGGCCCGAGAGTCGTTCGGGCGCCTCGATGTCGTGATCGCCAACCACGCACGTAGTGCGAGGCAATCGCTCGAGGAGATCACCGCCGCCGAGCTCGACCTCACCTACGCCGTCAACACCCGCGCCACGCTGTTGCTCGTGCAGGAGTTCGCCGCCCAGTACGCGGCAGGTCCTGGAGGCCGGATCGTGCTGTTCACCTCCGGGCAGTACCACGGCGTGATGCCGGCCGAGCTGCCGTACATCGCGTCCAAGGCAGCGCTGCGGGAATTGACACCGACACTCGCCGCTCACCTCATCGCGCGCGGGATCACGGTCAACTGCGTCAACCCTGGACCGAACAACACCGGCTACGCCGACGCCGCCGCCTGGGCATGGGTGGCAGAGCGCAACCCCGGAGGGCGAGCAAGCACCCCGCAAGACATCGCCCGACTCGTCGGCTGGTTGGTCAGCGACGAAGCCGAATGGGTGACAGGTCAGGTCATCGCGTCCGACGGCGGCTGGTCCCTGTTAGGCGCCTGAGTCCACCCGCCAAGTACCGCCTCGGCGTGTCGCGTCGAGCCGTCCACTGTGCGGCGGCAATACCGCACGCAGGGCTTGCGCGCTAAGTGCAACGGTAGGTTGCCGCCCGGACGCGACGGCAGTTTGTCCCGAGACTCGGCGTCTAGCGAACGTTGTCGGAGTTCTTGTCGGTGTGCGGGAAGAAGTTGCTACTCGACGCTCGCCGACTGTGGCGAACTCGAGGGAGCGGGGCTTCGCGGTTCACGTACTCCTGCAGTGCCACCACTTCCGTGTTCCGGCGGCCGCGCGGTGCTGGCCTTCAGCCTGAGCGCACCCCGATCGGTGAACGATAGGCTCTCGAAGCCAAGTTCTTCGGCCGGCAGAGCTACCTGGCGGAGGTGCTGGCGCGCGGTCACAGACCCATGGTGCACCCCTGCACGGGCTCGTACACCACTGCCGTCAGTATGCCCGGCTGCGTGCCCTTGGCGCGGGGGTGGGCTTGCGTGCTCCGCACGACGGTCGGCTTGCGTGCTCCGCACGACGGTCGGGTTGCGCGTCTCGAGCCCGAGTAGAGAACCGTCTTCGTTGCTCGCCTCGGTGCTGTTACTCCGGGCTGACGAGTGCGGGGTCGGGCGTGAGCAGTTGGTACAGGGTGCAGTCCTGCCAGGTGCCGGCGATCTTGAGGTAGTTCTGGGCATTGCCGTAGGCGACAAAGCCCAGCCTGTTCAGTACCTGCTGGGACCGCTCGTTCTTGGGAAGTGTCTCGGCTTGGATGCGGTGTAGCCGTAGCTCGTGGAAGGCCAGGTCCACGGCTTCGTGGAGGGCCGTCGTAGCCAGGCCTTTGCCTTGTTCTTCTTCGGCGATCCAGTAGCCGACGCTGCACGACTGGAATGAGCCGCGGATGATCGACTGCAGGGTGATCGTCCCTGCCACGCGGCCGGCGTCCTGGATCACGAGCGGCACGCTCAACTGCTGGTCGTAGTCCTGCAAGGCCTTGGCGGCGACCTGCTGCTGAGCACGTTCGGTGAAGTACTCGTCGCGTCGAGCCGGCTGCCACGGCTCGAGGAAGGCGCGGTTATCCCTGAGCAGCCGAGCAAGCACGGGGGCGTCCTCAAGGGTGAGCAGGCGAGTAACAGGCATCACGCCAGTCTGCGGGAGGACTAGGGACGATCGGCTTGCGTGCTCCGCACAACGTCGAACCGGACGCTGCCACGGAGTCCCTGTTAGCGTCCCTGAATGGGTCAGGCAGCCTTCTCCTGGCGAAACGCTTACCGGCGGGCGGTGCCGATGTGGCACCTGGTGACAGACCGCGATGGCGCGGTGGTCGAGTCTTTGCGCGGTCACCGTGTGGGCGATGTGATCGACGTACCTAAGTGGGGCTGCCTCGTCACGATCTGTCGTGGACTCCGTGTCGGGGTCGTCGCGGTAACCGACGCCGGCGCCATCTTTCCTGTCACGCCCGAGGACGACGAGGCTTCCTGGGCGGTGGACCCCGCACGCAGTGGTGACCGCTTCGCGCTGACCCGTGTTGGGCTCGACGGATCACGCCGTACGGCGGCCTGGACGATCGGCGGCGAACTAGACACAGACCCGCCCAACGCGCCCCCCGACGCAACGCCTACCCCTATTCGCCGAGTCGGGTGGCCAACGCGCGGGGGGACGTTCGAAGGCCTGCTGGCCACACCAACTGGCCGGGGGCCTCACCCGCTCGTCGTCTACCTCCACGGAGGCCCCTGGTTCGGGCTGAGGGTAGGTGAGGTCGGGGACTCAGCGTTCTGGACGAAGCACGGCGCCGCGCTGTTGCAGTCCGACTATGCAGGCAGCGGGATCCTCGGCGAGAAGATGATGTGGGAACCGCTGCGCTCCGTCGGGATGCCCGAGCGGGACCTCGACGCCGACGGGGTGCTCGACGGCGTTGATCAGCTGGTAACAGCAGGCATCGCCGATCCTGCTCGCCTCTATGTCTACGGGTTCAGCGCCGGCGGCTACCTGGTGAACCGGATCGTCACCCGCCAACACCCCTTCGCTGCCGCAGCCTGCTGGGACGGCCCCGCCGACGTCCGCACCTTCACCGGCAACACCCGACACATCCAGATCTTCTTCCGCGGCTGCACGCCCGAAGCCCGCCCTGACCTGTGGGACGGCGCTTCACCCATGAGCCGCCCCGAAGCGGTCACGACACCCCTCACCATCATCAGCGGCGGACAGTCCAACGTCCGAGCCGACTCTGCAGCATGGCACGCAGCACTAACCCGGGCTGGGGTGGACAGCGACCTGGTCGTCTACCCCGACGAGGACCATCTCTTCAGCTCGCCCGCACACCTAGCGGCATTGAAGCGGTTGGCAAGATCCTGGGGGCTCCCCTGAAGTAGCCCGACCTCGGAACCGCAGGACCACGGGCCTTCCCACACGACGGCGTTCTGCGTGCTCCGCACGACGGTCGGCTCCCGCGCGCCTCACGAGCGCTGTCGGCGTGCGTGTGCGGAGCAAATCTCAGTTGTTGACCTTGACCCACAGCGGTTTGCGCGCGCCGACCGGCTGAGGGTGGAAGTTTGTGGTGGCCTCCACTAGCCAAAGCAGACGGTGGCCGAACAGAGCGCCGTAACGTGCGCTGTCGACGGCGTAGTTGAGGAGTCGGTCTGCGGCATAGCTCTCGGCCTCACTGAACTGCTCGAAGTCGTGGACGGCGACGGCAACGCCTCGGTCGGCGGCCGGAGACCAGCCAAAATCACCATGAGCGAAGTCGGACAGGCACTCGTCCAGCGCCGGGTAGTTGTGCCCGAAGTAGTCAGGGAAGTCCAGCTGAGCGGCGATGGATCGGAACAGGTCGGCGTCGTCTGACCAGCTCGCAGCGGGCAGGTGGATGACCTGGTAGCCGAGGCCGGCGAGCTGACCGACCAGTGCGGATAGTCGCTGTGGCGTTACCAGGTTGATCGGCCCGTTCTGCAGCAGCAGGAAGTCCAGCGGATGCGTAAGCTCCGCGTCGAGCTCGAAGGCGACCACCTCACTATCGGATCACGGGCTCAGCGACGCAGCAAAGGTTGATAGGCGTAACAGAGCGAGTGCCAGCAACGCAGCAGTAGGTGTTGGTGGTCGGTCGCTGCGTGTGCTCCGTATGACGGCCGGCTTACGTGGCCTCGGGCGCCATCGAGCCGCGCGTCCTCACGGCTTGGCTCGGCGTCCTGCGCGCGACCGCCGACCGTGGGAGTGTCGTGGTCTCACCCTGACTTGGAGCCGCCGTGCCGCCCCGTGACGTCCCCCTCGACCAGCCCCTCTACGGGGCGACGCTTCCCCAGGCGATCAGCCGGTTCTGGCGGAAGTACGCCACCTTCTCGGGTCGTGCCGGGCGGGCGGAGTACTGGTGGTGGGCGCTGACCTCGATCGTGGTCTCGTTCGTCCTAGAGGGAGTCCGCTTCGCCCGACTCGGCGGGCTCGAGGCCTACTTCTCCACGCCGCTGCTCTCGCTACGCCCGACCTCGCTGCCCTGGCTGATGTGGACGGCGGCCACGGTCGTACCTGCGGCGGCGCTGGGCGTCCGGCGGCTCCACGACATCAACCGCACCGGCTGGTGGCAGCTGTTGACGCTCGCGGTCTTCGTCGCCTCGGAGGTGCAGGTCCGGTTCGTGCCCCAGACCCTCGCCGAGATGGCCCGCCCCGCGCCCCTGGCGCCGAGCGACGCCGCGCTCAAAGCGGGTGCGATGATCGTCTCGGCGATCGGGTCGGTGGTGCTGATCATCTTCGACGTCTCGGCGCCGGTGCCCGCCGGC
The DNA here is from genome assembly GCF_014193425.1 of Microlunatus antarcticus. Classification (NCBI taxonomy): domain Bacteria; kingdom Bacillati; phylum Actinomycetota; class Actinomycetes; order Propionibacteriales; family Propionibacteriaceae; genus Microlunatus; species Microlunatus antarcticus. The sequence goes on along the minus strand of NZ_JACHZG010000001.1, from coordinate 1,414,176 downwards.
CAGCGGTTCGACCACGCCGCCACCGGCTGAGACCTCCACGCCCCCGCGGCCGGGTGAGCGACCTCCCGATGCCCCCGCGGGTCCTCGACCTGCTGCGCCGACCGGCGGGCCCCGAACTGGCGCTCACGACGACAACTACTGGCGACGCCTTGCTCCCGCCCAACTCGCCTTCCTCGGCCAGTACCTCGAAATCTGACGTGAACTTGATTCTTGGTCGACCTACCGCTTACAGCGCAGCCCGCTGTCCCGGTAAACGTCCCCTTACGGAGTCAGCCGGCGCCCGCAGGACGGACGGCTTACGGCACGTCTACCGACCTCGGTGAACTAGTTGCAGACGGACACCGCGACGCGACTACCGAATGCCCAACGAGGCTGATTGCTTGGCACATCGGATGGCGAGTGTTCCGGTCGGCCTTAAGAATGGGGACTCGTTGCGGCAGTTCCACGGTTGGGTCGTGCCACCGGAAAGCGACCCGCTGTGGCCGGTCGACCTCGACGACGTGAGGCTTCCGCCGATGGAGGGCGAGGACGGGCCACTCCTGCAGGAGTTGTTCGACGACCTCGCCGACTTCTGCACGCACTTTGGTGTGCCACAGTCCGCCGACGCGGTGAGCACATTCCTCGCCCTACCCGAAGGGCGCGACTACGACTCCAAGCTACTGCTCGGAATTGGCTCAACGGTGATTTGGCAGGTGCCCTCGACTGCATCACGGGCTATCCAACGATCACGGAATAGACCGTCGGCCTCCTCGTGGTTGCCGACCGGCGCCGGGGCATCGCGCGATCCGTCCTTGACTGACTGGGAACCACCGCCGCCAACCATGGCGCAGCCACGCTTCAAAATGTGATCCGAGCGGCCAGCAGTGAAGGCCTCGCCACCGCCCGAGCTCTCGGCTACGAGCCGGAGATCCGCCCGAGCACGACTGCTGAATGCATAGTCATGGCTCGATCGACCACCTGCTAACACCTTTGACAGATCTGCCGCACCCGCCCACGTCTCGATCCCATGGCGCCGTCGCAGAACGGTCCGCCTCCGCACACCTTCGTCCCGCCAATCGGTCGCTATGCTGATCGTCGTCCCTGGGCGTTCAATTAGAGCGGAGAAGCGTGACGAAGTATCTCGACTACTTTCCACCCCCCTTCCTGGAGGACATGGTGCGAGGTCGTTGCATCCCGTTCATCGGGGCTGGCTTCTCGCTGAACGCGCAATTGCCGCCAGGAGTGCTCATGCCTGACTGGGACGGAGTCGGCCGACGAGCTGCTGAAGCCCTGAGGGATTACAGCTACACGACCGCAATCGAGGCTCTATCTACGTACGAGCATGAATTCTCTCGAGTCAAGCTGACCGAGTTCCTCGTCGAGGCCTTGAATGCGTCCGTGATACAGCCTGGCTCCGCACATGACGCTTTCTGTGCCATACCATTCGATCGCGCGATCACGACTAATTGGGACTTCTTGCTTGAAACGAGCTACGCTCGAGCCGGTAAGTACTGTATGCCGATTGTATCCGAGGATCAGCTGGCGGTCCAAGGCGACAGGGCGTGGGTGCGGTTATTGAAGTTGCACGGGGATCTTAATCATCCTAATCGGATCATCGCAACGGAGGAGGACTACGACGGCTTCCTCACGCGGTATCCCTTGTTGGCCACCTACCTATCAAGCATGCTCATTGACAACACTGCATTCTTCATTGGATACAGCCTCGATGATCCAGACCTGCGCCAGATCTGGCAACTGATCAAGGACAGGCTAGGTGGTCTCCGACGTCCAGCCTACGTACTGCAAATCGGCGCTTCACCACAGGCAATGGCTAGGTTCGAGCGCAGAGGCGTAAAAGTCATTAACCTCCCCAAATCAGATCAATCTTATTCGCAGACACTGACGACCGCCTTGAGCGAGCTAAGAGACTACTGGACGGCAAGCCTACCGTTGATTAGCACTTCCGCAGATCCCGAGTCGCAAGCCGAGCTTTCGCTTCCCAACTTCGCTAAAAATAGACTAGCATTTTTCGCGGTGCCGACCGCTCTGGCTAGTTTCTACAAGCAGCAAGTTTACCCAGTGGCTAGGCGCCAGGGGTTTACTCCCGTGATGGCGATAGATGTGGCAACCGTGGGTGAGAATATTGTTGCCAAGGTGCAAGCGCTACTCGAGAAGAGTGCCGTTACAATTGCCGATTTAGGGACCGCCAACACAATCTACGAGCTCGGCTTGGCTAAGCTTACCTCTGCGGGACCGATCATCGTGGTAACCACCGACTCGTCGACGGTACCGATAGAAGTGCCGGAACTGCAACGTGTCGTCCGGCCACTGGTACTCGATGACCAAGGTATAGACCCCTTGAGCCTCGGCTTTGTCGAGGCTTTATCAGCACGGTTGGCGGCTGCATTCTTGACAATCTCCCCGACGCTCACGAGTGAGCCCCAGCGACTGCTCGATCAAAGTGAATTCCGCGCCGCAATCATGTCGGCCTTCTCACTCCTTGAACACGAGCTGGCGCAGGCGATCGAAAGGCTAGACATACCGCTACAGCGGCACAGAGCAGGACCAGTGAGCTTTCGGGAAATGCTCAACGCGCTGAGACCCTTTCTGGCCGATGATCTAATCCAGCGATTGCTAGATCACGCATCTGTAAGGAACCGCGTCGCACATTCTGCAGTCGACGTTACTCGACAAACAGCTTTCGCAATCGTAGAAGACGTCGCCACCGCGGTGGCACAGCTTGAGCTCGCCCGCGACCGGTGATTACCTCAAAGTATCGCCAACCAACCACCGCAGCGGACGTGCGGCTATTCGACCCCGACACTTTCGAGATTTGGATTGGCGGGCACTTCATATCAAGAAAGGACTTGCAAATACGATCTACGCCCTAGGGATGAAGTCGAAAGAATGGGTGGCGCCTAATGGATCTCAGCCAACCTGTAGTTGACGGAGCCGAGCGTCCGGGGTCGCGACGGTACGGCTCTGGTCTTGTAGTTCAAGCGTGCCCCGCACGACGGTCCAGCTCACGCCTCCGCATGATGGTCGGCTCGCTGATACTCGTTCGCGGATGGGAAGAAAAACGACAAGCCATCACCTGAGGCCCAGCAGCGCGGTCGGACATTAGGTGAAGAGATGAGATCAAGCATCGAGCCTCGTCCACCGCTCGAATTCTGCAGCTTGCGACTCCAGCTCCACGTACAGGGACTTCTTCCCCAGCAGGTCGCGGCGCCAGGCGATGAAAAGGCCATAGTTCTGAGCCGTCGCCACCACACGCCCGCCGTACAGCTCGTACAGCGTTCTGGCGTCGTAGATGTCGAGCTTGATCCCGGTACAGAGCGTCTCAAGCAGGCCTAGGTACTCCAATACCCGCCCCAGGGTGCGCTGCTCCCGGCCGGCAATGAACTCGTTGACCATCGACTCGACCGCGCCGCGGTCGAAGTCCTCGGGCAAGGCCTCCCAGTTGCTATAGCGGTAGTCGAGCGTGCTCCTCGCGAACTCCAGGGTTGCTTGTCGTCGACCGCGACTTCGCTCCTCGTCCCGTCGGGCGATCTCATCGAGATCCGCCTGCGCCCTCGCCCTACTCGTAGCCCGCGATTGGTTCATCTCGATCCCAATAAATCCGAGAGTGATGATCACGCCCGCGGCCTGCACGCCGCTCGCAAGCGCTTGATAGCCGTCAGGACCCAGGAACGGGATCGGAACTACCAGCAGCAGGATCATCGCGAGCAGCAGAGAGCCGGCAAGCGCGACGACTTGCTTTCTCGCCACATCACTCCATCTTTACGTCGACGCGCGTCCTCGGCGGATAGCGGCTTGTTCGCAATTGCTCGAACGCCAGTAACGTCTGTCCACGAGGCCCAGCCTCGAACTGATTCTGACACTCTCGGCTAGAGAATATGCTCATGAGAGGTCGGGTGCCCGAGTTCTCATCAAAGCGAACGACGGTGCTTGGTCCCGTGGCGTCCGATTCTGTCGCGGCGAAGGCCCCGAGCGTCGCTCGATCGCAACGCCGACGAGACCAGGTGCTCTCGCAGGACCGTGGCCTGTGAGTGAAGTACGACAGGGCGCCGCTGCTGGCAGGTGCTCCGACGGTCGGGCCCCACATGCTCCGCACAAGGGGTGGGGTTTGGCGTGCTCCGCACGGGGGTCGGCTACCGAGAACGAGCGGCACCGCTCGCTTCAACCGAGAGCGGCCCTCATCACCGCACGAAGCCGAATCGGCACATCATCTCGTTGTGGGTCGAGCAAGGCACCGGCCGGCTCAGGTCGCCGGACGACGGATAGACCCTCGAGTTCATCCAGAACATGCCGAGGACGGCAAGGAGGAGCACCGCCGCGATCAGCCAGTAGCCGACGCGCCGCACAGGACCACCCGCTGAGCGGAGCACGACGCGACTGTACGACTTACGCATCCTTCTTGGGTCGCAGTTGATGGTCGGCTTGTGCAGCCGCGAAGGCTCGGAGCTCTTGGAGCATGATGAGCCATGCCGAGCGAGCAACTCGTCCGCGTTGGTTCTGCCAGACCGATCCGCCGCTGGGCTGACCCCGTGCTCCACGAACCCATGCCTCCAGTTGTCGAGTTCGACCACGCGCTGCAGTCACTCCTCGCTGACATGTTCTCGACTAACACGGCCGCAGCCGGGGCTGGGCTGGCCGCTCCCCCAGTCGGTGTCTGGCTTGCCGCGTTCGTCTACGACTGCGTCGACGAGAACTTCGAACGCTAGATCGGCGTCGTCTGCAACCCGTCGACAGAGGTGGACGGTGGTCCTCACCGCCGGCTGGAGACGTGGGAGGAAGGCTGTCTGTCGCTGCCCGGTGGATACGCCGAGCTAGCCCGACCGGCCGTAGCGGTGTGCCGAGGCCAGGACCAGTACGGCGATCCCATCGAGGTACGAGGGACCGGGTTGCTCGCGCGTTGCCTCCAGCACGAGACCGACCACCTCAACGGGATCGTGTTCGGTGACCGACTATCGAGCAGGAGGCGCCGTGGCCTCTACGAGAACCACCGGCTCGCGGCACACCGATACCCACTCAGCTGGCCGGCGTCGAGGGACGACGATCTCCGGTAGGCAGCCATTCGCAGTTGACGGTCGGCTTCCGTGCTCCGCACGAGGGTCGGCTGCCGCAGTCAGTCGGGACCCTAGGACGGACGAGTTCCGGTGCCGCTGCCAACGAGCGCCGATACTCTCCAAGCGTGGGAGACGCGGGAGTCACACAGACACTGAAACGCAAGCGAGTGGTCAGGATCGCCACTATCGTGATGGCAGTTGTCGGCGCTGGATTGGTGATCCTCGCCGTGTACAACGTCACGGAGCGCCACTGGACCAGCATGGCTGGCAACCTCCCTACCGCCGTCGGCATGGGCCTTAGCCTCATCGCGCTGCGTCTCCTCAGCAAGCAACGAGCTGGTCAGTCTCGCCCGTCCTGACCGCAGTGCCGCTTCAAAGGCTTTGAGGAGGAGTTGTCTGGGGTGCTCCGCACGACGGTCGGCTTGTGCGTGCTCCGCACGACGGTCGGCTTGTGCGTGCTCCGCACGACGGTCGGCTTACGGCGACGACGGCGTCCGCGGGACGGACGGCTTGCGGTAGGGCCGCTACAGCGCCGACGTGGCGCAGGTCTTCAAGGAGACGGACTGTCGCGTAGCAGTTGAGGGACGCTTTGGGCATGAGTGATGACCGAACCTGGACGTGGACGCCGCAGGTCGAGGCGGGGCAGGTGGTCGCTACCTTGCGCAAGCCGCCTGTCTGGCAGGTACTGCACGACATGACGGCATTTCTTGAGCTGTCGTTCCAGATGCCGATTGTTGTCCGGCACCCGGAGGGTGACGGCGACTTCTACACGTTCTTGGCTGTGCCGAGAGCGTTAGGCCGCACCTTGATCCCGTCCATAACTCGACGTCCCCGCAAGAGGTCGTTGCATGTGGGACTGGCTGCAATGATCACGGGTGTGCCTGTGCTTCGCGCCATTCCGGAAGTTGGAGAACCGTACGACGACCCCTCTGAGGACTTACTGTTCATACTCCTCGAGGACATCGAAGCTGGCCATGGGACGTTCCTGATCCTCGAACGGAGCTCCGACGGTGCGGGTCAGACCTATGCCCAAGCCGAGCGACGGCCGGACGGGTCCTACACAGTGGAGCACCGTGAGGGCGACGCAGAGCACCACTTCGGCACCGCGGTCGTTGACATGCGAGCCGCTCACCGCCTCCTCACCGGGTGGGCCTTCGAGCTGGGCGATTGGGACGCGGGCACCAGATGGACTCAGGTCACGGTCTGAGCAAGCGACTTGGTCGAGGTCTGGAGTCGTCTACTCGCGTGCTCCGGACGACGGTCGTGCCCTGTGCCGCAGGCTGTACTTTCGGAAGTCCGTGAACAGGTAGGGGCCTTAGCGTTGGCCGCAACAAGCCCCTAATTGGATGGTGACACTGCATGACAGCCAAAGGTGAGGGTCGCCCCTATAGGACCCTGATCGGTGAGGAAGATCCGCTGAGGGAACTCGTGCTCTACCGCACGCCCCGGCGCTGGCAGTACGCGATCTACACGAAGGGTGGGGTGACCGATGGTCACCTTCTCGGAACACCTCTTGCCGCCGATGAAGGCGAAGCGCAAGCGGCCCTGGTGAGCTTGATCGAGCAATTGAGTGGCAGAACTGTCGCGGTCGTCTGGCGTGCGACCCAACCCGACTGGTGGGCTGGCGAAGCCAGCTACGCGCCGTCAGGCTTCACGCCTGGTTAGTCGCTACCTCGGACACGGGCAGGAGGGAGAGCGCGTTCCTCGTACGACGGCTCAGCTCACGGCTTCCCCTACGCCGACCTTGCAAGCGTTCTCGCGCCGTGGTGGGGACCGGTGTCAGCGGTCTCTCGGAAGAGTGAGGTGCCCGAGCAACGCGAGCCCTCCACGCTAGCGGCCGGCTCCCCACGGCGGGTCTCCAGCAGCATCCTGACCGAAGACGCCTATCGCATTACAAGCGACGCCCTGTCGAAGCAAAGCGTCCGTATTCCACTCGTCCGCATGGCGGGCAGAAGCGACGAGGTGACTGTATGAACGGCCTTTCCATGTCGCCGGCTGCTCGAGGCGGAGCAGCAGAGCCGGCGGCGCACTGTCGTTCCAGGGCTCGACAGCGCGGATCACGGCGTGGAACTGCTCCCGCCCGTCCTGGTCGGCGAGTTCCCAGGGGTCAGATACGACCAACACGGCTGGGAGCCCCACGAGCCGAGTCCACGAGACGTCGAGGCCCGAGTCGGGGTCGGGTGCGGGTTCCTCATCCTCGGGTCCGACCATTGCCCTCATTAGGCCATGATCCGACAAGTCAGGTATGCAGGCGCTTCAGCCGGGGACGAGGACCATCCTGACCCACCGGGTGCCAGGTCCTCGGCCGCAGAGGTCAATCAACAGGCCAAAGCGCTCGTAGTAAGTGCTTCGCACGACGGTCGGCTTGTGGCGTGCTCCGCATGGCGGTCGGCTTGTGGGGTGCTCCGCACGGCGGTCGGCTTGTGGCGTGCTCCGCACGGCGGTCGGCTTGTGGCGTGCTCCGCACGGCGGTCGGCTTGTGGCGTGCTCCGCACGGCGGTCGGCTTGTGGGGTGCTCCGCACGACGGTCGCGGTGCGACTACGTTCAGGAGAATGCTTCGACTGATCAGACCGAGGAAGCAGGCGATGCCTTGGCCCTGAAGAACGACTACGCCCTTCACCTCGATCCGGTCTGGCGCGAGCGAGCGAACTACATCCTCAACGCCGAGCTGGCCGGAGAGGATTTCCCGAAGCACTTCGAGCAGCTCTGGACCCGGCGGGTCGGCGACAACGCGTTCGAGATCTGCTGCATCCCCCTTCTTCCTCTACGACTTGGCCCTGGGCGACATCGTCAGTAGCCGCGCGGACGGCTCAGGTCTCGTCGACCGTGTGGTGGAGCCCTCCGGCCGCTACGTCTTCCGCGCGTATTTCGATGGTCCCGAAGCACTGCTGGAAGAGGTCGCTGGCTGGATCGAGCTACGAGGCGGGCTTGTCGAGAGGTGGTCGCATCACATGATCGCGATCGACGCGTGGGATGAGGTCGAGGCCCAACACGTTGCGGACTATCTCGCTGGCCTGGAGGCTCGAGGACGCCTGGTGTACGAGACGGGGCGCAGCTAGGAATCGCAGGGCGCACCGAGCCGCCGCGCAAATGACGTCGACCGCTTGCCTGAGGCTGCACGACGGGCCTCGGGTGCTCCGCACGAGAGTTGGGCGTCGCACTTCGAGCAAGCGCCGACTCGAGGTGAGAGTTGACACGCAGGAGACGGACGGCTCATGGGACCTGTTCGAGGGCGAGGTTCGGCGCTCCTGCAAGGGCAGATCGTAAGTTGAGAGCATGCGGCTCTGGTGGCGTCAGGACCTGTCCTGCTGACGACGGGAGCCGCGATGGTCGCTGAGGACCTTGAGCGTTATGGCGAGTCGGCGACAGCAGCCTGGGTGCTGACGTGTTCCGAAGAAGAGCTGGTACGCGTCTGCACCGTGGCCGACTGGCTCCTGTACAACGGCCCTGCCCGAGCCTCGGGCGCGAGCATGTTGATCGCGAAGGCGTGTGCCCTCGCTGCCGTCTACGTCCACGAAGGCCGACCGCGTGACCTCGCGCGTTCGCGACGAGCGCCGGTGACTGGCCCTCCGCCTGACAGCAGCTGGCGCCGGCCAGACCCGCGACTCCACGAGGCAGTCGCCCTCGACTACGGGGTGGGTGCAGACGCACGTGCGTACTGGGGATCGATCACGAAAACGGCCAGCGTTGCTCAGCGTCAAACTGCTCCCCCTAGGACACAAGAACCAGCCCAGAAGCCACCCCGCATCCGCAACCCTCGCAGCCATCCTGGCCAAGTCGTTCGACTCGATCATGGCGGGCAAGCTCTCCACCTCCGGCTTCGTTCGACGAGCCCACGGACTCTTCACCATCACGCTCAACGAAGATGCCACGGGTTTGCTGGCGCTGTCGACAACCACCTACAGAAGCGGCGAGCGGGTCTTCGTCACGCCCAACGTTGGCGTCGTGCACCGAGAGATCGCTCAGGTGATGAGCGCGCTGGCCCCGGAATCGACACCTCAGCGCTACAACCAGGCCACGCTCAGCACCTCGTTGACCGCATTGGTTCCCGGTGCCTCCTCGCGCGACTGGATCTTCGAGAAGGGCTCTGACTTCGAGCCCAGAACCCGGGCACTAGACACACTCGTCCGCGACTACGCCTTGCCCTTCATGCACCGGTACGAGGACTTGAGCCAGATCATCGTGGGACTTCGGCAGAAGCTGGGCGGGCCACCAAGCGACTCGCAATCGCTCTTCTACTTCACGGCGACTACAAGTTGCACTGAGCGAGCTCGACGTCTTCGCCGCTTCGATCGCCGACCGCACGGATCCAGCTGCCAACGACTTCCGCGGCTTCAACCAAGCCTTCCGGCGCTACACAGCGGTCCAGGCGACGGGTCCCGCATGACGGTCGGCTTGCGTGCTCCGCACGACGGTCGACTTGCGGAGCTTGACCGCTGCCGTCGCGGTCAAGGTCGAACGGTGCGATGCTCGGAACGTGAAGAGCTGGCGCCACATCTTGACAACAGCCGCCTTCGTCACGTTCTTAACCGGCTTGGCGCTGGTCCTCGCCGCTAGGGACCACGTGGCTGCCGCGATAGCAAGCGCGCCGAATGGGGACTGCTACTTCGATCAGTCCTGTGACCTATTGCCCGGAGTCGTGCTCGGCCAGCATCTAGTTCGCGTCGGGTGGGTCTTGGTCGGTACGACCGCAGTGTTCGCTACGACGGCAACCCTGGCGAGGAGCAGGCCGTCGGCCCGGCGCTCGGAACTGTGACGCCCTCTCTTGCCCTTCGGCGCTCCCGTGCTTGCGTGCCTCTGGACGACGGCACTCCGCCCCACGGGTCGGGTTGCGTGCTCCGCACGACGGTCGGGTTGCGTGCTCCGCACGACGGTCGGGTTGCGTGCTCCGCACGACGGTCGGGTTGCGTGCTCCGCACGACGGTCGGCTTGCGTGCTCCGCACGACGGTCGGGTTGCGTGCTCCGCACGACGGTCGGGTTGCGTGCTCCGCACGACGGTCGGGTTGCGTGCTCCGCACGACGGTCGGGTTGCGTGCTCCGCACGACGGTCGGGTTGCGTGCTCCGCACGACGGTCGGGTTGCGTGCTCCGCACGACGGTCGGCTTCCGTGCTCCGCACGAGGATCGGCTGACGTTGATGCCGATCAGCGCTTCGCAAGGCCCCGAGCTGGTGCGCACCTCGACGACAACGAAGTGATTCCGATCAGGCACAAGCGAGGCCGAAGAGCCCGAGCCAGCCCACGATTAGGGTCGTGGCTCAACGCCCTTCTCTTCGCCCCGAGTGGACGGGGACCCCGCCGTCGGCGACGTCACCTCCGCCGAGCAGCAGCACACGCCGTAGCGCACTGCTTGCACTAGCCGTCGTCCTCGGCTGGATCGTTCTGGTCGTTGGCGGGCTGGCTCTTTTCGGACAAGTTGCTGGCGAGCCGTACGGACGCACCTACGTCGAACGGCGAGCAGACGGCTACCACCTCGGCGTGCGCAACTGTGAACCCACAGCGATCTCGTCGGTCGAGGTGTCCCTCTACGACGAGGAATCGTCGACCCCGCCACCGCCGATCTGGACGACCTCGACCACGTCTGACGGCTTGCGGACTCTGAAACTTTTCGACGAGAACCCAGGCTTCAAGACTCAGGCAGTCCGGCCGTCCTACCCGGCCACGACCTACGTCATCCTCGCTAACCCAGCCAGTGCTTACTCCTACCTGACCACCGACCTCAGCGCTCTGAAGCTCGGCCAAGTCGACTACGGAGGGCCGAGAACAGTCACGCTCGAGGCTTACGAACGGCTCTCCAACTCGAAGTTCGGCTGCGGCTGAGCAGTCTTGCTTGACAGCCGGCTTGCCCTCTCCGCACGACGGTCGGCCTGCGTGCTCCGCACGACGGTCGGCCTGCGTGCTCCGCACGACGGTCGGCTTCCGTGCTCCGCACGACGGTCGGCTTGCGGGCTCCGCGCGACGGTCGGGTTGCGGGCAAAGCTGCTTCGCAGGACGGACGGCTTACGGCACGTCCTCGGCCGCCCTCGCTGGATCGTCAGCGTGCCAGATTTCGCAGTTCCCACGCCCAGATTGGTGCCGGGCAATGAGCGTTCAGGACAGCGTGATCCCGTGTGCCAGGTCTCGCCTACGTGCGCGAGGCCGACCGTTGCGAGGGCGACTCCGCCCAACTTCTCTTTGGCGCCCGTAGGACGATGAGCCCGATGGCGCCGGCGGCGACGGCGTAGGCACCGGTCGACACTCCTACGCGGACCCGGGAGGCGGCGACGCACGGCTCCCAGAAACGGTAGAGCTCGCTGTCATGGTCACCAGGCATCACCGACCCAGCGGCGCCGCTCAGCGGGCACTCCAACACCGCTCCGTCCGCTTCGTGCCAGCTGGTCGGGACGAACAAGAAGAGCGCCGGGACGAGGAACACGACCACCGAGACGATCGAAAGCACCCATCGCAAGTTGTCGAGCTGCCGCCGACGACTCGCTGCGACTGCCACGACGAGAGCGGCGACAGCGATCGCTGACGGGACCAACCAGAGGAGCAGGACGCTCCAGAGGCTCGGGTCCGGCGGAAAGCCTGGGGCATCCATGTCAGATCGGATCGGCTGAGGTCACGACGGGATCGTAGGGCGGGTGTCGGTGCTCTCCGCACGGGGTTGGCTGAGGACGCGCGCAAGAGTCGCTTCGCGGGCCCGGAACGACAGTCTGTTCTGCGCATCAAACCCGGCGTTACGCTCAATCATGAGTGTTTCCATCGAGTCCGATGTTGCTGAGGGATCTCGGGTGGACCTCTTTGCGGTTTGCTCTCTAGCGGTTGGCCTACTGGCTCTTGCATCCATGATCGGCCTCGGGTAGGGCGTACCGGCCGCCTTCGCTGTTGGCGCTGGGCACGTTGCTCTCAGCCGCGATCGGGGCCATCCGCGGCGAGGGCGGGGATTGGCCATGGCCGGACTGATCCTCGGGTACGGCGTCTCGATCTGGGCCTTGGCGCTGATCGTCGGCGACCTCTTCACGGTGGCCTACCCCGCCTGACGAGCCTTCTGCATGTCCTCATCCGTCGCCGGTCGGGTCCTTGCAGAGGGGTTGGCTTGCGTGCACCGCTCGACGGACGGTCACCGTGCTCCGCACGACGGTCGGTCAGCGTGCTCCGCACGACGGTCGGCTTGCGTGCGTTCCGCTGCCGTGGTGCTGCGTATCTGCGGTCGGAGCGAGCGGAGGTTGGCTGGTCCTAGGTTCAGAGCGTGGTAGCGGTCCGGGCGCGTGCGTGGTGGCTGGACGCTCCGCATGGGCGAGCCCTGCGGCGTCCCTGGTCGATCGTGCGGCGTGGACTGGGATGTGGCGTTGTCGGAGGAGCGGTACTCGGCGCAAAGCTGCAGGCCGGCGACAGCGCCTATCGGTCCTGGGCGACGGTCGGCTTCGCCGCTCTGGTCGGCGCGCTCGTCGCCCTGCCGGCAGCTCTGGCCGCGGTGATCGTCTACCAGGCCGTCGAGGGCAAGGGGCTGCGCTTAGCGTGGTTGGCGGGGAGCCTGGCGTCTGCACTCGCCGTCGTAGGAGTCGCACTGGTGCTCGGAATGTCCGACGCCCTCGCTCCCGTGGTCCTTGCAACTGCGGCTTTCGTGATCGCGTTCATGTTCGCCCCGATCGTCACGACCCGACGGGACCCGACCGCACGGCCCGATGGGTAGCCGCACACGTCAGCGTTTGACGTCCCGTAAGAGGGTCAGCTTGCGCGCTCCGCACGGTGGTCGGGTTCCGGCACGAACGTCGGCAGCTCTAATCAGGACCTGCGGGGGCGTGCACGCGACGCAGGGCCGTGGGGTCGACCAGCTGCTGGCGGGACTGTTGGACAGCCTGAAAGAGGGCTTGCGGCCAATGTCGAGCTAGTGCTCCTCTCGACGACGGAACTGCTGTCATAGTCGCGGGATGGTCGCGCCAGCAGCTCGAGCTGTGGCGGCGAGGCAGGCGAACTCCGCGTCGGCCCTCGCCTCTGCTGCCTTCGACGCCTCACCATTGGTTAGGCGAGAGGTGGCAGCGAACCCTGGCACTGAGGCCGACGTGCTCCTGGTCCTCGCAGGAGACCGGGACTGGCGTACCCGTGCTGCTGTCGCCGCTCGTCGGGACGCGCCGACTGCAGCACACCTCATGTTGATCAACGACCGGGCCTGGCAGGTGATCTACACCCTCGGCGACAACGCGGCAGTCGACCTCGAGGTGTGGCGCGCGGTGGCCACCGAGGGGTCGAAGGACCTGCGCGCCTACCTCGCAGGACAGCCGTTCCTCCCGCTGGAGATCGCGCGGCTCATGCTAGACGCAACAGAGACTGAAGTGCGTCGGACATTGGCCTCGCAGTCACCTCACCGTGAGGTGCTCGACGTCCTCCTCGACGATCCGAGTCCAGTCGTACGCTGCGACGCCCTCCGCAACAGCCTGGTGTCCCACGCCGATACTGATAAGGCCGTTCACGACCGCGACCCTGTCGTGCGAGGGGTCGCGGTCAGCCACCTCCCCGTGTGTGCAGCCGACCTGGACAGGCTAATCAAAGACCGCTCCGAGTTCGTCCGCAGCGAGGCACGAGCGCGAAGGTCGAGCAGCACGACGGGCCCGGACGGGCGCCTTCAGGAACCATTCGAGGAGCTGAGCGAGGAGGACGCGCTGGTCGAGTCCCTCGCCGAGTCCATCGCCGAGACCCTGCGGTTGGAGTCGGGTTTGCCGCAGACCCCGTCTGAGGTGGCGCACTGGCCCGCGACGCCGCGAAAGCCGATCATGAAATGGTTCAAGCTGTTCTCTCAGTTTCGCCCCGCGACCGACGAGATCCCCGACCACGTCGTACGGCTGTGGAAGATCGCCCACACGGTGGATCGCGACCCTGACTGGATCGCGTGGTGGGAACCAGCGCCCTACCGGGCCCTCGACCTCTCCCTCGGCGCCTTCGGGCCGCCAGGAAACTGGCCCGACGCCGAAGGAGACACGCTGTACGCATCGATCGCTGGCGACATGACCGACGAGGCCGAAGCCGCGATGGAGGCGATGACGGAGGACGCGGCCAACCGCTTCTTCTGCGTATGGACCTACCGGCACCTCGCGGTGACCCTCAGATCCGTCGCCAGCCAGTGCGGACTTTCGCTGCCACCGGCGCTGCCCAAACTGCTCTAGCGAGTCGCTCAGAGTGCTCCACACGAGGGTCGACTTAAGCCGCGTGCGCCCCTGATCACCCGCAGCAGCCCGGGTCGCCGGCGATGAGTCCGTAGATGACGATCGACGCGACCATTAGCAGGCCGAAGATCGCGCAGATAATACCGAGCACGATGAAGATACGGCCAACGGGCGTGACGTAGCCGAGTCGCGACTCCCGGCTCGACCGCCACGTCGGCTCGGGCGGCGGGCTCATGCGGAGGTGAAGGCGGTCGTTGTCAGGACCACGCCCCTGCCGGCTGGACGCGACCATGGCTCGCACGCTACGCCCAGACGGGGCCGCGCGAACCCAGTTAACGTCCGTCTTTCCTGCCATTGACAACCCGCCCGCGATCAAGGGGCGCTGCTCCAGCCCGCCGATTATGACGGCCACTCTCTCCGTCTGAGGAGGTGCCGCGTGCTTCGTACGACGGTCGGCTTGCGCGCTCCGCACAAGCGTCGGACGGCAGGGGGCAGAGCGGTATCGGGTCTCAGGACCAGACGGGTTGAGACCGCGCCGCAGCAGCGACGGCGAGGGCGCCGTCGATCTCGGTGGTGGTGGGTTCGATGTCGAGCTTCAACCACTGGCAGACGATCTTGAGGGGTCCTGCCGGAGGCAGCGGCCACAGCCAGTAGTCACGGTCCACCGACCGATCACTTCCACCGCCGCCCCCACCGGACAGCACTGGGTGATCTGGGACGCGCTCCAAGCCGCCGTCAACCCACGGATCGACGTTCGTGGCACGTCGCCCGTCGGCGAACTCTAAGCCCCACTTGAACCGGTCTCGGCGCCAGTCGCTGTCCAGATCATGGCGGTACGGCCCGTCGAAGACCTCGTCGTTCAGGTTGAAGCCCCGCACGAGTGCACGTGTCCGAACGGCGAGGTTCATCGCCAACCCCATCGGGAACGCCCGGATGCCCGTGAGCATCACCACCGCCTGCTCCGACCTCCCGAGGATCAGCTCCACCGGCACCACACCTGGGAGCACGTCTTCCGGCGGGTTCAGCCAGACCGGCTGGGGCGACTCCTCGAGCTCGGACTCGTCCGGCTCGTCTGCTTCGGGGAAGAAGTCGCTCACCACGTCATCATCGGCGTTCGCACTTGGATGTGCGCCACCGACCCCGAGCCGCAAGGGCTAAGGCATCGACCGGTTGCCCGCACTGATCGCCGATCCGGCTAAGTGCTGCGCAGAGGACACGGACCCCTCCCCCGCCTGAGTGGTTGGCCCGCACGCTCCGCACGACGGTCGGGCTGCGTGCTCCGAGACGGTGGGAATACGGCGACGACGGCCTCCGCAGGACGGACGTCTTGCGGTACCGCCGCCGCAGGACATGTCGGAGTCGGTCAGGCAGCGCCTTGTCTCCCGGCGCTGGCCTGCTTGACGTTCCCTACGTAGGGCACCGTCAGCTGGTCAGGGCTCGAGTCACTTCGGCTACCGGATTGGCTAGGTCGCGGCTGATGGACTTTCGGCAGGACCCTGATCGTTAAGAGGCGTGTTGGTTGCCTGAGCTGTCTCCAATGGCGGCTGTAGTAGGTCATGCCAGGCCCAGTGACGTTCGGCGAAGTCGAGCGCGACCGTTGACCCGCAGCGAGGGCACGCATGCGCACTCAGCCGGACCTCGACGAGGCCGGCGCGCGCATCGTCGGAGTCGTTGGACCCGAACCTGCCCAAGAGGCACATTAACTTAGCGCGTGCGGACCGGTGACGCCAGCAGGACGATCGCGCGGGTTTACGACCCTCCGGTAGTAGTGGGCTGAGGCTCCCATGGCAGTGGCCGCGTGCGCAGGGCGGTCGGCTTGCGTGTGCTCCGTGCGCGAACCGGGGGTAAGCCGCGCCAGCAACCAGTCACTCCTTGGCGGCCACCCGCGTGCCCAGATTCTGGGAGATCCGCAGCAGGTAGCCGTCGGGATCTTGGACGGCGAACTGGCGGACCCCGATCGCATCGTCCGTCCGTCGGTACCAGCGTTCCTCTAGCGGCAGCGACAGGTGGTGCCCCGCGGCAATAACCGCCGCGTGCAGGCCCTGGACGTCGTCAACGTCGAGGGTGAGGTTGATACCCCGCCCGTAGGGATGGACGAGTTCGGCCTGCGGGTACAGCCGGTCGTGGGTGTGCGGTTGCTCCAGCATCAGGTGCGCGTCAGCGCGGGTGAGATAGGCGAACCGCTCCGCGGGGCGCTCGTACTCGATGCTGAAGCCCAGGAGGCGGTAGAACGCCAGGCTCGAGGACAGGTTGGAGCAGATTAGTTCTGGCAGCAGGCGCGACACAGACCAACCTTGCTCCCCCTGCGCTTCCTGCTTCAGCGGCCGGCGTCTTCGTGCCGCCTGAACGGCACCCGCGTGCGCCCTCCGCATGGGCTGGCGGTGCGCTCCGCATGGCGGTCGGCTTGCGGATCAGCGGCCGTACTTCAGACTCGAGTGTGTGATCGCGTCGCCTATCGACCCTCGGGACCAGACCAGCGAGGTCGATGATCCTGCCTACCGCGCCTACTTCTGGGACAGCCCCGGGGCCTGCGACGAATGGGAACTCACCAGAGCGGACCTCGACGAGGTACTGGACTGGGTGCGAGCCAACAGCAACGGCCGGCCGCACAGTCTGTGGGTGGTGGTGCGTAGCGACCAAGATGTCGAGCTCATCCGGCTCCGGGGCGTCGATCCGCCCGCCGACCCAAGCACCTGGCCGGCCTGGGCCAAGGAAGCGAAGGTCTGACCCCGCGTATGCCTTGGTAGAGGGTCGTCCTGCGTGCTCCGCAAGACGGTCGTTCTGCGTGCGTCCCCACACCAACTGATCCCGCAACATTGGGACCCCTCAAGAGCTCCAAGGGTCGAGGCCGCGCTGCCAGCGCTCCAGCCAAGGCAGAATCGCGACGAGATCGTCTGTGTCAACAGCTGATGTTGCGGCCGCGCGAGCAGCTGGTCCAGCGTTAAGGGCGAGGGAGTTCGGAAGCGCCCGGAAGAGAGGGATGTCAGACCGGCTGTCTCCGATCGCGCAGCACCTCGTAACCGGAACCTGTCGTTCGGCGGCCAGCTGCAGCGCTCGATCGCGCTTGTCGAACTCATCGAAGTGCTCGGCGACGGTGCCGTCGTAAACGGACTGGCTGCTGCCCACTCGAGGGCCGCCGTTGGTGGTGAAGCCGTAGCGCCGGGCTAGCGACTGGCCCACGGGCTGCCAAGCGAGCGAGGCCAGTACGGGTTCGAGGCGGTGCGACTGGCACCAAGAGAGCACAGGTTCGACGCCCGCGATCACGGGCAGCTCGTCGAGCCAACGCTCGATAGTCGTCGCTTCGGCCCCTCGCCACCCGGCGGCATCGATCTCGCTGACCCTCTTGTTGGTCAACTCGCCGTGCGCGTAGCGGTCTTCTGCCTCATCAAGGTCACGCTGGTTTCCGAGACGGCCGGCGAGGAAGCTGCTGGTAGACCCAGACGGTGTGAGCGTCCCATCTATGTCGAAGAACACGATGCCCCTGAGGTCCACGGCCCGAGCATAAGTCGGTCGACTCCTGACCATCGGCGTCGAGTTCAGGAGATGAGCCAGTGTTCTGCGGCCTCGTTCGATCGTCTCCGCGGGGGCAGTTAGCCCGCCGAACGGTCGGCTTGCGGGCGCCGAAGTCCGCGCCGGCTGACTCGATTCCCTACAGTTCGAAACATGGAGGTGCTGCTTGTCGATCTCGATGACACGCTGGTTCCTGATCAGACTGCACGAGACGAAGCCATGCAGGCAACGCTCACCGCTTTCGGGTCTTCAACCGAACTCTCGGCGGTGTGGGCAGTCGTCCGTGAGGAGTGGCGTGCAAGCGGGTTGAGGTCCATTCCTGCGCTCGCAGGAGTATCTTCCTGGGAAGCGCTGTGGACCGACCTTTCCGCGGACCTAGAGGGCGAGGCCGTACAAGACGGTCATGCTTACCAATCCAGAGTCTGGCAGCGCCTACTGCCCACCGAGGACGTAGCGGTGGTCGCCGAGGCCTTCCGCTCGGCACGCGAGGGTCGAGTCGGCGCGTTCGACTGGGTACCCGAAACGCTGACCACGTGGGCGCAGGCAATGGATCTGTGGTGCGCCACGAACGGGTCCTCGTGGCTGCAGCGTCGCAAGCTCCGGCTCGCTGGACTGCAAGATCGATTTAGCGAGGTCCTGATATCGGGCGAGCTCGGAGTGGAGAAGTCCGATGCCCATTTCCACGCTCAGGTGGCAGCACGATTGAATCAGCGCGGTCGTACACCTATCGGCGTCGCGGGCGACTCTGACGCCTCGGACGGAGCCCTCGCCTCGTTCCTCGGAGTCCGATACCTACGCGTGCGACCAGGCGTGCGCCCTGCGACCGCCTGGTTCGAGCTGCCTTGACCGTCATGCGGCGCGCCTGAGCTTCTGATAGCGCGCTTGAGGCTCACCCGACCCCAGTTTCCAGCAGAGCCGTCTGGACGGATCACCCTCGTAAGCCCCCCGCAGTTCGGTCGGCTGCGTGCTCCGCACGACGGACGTTCTGCGTGCTCCGCACGACGGACGTTCTGCGTGCTCCGCACAACGGACGTTCTTCGTGCTCCGCACGACGGACGTTCTGCGTGCTCCGCACGACGGACGGCTTACGGCAACGAGAGATGCCCGAAGGACGAACGGTGCGATTCTTGGTCGATGGATCCGAGGTATGTCGGCCCGGCCGACCCGTTCGCGCTGCTGCGGGAGTCGCTCGGCCGCCTCGTACTTCCAGCTGCCGAGCAACGACGCCTCTTCGCAGGCGCCGTCGTCACCGACGAACTCGTTCTTGACCTTGACAACGCCGTCGTCTCGATTGACCCACGAGTCGAAGCCGCAGGGGTGGAACTCGACCCAGGTGTCCGCTCGGCTCTCAAGGCTCTCAACGACGCCCTGACGGCACCGTCGGACGACCCGTTCTGGAGAGACGAGGCTTTAGATGCTCACCCTGCCTGGCTTCTAGCACGCGCCTGGGCGACCGACCTCCTGGCCAGGCTGCCAGAGGCGCTCGCTGAATCCGATCAAGGGCCGGTGCCCCTCTCGATTGAACTTATTGAAGGGTTCAGGGGCTAGGAGAACTCCCGCAGAACGGTCGTCTTGCGTGCTCCGCACGAGGGTCGTCTTGCGCCGCTCCGCACGAGGGTCGGCTTGCGCGCTCCGCACGACGGTCGGCTTGCGTGCTCCGCACGACGGTCGGCATGCGCGCTCCACACGACAGCCCGTCAGCCCGGTCGATCCGGGGTAACTGATCGCTCGTCGCAACCGGATAGGTCCTCGATTGAGGTGGCGCAGTCGGCTCTGATGACGCCGAACGTCTCCTTCTCGTATCGGTGCGGACGACGAACGAGATGGGTAGCCCGCCAACGTAGCCGTAGGCACCAGGGGCGTCTTGGCTGGCGGCGAGCCAGACCCGCACGGCACGGGTCTGGTCGGTGTCGATCCAGCTCATGACCTGGTCCATCGCTCTGATCCATTGGCTCCGGGTCTGGCGATGGTAAGTCGAGGTGACGCTGAGGTAGACCTCGGTGGTGTAGCGATCCGTGCCTTGGAACGAGAGCTCTTCGTAGTAGTTCCCGTCGACCTTCTCGCAGCTGCGGATGGTCTGCACCTGCGGGGTGTCACATGTGTAGCCCTGGGCTTGCGCGCTGTCGGAGAGAGCGTCGACCGGCACATCAAGCGTCGTTCTTGATGCGCCCAGCCCGACAGTGGCGCTACCGGCGGCCCGCAGCGTGGCGCCCGACTCGTCCGCCGAGGAGGGCGTGACGGTCTTGATCGTCAGGGTGCCCCACCCGAGATCGGTGATGGAGTCTGCTGTCGCACCGGCCGCTGCGACAGCCTTGTCCTGCTCCTTCTGTGGAAGTGCGATGACTGGCGCCAGGGCACTGACGGCTTGGCGGTATGTCCGTGCTGCTCGTTGTTCGTCGTCAGTCGTAGCGACGGCCAACCGAATTGAGCCCGTGCTGGTATCCAGGACCATGCGGACCCACGACGCCGGCAAGTAGTTGACCCGGCTGCAGGAGCGGGTTGTTGAATTTGCGGTACTGACGACGTCGGAGCAGGAGTAGCCGAGCTTGCGCAGGCTTTCCGTGGCCCGCTGTGCCTGGCCGGGTAGGGCGGCTGCCGTGTCGCTCACCTGTCCGTTGGCGGCGCGCTCGCGCAAAGCGAAAGGGGCGGCCGCAGTCAGGCCCAGAACGAGGACCACGACTCCGAGCGCTAGCGCGGCGGCGCGCAGGACCAGTTGCAACGACGACCGCCGCCACTGCCCATTCTGCCGGCGATCAGCCACTCCTGGACCCACCTTCAACCCCCCAATCGTCCTCGTCAGACCACTTCTGGTTGTGGTGATCATCGCAGCGTGCGCGTGTTCTTGCTGGTGCCTTTGGACGTCCCGCAAGACGTTCGGCTTGCGTGCTCCGCACGACGGTCGGGCTACGGCAAGATCAAGTGCGGAGGGTGCACTGTTGCCTTACGTCGAGTCGCCGAATGACGGCGGTCATGACTTGCTCGACGAGATCCGCGGGGTCCTTCGCAGCATCGAGGATGGCGTCGGCGCTGCCTGCCGCCGCGGACTCGATCGCCTCGTAGAACTCGACGCCCACGCCGAGGTAGCGAGACAGGTAATCCCGCAGCTCACCGGTCGAGGTGTCGTCGAGCCCACCCGTGGCGGGCACGAACTGTCGGAGCAGGCGTCGAGCCAGTGCGGCGTGCAGCGAGAGTTCGAGGTGGACTGCGAAGCCAGTGAGGCGGTCAACGACGGTGCGGGAGCGGCCGAAGGGCTCCTCGACTAGAACTACTTCTGCTCGACCGCCACCGGCCGACCCGGCCCCTCCTGCCACCTCGATCAGCCGCCGCTCTAAAGCAGGGGTGCGCCACTCGTCCGGCAGAGCGCCCCGAGTGAGCCAAGCCCTGATGTCACCGTCGGGAAGGTCCGACTCTGAGGTGAAGTCGTCGAAGTGCACCGTCTCGACCCGAAGGCCTCGTTGTTGCAGCTGAACCGCCAAGCCGTGGAGGAGAGTCGACTTACCGGCGCCGGACGTTCCACTTACGACCACGACGAGCGCGTTCTCGATCTCCACGACAACAGCCTGCCCGACGACGGGCGAGCAGGTCCTGGAAGCTCCCGCACGAAGGTCGGTCAACACTCCCCCGTCGCACCTCGACGTTGCAGCGCTTAGCCGGACCTCTCGTCGACCGGTACCCACTGGGCCGGCGCCGCAGGGCAACGACCGCGACCGCCCGCCTCGATGTGGCCGTCCACGCTGGCGCTAAGAGCCCTCTGCGGGGCCCGGGCAGGTGAAGAAGGTTAAGACGGCGCAAGCAGGGCGTCGAGCCGGTCGACTGCCGCGTCTGTGCCGTCCTCGAAGAGTCCGCCGTAGCGGGTGAGAGTGAAGGCGACGCTGTTGTGACCCGCCCACTCACTCACCTCGCGGACGTTGCAACCGGCGGCCACCATGATGGCGACGAAGCTGTGGCGCAGCCCGTGAAAGGTGATCCCCTCGAGGTGCGCGCGCCGCGCTGCTGGAGCCAGCGTGTTCTGGCTCCATGCCCTGAACAAGGGTCCCCCGCCTGGCGCAGTGAACACCAGGCTGTTGGGGTCTGCGTCGACGTACTCGTCGAGGTGGTGCTCAATGCGACGCATCACGCTGCGAGCCAGGGGTACTGACCGCTTCGATCTGGCCGTCTTGGGCTCGTTGTCGAGCGTGATGGTGCCGCCCAGTTGTACAGCGGTCCCCTCGACTCGGATCCGTGACCGCAAAGGATCGATGTCACGTCGGCGCAGCCCCGCGGCCTCGCCCCACCTCAGACCGCCGTAAGCGCCCACCAGCACGAGAGCGCGGTCCCGGTCGCGCAGCTCCGACACCAACCGCTCCACTTCCTGCTGGCTCAGGTACCTGGCACGCTTCTGCCGCTCGCTCGGGAGGGGCACCTTGTCCGCCGGGTTATGCAGGATCCGACCGTCCGCAATCGCCGCCTCGAGGGTCTGTCGCAGCGCGAAGACCGCCTTCCGCGTGGACGCCGCCAACAAGCCGGCGGTCAGCAGGTCCGAGACCCAGCCCCGGATCTCACCGTTGGTGATGCCTCCGATCTTTGCGCTACCAAACCGAGGAAGCACCTGCTTTGCCATCGTCAGCTCGAGGCGGGCCTTCGTCGTGGCACGCAAATCGTGACGCGTAGGCAGCCACTCAGCTACCCACTGCTTCAGCAGCACCTCGCCGCGCTTGGGGTCCTGCCACGTTCCGCGCCCCAGGCCTACCTCGATCTCCGCCTTCCGTCGTTCTGCGTCTGTGCGACGCAGGACGGTCTCGCTGTGGGCCGTGCCCGCCGAGTCCCGGTATCGGACCTTATAGCGGACGTTCTCACGCATCCGACCACCGGCATCGCGTCGACGACTGACCCGCCGCTCGATGTAGGCCATCAGCTAGCCGCCTCGAACGTCCAGCCGACCAGCCAGCCAGGTTTCGACAGCAGCTCGCCGGTAGCGCACGTGGCGACCGATCCGGTAGCCCTGGGGTCCCTCGCCCCTGTGCCGCCAGCCGTAGAGCGTGTCCACGGGGACGCCGAGCATCGTCGACAAGTCGCTGATGGTGAGCAGCCGCTCGATATCGTCCGACATCTGCCATAACCCCCAGCCCGGGCTTGCGTCCGACGTGGAGAAGCCTCCCGTCCCTGCCAGAAGTGCCACAAGCCGTGCTCACGATTACGCCAGTTCTCGCAGACCGAGCGCGGGGCCGGATCTAGCCGGGCTCCAAGGACGAGACCTTCACCTGCGCTGGTGGTCAGGCGACTGCCTCGCCCAGACCTTGCCCAGCAGGCGGCGTGAGTCCCAGAAGAGTCCCAGCCACGACATTCGGATAGGGAGGCGATGCGTTCTGTGGGCGTTCGCCCTAGTGAGACGTGATTTGAAACAGTAGCCCCGACGGGATTCGAACCCGCGCTACCGCCTTGAGAGGGCGGCGTGCTAGGCCGCTACACAACGGGGCCCTAGCTTGTCCTGCGCTGGGGTACTAGGACTCGAACCTAGACTAACTGAACCAGAATCAGCCGGGCTGCCAATTACCCCATACCCCATCTTGGTCGGGTTTTGAGGCCCGATCAGGAAGGATGCTCCCTGCCAGGAGCACGAGGAGTGACTCTACCGGAGACCGGCGTCTGCACCCAAACCGAGTCCGTGTTCAGGACGTCACACCCCGTCCGGTGACGATCCGGGACGTCACCCCGGGGGCCGACAGGTCGACCCGCGTCCGCAGCCGCATGAGCCGCGCGACGCCCCAGGTCAGGGCGGCGCAGACGACGAAGGCGAGGATCTGGATCCCCGACTGCGCCCAGCTCAGCGACTGGACCGTCCGCAACGCCGCGATGCCCGTCGTCAGGCCGGCCCAGCCGAAGGCGACGAGGTTGTTGAGGACGTGCGCGGCGATGCCGGCTTCGAGCCCGCCGACGAGCCACACCAGCAGCCCGGCCAGCAGGCCGAAGGCGAACCGGTTCACGAAGAGCGCGAGGTTCTGGGTGCCGTGCAGCAGCGCGAAGACCAGGGCCGACGTCACCACCCCGAACCAGGGCCTGGCGACGGCGCTGCCGAGCGCCTGCATCAGGTAGCCGCGGAAGAAGATCTCCTCCGCCGCCGCCTGGATCGGCGACGTCAGGACGATCACGGCCAGGAACAGCCAGAAGCCGGCCTGCGGGGCCACCCGGGCCGAAGGGGCGTACGCCTCGATGACGGCCTGGATGCCGACGAACACGACGGCGGAGACGCCCAGGCAGACCAGCAGGAACCGCCAGCGGATCCCGGGCCGGACGGAGAAGAGCCAGTGCGTCCGGGCGTGGTGGATGACCAGGACGAGCGCCAGCGAGATCGGGATCAGCGTGGCGATGCCGAGGTTGGACGCGAAGAGCCCGACGGGACGCTCGTACGCCTGCGCCTGTGCGTAGTAGGTCCGGTAGTCCACGGGGTGGCTCAGCGTCCAGGAGACCCGTACGACGAGCTGGCTGACCAGCGTGACCAGCAGCAGGTAGAGCGAGAGCCCGAAGATCGCGCCCAGGACGGAGCGCCACCAGACGGTCTCGACGTTGCGCAGCGCCAGCGGGTACGGGGCGCCGTCCGCGGGCAGCAGGCCCGGCACGAACGCCTTGGGCGGGGGGCCTACCGGCCGCGCGGTGGTCGTCCGCGGCGGTTGGGCGCCGGCTCGGACGGCCGGGTTCCCGGAACGTCGCGGCGGGCGCGGCGCTCGGCTCTCGGGCGCCACGTCAGCGGGCCGCGGGCGGCTCGGCCGCCCCGACGCGCGCGGAGGCGGCGGCGATGCGGGCCATGGTCGACTCCCGGCCCAGCAGCTCCAGCGACTCGAACAGCGGCGGCGAGATCTTGCGCCCCGTCACCGCGACCCGGACCGGGCCGAACGCGTTGCGCGGCTTGAGCCCGAGGCCGTCGACGAGCGCGGCCCGCAGCGCGGCCTCGATGGTGGCGGCGTCGAACGGCTCGAGCCCCGCCAGGGCGTCGGCGGCGGCGCCGAGCACCCCGGCGGACCCGGCGTTCAGCAGCCCGTCCTCGACGACGAGGTCGGCGTCGGTGACGAAGAGGAACGCGACCAGCCCGACCGCCTCGTGCAGCGTCTGGATGCGCTCCTGGACCAGCGGCGTCACGGCGACCAGGAGCGCGTGCTGCTCCGGCGTCGGCGGGTCGGCGACGAGCCCGGCGGTGACGAAGTACGGCACGAGGGCCGCGGTCAGCTCCTCGGTCCCGAGCAGACGGATGTGGGAGGCGTTGATGGCCTCGCACTTACGCGGGTCGAAGCGGGCCGGGTTGGCGTTGACCCGCAGGATGTCGAACGCCTCGACCATCTCGTCGAGGGTGAAGACGTCGCGGTCCTCCGCGATGGACCAGCCGAGCAGGGCGAGGTAGTTCAGCAGCCCCTCGGGCAGGTAGCCCTGCTCGCGGTACTCGGCGAGGCCGGCGCCCTTGTCGCGCTTGGACAGGCGGCGGTTGCCCTCCCCCAGCACGGTCGGCAGGTGGCCGAAGCGCGGCGTCCGGCCCGAGCCGACGCCGATGCGGGCCAGCGCCTCGTACAGCACGATCTGGCGCGGCGTCGAGGGCAGCAGGTCCTCGCCGCGGAGCACGTGCGTGATCTCCATCAGCGCGTCGTCGACCGGGTTCACGAGGGTGTAGAGCGGCTCGCCGTTCGCCCGGACGAGCACGTAGTCGGGCACGTGCTCGGCCGCGAAGCGGACCTCGCCGCGGACGAGGTCGTCGAAGACGATGTCGGCGTCCGGGACCCGCATCCGGACGACGGACGGGGCGCCGACCGACTCGAGCTGCGCGATGCGCTCGGCCGGCAGGTCGCGGCAGAAGCCGTCGTACCCCGAGGGGACGCCCTTGGGCCGGGCCGCCTCGCGTGCCTCGATCTCCTCGCGCGTGCAGTAGCAGCGGTACGCGGCGCCGGACTCGAGCAGCTTCGCGGCGACGTCGCGGTAGGTGTCGCCGCGCTCGCTCTGGATGTACGGCGCGTACGGTCCCCCGACGCCGGGGCCCTCGTCCCAGTCGAGGCCCAGCCAGCCGAGCGAGTCGTAGAGGACTTGGTAGGACTCGGCCAGGTTGCGGCCGGCGTCGGTGTCCTCGACGCGCAGGACGAAGGTGCCGCCGTAGTGGCGCGCGAAGACCCAGTTGAACAGGGCGCTGCGGACGTTCCCGACGTGCAGGTTGCCGGTCGGCGACGGGGGGAAGCGCACCCGGACCTGCTCGGGGGCGAGGTCGCCGAGCACCCGGGCGTCGTCACGCGGCGCGCGGATCGGCTGGTCGGGGCTCGGGCCGCTCTCCTCGGGGCCGGTCAGGTCGGTCTCGCTCGGGCTGGTGCTCACGCGTCGTCGTCCTTGTCAGAGGTGGTGCTGCGGTCGGAGGCGGTGCTGCGGTCGCTCGCGACGACGTTGGTCAGCGAGCCGATGCCCTCGACCGTCACCGTCACCTCCTGGCCCGGCAGCATCGGTCCGACGCCCTCGGGGGTGCCGGTCAGGATCACGTCGCCGGGTAGCAGCGTCGTGTAGGAGGAGATGAAGGCGATGATCTCGGCGATCCCGAGGACCAGGTCGGAGGTGTTCCCGTCCTGCACGACCACGCCGTCGAGCGTGGTCGTCAGTCGCAGGTTCCCGACCTCGTCCAGGCTCTGGTGCGTGGTGATCCACGGCCCCAGCGGGCAGAAGGTGTCGTAGCCCTTGGCCCGCGACCACTGCCCGTCGCTCTTCTGCAGGTCGCGCGCGGTGACGTCGTTGGCCACGGTGTAGCCGAAGATCACGTCCTTGGCCCGGTCGACGGGCACCTCGCGGCAGATCCGGCCGATGACCACCGCGAGCTCGCCCTCGTACGAGAGGTGCTGCGTGGTCGACGGGTAGATGATCGGCTCGCCCGGGCCGATGACCGAGGTGTTGGGCTTGAAGAACGTCAGCGGGGTCGTGGGCACCTCGCCGCCCATCTCGGCGGCGTGGGCGGCGTAGTTCTTGCCCACCGCGACGATCTTGCTGCGCGGGATGACCGGCGCGAGCAGCCGTACCCCCTCGAGCTCACGACGCTCCCCCGTCAGCTGGACGGGCTGGGCGATCGGGTCGCCGGTCAGGACGGACACGGTCCCCGGGTACCGCCCCCCGTCCTCGGCGAGCTCGACGACTCCGTACTGGGGGTCGCCGTCGGCGGCGAACCGGGCAATGCGCATACCGACCAGACTAACGAGCGACGACGGCCCGACCTCCCGCCGTTCAGCCGCCCCGCCGCGTCCGGGGCCACGGGGCGAGCGCGGGCGACGCGGTCCCCGGCAGACTGTCCGCGTGGCGACCTACGACGTGGTGGACCTGATCAAGACCAAGCGCGACGGGGGGACGCTCACCGACGGCGAGATCGACTGGGTGGTCGACGCCTACACCACGGGGGTGGTGGCCGAGGAGCAGATGGCGGCCTTCGCCATGGCGATCCTGCTGCGGGGCCTCGACCGCACGGAGCTGAGCCGCTGGACCGCCGCCATGATCGCCTCGGGCGACCGGCTCGACTTCTCCGGGCTGTCCCGCCCGACCGCGGACAAGCACTCGACCGGCGGCGTGGGCGACAAGATCACGCTGCCGCTCGCGCCGCTCGTCGCCGCCTGCGGCGTGGCGGTCCCCCAGCTGTCCGGGCGCGGGCTCGGCCACACGGGCGGCACCCTCGACAAGCTCGAGGCGATCCCGGGCTGGCGGGCCTCGCTGTCGAACGCCGAGATGCTCGCCCAGCTCGAGGACGTCGGCGCCGTGGTCTGCGCCGCTGGCTCGGGCCTGGCCCCGGCGGACAAGAAGCTCTACGCCCTGCGCGACGTGACCGGCACCGTCGAGTCGATCGCCCTGATCGCGTCGTCGATCATGAGCAAGAAGATCGCCGAGGGCACCGGCGCGCTCGTCCTCGACGTCAAGGTCGGCGCCGGCGCGTTCATGAAGGACGAGGCCTCCGCGCGCGAGCTCGCCGAGACGATGGTGGCGCTCGGGACGGACGCCGGCGTGACGACGGTCGCGCTGCTCACGCGCATGGACACCCCGCTCGGGCGCAGCGCCGGCAACGCGGTCGAGGTCGCGGAGTCGGTCGAGGTCCTGCAGGGCGGCGGGCCGGCCGAGGTGGTCGAGCTGACGCTGGCCCTGGCGCGCGAGATGCTCGCCGCCGCCGGACGGGATGACGTCGACCCCGCCGACGCCCTGGCCGACGGGCGGGCGTACGACTCCTGGCGGGCGATGATCAGCGCCCAGGGTGGCGACCCGGACGCGCCGCTGCCGGTCGCGCAGGCGACGCAGGACGTGCTCGCCCCCGCCAGCGGCACCCTGACGCGGCTGGACGCCATGGCGGTCGGCCTCGCGGCCTGGCGGCTCGGCGCGGGCCGGGCCCGGCCCGGGGACGCGGTCCAGGCCGCGGCGGGCGTCACCTGGCACGCCGGCGTCGGCGACGAGGTCCGCGAGGGAGACCCGCTGCTCACCCTTCACACCGACACCCCGGAACGCTTCGAGCGGGCCTTCGCGGCCCTCGAGGGTGCGTTCGACGTCGGCGCGGGACCCGTCGAGCCCCGCCCGATGGTGATCGACCGCATCGCCTGAGCTCGCGGGGGGAGCGTTTCCCGCGAATCGCGTCGACAGACGGCCGGCGCGTGGGCGAGGCTCGGGCGGTGACCACCCTGAGCGAGCTCTGGCCCCCGTTCGGCCTCGTCGTGCGCAGCGGCGACCTGACCCTGACGCCGGTCAGCGACGACGACCTGCCCGGCCTGGTCGACCTCGTACGGTCGGGCGTCCACGCGCCGGAGGCGATGCCGTTCGCGATGCCGTGGACGCGGACGCCCCCGGAGCAGGTGCCGGCGATGTTCGCCGCCCACCACTGGTCGGAGCGGGCGGCCTTCTCGGCCGACCACGTCTCCGTCGACCTCGCGGTCCGCCGCGGCGGCGAGCTCGTCGGGACGCAGGGCTTCGCCGGGGGCGCCTACGCGATCACCCGGACCGCGGAGACCGGGTCGTGGCTCGCGCAGCGCTTCCAGGGCCAGGGCATCGGCACCCGCATGCGCCAGGCGGTCTGCACGCTCCTGTTCGACCACCTGGACGCCGCCGAGGTGACGTCCGCGGCCTGGTCCGACAACCCGGCGTCACTGGCCGTGAGCCGCAAGGTGGGCTACCGACCCGGCGACCTCGCCCGCAAGGTGCGCGAGGGGGCGCTCGCCCTCGAGCGGCGCCTCGTGCTGGCCCCGGAGGACCTCGTCCGCGGCGATCCCGTGGAGGTCAGCGGCGTGGAGCCGCTGCGCACGTTCCTCGGGCTCGACCAGCCGTCCGGCCCCGCCTAGCGCACACGGGGCCGGGCGACCTCAGGCCTGACCTGCGTGCTCGGTCGCCCCGGCGCCCGACGTGAAGCGCTCCAGGTCGGCGTCCGCGAGCCCTGCGGCCGCGCCCGCCGTGACGCCGTGGTCCGCGTGCAGCAGGCCGTAGAGGTAGGCGTCGCTGAGCGCCTCCCACGAGGCCTCCACGACGTTCTGCCCGACGCCCACCGTGGTCCAGAGCCGGCGCCCGTCGGAGGTCTGGATGAGCACGCGGACGGTGGCGTCGGTGCCGTGGCCCTGGTCGAGGATCCGGACGCGGTAGTCGGTGAGCTCGAACTCCTCGACCACCGGGTAGGCCGGCAGCAACGCGTTGCGGACCGCCTGGTCGAGGGCGTTGACGGGGCCGTTGCCCTCGCCGACGACCCGCTGGCTGACGCCCTTGGCCGTCAGCCGGACGGTGCACTCGGTGTCGCTCTCGCGCTCCCCGAGGGGCCCGCCGCCCGGGAAGCCCTGGGTGAACATCCGCCAGGACTGCACCGCGAAGTACTCGGGGAGCTGGTCGAGCTCGCGACGCAGCAGGAGCTCGAAGCTCGCGTCGGCCGACTCGTACGTGTAGCCCGCGGCCTCGCGCTCCTTGACCCGGTCGGTGATCCGCGCCGCCAGGTCGCGGTCGGAGAGGTCGAAGCCGAGCTCGGAACCCTTGATCTGGATGTTCGCCCGGCCCGCCATGTCGGAGACGAGCATGCGCATGTCGTTCCCGACGACCGCCGGGTCGATGTGCTGGTAGAGGTTCGGGTCGACCTTGATGGCGCTGGCGTGCAGGCCGGCCTTGTGGGCGAACGAGCTAAGCCCCACGTACGGCTGCCGCGCACTGGAGGGGACGTTCGTGACCTCGGCGATGGCGTGGGCCAGCCGGGTCGCCTCCCGCAGCGAGCCCTCGGGCAGGAGCGACCAGCCGTACTTGAGCTCGAGGTTGGCGACCACGGAGATGAGCTCGGCGTTGCCGGTGCGCTCGCCGTAGCCGTTCACCGTGCCCTGCACGTGCGTGGCGCCGGCGTCGACCGCGGCGAGGGTGTTGGCGACCGCGCAGCCGGTGTCGTTGTGGGCGTGGATGCCGAGGCGCACCCCGGTGGCCGCGGCCGTCTCGGCGACGATCTCGCCGACCCACGGCGGCAGCATCCCGCCGTTGGTGTCGCAGAGGACGACGGCCTCCGCGCCCGCCTCGGCGGCGGTGCGGACGACCTCGAGCGCGTACGCCCGGTTCTCCCGGAAGCCGTCGAAGAAGTGCTCGCAGTCCACGAAGACCCGCTGACCGCCCGCGCGCAGGTGCGACACGGTGTCGTGGACCATGGCGAGGTTCTCGTCGAGGGTGGTGCGCAGGGCCTGCTGGACATGGCGGTCGTGGCTCTTGGCCACGAGGCAGACGACGGGGGCGCGCGAGTCACGGAGGGCGGCCGTCAACGGGTCGTCCGCGGCGCGCAGGCCCACCCGCCGGGTGAAGCCGAACGCGACCAGCTCGGCGTTCTCGAGGCGTACGGCGCCCTCGGCCATCGCGGCGAAGTAGGCGGTGTCCCCCGGGTTGGCACCGGGCCAGCCGCCCTCGATGAAGCCCACGCCGAGCTCGTCCAGGAGACTGGTGATGGCCAGCTTGTCGGCGACGGAGAGGTTCAGCCCCTCCTGCTGCGAGCCGTCGCGCAGCGTGGTGTCGAAGACCTGGAAGTCGGCCGGCGCTGGCCTGAGCTGGTCGTACATCGTGTTCCTCCGAGGTGCGAGGGCTGGTCGTGGGCAGAAAAAAACCTCCTGGTGGGTCAGGAGGTTCAGCGCGCAGAGCGGGAGCTCTGCGCGCTAGAGAATCATCGCCACGGGCAGCACTCGCCCATCTTGACGCGGATCAGGCGAGAAGGCCAGCACCGACCGACGAACGCCCCCTGACGGGCTCAGGGGGCGTTCCTCCGTCAGACGACCCGGCGCATCCAGCCGTGGGTGTCCTCGGCCCGGCCGTACTGGACGTCGAGCAGGTTCTTGCGCAGCGCGGCGGTGACCTCGCCCGTCTCGCCGGAGGAGACCTTGTGGTCGCCGCTGTCGTCGGCCAGCAGGCCAATGGGGGTGATGACGGCGGCGGTGCCGCAGGCGAAGACCTCGGAGACGAGGCCGGAGTCGACGCCCGCCAGCAGCTCCTCGAGGGAGATCTGGCGCTCCACCGGCGTGAGGCCGAACTCGCGGGCCAGGGTCAGGATCGAGTCCCGGGTGACGCCCTCGAGGATGGTCCCGCTGAGCGCCGGGGTGACGAGCTCGTTGTCGGTGGTGACGAGGTAGACGTTCATCCCGCCCAGCTCCTCGACCCAGCGCTGCTCGACCGCGTCGGTGAACATGACCTGGTCGAAGCCCTTCTCCGCCGCCTCGGCCTGCGCGACGAGGCTCGACGCGTAGTTTCCGCCGGTCTTCGCCGCCCCCGTGCCACCGGGCCCGGACCGGTTGTAGGTGGTGGAGACCCAGATCCGGACGGGGTGCACGCCGCTGGCGAAGTAGGGGCCGGCCGGGCTGGCGATGCAGCAGTAGGTCACGCGGCGTGATGGCCGCACACCCAGGAACGCCTCCGACGCGAACAGGAACGGGCGCAGGTAGAGGCTCTGCTCGCCGCTCACGCCGCCCGGGACCCAGGCCTCGTCGGCGGAGACCAGCGCGTCGATGCTGGCGAGGAAGTCCTCCTCGCTCAGCTCCGGCAGCGCCATCCGGCGGGCGGAGCGACGCAGCCGGGCCGCGTTCTGGTCGGGACGGAAGAGCCACACGCTGCCGTCGGCGTGGCGGTAGGCCTTGAGCCCCTCGAAGATCTCCTGCGCGTAGTGCAGCACCGCGGTCGCCGGGTCGAGGGTGAACGGCCCGTACGGGACGACGGCCGAGTCGTGCCAGCCGTCCGACGACGTCCACGTGGCGACGGCCATGTGGTCGGTGAAGTGGTTGCCGAAACCGGGGTCGGCGAGGATCGCCGCGCGCTCCTCGGCGGAGCGGGGGTGCTGGTTCTGGCGGAGGTCGAAGGGCAGGCTCACGAGTTCGCTCTCTGGGTGTGGGGACGGTCCGTCGGGGGGACGGTCGAGCAGGTGGTGACGGTTCCGGAGGGGTGGACGACGGCGGACGGGCGGACGGGCGGCCCCGCTACGATGCGCCGGTGACGCAGAAGAAGCTGGCCGTGATCGGGGGCGACGGCATCGGCCCCGAGGTCGTCGCCGAGGGACTGAAGGTGCTCCAGGCCGTTGCCGGCCCAGACGCCTTCGAGACCACACCGTACGACCTGGGTGCCGCCCACTGGCAGCGCACGGGCGAGGTGCTGTCCGACGAGACCATGGCGGAGCTGGCCACCGCCGACGTGATCCTGCTCGGCGCGGTCGGGGCGTCGCCCGGCGCGAAGGACGTCCCGAGCGGCCTCCTGGAGCGCGGCCTGCTGCTCAAGCTGCGCTTCGCGTTCGACCACTACGTCAACCTCCGCCCGAGCCGGCTCTTCCCGGGCGTGCCGACGCCGCTGGCCGAGTCCGTCGTCGGCGGTCGCGAGGTCGACTTCGTCGTGGTCCGCGAGGGCACGGAGGGCCTCTACTGCGGCAACGGCGGGACGTTCCGCGGCGGTACGCCGCACGAGATCGGCACCGAGGTCAGCATCAACACCGCGTACGGCGTGGAGCGCGTCGTCCGTGACGCCTTCGAGCGCGCGACCCGGCGCCGCAACAAGCTCACGCTCGTCCACAAGCACAACGTGCTCGTCTATGCGGGCGGGCTGTGGCGCCGGATCTTCGAGACCGTGGCCGCGGAGTACCCGCAGGTCAGCACCGACTACCTGCACGTCGACGCCGCGACGATCTTCCTCGCGACCGACCCGGCCCGCTTCGACGTCATCGTGACCGACAACCTGTTCGGCGACATCCTCACCGACCTGGCCGCGGCCGTCACCGGCGGTATCGGCCTCGCGGCCAGCGGGAACATCAACCCCAGCGGGGCGTTCCCGTCGATGTTCGAGCCGGTCCACGGCTCCGCGCCGGACATCGCCGGCCAGGGCGTGGCCGACCCGACCGCGACGATCCTCTCGGTGGCGCTGCTGCTCGAGCACGTGGGTCTCCTGGACGAGGCGGCGCGCGTGGAGAAGGCCGTGCTGGCCGACATCACGGCGCGCACGCCGGGGACGAAGCGGTCGACGTCCGAGATCGGCGACGCGATCGTCGCTCGGGTGTCCGCGGAGGTCTGAGAAGTTCTTCGCCGCCGCCCTGCGGACCCGTCGACGACGGGTGCGCAGGGTCAGGCGGTGGGACGCGTCGGGTCCGGGGTGCTCTGCGGTACGAGGACGACGGGCGTGACGCGGTGGTCCTTGCGAGCGCGGCGGCGGGGCCGACCGGCGGTGTCGTGGTGACCGTCCTCAGCGACGTGCCACGTGTCCGGGTACATCTCGTACATGCCGTGTCCTGCGTTCGAGGGGCGTGCTCTTCACCCGAGATACTAGGACACCCGACTATCGGACGCCCGACTATTCGTCTGCTTCCCACATGATGGACGGGCTGTCCACGCGGTGAGCAGCTCGCGCCCACACTGCTGGGATGAGTGCACCGCCCGAGCTGCCCGAGCTCGTGCTGCGCGCGCTGAGGATGTCGTTGCAGCGCGGCTACGTGCAGGCCTCGCGCACCGAGACCGGCCGCCTCCTGGCCACCCTGGCGGCGACGCGGACCGGGACGATCGCCGAGTGCGGGACCGGCTGTGGCGTCGGGGCCGCCTGGCTCCGCAGCGGGGCGCCGAAGAGCACCCGGGTCATCACGGCCGAGGTCGATCCCGGCATGGCCCACGGCGTCATGGCGATGTTCGCCGACGACGACATCGACGTGATCCACGCCGACTGGCGCACCCTGGCCGGGCACGCCCCGTTCTCGCTCATCTTCATGGACGCCGCGAGCGCCCGCGACTGGCCGCGCGAGGAGGTCACCGCGCTGCTCGACGAGGGCGGCATGCTCGTCCTCGACGACTTCGTGCCCTGCGCCAGCTGGCCCCCGCTGCGCGGCGGGCGGGTCGACGACCTCCGCGTCGAGTGGCTCTCCGACGACCGCTTCACCAGCGTCGACGTCATGGTCGCCGAGGACACCTCGGTCCTCGTGGCCGTCAAGCGCGCGGAGTCCTGATCCGGCTCCGCTGAGCGGGTGCGCGGGGTGGTCGGTGGACCGGTCAGGTCCCGGCGTCGGGCATCCTGGTGCGCGTGCCAGCGCCGACACCCGTCCTTCCTCGTCACCCGCGGGTGCAGAAGGCGGTCCACGTCGCCCTGTTCTGCGTCACGCTCGTCCTCGCCGTGATCGTCGCGCTGCTGGTCCTGGGCCGCTTCGCCGGCGGCTGGGGCATCCCGTACTTCTCCACCACGACCGACCGCGGCTCCCGGTGCGTGAACACCTTCACCGGCTTCGAGTGCCCGTCGCTGACCCTGGGCGACATCGGCTACTTCGGTGACGTCGAGCTCCCCGCGGACACGGTGGTGGTCAGCTCGCACTACCGGTCGACGCACGACTACCAGCTCGAGGCCGTGCTCGAGGTCCCCCCGGCCAGCGCCGCCGACGGCCTGACCGCGCTGCAGGACTCGTTCGGGACGTGCGTGAAGAATCACCCGTCCCCGCTCTCGGAGCCCGACCTCAAGTCCCTGTGCATCCTGGCCAACGACCAGGACACGACCGCGACGGGTGTCCCCGACAGCCGCGTGTACGTCGTCGGCACCGCCCTCCGCGCCGACGGGACCCGCGTGGTCAACCTCTCCGTCCGTTCCCGCTGACGCTGCGCCTCTCACCTCCGGAAAACCGCGAGAGGTAGGTTGCCGCGCCGAATCTGGTCATTCGGACGCGGCAACCTACCTCTCGGCGGGTCCGTGCTGGTGGTGCTAGGTCAGCGGGCGGCGGAACCCTCGACGTAGTCGTCGTCGTGGCTCTTGACCCAGGACATGAGGTTGCGGAGCTCGTGCCCGACGGCCTCGATCGGCCGCTTCTCCTCTTCCGCACGACGGGCCTTGAACTCCGGCGCGCCGGCGTCCTGGTCGTCGATGAAGCGCTTGGCGAAGGTGCCGTCCTGGATGTCGGTGAGGACGGCCTTCATGCTCTCCCGCACGTGCGCGTCGATGACCCGGGGGCCGGAGACGTAGTCGCCGTACTCCGCGGTGTCGGAGATGCTCCAGCGCTGCTTGGCGATGCCGCCCTCGTACATCAGGTCGACGATCAGCTTGAGCTCGTGCAGGCACTCGAAGTAGGCGACCTCCGGCTGGTAGCCGGCCGCCGTCAGGGTCTCGAAGCCGGCCTGGATGAGCTCGGAGGCACCGCCGCAGAGGACCGCCTGCTCACCGAACAGGTCGGTCTCGGTCTCCTCGGTGAACGTGGTCTTGATGCCGCCGGCGCGCAGGCCGCCGATGCCCTTGGCGTACGCGAGCGCCAGGTCCCACGCCTTGCCGGTCGCGTCCTGCTCGACGGCGACGAGCACGGGAACGCCGCGACCCTCGCTGTACTCGCGGCGGACCAGGTGACCCGGGCCCTTCGGCGCGACCATGGCCACGTCGACGCCCTCGGGCGGAGTGATGTAGCCGTAGCGGATGTTGAAGCCGTGGCTGAAGAACAGCGCGTCACCGGGGACCAGGTTGGGCTCGATGGCCTCCTTGTACAGCTTGCGCTGCGACGGGTCCGGGGTGAGGACCATGATCAGGTCCGCCTCCTCGCAGGCCTCGTACGGCGTCAGCACGCGGAGGCCCTGGGCCTCGGCCTTGGCGCGGCTCTTGCTGCCCTCGGGCAGGCCGACGCGGACGTCGACGCCGGAGTCGCGGAGCGAGAGCGCGTGGGCGTGGCCCTGGCTGCCGAAGCCGAGGACGGCGACGTTGCGCCCCTGGAGCAGGGACAGGTCGGCGTCGGTGTCGTAGAACATCGTGGCGGGCACGGGCAGGTTTCTCCTGGGTCGTCGTACGGGTGGTGGGAAAACGTGGGTCAGGGGACGAGGCGGATCGACTTGTGCCGCTCCGAGCGTCCGCTGCGGTCCGTGATCGAGCGCGGGCCGCGGCCCATGGCGACGACACCGGACTGAACGAGCTCGCGGATCCCGAAGGGCTCGAGGAGCTGCATCAGCGCCGCGAGCTTCTCCGGGCTGCCGACGGCCTCGATGGTGATCGTCTCCGGGGAGATGTCGACGGCCTTGGCGCCCATGAAGAGCTGGAGGATCTCCAGCACGCGCCCGCGGTGGTCGATGTCGGCGCCGACCTTGATCAGGATCAGCTCGCGGTGCACCGCGGAGTGCTCGAGCTCGACGATCTTGAGGACCTCGATCAGCTTGTTCAGCTGCTTGGTCATCTGCTCCAGCACGAGGTCGTCGACGTCGACGGAGAGCGTGATCCGCGAGATCTCCGGGCTCTCGGTCGGACCGACCGCGAGCGACTCGATGTTGAAGCCACGCCGGCTCACGAGGCCGGAGACGCGGGCCAGGACGCCGGGGACGTTCTGGACCAGCACGGACAGGGTGTGCGCGCTCACAGGTCCTCCTGCGCCCAGCTCGGCGCCATGTCGCGGGCGATCTTGATGTCGTCGTTGCTGGCGCCGGCGGCGACCATCGGCCAGATCATGGCGTCCTTGTGCACGACGAACTCGACCACGACGGGCGCGTCGTTGATCGACAGCGCCTTGTCGATCACGGCGTCGACGTCGTTGGGGTGCTCGGCGCGCAGCCCGACGCAGCCCATCGCCTCGGCGAGCTTGGGGAAGTCGGGGACCCGGTTGGTCTTGAGGTCGGTGTTGGAGTAGCGGCCCTCGTAGAACAGGGTCTGCCACTGGCGGACCATGCCCAGGCTCTGGTTGTTGATCACGGCGATCTTGACCGGGATCCCCTCCAGCGCGCAGGTGACGAGCTCCTGGTTGGTCATCTGGAAGCAACCGTCGCCGTCGATGCCCCAGACGACCGAGTCGGGTCGTCCGACCTTGGCGCCCATGGCCGCGGGCACGCAGTAGCCCATCGTCCCGAGCCCGCCGGAGTTGAGCCAGCGACCGGGCAGCTCCCAGGGCAGGAAGTGCGCGGCCCACATCTGGTGCTGACCGACGCCCGACGCGTAGTAGGCGTCCGGCCCGGTCATCTCGCCGATCCGCTTGATCACGTGCTGCGGGGACAGCGTGCCGTCGTCGGGCAGGTCGAACGACGTCGGGTAGCGCTTCTTGAGGTCGTACAGGCTCTTGATCCAGGCGCCGATCTCGGGCAGCGGGTGGTCGTCGCTCTTGAGCAGGGAGACCAGCTCGCCGATGACCTCCTTGCTGTCGCCGACGATCGGCACGTCGGCCGTGCGGTTCTTGGAGATCTCGGCCGGGTCGATGTCGGCGTGGATGACCTTGGCCTCGGGCGCGAACGAGGACAGCTTGCCCGTCACCCGGTCGTCGAAGCGCGTGCCGAGCGCGATCAGCAGGTCGGCCCGCTGCAGCGCGCCCACCGCGGCGACGGTGCCGTGCATGCCGGGCATGCCCATGTTCTGCGGGTGGCTGTCCGGGAAGACCCCCCGCGCCATCAGCGTGGTGACCACCGGGATGCCGGTGAGCTCGGCCAGCTCCTTCAGCTCGCCCCAGGCGCGGCCCTTGATGACGCCGCCGCCGACGTAGAGCACCGGGCGCCGCGACGCGCTGATCAGCCGCGCGGCCTCCCGCACCTGCTTGGCGTGCGGCTTGGTCACCGGGTGGTAGCCGGGCAGGTCGATCTTCGGCGGCCACGCGAACGACCCGCGCGCCTGCAGGGCGTCCTTCGTGATGTCCACGAGGACGGGGCCGGGACGCCCGGTCGAGGCGATGTGGAACGCGGACGCGATGGCGCCGGCGATCTCGTCGGGGTGGGTGACGAGGAAGCTGTGCTTGGTGATCGGCATCGTGATGCCGCGGATGTCGGCCTCCTGGAAGGCGTCCGTCCCGATCGACGGGGCGGCCACCTGCCCGGTGATCGCGACGATCGGCACCGAGTCCATGTACGCGTCCGCGATCGGCGTCACGAGGTTCGTGGCCCCAGGCCCCGACGTCGCCATGCAGACGCCGACCTTGCCGGTGGCCACGGCGTAGCCCTCGGCCGCGTGGCCCGCGCCCTGCTCGTGACGCACCAGGATGTGGCGCACGGTGGACTCGAAGAGGGGGTCGTACGCGGGGAGGATGGCGCCGCCCGGGATGCCGAAGACGACCTCCGCCCCGACGTTCTCGAGCGACGAGACGAGGGCCTCGGCTCCAGTCTGCTCGGGTGCGGCGGAGTCTGTCCTGGACATCGCGGGTGTCTCCCTCATGCTCTGCGGGCCGGTGGTACGAGCTGGCGGCCCTGGTGGATGTTACGCCGGTGCAACGGACACCTCTGTCGCCCGACGCGGCGTGAACGACGCCCGGGCAACAAAAAACCCCCGCTGCCCGGAGGCAGACGAGGGGGCGTCGACGAGCGAGGTGGGCTCAGCCGACGCGGGTGCGTACGAGGAGGCGCTGCATGAATCAAGAGTCCGCGCCACCCGGTTCCCCGTCAACTCCCCGGCCGGGTCGTCCCGACATCCGGAAGGACCCTCGGACGCCCTAGCAAATCCGGCCCTCCACGGGTCGCGGGCGACCGGGCCAGCAGCGCCGCCGAGCGCAGGAACGGCTCCCCCACCCGCGGTGCGCCGAAGGAGTGGACGTAGAGCCCCGTCGACACCCGCTCGAGGAAGCCCCAGGCCCACACCCGGGCGGGGTCCGCCCGGCTCGGCGCGGCGACCCGGCGGCACCACGACCACAGCCGGGCCGACGCTGCGGCGGGCTCGGCCAGCAGGGTCGCGGAGAAGTCGCGCACCGCGACGCCGAGGTCGTACGCGCGGTCGGTCACGCAGGGTTCCGGGTCGACGAAGCACCAGCCGCTCTCCGCGCCGGGCCGGGGCGACCCGACGCGGAGCAGGTTCCCCGGGTGCGGGTCCCCGTGGACGAGCACCAGGTCCTGCGGGTCGGCGCGGCCCAGCTCCGCGGCGTACGCCAGGGCGAGGTCCACGGCCGCCTGACCCGACGTGCCGGCCAGATGACGGCGGGCCTCGACCTTGCCGGCCAGGGAGCGCGCCTTGTCCAACGGCAGCCGGTCGGGCGGTCGCCACGCAGTCACGAGCGTGCGGGCGAGGACGTCGAGCTGCTCCTCGGCCCCGAGCCCGGAGACACCCAGGCCCGGTCCAAGTCGTTCCAGGAGCACGGCCTGGGGTCCGGCGTCGTGCTTCAGCAGCCGCGCGTAGCCCCGCCCGTCGGCCCGCCGCAGCAGCTCGGCCTCGGCGGCGAACCCGGGATCGGCCAGCGCCACCTTGAGCACCGCCGGATCACCGCCGGCGGTCCGGGCCTCGACCACGTACGAGGCGCTCCCGCCGGGCAGCGGGCGTCCGAGCGTCACCGACCACCGCCGCGTCAGGTCGTCGAGCACCGCGGGCAGGCCCGCGTGCCAGGCCCGGCCGACCTCGCCCAGCGCGGCGACCCGGGCCCGGGCGAGGGGCTGCAGGCGCACGGCTCCGGTCGTCGGCCCGTCGTCCATGGCGTCCTCGTCCCGTCCGTCGTGGCCGGCAGGCGCCGCCGGCACCCGCAGAGCATGGACCTTCGGAGCCGTGCCACGCCGTGGATGGGTCGCCGAGTTGATGACTTCGTCACTGTCGAAAGGTCTCGAACGAAATTTTTCGTCCGTAACATTAACCTCACGTCACGGCATCGGGGGTTGCCGGTCCCAGTCCCAGATCCTCTCAGAAGGGCCCACTCCCGATGTCTGCACCGACCGCCGGTTCCCCGACCCCCAGGCGCGCCGCCCGTGGGCGTCGCCGCCTCACCCCGCTGGCCCTGATCACCGGCGTCGTCGGTGCGATGGTCCTTGCCTTCTCGATGAACAGCAGCCTGGCGGCCTTCACCGCCCAGATCGTCAACACGATCAACAACGCGGCCGAGGGCACCCTGATCATGACCGAGACCGGCCCGGGCGCGACCCCGCCGGTGTGCACGAGCAACTCGGGCACCAACGGCAACGTCGGGACCAACTCGGCCAACTGCGCCACCATCAACAAGTACGGCGGCTCGACCACGCTCGTCCCCGGTCAGTCGACCAACGTCTCGGTGACGATCGCCAACACCGGGACGGCCCCCGCCGCCACGTTCACGCTCGCTCCCGGAGCCTGCACGCAGACCGGTGCCGTGACCGGCAGCGCCAGCGACCTCTGCACCCAGATGGGCATCGTCATCACCCAGACGGTCGGCGGCACCACGACCACGGTCTCGCCGGCCAACGCGACGCTGACCTCGATCGCGGGGACCACGATCCAGCTGACCGGCCCCGTCGCCGCGGGCGCCTCGGTGACCTTCAACTTCCGGGTCACGCTGCCGGTCGGGTCGGGCAACTCCTACCAGGGGCTGCAGGCCAACCAGCAGCTGACCTGGACCTTCACCTCCTGATCGCCTGAGCACGGTGCACCGCCGCAGCTCCGGCCGACGTCGCACCCGCCCGGGTCCTCGTCGGTCGGACCTGCGGGAGGCCGCCGCGCACCCGACCACGCCCGCAAAGACCCTGGCGGCCCTCGCCGTCATGGTGGGCGTCGCCGTCCTGCTCCTCGCCGGCCTGCTCTGGCGGCTCGACGGAGGCTCCTGGGCGGTGATCGAGACGGGGTCGATGGGGAGCGCCGCGCCCGTCGGGACGCTCATCCTCACCCGCCGTGAACCGACCTCCGCGATCGTCGTCGGGGACGTCGTGAGCTATCACCCCCGCACCAACCCGAAGGAGATCATCACGCACCGCGTGGTCGAGAAGCTCTCCGACGGGACCCTCCGGGTCCGGGGGGACATCAACGGCGCCGCCGACCCGTACCCGGTCCGCGACATCGACCTGGTGGGCACCGTCGAGGTCACGCTGATCGGGCTGGGGTGGGTCGTCAAGGCCCTGCCCATGCTGGTCGTCGCCGGCGCCGTGCTCCTCGTGGCCAGCCAGCGCTACATCCGGGCGGGCTGGCGCTCGAGCGTCCGCGTGCTCGGGACCTGCCTGCTGCTGTGCCTGGCGGTGCTGATCCTGCGCCCCTTCGTCCACCCCGTGCTGATCTCGGTCCGGACCCCGCCCGGGGGCCAGGCCGAGGCCGACGTCGTCTCCGGCGGGCTCCTGCCGACCCGGGTCGAGGGCATGCCCGGCCACCACGTCGACCTGCTCACCGGTCAGGTGGGGTCGGTGGCCGTGGCGGCGCCCGAGCCAGGAGCACCGTTCCACATCGTCGGCCACCCCCACCTGGACCTGCCCTGGATGATCGTGGTGTCCCTCGTCTGCAGCCTGCCGCTCCTGTGGTGCCTGGTCGTCGGGCTGAGCCCGGACGAGGACGCGGCGTGAGGCGCCGCCTGCCTCCCGAGCTCATGGGCGTCCGGGGCGCGACGGCCCTGCTGGTCCTGGCGCTGTGCGCTCTGCTCGCCGCCGTGCCCGGGTCGTCGGCCGCCTTCACCGCCCGCGTCGTCAACACGACCGACACGGTGGCCATGAACAAGTACTTCACCTGCCAGGCGGCGATGGTGGGCGACAACGCCTACTACGCCTACCCGCTCGACGACCCGACGCCGACCAACCAGTCCTCCGCGCGCGACCTGTCGGGCAGCAACCGCACCGGCACCTACCAGAACACGGCCGCGCACTCCTCGGCGAGCGCCTGCTTCCGCGACGGCGGAGGCTCCACCACCTTCGACGGCGCGAGCGACTACGTCTCGACCCCCACCACGCAGAACAACCCTCAGACCTTCACCCTCGAGACGTGGTTCCGCACCTCGACGTCCAGCGGAGCCCTGATGGGGTTCTCGAACAGCCTGCTCGCGCTGATCCCCACGAACTGGGACCGGATGGTCTACTTCACCACCAGCGGACGGCTGAGCTTCGGTGTCTACCCGGGCAGCTACAGCGTCATCACCAGCACGAACGGCTACGCCGACGGGAACTGGCACCACATGATGGCGACGCTCGGCCCGGCCGGGCAGTTCCTGTACGTGGACGGTGTGCAGGTCGCCAGCAGCACCAACACCGCGGCGCAGGCCTACAAC
This sequence comes from Microlunatus antarcticus, assembly GCF_014193425.1. Lineage (NCBI taxonomy): Bacteria > Bacillati > Actinomycetota > Actinomycetes > Propionibacteriales > Propionibacteriaceae > Microlunatus > Microlunatus antarcticus. The sequence continues at coordinate 1,372,171 of NZ_JACHZG010000001.1, read as the reverse complement.
GCGAACCTCCGGTTCGCCTACACCTACCTGTCCGGCTGGCCGGGGGTCGTCGGCAGCAACTACTACTTCAACGGCCAGCTCGGTCACGCGGCGTACTACACGACCCAGCTCACCGCCGCGGCGGCCGCCATCCACTACGCCTCGGGTCGACCACCGTCGTAGGAGGCCAGGATCTGAGGATGCACGCGCCCGGGGAACCGGACGGTCCAGCGCGTCTCCCCCACCGCGTCGGCGATCACGGCCAGCCGCCCGTCCAGCTCATCGCGACGGGCGGGCGGCACGGGCTCGAAGTAGTGCGTCAGCATCCGCCCGTCGCCGGCCTGCGCCCAGGCGCCCACGACGCGGCCATCGACCCACAGCGTCGGGCCGGCGTTGCCGTTGCGGTCGAACGCGTCCGCCGCGGCCTCCGGCAGGTACCAGTCGCGCTGCTTCCAGCCCATCGTCGTCGGGTCGAGGCTGGGCAGGGCCGCCACCCAGGGCTCGGGCTCGGCGACCTCGGTGTCGCCCGGCAGCACCCAGCCGGGCCCGCCGTCGAGGTCGACCTCCTCGGCACCGACGTCGGCGAGCGCCGTACGGGTCGCGGTCACCGGCCAGCCCGCCCACCAGCGGAGGTCGTCACTGGTCACCGGGCCGAAGCGGCCGACGTAGCGGTGGGCGAGGGCCGCACGCGCGGCACGCGGGTCGAGCGAGCCGAGACCGCCGGGCAGCCAGGAGTCGGCGACAGCGTAGCGATAGGCCCCACTGACCCAGCTGCCGAGCGGTCGGGTCCGCAGGATCGCGCCCGCGAAGCCGAGGCCGAGCAGCACCCGGGTGTGGGCCGACTGGGTGGCGCCCCAGCGCGGACCGCCGACCAGGATCGGCTGCCGCAGGGCCTCGATCCGCTGCCCCAGCTCGCGGGCCGTGCTGGGTCCGTGCTCGGCCAGGTCGGCCAGCACCCGGGCGTCGGCGTCGTCGAGCCACACGTCCGGGTCCTCGACGCCGCTCGCCGCGAGGTAGCCCGCCGTACGCCGCCGGTCCGGGGCCACCAGCGCCAGCGTCGCGGCCGCGTGCAGCTCGCGGACCGTCTCGGGTCGGGCGACCCACAGCGTCCGGCGCATCGCATGGTGACGCACGAGCGTGCGGTCGTCGTACAGCGCGGCCTCGATCGGGGCGAGGGCGGGGTGCTCCGTGCGGGCCAGCACGGACAGGTGGACGGTGACCGGGTCCGAGGAGTGCAGCGCGACCACGGCGTCGGCGACGGTCGGGACGTCGTCCGTCCGGGTCCGCGGCAGCAGCAGGTGGCGCTCGGCGAGCCGGGCACGACGTTCCTCGACGGTGATGCTCCGCACCCGCCGAAGGCTAGTCAGGACGAGCTCAGGCGTCAGGCGTCAGGCGCGACGAAGATGCAGAACGGGTGCCCGGCCGGGTCGGCGTAGACGTAGAGGGGCTCTTCGGGGTCGTCGGAGCCGTCGTGGAGCAGCCGCGCGCCGAGTCCGAGGGCGCGGAGGTGCTGCTCCCGCAGGTCGGCGACCGTCGGGACCGTCGTGTCGAGGTGCAGCATCTGCGGCCGCGTCCCCTCCGGCCAGGTCGGCGGCGGCAGGGCCTCGACCCGCTGGAAGGCGAGCGCGCGGCCACCGCCGCCGTCGACGAGCACCAGCCAGTCCTCGCCGCGCGGGTCCGGCTCACTCGGGTCGGGAGGCTCGTCGCCGGCCCGGTACGAGAGCTCGAGCAGGACCCGGTAGAACTCGGCCAGGCCGCGCGGGTCCTCGGTGTCGAGGACGGTCTGCAGGAGCCGGGGCGGGGTCATGACGGCACCGCCCGGGTCAGCCGCAGACCGCGCCGACGTTCGCGGAGCCGACGAGCCGGGTGTACTTCCCGAGCACGCCGCGCCGGACCGGACGCGGCTCGGGGACCCACGCCGCGCGGCGGCGCTCCAGCTCCGCGGGGTCGACGCCGAGCTCGAGGGTGCCGTTCGCGACGTCGAGGGTGATCGGGTCGCCGTCCTGGACGAACGCGATCGGCCCACCCTCGGTCGCCTCGGGCGCGATGTGACCGACGCAGAGGCCGGTGGTGCCGCCCGAGAACCGGCCGTCGGTGATGAGCATGACGTCCTTGCCGAGCCCCGCGCCCTTGATCGCGGCGGTGATGGCGAGCATCTCGCGCATCCCGGGGCCACCCTTCGGTCCCTCGTAGCGGATGACGACGACGTCGCCGGCGCTGACCGTGCCGTCCTCGAGCGCGTCCATGGCGGCCCGCTCGCCGTCGAAGACGCGGGCGGTGCCCTCCCAGACCGAGGTGTCGAAGCCGGCGCTCTTGACGACGGCCCCCTCGGGTGCGAGCGAGCCGTGCAGGATCGTGATGCCGCCGGTCGGGTGGATGGGGTTCGTGATCGCGCGGAGGATCGTGCCGTCGACGTCGGGCGGGGCGATGTCGGCGAGGTTCTCGGCCATCGTGCGGCCGGTCACGGTGAGGCAGTCGCCGTTGAGCAGACCCGCCTCGAGCAGCGCCTTCATGACCACCGGGACCCCGCCCACGCGGTCGACGTCGGTCATCACGTAGCGGCCGAACGGCTTGAGGTCGCCCAGGTGCGGGACCTTCTTGCCGACCCGGACGAAGTCGTCGAGGGTCAGGTCGACCTCGGCCTCGTTCGCGATGGCCAGCAGGTGGAGCACGGCGTTGGTCGAGCCGCCGAACGCCATGACGACGGCGATGGCGTTCTCGAACGCCTCCTTCGTCATGATCTGGCGGGCGGTGATCCCGCGGCGCAGCAGCTCGACGACCGCCTTGCCGCTCTCGACCGCGTAGCCGTCACGGCGCCGGTCCACGGCGGGCGGGGCGGCCGAGCCGGGCAGCGACATGCCCAGGGCCTCGGCGGCGCTGGCCATCGTATTGGCGGTGTACATGCCCCCGCAGGCACCCTCGCCGGGACAGATCGCCTTCTCCACCTCCGTGACCTGGTCGCGCGTGATGAGGCCCTTGAGGCAGGCGCCGACGGCCTCGAACGCGTCGATGATCGTCACGTCCTTGTCGCCGACGCGGCCCGGCAGGGTCGAACCGGCGTAGAGGAAGACCGACGCGAGGTCGAGCCGCGCGGCGGCCATCAGCATGCCCGGGAGCGACTTGTCGCAGCCGGCGAGCAGGACGGAGCCGTCCATGCGCTCGGCCGACATGACGGTCTCGACGGAGTCGGCGATGACCTCGCGGCTCACCAGCGAGAAGTGCATGCCCTCGTGGCCCATGGAGATGCCGTCGGAGACGGAGATGGTGCCGAACTCGAGCGGGAAGCCGCCCCCGGCGTGGACGCCCTCCTTGACGGCCTTGGCCAGCCGGTCGAGGGAGAGGTTGCAGGGCGTGATCTCGTTCCAGCTGGACGCGACGCCGACCTGGGGCTTGACCCAGTCGTCGTCGCCCATGCCGACCGCACGGAGCATGCCGCGCGAGGCCGTGGCCTCGAGCCCGTCGGTCACCACGCGCGAGCGCGGCTTGATGTCGACGCCGGAGGTCGCGACGGCGGTGTCGTTGAGCGTGTCGGTCATGGACCCGAATCTAGCTCCGCAGGGCCGCGGTCTCCGCCGCGTTCCCCCCTGCGGGCAGCGCGCGTCGGGCCACGGGCGCGCGGCGGCGGACGACCAGCAGCCGTACGGTCAGCGCCAGCACCAGCGCGACCCCGGTCAGCGGACCGAGGTTGGCCACCAGCTCCTGCAGCGGCGTGTAGGTCAGCTCGACCTGCTTGCCGTACGGAAGCAGCGCGAGCGGCGGGCACAGGGACACCCAGACGACCCAGAAGCCGGCGAGGACCCTGACCCACCGCGGCAGCACCTGCGTGAGCACGGCGACGCCCATCGGCAGGATCCACACGTAGTGGTGGGTCCACGACAGCGGCGAGGCGAGGTTCGTGCAGAGGCCGACGAGCGCGATCGCGAAGACGTGCTGCCCGCGGCGCCACCAGTGCACCGCCACCAGCGCGCCCAGCACGGCGACGACGCCCGCCACCCCGAGGCCGACCAGCGTCGTGGTCCGGCTGGTGTCCGCCAGGCGGTAGAAGACCCCGAGCAGCGACTGGTTGCCGACGTAGAGCGGGGACGCCGTCCGCGTGTCTCCGCCGGCCAGGCCGGTGAAGAACTCGACCGTGTTGCGCGGCAGGAACGCGTACCCGATGCCGGTGAAGACGAAGAACGAGATCCCCGAGACGATCGCCAGCCGGCGGCGGCCCTGGAGGAAGGCGAAGACCCCGAACAGGGCCGGCGTGAGCTTGATCGACGCGGCCAGCCCGACGAGGACGCCCTGCCACGGGCGCTTGTGGGTCGGCGCACCCGGGTAGCGCGGGAGCAGGTCGGCGACGACCAGGGCCATCAGGAACGTGTTGACCTGGCCGTAGCCCAGCGTGGTCCGGATCGGCTCGACGGCGATCAGCGCGACGGACCCGACGAGCGCGAGCTTCCACCCGCGCGGGACCCCGCAGCGGCGCAGCACCGACTGGGTGGCGCCGACGCCGGCCACCGTCCAGGCGATCTGCCAGAAGAGGTACGGCCCGAACGCCAGCGGCGTCATCAGCACGGCGGCGATCGGCGGGTAGATGAAGAAGAGGTGCCAGCCGGGCGTGCTGGTCAGGAAGATGTCCTTGCCGACGAGCATGTCCTTGACCGCGTACACGTAGACCTGGAGGTCGATCGTGTTCGGCGTCCGCGGCCACCAGTGGCTGTACGCGATCACGAACGGCAGCAGCAGCAGGCCCACCACGGCGGGCGGCAGGACCTCGACGAGGAGCAGCCGGGCCTGCCGGCCCCGCGACGTCACGACGTGCGTCCCGGGCGGCCCGGAGGGGGCGTCGACCGTCGTCACGAGGCGCCCGAGATCTGGCGCCACACCGAGTCGAGCTCGCCCTCGGGGACCTCGTCGTGGTTCACGAGGTGGTGCAGGCCCGGCTCGTCGGCGTAGCGCGGGATGACGTGCACGTGCGCGTGGAACACGGTCTGGCCGGCGACGGCCCCGGCCGAGGACAGGATGTTCATGGCGTCGGGCGCCAGGCGCTGCTTCAGCATCCGAGCCACCGCGTCGATCGCCGGCGCGATCTCCGGCAGCGACGGGTCGCCGCTGACGAGGTCGGCCACGTGGCGACGCGGGATCACGAGCGTGTGCCCGCGGTGCCAGGCGTTGATGTCGAGGAACGCGATCGCGTGCTCGTCGGCGTACACCTGCCGCGACGGCAGCTCGCCGGCGACGATGCGGCAGAAGAGGCACTCCTCCGGGCTCACGTGCTGCGGCTCGAGGTCGGCGAGCGTGAGCTTGCGCTTCTTCTTCCCCGGCTTGTCGGTCTTGCCGGTCTTCTCCGGCTTGTCCGGCTTCCCTGGCGTCACGCGGTCAGAGTCTCCCTGCTCGGTCGGCCACCGACGCCGCGACCCGCCGGACGGGGTGCCCGGCCGCGGCGATCGCGTCCTTCACGTCCGCCACCCGGAGCGTGCCGAAGTGGAACACCGTCGCCGCCAGCACGGCATCGGCCCCCGCCGCCACCGCGGGCGGGAAGTCCTCGACCCGACCGGCGCCGCCCGAGGCGATCAGCGGCACGTCCACGACCGCGCGCACGGCGGCGATCATCTCCAGGTCGAAGCCCGCCGTGGTCCCGTCGGCGTCCATCGAGTTGAGCAGGATCTCCCCCACGCCCTCCTCGACCCCGCGACGCGCCCAGGCGACGGCGTCGATCCCGGCCGCGCGGCGTCCGCCGTGCGTGGTGACCTCGAAGCCGGAGGGCTGGTCCGGGGCGCGCCGCGCGTCGACCGAGAGCACGAGCACCTGGTTGCCGAAGCGGCGGGTGATCTCCCCGATCACCTCGGGGCGGCGGATCGCGCCGGTGTTGATGGCGACCTTGTCCGCGCCCGCCCGCAGCAGCACGTCGACGTCGGCGACGCTGCCGACGCCACCCCCGACGGTCAGGGGGATGAACACGGTCTCGGCGGTACGACGGACGACGTCGAGCGTCGTCTCGCGTCCGTCCGAGCTGGCGGAGATGTCCAGGAACGTCAGCTCGTCGGCCCCTTCGGCGTCGTAGACCGCCCCGAGCTCGACGGGGTCGCCCGCGTCTCGGAGGTCGACGAAGTTCACGCCCTTGACCACCCGGCCGGCGTGCACGTCGAGACAGGGGATGACCCGTACGGCGACAGCCACGGGGCCCAGCCTAGGGGGCGGGACCGTGTCGGACCCGCTCGTTACTGTGAGCGCGTGCCCCCACCCCCGGACGCCCGCGGCGTCGACCCCGGCTTCACCGCCCTGCCGCTGCGGGAGCTGGCCGACGCCGCGCTCGCCCGGGCGGCCGACCTCGGCTGCAGCTACGCCGACCTCCGGGTCGAGCGGATCCGCGAGGGCGTGCGGACGTTCCGCGACACGAGCCTCGAGTCGAGCACCGACCACACCACGGTCGGGCTGGCCGTGCGCGTGGTGCACGACGGGGTCTGGGGCTTCGCGTCCGGGATCGGCCTGACGACCACCACCGCCGCTGCCCTCGCCGAGCGGGCGGTCGCCACCGCCCGGGTCTCCAAGCCGCTGACCCCGCACCGCGTCGAGCTCGCCGACGAGCCCGTGCACCGCGACGCGACGTGGGTGTCGTCGTACGAGGTCGACCCCTTCGCGGTCGACGAGTCCGAGCGCCAGGGCCGGATGCTCGAGCTGTCCGGGGCGCTGCTCGCGGCACCCGGGGTCAGCCACACCTCGGCGATGCTGCACTGGGTCCACGAGAACAAGTTCTTCGCCAACCTCGCCGGCACCACGACGACGCAGGAGCGGGTCCGCATCCACCCCCAGCTCACGGCGGTGAGCGTCGGCGACCACGGCTTCGCCACGATGCGCACGCTCGCGCCGCCGGTCGGCCGCGGCTGGGAGTACCTGACGGGCACCGGCTGGGACCTGGACGCCGAGGTCGCCGCGATCCCGGCGCTGCTGGCCGAGCACGCCGTCGCCCCCAGCGTCGAGGCGGGCCGCTACGACCTGGTGATCGAGCCGAGCAACCTCTTCCTCACCATCCACGAGTCGATCGGGCACGCGACCGAGCTCGACCGCGCGCTCGGCTACGAGGCCGCCTACGCGGGCACGTCCTTCGCCACGTTCGACCAGCTGGGCACGCTGCACTACGGCAGCCCGGTGATGAACGTGACCGGCGACCGCGTCGTCGACCGGGGCCTCGCGTCGATCGGCTACGACGACGAGGGCGTTGCGGGGACCAGCTTCGACATCGTCTCCGGCGGCACGCTCGTCGGCTACCAGCTCAACCGGCAGATGGCCGCGGAGAAGGACCTGGGCCCCTCGAACGGCTGCGCGTACGCCGACTCCCCCGGCCACATCCCCATGCAGCGGATGCCGAACGTCTCGCTCGCGGCGGACCCGCAGGGGCCGAGCACCGAGGAGATGATCGCGGACGTCGAGCGCGGCATCTACGTCGTCGGGGACAAGTCCTGGTCGATCGACATGCAGCGCTACAACTTCCAGTTCACCGGGCAGCGGTTCTACCGGATCGAGAACGGCCGGCTCGCGGGCCAGGTCAAGGACGTCGCCTACCAGGCGACGACCACCGACTTCTGGCGCTCGATGGAGGCGGCGGGCGGGCCGGAGACGTACGTCCTCGGCGGGGTGCTCAACTGCGGCAAGGGCCAGCCGGGCCAGACCGCACCCGTCTCGCACGGGTGCCCGTCGGCCCTGTTCCGCGGGGTGAACGTGCTGAACACGGCGGCGGAGGGAACGGCATGAGGGTCCAGGACCTGCTGACCGAGGCGCTCGCGGTCGCGACCGGCCCCGTCGTCGCGGTGCTCACCGAGCGCTACGAGACCAACCTGCGGTGGGCGGCGAACGCGCTGACCACCAACGCCGAGGTGCACGCCCGGAGCCTGTCCGTCACCGCGACGGCCGAGGTCGACGGCGGCACGGCCGTCGCCACCGTCGCGGCCGACCTGGTGGACGTCTCCGAGGTCGCGGCCCTGGTCGCGGCCGCCGAGGCGGCGGCACGTTCCGCGTCGCCCGCCGACGAGCCGGTGCCGTTCGTCCCCGACGACGGACAGGGCCGCCTCGACTTCGAGGAGGATCCCGCGACCACCAGCGTCGAGACCCTGGCGACCGTGGCGTCCGGGCTCGGGCGGGCGTTCGCGCAGGCCGAGACCGACGGCCACCTGCTCTACGGCTTCGCCGAGCACGTCGTCGAGACGGTCTACCTGGCCAGCAGCACGGGCCTGCGCCGCCGTGGCGTCGACCCCGAGGGTCGGCTCGAGCTGAACGGCAAGAGCGCCGACCTGGCCCGTTCGGGATGGGTCGGGCAGCAGACGCGCACCTTCACCGACGTGGACGTGGACGCGCTCTACGCCGAGGTCAGCACCCGGCTGGGCTGGGCCCGACGGACGGTCGAGCTGCCGCCCGGGCGCTACGAGACCCTCCTGCCGCCCGGGACCGTCGCCGACCTGATGGTCTACGCCTCCTGGACCGCGAGCGCCCGCGACGCCGAGGACGGCAGCAACGTGTACGCCGCGGGCGAGGGCCGGACGCGGGTCGGCGAGCGGCTGACCCCGCTCCCGCTGACCCTGCTCTCCGACCCGGCCTGGCCGGGCGAGGAGACGCTGCCCTTCGTCGCCAGCACCATGTCGACGGACGGGACGTCGTTCTCCTTCGACCAGGGCCTCGACGTCGGGCAGGTCCGCTGGCTCGACGACGGCGTGCTCACCGAGCTGGTGCGCAACCGCGGTCACGGCGCGGCGACCGACCGACCGGCGACCCCGGCCGCGCACAACCTGGTCATGGACGGCGGCGGCACGGCCACGCTAGAGGAGATGATCGCCTCCACCGAGCGCGGCCTGCTGCTGACCTGCTTCTGGTACATCCGCGAGGTCGACCCGGAACGGCTCCTGCTGACCGGGCTGACGCGCGACGGCGTCTACCTCGTCGAGCACGGCGAGGTGGTCGCGGCGGTGAACAACTTCCGCTGGAACGAGTCGCCGGTCGAGCTGCTCGGGCGCGTGACCGAGGTCGGGGCCGCCGTACCGGTGCTGTGCCGGGAGTGGAACGACTACATCACCAAGACGGTGATGCCGCCGCTCCGTGTGCCCGACTTCAACATGTCGACGGTCAGCCAGGCGTTCTGAGCAGCTGGTCGCCGCGCTCGGTCTGCGCGGCGGTCCGGGTGAAGAGCCAGGTCTGCTCGGCGTCGCTGCGCTCCAGCAGGGTGCCGTCGAAGCCGAGCTGACGCAGCCGGCGGATCTCGGTCGTGCGCTGGACCTCGTCGGCGACCGGCGAGAGGTACCAGAGCCGCTGCACGCCGCGCAGCCGCGGCTCGACCGCCTGCAGCGGCAGCCGCTCGTCCCACAGGTAGTGCCGGGTGAGCCGGTCCGCACCCGCGTTGAGGACGGGCCCGTTGCCGAGCGCGCCGGGGTAGGAGACGGTGATGGTCGAGACGAGCGGGTAGTCGATGACCGCGTCGCCCGGGTTGCCCCGGTAGGCCACGATCGCGGCGATCTGCGCCCAGCTGTCCCACGCCCCCACCTCGCGCTGGTCGCGGAACGTGACCGCCGACGCCAGCGGAAGGCTCATGGCCAGCACGAACCGGAGCCAGCCCCGCCGTACGGAGGCGAGGCCCGCTCCGCTCAGCACGGCCAGCGCGCCGAGCGAGAAGGACAGGTAGCGCTGGGAGTAGAGCGGCGTCCAGACCGCGGAGACGCTGACCAGCGCCAGCCCCGGGAAGACCGCCCAGCCGACGAGCAGGAACGTGGTCCCCCGCCGGCCCCGGCGGTGCCGCGCCAGCCACACCAGCCCGGCGGCGGCCATCGCCCAGGCCAGGACGGCCCACACCCCGTTCAGCGGGGCGACGGTCTCGGTGGCGATCTTGGCCAGCGACTCCAGCGTCGGCGGGTCGATCCAGTCCACCTGCGCCTGCTGGCCGCGGGCGCGCCAGGCGAGCAGCGACACCGGCACCGCGCCGGCGAGGAGCCCGAGCAGCGGCGCGAGCCGGCCGCGGGGCAGCCCGAAGCGCCAGACCCGACGTCGGAGGCCCGCGGCCTCCGGCGGCGCCCAGAGCCAGACGACGAGCACCGGCAGCATCAGCGCCGCGTAGACGTGCAGCCCACCCAGGAACGCGGTCACCAGGGCGACCGGCAGGAACCAGGCCCACGAGGGACGGCGTACGGCGAGCACCACCAGCAGCACGAGCAGCACCGCCGCGGCGGTGAACCAGGCGGCCGAGCGGCCCTCCAGCCCGATCAGCGTGACCCGGGGGCAGACCGCCATCACCAGTCCCGCCAGCAGGCCGGCGCGCGGGGTGAAGAGCAGCGAGCCGAGCACGACGACCAGCCCGGCCGCGAGGCCGCAGGCGACCACGGAGGGCAGGCGCAGCGTGAGGGTCGAGATCCCGACCTGGTCGAGCCAGACCTTCATCACCGAGTAGAAGAGCGAGTGGACGACGTCCACGTTCTGCAGCATGGCGCCGAGCTGCGACCACGACCGCGTGACCGCCGACACCGTCGCCGCCTCGTCGCGCGACTGGGTCGGGACCCAGCTGCCGGCGCCGACCAGCCCGACGGTCATGACGAAGACCGTCACCGCCCGGACCACCACCGACCCCGTGCGGAACGGGGCGGGCGTCGGCACGAGGCGAGATCCTACGTGGGCCGGACCGGGCGGAGCCTGAACGTGAGGGCCGGGGCGCGTCGCCCCGGCCCGCGTCCGCTCAGGCCGGGTCGACCTCGTCCGCCTCGAAGGTCACGACCCCGCGCCGCATCGTCCGCACCATCGTGTGCGCGGTCTCGCGCAGCGGCCCCGGACCGGCCGCGTCGGCGACCTGGCCCGCGAAGTCCACGACCTGGCGCACCCAGCGCACGAAGTCGCCGGCGGTGAGGTCGGTCTGGTCGAGCACCGAGGCGAGGGACCGCCCGTCCGCCCACCCGTACGCGACCTCGGCGAAGCCGATCTCCGGCTCCCCCGTCCGGGTCAGGCGCGCGTCGCGCTCGACGAGGGAGACCTCGCGCCAGACGCGACGGACCTGGGTCACCGCGTCGCTCGAGGGGGCGTCCGGCATCCGTGGGCGCCGCGTGTGGTCGTCGCTGCGCCGGGCCTCGAAGACGAGGCTGCTCAGCACGGCGGCGAGCTGCGGGACGGTGAGACCGTCGAAGACCCCGGCGCGGATGCACTCGGCCGCGACCAGGTCGAGCTCGCCGTAGATCCGCGCGAGCATCCGGCCGGCGTCGCTGACCTGCTCGCGCGGGGCGCGGGACGCCTCGCCGTTGAGGTAGCCGAGCGACTCGAGCACGACGCAGATCCGGTCGAAGGCCGTCGCGATGGTGTGCGTCCGGGTGCTCGCGCGCTCCTCGACGCGGACGTTCTCGCGCTCGAGGCGCAGCGCCCGCTCCGCCACCCGGGCGTGGGTCTCCCGGTCGGGGCAGGAGTGGCAGGGGTCGCGGCGCTGCTGGTCGCGCAGGTCCTCGACCCGCGCCGCGACCTCCGCGTCGGCGGGCGGACGCTTCAGCGAGGCGGCACCGAGGTCGATCTCGGCGAGCTTCGAGCGGAACGCGGCGGCGAGGTTGCGCCGCGACGCGGGCTCCTTGGGCGAGAAGTGCTTGGGCACCCGCATGCGCCCGGCGACGACCGGCGGGCTGGGGAAGTCCACCAGGGCCAGCCGTCGGACCTGGCGGTCTTCGGTCATCACCAGCGGGCGCGGTGCGTCGTCCTCGCCGCCGCCCTCGCGGGTCGAGGGGTCGAGCACCACGACCCAGCCCTGGCTGCGCCCGGCGGGCACCCGGACGATGTCACCCGGCTTGAGGCTCAGCAGCACCTGCGTGCTCTCGGCCCGCCGGTCGGCCTTGCGCTCGCGGGCGGCGTCGGCCTCGAGGTCGGCGATCTGCAGGCGACGGCGGGCGTACGCCTCGAAGTCGCCCTTGTCGCAGGCGGCCGCGGCCCACTCGGCGGTGACCGTCTCGGCGTTGCGCGCCAGGGTCCGGGCCAGCCCGACGACCGAGCGGTCGGACTGGAACTGGGCGAACGACTGCTCCAGCAGCGCCCGGGCCCGGGTGCGCCCGACGGCGCCGACGAGGTTGACCGCCATGTTGTAGGTCGGCGCGAAGGACGACTTGAGCGGGTACGTCCGCCGCGAGGCCAGGCCGGCCACGGCGCGCGGGTCCAGACCCGGCTGCCACAGCACGACGGCGTGGCCCTCGACGTCGATGCCGCGCCGGCCGGCGCGGCCCGTCAGCTGGGTGTACTCCCCCGGCGTGATGTCGGCGTGGGTCTCGCCGTTGTACTTGACCAGCTTCTCCAGCACGACGCTGCGCGCGGGCATGTTGATGCCCAGGGCGAGGGTCTCGGTGGCGAAGACGACCTTGGTCAGGCCGCGGACGAAGCACTCCTCGACGCACGCCTTGAACGCGGGCAGCATCCCCGCGTGGTGCGCGGCGATGCCCCGGGTCAGGGCCTCGGCGAAGCGCGGGTAGTCGAGGGCCCGGAGGTCGGCCGGGTCGAGCCCGCTCAGGTGGTGGCTGAGGACCCCGGCGATCTCGCTCTGCTCCTCGGGCCGCGTCAGCGTCACGCCCGTGCCGAGCAGCTGGCGGACGGCACCGTCGCAGCCGTTGCGGGAGAAGATGAAGACGATGGCGGGCAGCAGCGCCGCCCGGTCGAGCTGCTCGACCATGTCCGCCCGGCTGGGCACCAGCGACGCGCGCGGCCGCTGGCCGGCTCCGGCCCGCTGGCTGCTCGCCCCGCCGTACGCGCCGCTGCCGTAGGCCACGTTCCGCTTGCCCTGGCCGCTGCGTCCCCGCGGCCGCCTCGAGTCGTCGCGGACGTACTTGGACTCCTCGCGGGCGACCTTGAGCAGGCCGGGGTTGACCTCGCCGCGACCCGGTGCAGCGTCGGGGCGGGCGGTCGGGGCGACGTCGGCGAACAGGTCGTACAGGGTGCGGCCGGCGAGCACGTGCTGGTAGAGCGGGACGGGACGCCGCTCGGAGACGACGACCTCCATCTCGCCCCGTACGGCGGCGAGCCACTCGCCGAACTCCTCGGCGTTGCTCACCGTCGCCGACAGGGCCACGACCTGCACCGAGTCGGCGAGGCCGATGATGACCTCTTCCCACACCGCGCCCCGGAACCGGTCGGCGAGGTAGTGGACCTCGTCCATGACGACGTATCCGAGGTTGTCGAGCGTGCGCGAGCCCGCGTAGATCATGTTCCGCAGGACCTCGGTCGTCATGACGACGACGGGGGCCTCGGAGTTGATCGAGCTGTCGCCGGTCAGCAGGCCCACGTTCGCCGAGCCGTGGCGGCGCGCGAGGTCGGCGTACTTCTGGTTCGACAGGGCCTTGATCGGCGTCGTGTAGAACGCCTTGCGCCCCTGCTGCAGGGCGAGGTAGACCGCGAACTCGCCGACGATGGTCTTGCCGGCCCCGGTCGGGGCGGCGACCAGCACACCGGAGCCGGCCTCGACGTGGGCGCAGGCCTCCCGCTGGTAGTCGTCGAAACCGAACCCGTACCCGTCGGCGAACGCCGCCAGCTGCGGCGAGGAGCGCCGTTCCTGGAACCTGCTGTACGCCTCGGCGGGACTGACCTGTTCCGCACTCACGCCTTCGAACTTACCTGGGTGGTGGTGGCGGGTCTGGGGTCCGTCGTCACAGGCAGATGCGGAGGGCGCCGGGGACCGAGGTCGCGGTGACGGGCGTCGGCCCCAGCTCCTCGCCGTCGCCGTACGCGAGGCCGCCGCCGCCGGAGACCGCCACGGAACGTGCCCGGAGCTGCTCCACGCAAGGGTCGGAGGCAAAGCTGCCGTCCCGCATCCGGGGCAGGAGCTGGAGGAGCTTGGCACGGCCGACGGGATGGATGATCGTCAGGTCGAGCCAGCCGTCGTACGGGTCCGCGGCCGGGCAGATCCGCAGGCCGCCGCCGTACGTGCTGGTGTTGCCGACGGCGACGAGCATCGCGTCGAGGTCTCGTGGCTCGCCGTCGATCACGAGCTCGTACGCCAGCGGCCGAAAGGTCCGCAGCTCGGCCAGCGCCGCGATCGTGTAGCGCGCAGCACCCTTCGGCCGGCGCATCCGGTTGGCGCGGGCGTTGACCAGGGCGTCGAAGCCGGTGGCGAGCACGGTGCCGACCCAACGGCCCCCGACGCGCAGGAGGTCGACCGGACGCGTCGTCCCCCCGGCGAGGGCGGCCACCGCGCCGCCGACGTCGGCGGGGTCGAGCCCGAGGCTGCGCGCGAAGTCGTTGCCGGTGCCGGCGGGGACCAGCCCCAGCGCGAGCGCGGGCCCGTCCGGGTGCTCGGCCGCGTGCCCGGCGACGGCGTTGACGCCGAGGTGGGCCATGCCGTCACCGCCCATCACCGCCAGGACGTCCACGCCGCTGCCGGCGGCCCGGGCCACGAGCTCGGCGGCCTCCATCGGGGTGCGGCTGAGCGAGATCTCCACCGCGTGCCCCGCGTCGCGGAGCCGCCCGGTGACCTGGGGCAGCAGTGCCTGAGCGCGCCCCTTGGCGGCCGCCGGGTTCACCACCAGGGCGATCGAGGCGGTACCGGTGCGGCGCTCCTCGGGCTCGCCCTGCTGAGGAACGACCGGCTCAGGCATCCTCACCGTCGGTCAGGCCGCGCAGCGCGCGGTCCCGGGCGACCGGGTCGATGGTGCCGCGGCGGGCCTTGCGCCGGTCGAGGACGTGCGCGATCACCTCGGCCACGATGAAGAGCACGGTCATCGGCAGCGCCAGCGCCAGCATCGAGAACGGGTCGGTCGACGGCGTCGCCACCGCACCGAACACGAAGGTGCCGAAGATGATCAGCGAGCGGTACTTGGAGAGGTACTTCGCCTTGAGGATCCCCATGATGTTGAGGATCAGCACGACCTCGGGGATGAGGAACGCGACCCCGAAGACGAGCATGAAGCGCATCAGGAACGACAGGAACTGGTTGACGTCCTGCAGGTTGGTGATGCCGTTCTCGGTGAAGCCGAGCAGCACGACCAGGCCCTTGGGCATCACGTAGTACCCGACGGCCACCCCGGCCAGGAAGAGCGGCGTGGCGGACCCGAGGAAGATCAGGGTCCACTTCTTCTCCTTCGCCAGCAGACCCGGGACGATGAACGCCCACAGCTGGTAGAGCAGGATCGGAGACGTGGCCAGGATCCCGGCCATCGCCGACACCTTGAGCGCCAGCGTGAACGGCGAGGCCACACCCTGGTTCACCATCTGCAGGCTCGCGCCCGGATTCTTCGCCCGGATGGCCTCCGCGGCGAGCTGGTACGGGTAGAAGATCACCTCGGTGAGGTAGCTCCGGAAGAACCAGGCGACGACGGTGCCGACGACGATCGTCAGCGCCATGATGATCAGGCGGTAGCGCAGCTCGGCGATGTGCTCGAACAGACTCATCGAGCCGTCAGGACCGGCCTTCGGCGGCTTCAGCCACGCGAAGCTGAGCCGGATGGGCCGGCCGCGGACCGTCAGGGACACGGGGCACTCATGGACACGAGGCGCTCAGGCTGTCGGTGTCGCGACGTCAGACGTCGCGACGGGCGTCGCTCGGGTCGACCGCGTTCGGGTTGGTCCGCGGCGGCTGCTGGTAGCCGGGGTCGGTCGGGGCCAGCGGCTCCGGGGTGACGGTCGGCTGGCCGGCGGCGAGGTCGTCGGCCGCGGTGGTCTTGTCGTTCTTGGGGAGGCTCTTCGTCTCCTCCTTGAACTCACGGAGGGCGCGCCCGCTGCTCTTGCCCAGGCCGGCCAGCCGCGAACCACCGAAGAGCAGCAGCACGACGGCCAGGATGATCAGCAGCTCGGGAACACCGAGGCCACCAAGAGCGAGCGGGGTCATGATTCCTTCTTTCCCGGCGCGTCTGCGCCTCGGTGATCGTACGACTCGACCGTACCCGGCCACGCGTCGTCAGCGGTGAGTTCGGAGCCGGCGTCGGGCAGGGTTCGGTCGGTGACCTCGGTCGCACCGGTGACCTGGACCTGGGGGACCTGGACCTGGGCGAGGAGGTCGGCCAGCTCGCCGGCGCGCCCGGCCGCCACGTCCAGCTCGGCCAGCAGCCCCCGGGCGGAGCGCCAGACCCGGAGCGCGACGAGGACGAGCACGCCGAGACCGCCCAGGGCGATGACGGCGAACAGGAGGACCCAGGGCCAGACCACTCCCCCATTCTGGCCGCTTCCGCCCCGGGCGCTGACACGCCCGGTCCCCGACGCTCGCGGCTAGCCGGGCTCCGCCGCGTCGAAGGCCGCGTACGCCGCCAGGGCCTCGCGCGCCGCTCCGGCCGCGGGCTCGCCCGCGCCGACCGGGGCCAGGACCTGCGCCGCCCCGCCGAGTCGCAGCAGGAGGTGCCGCAGCCAGGCCGGGTCCGTGACCCGGAACGAGGCGACGACGGCGCCGTCGCGGCCGGGCGTCGTGGACTCGGTCGGGTAGTACTCCGCGACCCACGCCGCCTCCGGCGCCAGCTCGAGGGTCACCACCGGCGCGTCGGCCAGGTCGGCGAACCAGCCGGCGCTCAGGTCGGTCAGCACCACGTCGTGGGGCTGCACGGGCTCGTCGGTGACGCTCGCGGCGGCCACGCGGTCGAGGCGGAACGTCCGCAGCCCGTCCGCCCGGTAGCACCACGCCTCGAGGTAGCCGTTCCCGTCGAGCACGAAGAGCCGCAGCGGGTCGACGAACCGTTGCGTCGTCTCCTCCCGGCTGGCCACGTCGTACGTCAGGTCGAGGCGGCGACCGCGCTGGAGGCCGTCGGTCAGCGTCGCCTGCACCTCGTCGCTCGCCGAGGTCACGCTGACCGACGCCTGCCCGGTGGGCGTCGCACCGGACGCGACCTCGAGCTTGGCCAGGGCGCGATCGGTCGCGGCGCGCTGGTCCGGCCCGGCGATCTCCCGCAGCGTGCGCAGCGCGAGCACGAGGGCCAGCGCCTCGTCCGCGGTCAGCCGCAGCGGGCGGGTCAGGTAGTCGGCGTTGCTCAGGTGGATGACGCCCTCGCCGTCCACCGCGTCCATGTCGATGTCGATCAGGTCGCCCGGCGACAGGCCGGGCATCCCGCACATCCACAGCACGCCGAGGTCGGCCCGCAGCGTCCGCGGGCTGACCCCGAACGCCGCCGCCACGTCCGCGACCGGCGCACCGTCGTGCTCCCGCAGGTACGGCACCAGGCTCAGCAGCCGGCGCACCTGGGCCTGGCTCGTCATCGGGCGACCGTCGCGACGCCCGGTGCCGCGGTCGGCGACGTCTCGGCCACGGCCGCCAGCCGCGCCACCACGGCCTGGCGGAGGTCCAGCGGCTCGAGGACGAGCACGTCCGCGCCGTGGCCGGCCACCTCCTCGGCCATGCCGGGCAGGCTGCCGTAGCCGACCCACCAGCGCTCGTAGCCCTCCGGCGCCCACGCCAGGTCCGGCGTCGCCTCGGGCCGACGGCCCCGTCGGGTCAGCGACGGCGCCCGGCCCGGGCGGACCGCGAGCAGGGCCTCCGCCGTCGGCTCCTGCGGGTCGAGGGCGCGGGCCAGCGCCCGCAGGTCGAGACCCTCGGGGACCGCGTACGCCCCCGGGCGCGAGACACCGACCGGGACGTCGGTGATGCGGGACAGCTTGAACATCCGGTTCGCGTCGCGGTCGACGTCGCGGCCGACCACGTACCAGCGGCCCCGGCGCGAGGTGAGCCCCCACGGCTCGAACGTCCGCAGGCTGCCGTCGCGGTAGGTGAAGCGGACCCGGGTCTGGTCGAGCACGGCGTTCCAGAGCGGGCCGAAGGCGGGCTCGGTCGCCTGCACGGACGGTTCCAGGGCGGCGAGGGCCGACGGGTCGGGCTCCACGCCCGCGGCGCGCAGCTTGGTCATCGCGCTCTGCGTCGACTCGGCCATGCTCGCGTGCTGCCAGACCCGCGCGGCGACGCCGACGACCGAGGCCTCCTCCGCGTCGAGCTCGATGGGCGGCAGCGAGAACTCGCTCGGCAGGATTCGGTAGCCGGCCTCGTCCTCGAACAGCTGGTCGTAGCCGCCGACCTCGATCGGCACGCCGAGCGCCCGCAGCTCGTCCTTGTCCCGCTCGAAGGTGCGCTCGAAGGCGGCGTCGCTCAGGCCGTGGTAACCCTCGACGAGCTCGCGGATCCGCGTCTTGGGCAGGTAGCGACCGGCGACCAGCAGCGCGATCGTGAGGTTCACGATCCGCTCGGTCTTCCTGGGCGCCATGGGGGTCGGTCCTCCTGCTCGGGGGGAGCTGTCAGGGGGCGGAATCGTACGCAGGTTCGGGCGGAGCACGACGCTACTACGCGCTGCCGGCGAATCCGCGCCACTAGGGTCTGAGCGTGATCGTGTGGGCCTCCGGAACCGTCGCGGCGCTGCTCGGGGGGTGGCGGGGCGCCGTCGAGCTGACCGCGGTCCGTGACGACACGAGGGCCGAGGTCCGCTCGCTGGCGTACACCGACCTCATGGCCGCGCCGGCCGTCGGGGACCGCGTGCTGCTCAACGTCGGCGCGCTCGACCGCGGCCTGGGGACCGGCGGCTACGCGCTCGTGATCGCCGTGCTCGGCCCGGACGGTTCCGTGGTGGCCCAGCCCCCGCAGCCGGCCGGGCACCTGGTCAAGGCCCGCTACCTGCCGCTGCAGGCGATGGTGGCCGGGGCCGACGAGCAGGGGTCGCCGCACCACGACCTGCTGGCTGACGCGGACTCGCTCGACGGCCTGCCGGTGGTCGTGGCCGATCTGCACTCCGCGCTCGCGCCGACCCTGCTGGCGCTGGCCCACGACCGCCCCGGCACGCGGGTCGTCTACGTGATGAGCGACCAGGGGGCGCTGCCGATCGCCTTCTCGCGCGCGGTCGCCCAGCTGCGCGACGCGGGGCTGATGGCAGCCACCGTCACGGTCGGGCAGTCGTTCGGCGGAGACCTCGAGGCCGTCACCGTGCACTCGGGCCTGCTCGCTGCCCGCCTCGCGCTCGACGCCGAGGTCGCGGTCGTGACCCAGGGACCCGGCAACCTCGGCACCGGGACCCGCTGGGGCTTCTCCGGCGTCGGGGCGGGCGAGGCGGTCAACGCCGTCGCGGCCCTCGACGGGCGGCCCGTCGCGAGCCTCCGCATCTCGGGGGCCGACGCCCGACCCCGTCACCGCGGGGTCTCCCACCACAGCCTCACTGCGTACGGACGGGTCGCCCTCAGCGCGGCCGACCTCGCCGTCCCGGACTTCGGCGGAGCCGCCCGGCTGCGCGGGGTCACCGACCCGGCCGGGCTCGATGCGCTGGTCGCGATGGCCCCGGACGTGGAGGCCGCCGCCCGGGGGCTCGACCGGCACCGGGCCGTACGCGTGGCCCTCGACGGCCTCGACGACGCCCTGCTCGCCTCCCCGCTCCGCCTCTCGACGATGGGCCGGGGCCTCGACGGCGACCCCGCCTACTTCCTCGCCGCCGCGGCCGCGGGCCGGCACGCCGCCACGCTCCTCGCCCAGGACGACCGCGAGGCCCCGTTCGGCTAGCGTCGGTGCGCATGAGCAGCGTGGAGGTCGAGTTCCGCCCCGCCCGCGTCGATGCGGGCGACGGCCAGGTGCTGGCCCAGGCCATGGCCGCCGAGATCGCCGTCCTCTACGACGGGCTCGACCAGAACGGCGCGGACATGCCTCTCGCAGGGCCACGCGAGCTCGGACCGCCCGGCGGCGGCTTCTGGGTCGGCTACGTCGACGGCTCCCCCGCCTGCTGCGGCGGGCTCAAGCAGCTGCCCGACCCCGGCGCGTGCGAGATCAAGAAGATGTACGTCGTCCCCGCCCTCCGCGGCCGTGGCGTCGCCCGTCGGCTGCTCGCGTTCCTCGAGGGCCAGGCGCGCGAGCGCGGCTACGCCGTCGCCCGCCTCGACACGGGCGAGCACCAGCACGACGCCCTCCACATCTACGACTCCTCCGGCTACGTCCGGATCCCCAACTTCAACGGCAACCCGGTGGCGACCTACTTCGCCGAGAAGGCGCTGGCCTGAGGCGAGCGGGCTGCCCCGGGGCCCGAAGCGGTAGGTCAGTCGGTCGGCGACACCCGGACGAGGTTCCCGTCGGGATCGGCGACGACGAAGGTGCGGCCGAACACGTCGTCGTGCGGCGGCTCGACGACCGTGACGCCCTTCGCGCTCCACCGGGCGAAGAGGTCGTCGACCGCGTCGGCCGAGCCCGGGACCATCAGCCCCACCTCGCTGGTCCGCGGGGTGCTCGGCACGGCGTGCTCGGGGCGACCGGTCCACACCGCGAACAGGACGCCGGGCGCCACCGCGAACGCGACGTAGCGGGGGCTGGTGAAGGACGGCCGGATCTCGAACAGGTCGCCGTAGAAGACCGTGGCGGCCTCGGCGTCCCGGACGTAGACCAGGAACAGGTTGGGTGCGGGCATCGGGGCTCCTCGTGGGTTGGCTGACTGCCGTGCCCCTCACCCCACCGACCCATCGCGACAGGACCTGTCACCTTTTTCCGACAGGATGGGACCGTGAAGGCCTCCCGCCTCCTGACCCTGCTGCTGCTCCTGCAGACGCACCAGCGGATGACCACCGGCGAGCTCGCCGAACGCCTCGAGGTGTCGCGCCGGACCGTCCTGCGCGACGTGGAGGCGCTGTCCGAGGCCGGCGTGCCCGTCTACGCGGAACGTGGCCGCCACGGCGGGATCGTCCTGCTCCCGGGTGCCCGCCTGAACGCCTCCCACCTCGACCCCACCGAGATCGACGCGCTGCTGCTCACCGGCCTCGACCACGCCGGCCTGGAGCAGCTCGGGCTGGCCGCGGCGGCCGAGCAGGCAGATCGCAAGCTCGCCGCCCGCCGAGGGTCGGGACCGGGAGGTACGGCCCCGCTGAGCGGGTTGGTGGTCGCGGACAGCACCGCCTGGCTGTCCTCGCCGAGCACCGCTGACGTCGTGGTGGCCGACCTGGCGACGGACCTCCGGACCGGCCGGCGGCTCGGGCTCGTCTACCGACGCAGCGGCACGAGCGACCCGACCACGGTCGTGGTCGACCCGTACGGGCTGGCGGTCAAGGCGGGCCGCTGGTACCTCGTCGCGGACGTCGAGGGCGATCCGCGGATGTTCGCGGTCGAGCGCCTCGCCTCGTACGCGGTGCTGCCCGACCCGGCGCAGCTCCGGCCGGGGCAGACGTTGGCGCGGGTCTGGGCCGGTCTCGCGGCCGGGGTCGAGCGGGTCCGGGACGTGGCCGTCGAGGTCCGGCTCCGACGCAGCCGGCTGGACCTCGCCCGCCGCGTCCTAGGCTCCCGGCTGAGCGAGGTGCGGCCCCAGGACGACACGTGGTGCCACGCGACGGTCCGGTACGAGGAGGTCGAGGCCGTCCGCCAGCTGCTCCAGCTCGGCGACCACGTCGAGGTGCTCGGCCCCCCGGAGGCCCGCCGTCGGGTCCACGCGCTGGCGTCCGACCTCGCCGCCCGCCACCGCGATCCCGCGGCGGGGCAGCCGGTCTAGCTCGCGCTGGAGGTGAAGAGCACGTCGACCACGAAGACGAGCGTGTCGCCCGGGTTGACCTTCGGGGTCGCATTGCCCTGCGGGTAGCCCTCGGCCGGCGGGACGACGACGAGGACGCGGCTGCCGACCTTCTGGCCGACCAGGCCCTTCTGCAGGCCGGGGACGAGGGAGGCCAGGGCGGCGGTCGCGGGCTTCGCGCCGTACGTCTGCTCCAGGACCTCGCCGGTGCTCCAGTCGACCCACTGGTAGTTGATGGTGACCGAGTCGGCCGCCCCGACGGCCTTGCCCTTGCCCTCGATCAGCGGCTGGACGACGACGGAGGTCGGCGGGTCGGTCTTCGGGACCGTGACGACCGGCTTGCCGTCGGTCTCGGCCACGGTCGGCAGGCCGGCCTTCGGGGTCACCGCGGTGCCGACGGGACCGGTCAGCGGGACGGCCACGATGTCCACGACGAAGACGAGCGTGTCCCCGACGTTGATCCCGGCCTGCGGGCTCCCTCCGCTCGAGTCGTAGCCGTCGGAGCCGGGCATCGCGATGACGACGCGGCTGCCCTGGTGCTGACCCTGCAGGCCCTTGCTGAAGCCGGGGACGACCTGGTCGAGCGGGAACGCGATGGACTGCCCGCGGCTGAAGGAGTCGTCGAACTTCTTGCCCGTACGCCCGTTCACGCCGTAGTAGTTGACCTCGACGGTCGACCCCGGCTGCACGACCGCACCCTTGGTGTTGGGCTGCAGCACCTCGGCGCGGGTCTGGTCGATCGCCCACGGCGACTTGATCGTCACCGTCGGGGACTTGCCGTACGCGCCCTCGACCTTGACCGCGTCGAAGTTCTTCGACGCGGTGACCGGGGCCGCGCTGGGGCTCGCCGACGCCGAGGCGGACGGGCTCGCGCTCGCGGTGTCGGAGGCCGCGGCGGACGGCGACGGGCTCGCCGAGGCGGCGGGGTCGTCGCCCGACCCGCACGCGCCGAGACCCAGCAGGACGGCGCTGAGCCCGACGCCGACGAGGGCGCGGGTCAGGGGGACACGTCGATTTCGCACCGGGCGAGATTACAGGGGTGAATCTGTGCAACCGGGTTCATCAGAGACCGCGCGCCGAGGCGGGCGACGTCGAGTGCGCGCAGATCGTGAGCCACGAGAGCGAGTCGTCGCGGTTCGCGCGCACTCGCCCGCGCCGACCGCGCGTCTTCAGACCACTGCGGGAAAACCGCGTACAGGGGTGGCGCCGGCGGCCAGACTGCCGTCGTCGGTCTGAAGACGTCACCGCAGGGCGGCTGCCGATCGCGCGTCTTCAGACCGCTACGTGGAAACCGCGTACAGGCGTGGCGCCGGCGGCCGCATGCGCCGTCATTGGTCTGAAGACGTCATTACAGGGCAGCCCTGGCCAGAACCACGGGGGCAGAACCTGCTAGGGAGCAGAAGCGGCTAGTACGAGCGGCGCATGCTCGCGATCAACCGATCCACCCGCTCGTCGGTCGCGACGAAGGGGTCCTTGCACAGGACCGTGCGCTGGGCCTGGTCGTTGAGCTTGAGGTGCACCCAGTCGACCGTGTAGTCGCTGCGGCAGTCCTGGGCGGCGCGAATGAAGTCGCCGCGCAGCTTGGCCCGCGTGGTCTGCGGCGGGATGGACTTCGCCCGGAACACGGCCGGCTCGGTCGTGACGCGGGCCGCGGCACCGCGGGCCTCGAGGATGGAGAACAGACCCCGACCCCGCCGGATGTCGTGGTAGGCGAGGTCGATCTGGGCGATGCGCGGGTCGGCGAGGCTCAGGTCGTGCTTCGCCGAGTAGCGGTCGATCAGCTTGAGCTTGATCGCCCAGTCGATCTCGGTGTCGATCAGCTCCAGCTTGTCCTCGCCGACCGCGCGCAGGGCGCGCTCCCACAGGTCGAGGACGCGGTCGACCGTCGGGGTCCGCAGGCTCTCGCGGGCGACGAACTCGGCGACCTTCTCGTAGTACTCGGTCTGCAGCTCGAGCGCGGAGATGCGGCGGCCGTTGCTCAGGCTGACCTTCACCTGGCCCGTACGGTCGCGGCTCATGTCGCGGATCGCGCGGATCGGGTTGTCGAGGGTGAGGTCGCGCATGGGCACGCCGGCCTCGATCAGGCGCAGCACGAGCTCGGCGGAACCGACCTTGAGCAGCGTCGTCGTCTCACTCATGTTCGAGTCGCCGACGATGACGTGCAGGCGCCGGTAGCGCTCGGGGTCGGCGTGCGGCTCGTCGCGGGTGTTGATGATCGGGCGGCTGCGGGTCGTCGCCGAGGAGACGCTCTCCCAGATGTGCTCGGCGCGCTGGCTGATGCTGAACTCGGCCCCGCGCGCCGTCGTCAGCACCTTCCCGGCGCCGCAGATGAGCTGGCGCGACACCAGGAACGGCACGAGGACGTCGGTGATCTTGGAGAAGTCGCCGATGCGGCTGATCAGGTAGTTCTCGTGGCAGCCGTAGCTGTTGCCGTGGCTGTCGGTGTTGTTCTTGAACAGGTAGATGTCACCGGCGATGTTCTCGCTGGCGAGCCGCTGCTCGGCGTCGACGATCAGGTCCTCGAGGATCCGCTCGCCGGCCCGGTCGTGGTTGATCAGCTGGACCAGGTCGTCGCACTCGGCCGTCGCGTACTCCGGGTGGGAGCCGACGTCGAGGTAGATCCGCGAGCCGTTGCGCAGGAACACGTTGCTGCTGCGGCCCCAGGTCACGACCCGGCGGAACAGGTAGCGCGCGACCTCGTCCGGCGTCAGCCGGCGCGTCCCCCCGGACGTGCAGGCGACCCCGTACTCGGTCTCCAACCCGTAGATGCGGCGATCCATGGACCGGGCAGCCCTCCCTAGGACCCGTCGTCGACGAGGTCCAGCAGCGCGCCCAGCTCCTCGGAGGTGAGGTCGCGGATCTGGCCCACCTTGAGGGTGCCGAGCCGCACCGGTCCGATGCCGATCCGGGACAGCTGCCGGACCGGGTGCCCGACGTGCTCCATCGTACGGCGCACGATGTGGTTGCGGCCCTCGTGGAGCGTGAGCCGCACGAGCGACTTGCCGCCGACCGTCGAGACGACCTTGAGCCCGCGCGGGCGGACGGGGCCGTCGTCGAGGGTGATGCCGTCACGCAGCCGCTGCATCGTCACGGAGTTGACGATGCCCTCGACCTCGGCCAGGTAGGTCTTGTCGATCTCGAAGCTCGGGTGCGAGAGCTTGTGCCCGAAGTCGCCGTCGTTGGTGAGGATGATCAGGCCCTCGGTCTCGGTGTCCAGGCGACCGACGTGGAACAGCCGCTCCTTGAGCAGCGCGTGGCTCGCCCCGGACTCGACGACGGCGTCCGCGATCGTCGGGCGGCCCTCCGGGTCGTGCAGCGTGGAGACGACGCCCCGCGGCTTGTTCAGCACGATGTAGCGGTGCCGCCGGGGCGGCGGGATGCGCGAGCCGTCGACGCGGATCACGTCGCGCTCGGGGTCGACGCGGCGACCTTGCTCGGAGACGACGCGGCCGTTCACCTCGACGCGGCCCTGGTCGATCATGATCTCGGAGGCCCGGCGCGAGGCGAGGCCCGCCTGGGCCAGCACCTTCTGCAGCCGCTGGCCCTCGGGCTCCTCGGCGGCGGAGCCGCCCTGCTTGCGAGGGCTCATGCCCTCACCTCCTCGTCCTGCCCGGCGGGCACTGCTGCTGATGCGTCCTGCCCGGCGGGCACGCTGTCGTTCTGGTGGTCGGTCTCGGGGTCGTTCTGGTGGTCGGTCCAGGGGTCCGCGGTGGGAACGGGCTCCGGCACGAGCTCGACGACCGGGGCCGCGAGCGCCGACAGCTCGGCCTCGAGGTCCTCGACGTCGGGTAGGTGCGGCGCGAGGGGCGGCAGGTCGTCCAGACCGACCAGCCCCATCTTCTGCAGGAACAGCTGCGTCGTGGCGAAGACGGCGGCGCCGGTGTCGACGTCGTGGCCCGCCTCCTCGACCAGGTCGCGCGCGAGCAGGGTCCGGATGACGCCGTCCACGTTGACCCCACGGATCGCCGCGACCCGACCCCGGGAGACCGGCTGCTGGTAGGCGATCACCGCGAGGGTCTCCAGCGCGGCCTGCGAGAGCTTGGCGTTCTGCCCCGCGACGACGTGCGCGGCGATGACCCCGGCGTGCTCGACCCGGGTCCAGTAGCGCCAGCCGCCGCCCACCCGGCGCAGCTCGAAGCCGCGGCCGGTCTCGTCGTAGAACGTGGCCAGTGCCTCGAGCGCCTCGCGCGTCACCGTCTCCGGCGCCCCCACCGCCTCGGCCAGCACGAGCTCGGTCATCGGCTCGTCGGCCATCAGCAGCAGGGCCTCGAGAGCGCCCGAGATCTCGGCGGCCGTCGGCACCGCGGCGATCGGCAGATCGGGCTCGGTCATGCGGGGCGGTCCTCGTCGGGGGTGTCGTCGGCGTCGTCGGTGGTCTCGTCGAACTCGTCGGAGATGGCGAGGTCGCCGGAGTCGGCTCCCGTCCAGCGTACGGTCAGCTCGCCCAGGGCGGTGACCTGCTCGAAGGCCACGGCACCCTCGCGGAACAGCTCCAGCAGCGCGAGGAACCGGGCGACGGTGGTCAGCCGGTCGGCGTCGCCGGTCAGCGCCCGGAACGTCGCCACCCGCGTACGCCGCAGCCGGTCCACGAGCACCCCGGCCTGCTCGGTCACGCTGACCGCCGGCGCGTGCAGGTGGGCCAGCGACAGCACCTCCGCGACCCGGGGCGCCATGGCGCGGGCGGCGAGCGCCGCGAAGGCCTCGGGCGTGATCGTCAGCACGACCTCGGGCAGCAGCCGGGCGAACTGCGGCTCCAGCCCCGCCGCCCGCGGGGACCGCAACGACTGCTCGGCCAGGGTCCGCTCCAGCCAGCCCGCCACCTGCTTGAAGGCCCGGTACGCGAGCAGCCGCGCGAAGAGCAGGTCACGGGCCTCGAGCAGCGCCAGGTCCTCGGGGTCCTCGACCTCGCCCGAGGGGATGAGCCGGGCGGCCTTGAGGTCGAGCAGCGTGGCCGCGACGACGACGAACTCGGTCGTCTGGTCGAGGTCCCACGAGCTGCCGGCGGCCTTGAGGTGGGCGATGAAGTCGTCGGTCACCTGCGACAGGGCGACCTCGGTGATGTCGAGCTGGCGGCGACCGATCAGCTGCAGCAGCAGGTCGAAGGGGCCGTCGAAGTTCGTCAGGTGGACGTCGAAGGACCCGCGCTCGGAGGGACGCGGCGGCCCGTCCGACGTCACCGGCACCGGTCGAGCACCTCGCGGGCGAGCATCCGGTACGACGCCGCACCCGGCGACGAGCTGGCGTAGCTGGTGATCGGCTCCCCCGCGACGGTGGTCTCGGGGAACTTGACCGTCCGCCGGATGACGGTGTGGAACACCTGGTCGCCGAAGGCCTGCACGACCCGGTCGAGGACCTCGCGGCTGTGCAGCGTGCGCGGGTCGTACATCGTGCCGAGGATGCCAAGCACCTTCAGGTCGGGGTTGAGCCGGTCCTGCACCTTGCTGACGGTGTCGGCGAGCAGCGCGATCCCCCGCAGCGCGAAGAACTCGCACTCCAGGGGCATCAGCACCCAGTCGGCCGCGGTGAGCGCGTTGATGGTGAGCAGGCCCAACGAGGGCGCGCAGTCGACGAGGATCACGTCGTAGTCGCCCTTGACCTGCCGGAGCACCCGCGACAGCGTCTGCTCGCGCGCGACCTCGCTGACCAGCTGGAGCTCGGCGGCAGCGAGGTCGATGTTGCTGGGCAGCAGGTCGACGCCCTCGGTGCCGGTCCGGTCGATGACGTCGGTGATCGCGACGTCCTTCGTCAGCAGCAGGTTGTAGATGCTGTGCTCGAGCGTGTGCGGGTTGACGCCCAGCCCGACCGAGAGCGAGCCCTGCGGGTCGAAGTCGACGAGCAGCACGCGTCGGCCCAGCTCGGCGAGGGCCGCGCCCAGGGTGATGGTGGTCGTCGTCTTGCCGACCCCGCCCTTCTGGTTGCACACGGCGATCACCATCGCGGGCGGTCGCGGGTCGGTCAGCGGCGGCGGGTCGCCCAGCGTGGGCCACGGCCGACCGGTCGGGCCGAGCTCGGCCTCCGGCAGCCCGGCCGTCGAGAGGTCCGGGGCGGGCGGGCGCGGGCTCGCGAAGAGCGCGTCGCCGTCCTCGTCCGGGGCACCGAGGAGCGCCGCGTCGAAGGGCGGCGGGTCGGCCGGCAGAGCCTGCGGCCCGTCGTGGGCGTCCACCATGATCGACACAGCTCCCGAGATCGTCTTGAGTTCCGTCGAACCCTAGTTCACGGGGCGGGACAGGAGCGACCTCCCGGCGGGCGGGCGAGCGCTTCCTCGCCCGGGCAGGTCGCCCGACCCGCCCGGAGCGGGAGCGGCGGCGTCCAATCTGCGGACGGGCCCATGACGAACTGGGTCCATGACCGCCCCCTCCGTCCTCGCGCGCACCGGCCCCGACGCGCCGGGCGGTCCCGGCGTGCCGGGCAAGGCGCTGCGGGCGGCGTCGGGTGTCGTGGCCGCGGGCGTCGCGGTCGGCGTCGGCCACCTGGTCGCCTCGTTCGTGAACCCGACCGCGTCCCCGGTCATCGCGGTCGGCTCCGCCCTGATCGACGCCGCGCCCACGCCGGCCAAGACCTTCGCGGTGCGGCTGCTGGGCAACTACGACAAGCCCGTCCTCATCGGCGCCGTGGGGGTGGCGCTGCTGGTCTTCGCCGCCGTCCTCGGGCTGGTCGCCTGGTCGCACCGCCGGGTGGCGCTCGTCGGGATCGCCCTCCTCGGCGTCGTCGGCGCCGGCACCGCCGTCTACCGCGGGGACCTGCTCGACGCGGTCCCGTCGCTGGTCGCCGGCGCGGCCGGCGTGGCGGCGCTGCTCCTTCTCGTCGCCCGGTCGGCCAGGTCCGCCCCCACCAGCGCGACCGCGAGCACGACGGCGACCACGACGACGGGCACCACGACGGGGACGGGCGGTCGCCGCGGCTTCCTCGCCGCGCTCGGGCTCACGGCCCTGGTCGCCGCGCTCGCCGGCGGTGGCGGTGTCGTCGTCGGCCGCGTCCGCAGCGCCGGCGCCCTGGCCCGGCGGGGTACCGGCCTACCGGCTCCGACCTCACCGGCCCCGCCGCTCCCCGCGGGCGCCCAGATCCCCGGCATGACGCCCTTCACCACCCCGGTCGACTCCTTCTACCGCGTCGACATCAGCCTCGTCACCCCGCAGATCGACGCCTCGAGCTGGAGCCTGACGATCGACGGGATGGTCGACTCGCCGCTCACCCTGACCTACGACGAGCTGCTGGCGATGCCCCTGATCGAGCGCGACATCACCCTCACGTGCGTCTCGAACGAGGTCGGCGGCTCGTACGTGAGCAGCGGGCGGTGGCTCGGCGTGCCCTTCAGCGCGATCCTGGAGAAGGTCGGGGTGCAGGCCGGCGCCGACCAGGTCTACTCGTACTCGCTCGACTCCGGCTACACCGCCTCCACGCCGCTCCAGGCGGTCAGCGACGGCCGCGACGCCATGATCGCCGTGGGCCTGGACGGCCAGCCGCTGGCCGACGCCCGCGGCTACCCGGCCCGCATGATCGTGCCGGGACTCTTCGGCTTCGTCGCCAACACCAAGTGGCTCGAGCGGATCGAGTTCACGACGTACGCCAAGCGCACGGCCTACTGGACCGAGCGCAAGTGGGCCACCGACGGACCGATCCTGACGCAGAGCCGGATCGACCTGCCGAAGTCGCTCAGCACGATCCCGAAGGACAAGCCCGTGATCGCGGGCGTCGCCTGGGCGCAGCACCGCGGCATCACCAAGGTCGAGGTCAAGATCGACGACGGACCGTGGCAGGAGGCCGACCTCGCCGTCGACGCCGGCCTCGACCTGTGGCGGCAGTGGTCGCTCCCCTTCACCGGGGACGCGGGGCTCCACAGCGCCACCGTCCGGGCGACCGACGCGACGGGCGAGACCCAGCCCGAGGCCCGCACCAAGGTCTTCCCCGACGGCGCCCGCGGCTGGCACCAGATCCAGTTCACCAGCGAGTAGCAGAGCTCTGCCCCACGACCTCCTCCGGGAGGTTTTTCGGCATGCCCGCATCCGTTTGCCCTGGTCAGAAATTGGTTGAACCGTGACCAATCCCCCTCCCGAGCGGTGGCGAACTGGAGGCGTCAACACCGTGGGGCCCATCCGAGGAGCCCCGCACGTCGTGCCCTCAGAAAGGCCGATCATGAACTTCAAGTCTTCCGCCACCAAGATCGCCGCCCTCGCCGCGGTCGTCGCGTTCCCCCTGAGCCTCGCGGCCTGCGGCGACACCGCCGACTCCGGTGCGGCCCCCGCGTCGAGCGCCGCCGCCCCGTCCTCGAGCGCCGCCGCCCCCTCCTCCAGCGCCGCCAGCCCCTCGGCCTCGGCCAGCGACGCGAGCGCCCCCTTCGGCTCCGGCTGCGCCGCCGTCCCGACCTCGGGCAAGGGCTCGTTCGACGGCATGTCGCAGGACCCGGTCGCCACGGCGGCCAGCAACAACCCGGCGCTGTCCACCCTCGTCACCGCGGTCAAGGCCGCCGGCCTGGTCGACACGCTGAACAACGCCGAGAACATCACCGTCTTCGCGCCGACGAACGACGCCTTCAAGAAGATCCCGGCCGCCGACCTCAAGAAGGTCCTCGCCGACAAGAAGACCCTCACCGCCATCCTGACCGGTCACGTCACCTCGCCGAAGCTGGCGCCGACGGACCTCGCCGGCAGCCACACCTCGCTCGCCAAGACCGACATCAAGGTCACCGGCAGCGGCGAGGACTTCACCGTCGACGGCACCTCCAAGGTCGTCTGCGGCAACGTGCAGACCGCCAACGCGACGGTCTACATCATCGACACCGTCCTGCTGCCGAAGTCCTGATCGCACCAGGCACCGGGTCAGACCGAGCATGACGCTGTACGCGGTGCCTACGGGGCCGGGAGACGACTCCCGGCCCTCGGGCTCTCCGGAGCCCACCTCCGCGCGTGAGGGGGAGGCGGCTGAGCTCGTCGAGCTCGTCCACTCCTCCGCGCGCGGTGACCAGGACGCCTTCGCCGAGCTCTACGACCGGACCTCGGGTCGGGTCTACGGGATCGTCTGGCGCGTCCTGCGCTCCCCCGACCACGCGGCCGAGGTGACGCAGGAGGTCTACACCGAGGTGTGGCGCCAGGCGGCGCGCTTCGACTCCGTCAAGGGGTCGGCGCTGGCCTGGATCGCCACGATGGCCCACCGCCGCGCGGTCGACCGGGTCCGCTCGGTCACCCGCGAGGTGGCTCGCGACGAGCACTACGCCGTCACCGGGATCGGCCGCGAGGTCGACCACGTGTGGGAGGGCGTCGAGCAGCGGATGGAGGCGGCCCGGGTCCGCAAGGCCCTGGAGTCGCTGACGCCGATCCAGCGAGAGGCGCTCACGCTGGCCTACTTCGGCGGGTTCACCCAGACCGAGATCGCCGCGCGCCTCGAGCTGCCGCTCGGCACAGTGAAGACCCGGGTCCGCGACGGACTGATCCGGCTACGAGACGCGCTGGGAGTCGAGGCGTGAGGGGAAGAACGATGAACGAGATCCATGGCGCCACCGGGGCGTACGTCCTCGACGCGCTGGAGGCCGACGAGCTCGAGGAGTTCGAGGCGCACCGCGCGGTGTGCTCGACCTGCAGCCGCGAGGTCGCCGAGTTCTGCGAGACCGCCCCGCGGCTGTCGGTGCTGGCCGCCGCGCCGCCCCCACCGCCGGCCCTGCGCACGTCGATCCTGCGCGGTCTCTCCGACGTCCACCAGCTGCCGCCGCTCCACGGGGACGTGCTCCAGGAGCGTCCGCGGGAGGTCGACGAGCTCGCCCTGCGCCGCTCGAGCCGTCGGGCCCGGGTGCTGTCGGTGCTCGTCGCCGCGGTGTCCGTCCTGGCCCTCGCGCTCGGTGGTGCGGTCTACTCCCTCGCCCGCCAGCAGCAGGCACCCGTGGCCGGACCCTCGGCGGACAACTCGCTTCTCGCGGCCCCGGACGCACGGATCGTGCCGATGGTGCTCGCCAACGGCGCCCAGGTGTCCTTCGTCGTCTCCAAGAGCCAGAACCGGGCCCTGTTCGTCGGGGGCCACCTGCCCTCGCCGGGGCTCGGCAAGACGTACGAGCTGTGGACGATGCGCGACCAGGCCGTGACCGCGGACAACCTGGTCCCGGCCGGCACGAACGTGGCGCAGTGGTTCCACGGGCCCATCCAGGAGTCGACCGGCGTGGCCGTCTCCATCGAGGACGTGGGCGGCGCGGACCGGCCCACCGACGTCCAGGGCGTCGTCACCCTCTGACCCGTCCACACCGACGGGTCCCAGCGGACAGGCCACGGGGCCGGCAGCCACGGCTGCCGGCCCCGTAGGCGTCTGCTCTCGCGACGATCCCCCGATCGTCGGGCGGGATTCAGACTCCCATCACGTACTTCTCAGCAACTTAGTCATCCGACCGGTGATCAGGAAGGTCGTAGCGCGAGTTGTCCAGTTCTGGTCGTGTCCGCTAGATGACACGACGCGAGGGTGCCCAGGGCTTCGGGAGGCCGTAGGTTCTCTCTTGAGCGGCGAGGGGATGAACCCCCGAGCATCCTCTCGCCGCTCTTCTCCTCTCCCGCACGACGCTCCCCCGAACCGTCGGGGTCGAGCTCAGCCCGCGAGGTCCTCCACCGGCAGCCGGCCCAGCACGACGTCCTCCGCGACGTCGTCGAGCTGACGGTCGTGGCTGTACGCGTGGCCCCGCAGCACGCTGAGGGCGTCACCGACCGACCGGTGCGACGACGCCATCACCATGCCGATGGCGATCGACACGTCGAGACGCCGGGCGGTCGCGTCGGCGTACCACTCGGGCAGCGCGTCCTCGGTGACCGCGTCGCGGACGGGGCGCAGGCAGAGGTCGAGCAGCGCGCCCAGCGGTGCGGCGACCGCTGCCGCGACCAGGTCCAGGTCGAGGTGTGCGCTGAGCGCCGCGTCCTCCGCGTAGAGGTCGAGCGCGGCGAAGACCTCCCCGGCCGGGCTGGGCAGCGGGAGCGCCGCGACCGAGCGGTACGGCGTGCGCCGCGTCAGCTCCTCGGCGTAGAGCGGCCACCGCTCCAGCAGCTCCGGCAGGTCCGCCGCGCACGGCGCCCCCGTCTGCGCCGCGACCAGGCAGGGCCCGTCGCCCAGCGTGGTCTGGAGCTCCTCGGCCTCCTCGGCGGCGGCGGTGCTCGCCGCCAGCGGCAGCCGGAGCTCACCGGTCACCGTGGCGAGCCCCGCCCCGTCGACCGGGAGCAGGGAGACGACCGCGCGCGCCAGGGCTCCGGGCGTGAGCGGACCGTCGCCCATCTGCTGCCCGACGGCCTCCAGGAAGTCGGCGGCCAGGCTGCCCGGAGGACCCGCGCCGCGTCGTCCGGACGGCTCCTCCGCGTCGGCGGACACCCGTGCCATGGTTCCTTCCTACCGCGCGGCGGGGCGGACGTCGTGCGCGCCCGGACACGGCGGACCGACGAGACCCCAGGAGGCGCCGATGGCCCCGGCGATCACCCGGACGACGCTGGGTGCGTGGCTGCTCAAGGCCAACCCCGCCGTGTGGGACCTGCGACGGTTCCTGGCCGACGGCGAGACCAGGCTGACGTCCTGGTCGGTGCGGCGCGGCTACCGCAGCGCGCTGATGCGCCCGGGCGACCCGGTGGTCTTCTGGCTCTCCGGACCCGGCACCGGCGGGCTGACCCGCGGGGTGTGGGGGCTCGGGCACGTCGTCGCGGAGGCCGAGCCCTGGGACGAGGCCGAGGCGGGCTGGTGGCTCGACGACACCGCCCGGCGCGGCCTCCGGGCCCGCGTACGGGTGGACGTGCCGTTGCTGGAGCAGCCTCTCCCGGCGGCCGACCTGCGCGCGGCGGGCCTGACCGACCTGGAGGTCCAGCGCATGCCCCAGGGGTCGAACCCGTCCTGGGTCTCGCGGGACCAGCTGGAGGTGCTGACCGAGCTGCTGCCCGACTGGCCCGAGCCGCCTCCGCCGGTGGGCTAGCGGCCGGAGGCGCAGCAGGCGTCAGCGCAGCCCGGGCCGCACGCGCAGGCCGGCTCCTCGGGGACCGCGGCCGGGTGCAGCGCCGACGCCGGGCTGCAGCAGCTGTCGCCCCGCCAGGCCTCGCGGCCCTCGCGGACGGCGACGGCGGCGATGACCAGGGCGGCGACCGGGTCGGCCCACGACCAGCCCAGCAGGCTGTTCAGCGCGAGCCCGACCAGCAGCACCGCCGACAGGTACGTGCAGAGCAGGGTCTGCTTCGAGTCGGCGACGGCGGAGCGGGACCCGAGCTCGCGCCCGGTGCGGCGCTGCCCGTACGAGAGCAGCGGCATCACGGCGAGGCTGACCGCCGCCAGGACGAGGCCGACCGTCGAGTGCTCGGTGGAGCCGCCGCCCACCAGCGACCGGACCGCGTCGACGGTGACGAAGGCGGCGAGCCCGAAGAACGAGAAGGCGATGACGCGCAGCGCGGTCTGCTCGCGCGCCTCGGGGTCGCGCCCCGCGAACTGCCACGCGACCGCGGCAGCCGAGGCGACCTCGATGACCGAGTCGAGCCCGAAGCCGATCAGCGCGCTCGACGAGGCCCGCGTCCCGGCCGCCAGGGCGACGACCGCCTCGACGACGTTGTAGGTGATGGTGGCGGCGACGAACCAGCGGATCCGCCGGGCGAGCAGGGAGCGGCGGGCCGGCGAAGGACCCAGCGTCAGCGTCGTCACGCGTGGACCTCCGTCCCGGCCACCGTCGGGGCCGCCTCGTCCTCGCCGCCGCAGCAGTCGGGGTCGACGACCAGCACCAGCGCGAGGAGGTCGCCCAGCGCGCTGACCAGACGGGCGTCGGCCAGCTCGTAGCGGGACCTCCGGCCCTCGGGGACCGCGACGACGAGGCCGCAGCCGCGCAGGCAGGCGAGGTGGTTCGACATCGCCTGGCGCGTCACCCCGAGGAGGTCGGCCAGCTCGGCCGGGTAGGACGGGCCCGTCCGGAGCGTCAGCAGCACCCGGGCGCGGGTGGGGTCGGACAACGCGTGGCCGAAGCGGGAGAGCGCGTCGGTGGACGTGGAGAGCTGCACGGCCCGACAGTACAGCGTCCGCTGGATACAGGTACTCCTGAACCGGCGGAGCGCTTCGGCGTGCGTCGGCCCGGGTACGTGACCCCCATGAGCGACCAGACCACGCCGACCGACCCCGCCGAGCAGCACGACCAGCCCGCGCACACCGACGACCAGATCGCCCACCCCGGGCTGACCGCGGACATGCGCGACACCCCGGACCACGGCGAGGAGTCCTACCGCGGTCGCGACCGGCTGACCGGCAAGCGGGCCGTGATCACCGGCGGCGACTCCGGCATCGGTCGGGCCGTCGCGATCGCCTTCGCCCGCGAGGGCGCGGACGTCCTCATCAGCTATCTGCCCGAGGAGGAGGAGGACGCGGCGGAGACGGCCCGGCTGGTCGAGGCCGCCGGTCGCAAGGCCGTGCGCCACCCGGGAGACATCCGTGACGAGGCGGTCTGCCAGGCGATCGTCGACACCGCGGTCGCCGAGCTCGGCGGCATCGACATCCTCGTGAACAACGCCGCCTACCAGATGGCGCAGCTCGGCGGCATCGCCGACATCACCACCGAGCAGCTCGACCGGGTGATGAAGACGAACCTGTACGCCATGTTCTGGCTCTGCAGGTTCGCGCTCCCCCACCTGCAGCCCGGGTCGGTGATCATCAACTCGTCGTCCGTGCAGGCGCTCTCGCCCTCGCCCGAGCTGCTCGACTACGCGACGACCAAGGCCGGGATCGTCAACTTCACCAAGGGCCTCGCGCTCGAGCTGGCGGAGAAGGGCATCCGCGTCAACACCGTGGCCCCGGGGCCGATCTGGACGCCGCTGATCCCGGCGACCATGCCCGTCGAGCGGGCCGAGGGCCACGGCGAGGACACGCCGCTGGGCCGGGCGGGCCAGCCGGCCGAGCTCGCGCCGGCGTACGTCTTCTTCGCCTCGCAGGAGTCCAGCTACGTCACCGGCGAGATCCTCACCGTGGCCGGCGGGGCGCAGGCCTCCTAGGCAGGGTCGTCAGGGCGAGGGCCTCAGGCCGGCGGGGCGGGGGCGAGGAGCTCGACGCGGTTCCCCTGCCCGTCGGCCGTGTGGCAGCGCTCGTTCCCTCCGAAGGTGCGGCGCTGGCTCCAGTCGACCTCGTAGCCCAGCCCGCGCAGCCGCGCCGCCACCTCCTCGAGCTCGGCGACGCTGTCGTACTGCAGTGCCGGGTGCGCCTTGCGCGCGGGCAGGAACGGGTCCTCGACGCCGACGTGGACCTCGGCGGTCACGGTGCCCGTGGCGTCGTACCCCCGGAACCACGCGCCGCCGCGGGCCTTGAGGTCGTCGGGCTTCTCGACCTCGGAAAGCCCGAGCCCGGTGCCGTAGAAGCGTCGGGCCTCGTCCTCGGTCCCGGGTGCGCAGGCGACCTGCACGTGGTGCAGCCTCATCGGTCTCTCCTCGTGCCCGTCGTCCGGTGTCTGTCGCCCGAGAACGTACGGTGACCGCCGTGGTGACCAGCGCGCGCCCCTCCGGGTCCTGGTCACCGTGGCGCGCCGTGGTCGGCTTCGGCGTCGTCAGCCTGTCGGCCGACATGGTCTACGAGGGCGCCCGGTCCGTCACCGGTCCGCTGCTCGCGTCGCTCGGCGCGTCGGCGGTGCTGGTGGGGCTGGTCACGGGGGTCGGCGAGGCGATGGCCCTCGTGCTGCGCCTGGTCTCGGGGCGCTGGGCCGACCGCAGCGGTCGTTACTGGACCCTGACGCTGGTCGGCTACGGCATCAGGCGGTCTGCGTGCCGGCGCTCGCCGTCACCCCGTTCCTCGGCGGCGCGGGCCTGGCCCTCGCCTGCGCCCTGATCCTCGCCGAACGCACCGGCAAGGCCGTCCGGAGCCCGGCGAAGACCGCGCTGCTGGCCCACGCGGCCAGCGGGGTCGGCCTCGGACGCGGCTTCGCGGTCCACAAGGCCCTCGACCAGGCGGGCGCCGTCGCGGGACCGCTGCTCGTGGCCGGGGTCGCCGCCCTCGCCGGGACGCTGTGGCCCGCCCTGGCCGTGCTGGTCGTGCCGGGCGCCGCCGCCCTGGTCGTCCTCGGCTGGATCCGGCGCCGGACCGGGCAGCCCGACACCCCGCCGGTGCCACGTACGAGCCCGACGGGCGTCGCCCCCGGACCCGCCGCCCGGCGCTCGGGCTGGTGGCGGCCCGGCGACGGGCTCCCCACCGCCTTCTGGCGCTTCGCCGCCGCGGCCGGTGCGGCCACGGCCGGGCTGGTCACCTTCGGTGTCATCTCCTTCCACCTCACCCGGGAGCACGTCGTCCCGCTCGCGGCCGTCCCGCTGGTCTACGCCCGCGGCGATGGCGGCCGAGGCGGTCGCCGCGCTCGGCACCGGGTGGGCGTACGACCGCGTGAAGGGGCGGGTGCTCCTCGTCCTGCCCTTCCTCGTCGCGGCCGTGCCGCCGCTCGCGTTCACCGGCTCGGGGGTCGCCGTCCTGGTGGGCGTGCTGCTGTGGGGCGCGGCCATGGGCGTGCAGGACTCGACGGTGAAGGCGCTCGTCGCCGACCTCGTCCCCGCTCCGACCCGCGCCTCCGCGTACGGGGTCTTCGCTGCCGTGCAGGGCGGCGCGGCGGTCGTCGGGGGCGTCGCCGCCGGCGCCCTCTACGAACGGTCGCTGCCGGCGCTCGTGACCGTCGTCGCGATCACGCAGGTGGTGGCCCTGGTCCTGCTGGTCGTCACGCTGCGGCACGTGCGCCGCGTCCGGACCGCCTGAGGAACGGGCGTCAGCGGGCGCGGGGGTGGGCGCCGGCGTAGACCTCACGCAGGTGGTCGACGGTGACCAGCGTGTAGATCTGGGTGGTCGTCACCGAGGCGTGACCCAGCAGCTCCTGCACCACCCGCACGTCGGCGCCGCCGTCCAGCAGGTGGGTGGCGAAGGAGTGCCGCAGCGTGTGCGGGCTGACCTCGCCCGGCACCCCGGCCTGCTCGGCGACGCGCCGCAGGACCGCGTACGCGCTCTGGCGCGAGAGCCGGGCACCGCGGGCGTTCAGCAGCAGCGCGGGGGTGCCCTGGCCCCGGGCGGCGAGGGCGGGGCGGCCCCGGACGAGGTAGGCCTCGACCGCGGCGCGGGCGTACGAGCCGAGGGGCACGATGCGTTCCTTGCTGCCCTTGCCGAGGACCCGCAGCCCGGCGAGCTCGTCCGGCGGACCGGACATGGCCCGGGTCAGCTCGTCGACGTCGAGGTCGACCACCTCGCTGATCCGTCCGCCGGTGCCGTAGAGCAGCTCGAGCAGCGCCGCGTCGCGGAGGCCCTCGGCGGTCTCGGTGGACGGCAGGTCCAGCATCAGCTGCACCTGGTCGATCGGGAGGGCCTTCGGCAGGCGTCGGGCCGGGCGCGGCGGGCGTACGTCGGCGGCCGGGTCGGTGGTGGTGAGCCCGTCGGCCACGGCGAAGCGGTGCAGGCTGCGCACCGCGACCACGGCGCGGGCGATGCTGGCCGGCGCGAGCGGTGGCAGCACCTCGGAGCCGTCCGGCGCGCGGACCCCCTCGGCCAGCGACGACGCGTACGCGCCCACCACCGCCGGCGTGACCGCGGCGGGGTCGGGGACGCCGGCCCCGGCGAGATGATCGACGTAGCGCGCCAGGTCGCGGCGGTAGGCGGCCAGCGTGTGGGTGGAGACCCCCCGCTCGACGCTCAGGTGGTCCAGGTAGGCGGAGACGAGCCGCTCCAGACCGGTCAGGCGAGCACCTCGGACGCCGCCCGGGACGTGGTCCCGAGCGAGGCCGCGACGGGTCCGTTCGTGAGCTCGCCGTCGTGGGTGTTGAGCCCCAGCGCGAGGGCGGGGTCGCGCCGCAGCGCCTCGCGCCAGCCGCGGTCCGCCAGGCTCGCGGCGTAGCGGAGCGTCACGTTCGTGAGCGCGTACGTCGACGTGTGCGGGACGGCGCCGGGCATGTTCGCGACGCAGTAGAAGACCGAGTCGTGCACCCGGAACGTGGGGTCCGCGTGCGTCGTCGGCCGGCTGTCCTCGAAGCAGCCGCCCTGGTCGATCGCGATGTCGACCAGCACGCTGCCGGGCTTCATCCGCGCGACCAGGTCGTTCGTCACGACGGTCGGCGCCTTGGCCCCGGGCACGAGCACCGCGCCCACGACGAGGTCGGCGTCGAGCACCGCGCGCTCGACCTCGAAGCTGTTCGACGCGACCGTCTTGATGTGGCCGCGGTAGAGGCGGTCCGCGTCGCGGAGCTTGTCGATGTTGAGGTCGAGCAGCGTGACGTCGGCCTGCATGCCGAGGGCGATCGTCGCGGCCTCCATGCCGGAGACGCCCGCGCCGATGACGACGACCTTGGCCGGGTGCGTGCCCGGGACGCCGCCCATCAGCGTCCCGCGGCCGCCCAGTGCGGACATGAGGTGGTAGGCGCCGACCTGTGGCGCGAGCCGTCCGGCGACCTCGCTCATCGGGGCGAGCAGCGGCAGCGACCCGTTCGGCAGCTGGACCGTCTCGTACGCGATGCCCGTGACCTTGCGGTCGAGCAGGGCGTTGGTGCAGGCCCGGTTGGCGGCGAGGTGGAGATAGGTGAAGAGGACCTGGCCGGGCTGCATCCGGTCGTACTCGACCTCGACCGGCTCCTTGACCTTGAGGACCATCTCCGACTCGCCCCAGACGGGCTCCCAGCCGTCGACGACCTTGGCCCCGGCCGCGGCGTACGCGTCGTCGGGGATGGAGGAGCCGACGCCGGCGCCGGACTGGACGAGGACCTGGTGGCCGCGGCTGGTGAGCTCGTGCACGCCCGAGGGCGTGATCGCCACCCGGCCCTCGTTGTTCTTGACCTCGGTGGGAACTCCGACCAACACGTGTCTCTCCTGGTCCGCGAGACGCGGCCCGTCCGGGTCCGCGCCCTGCTTCTTCGGCACTGCTCCGACGAGGTGAGCATAGACGCGACGGTGCCGCCCGGACGGGCGGCACGAGCGCCGCCGCGACCTACGCGTCCTGGCTCAGCACCCGCCGGACGGCCTGCCGCCACTCCTCCGGCAGCTCGGGGTAGGCCGGCACGTAGACGACGTGCCGCATCAGGTCGGCGGCGGGCCCGTCGGTGGTGAGGGCGACGAGGTTGCTCGTCCCCGCGCTCGCGTCGACGCCCGCGCGACGGAGCCGGGCGACCAGCGCGGCCGGGTCGTCCGCCCGGACCGGGAACAGCCAGTGCGTGCGGACGGCGCGCTCGCCCGGCTGGGGCACCTGGGCGGGCAGACCGGCCCGGAGCGCCTCGCCGGACGCCGTCCGGGCCCGGGTCCGGGCCGCACTCGGGTCGGCGGGGCGCAGCCGCCACGTCAGCGTCGCGAGCAGCGCGGCCGACGGCCGCCGGCGCCGCTGGAGTGAGTCCCCCGCCGAGCTCCCCCGGGTGAGCCGGCCCAGGAGCCGCTCGGGGTCGACGCCGCCGAGCCGGCAGGCTCCGAGCAGCAAGCCGTGCACCCGCGGCCGGCTGATCACGAGGAGCACCTGCGCCCGGACCAGGCGACGGGCGTACGCCCGGCGCGGCTGGACCGGCCAGGTCGGGTGGAGACGGCGGAGCCGGGCGAGCAGTTCCGGGTCGGACACCCGTACCAGGGCACCCCCGACGGCGGTGGCCGTCTTGATCAGCCCGAAGCTCACCAGCGTCACGTCCGCCGCCGACCGGAGCGTCTCCGGCCCCGTCCACGCCTGGGCCGCGTCCTCGACGAGGAGCAGCCCGTGGGCGCGACAGGTGGCGGCGATCTGGCCGAGGTCGGATCGGCCGCCGAAGAGCTGGGCGACGAGGACCGCCCGCGTCCTCGGGGTGATCGCGTCCTCGAGCGCCGCCGGGGTCGGCAGGAGGCTGGCGAGGTCGAGGTCCACGGGCACCGGGACGAAGCCGGCCTCGCTCACGAGCGCCGCCATCGCGGGATGCGTGATCGCCGAGACGACCACCTCGGCACCCTCCGGCCAGTCCGACGCAGTCAGCAGCAGGTCCCAGGCCGCCCGCACGGACAACGTGGCCAGGACGTCGTCCGACGCGCCAACCTCGCGGAGGAGCATGCGCTCGGCGCACCCGCGGCGACGTGCGACGACCACGGCGGCCAGGCCTCGGACGACGTCGCGCGACCGGAGGTCCAGCCGATGACGCGGGTGCATTCGCTCAGCAGAGCAGGAGCCGACGCGCGGCGTCGACGTTCTTGCTCAATTCCGACTCCTCGATCGCTCCGTCGTCGGCGGCTGAGCGTGGAAGACCGGAGGACGAGCGATCTGGGAGCACGAAATGAGCGGAAGCGACCGCTCAGTCGGGTAGCAGGCCCGCCGCGGCCAGGGCTTCGCGGGCCGGCCAGGGCGCATCGGCCGGCCGGAGCGTGGCGAAGCCGTCGCGGGCCCGGGCGACGCCGGCGGCAAGGACGCCGCTGACGAGCGTCGGGTTGTGCAGCCGGCCGTCGAGGACGGCGTCGAGGAGGTCGTCGAGGGAGGCCCAGACGACGTCCATGTCGGCCTCCTCGCCCTCGGCGGTGAAGCCGTCGGGCCGGTCGGCGACCGCGAGGTCGCGGGCCAGGTAGACACGCAGGCCCTCGCCGATGATCCCGGGGGTGGTGAAGAGCTCGACGAGCACGTCCCACCGTCCGGCGGAGAGGCCGACCTCCTCGGCGAGCTCGCGCTGCGCGGCGACCAGCGGGTCCTCGCCGGCGTGGTCGAGCAGGCCGGCCGGGGGCTCGGAGAGACGGTGGCGCACGGGGTGGCGGTACTGCCGCACCAGGACGACGCGCTCCTGCTCGTCCAGCGCGATGACGCCGACCGCGCCGGGGTGGCGCAGGTACTCCCGCGTCATCTCCCCGCCGTCGGGGGTGCGCACGACGTCCTGCGCGAACGTCGCCACGTGGCCCTCCGCCAGGATCTCGGTCGAGAGCACGGGCCAGGCCAGCGCGACGTCGGCCAGCTCGGCCGGCGCCAGGACCACGCGGTCGTCACCCAGGGCGGAGCCGCTCACCGACGCTGCTCGACGGGCAGCCGGGTCGACAGCCGCCGGTCCAGCGCGGCGTCGACGAGGCCGACGAAGAGCGGGTGCGGCTTGGTCGGGCGTGACTTGAGCTCGGGGTGCGCCTGCGTGGCCACGAAGTACGGGTGCACCTCGGGCGCCAGCTCGACGAACTCGACCAGCTGGGTGTCCGGCGAGGTCCCGCTGATGACCAGGCCCGCGGCCTCGAGCTGCTCGCGGTAGGCGTTGTTCACCTCGTAGCGGTGGCGGTGCCGCTCGCTGACGTGCGTCTGCCCGTACGCCTTGGCCACGACCGAGCCGGGCTGCAGCTCGGCGGGGTAAGCGCCGAGGCGCATCGTCGCGCCGAGGTCGCCCTCGCCGGAGACGATCGCGACCTGCTCGGCCATCGTGGCGACGACCGGGTACGGGGTCTCCGGCGCGAACTCGCTGCTGTCGGCTCCGCTCAGGCCGGCCAGGTTCCGGGCGACCTCGATGACCATGCACTGCAGGCCGAGGCAGAGGCCGAGCGTCGGGATCTGGTGCTCGCGGGCGTACTGGATCGCGCCGATCTTGCCCTCGGTGCCCCGGATGCCGAAGCCGCCGGGGATGACCACGCCGTCCACGTCGGACAGGTGGCTGGCCGCCCCCTCCTGCGTCGCGCAGGCGTCGGAGGGCACCCAGCGGATGCCGACCTTGGCCCGGTTGGCGAAGCCGCCGGCGCGCAGCGCCT
This sequence comes from Microlunatus antarcticus, assembly GCF_014193425.1. Taxonomy (NCBI): domain Bacteria; kingdom Bacillati; phylum Actinomycetota; class Actinomycetes; order Propionibacteriales; family Propionibacteriaceae; genus Microlunatus; species Microlunatus antarcticus. Next base: position 1,330,178 of record NZ_JACHZG010000001.1, on the reverse strand, counting down.
CGACGACGGAGAGGTAGGCGTCGGGCAGGTCGACGTACTTGCCGACGAGCGCGATCACGACCTCCTCGCGCGGGTGGTGCACGCGCTGCAGCAGGTCGTTCCAGCGCGTCCAGTCGACGTCGCGGAACCGCAGGTCGAGCCGGCGGACCACGTACGCGTCGAGGCCCTCGGCGTGCAGGACCTTCGGGATGTCGTAGATGCTCGGCGCGTCGGCGCAGGCCACGACGGCCTGCTCGTCGACGTCGCACATGAGCGAGATCTTGCGCTTGACCGACTCGGGGATCTCGCGGTCGGAGCGGCACACCACGGCGTCGGGCTGGATGCCGACCTGGCGCAGCGCGGCGACCGAGTGCTGCGTGGGCTTGGTCTTGAGCTCGCCGCTCGGCCCGATGTAGGGCACCAGCGAGACGTGCAGGAAGAAGACGTTCTCGCGGCCGACGTCGTGGCGGACCTGGCGGGCGGCCTCGAGGAACGGCAGCGACTCGATGTCACCGACGGTGCCGCCGATCTCGTGGATCACCACGTCGATGTCCGGACCGCCCATGGCGAGCATGGAGTCCTTGATCTCGTTGGTGATGTGCGGGATCACCTGGACCGTGTCGCCGAGGTAGTCGCCGCGGCGCTCCTTGGCGATGACCGAGGAGTAGACCTTGCCGGTGGTGATGTTCGCCTCGGCGGAGAGGTTCCGGTCGAGGAAGCGCTCGTAGTGGCCGACGTCCAGGTCGGTTTCCGCGCCGTCCTCGGTGACGAAGACCTCGCCGTGCTGGAACGGGTTCATCGTGCCGGGGTCGACGTTGAGGTAGGGGTCGAGCTTCTGCATCGACACGCTGAGCCCGCGCGCCACGAGCAGGCTGCCCAGGCTCGAGGCGGTCAGGCCCTTGCCGAGGGAGGAAGCGACCCCGCCGGTGACGAACAGGTGCTTGGTGAACTTCTCACGTGGTCCCACGGGCCTCCAGCCTAGGCCATGACCCGGCATCCCGGCTGCCGTCAAGCGGCCGACCCGCGGGAGGGGCGTACGGAGGAACGTTCAACCCGTGGCGCGCAGGAGTCGGTCGAGGGTCCGGCGGCCGAACGCGCTGAAGCCCGGGTTGGACGTGCGGTAGTACCAGACCAGCCCGATCGCCTGCTCGAACGCCCAGCCCGTCCCGCGGGCCCACGTCGCGTCGTCGCTGCCCAGCGCTTCGCGGAACGTCTCCCGCGGACCGTCCTCGAGCAGGTGCCACGCGGCGACCAGATCCAGCGCGGGGTCGGCGGGGCCGCAGTCCCCCAGGTCGAGCAGCCCGACGAGCCGGGCCTCCCCGGGGCCGGAGGCGCCGTCGCGCGTGCCGACCAGGACATTGCTCGGGATCAGGTCCCCGTGCGTCGTCACGTCCGGGTCTGGCCCGCGCGGCAGGTCGCGCAGCCGGTCCCAGAGCCCGGCGAGCGCGCTCACGTCCAGCAGCCCGGCGCTGCGCTCCAGGCACTCGCGCACCCAGGCGTCGTGGTCGCCGATCACGCCGCCCCGGTTCGTCCGCCGCTCCCCCACAAACGTCCGCCCGTCCGTGGGCACGGCGCGCAGGTCGGTGACCAGCGCGGCCAGGTCGCGGGCTACGGCGTACGAGGCGCCCGGCTCCACCACGGAACCGTCCCGGCCGGGCAACCAGGTCTGCACCGACCACGGCAACGGGTAGCCGTGACCCGGCTCGCCGAGGGCGACGACCTCGGGCACCGCCACGCGCAGGCGGCCAACGAGGCGCCGGGACGCGTCCGCCTCGCGGGCCAGGTCCCGCCGGACGTCGGCGGCGTCGCCCGGCTGGAGCGGGAACCGGGCCGCGAGCGCGTCCCCGACCCGGGCGATCGCGTTGACCGTCCCGGTCTGCGGCAGCAGCCGGACCTCCAGCCCGGCCCACTGCGGGAGCTGATCGGCGAGCAGCGCCCGTACGGTCCCCTCGTCGACCTCGAGCTGCCCGGCGTGCATGGTCACGGCCGGCCGCCCGCTACCGGTGGAACCGGTCGAGCGCCGGCGCGAACCGCCGGAGCTCGGCCTCGCCGAGCCCGTTCCCGCGCGCGACGGTGCGCCACGACGCGGTGCCGCGCAGCACCTCGTCCAGGACCGCGGCCGCGTGGTCGGCGGTGAGCCGGAACGCGCCGGCGTTGGCCACCAGCTGCTCGAGCGCGCCCTCGGCGTCGTCGACGAAGCCGACGGTGGTGACGCGGGCGGCGCCCGGGTCGGGGTCCGGGTTGAGGTCGAAGGCGGGCGACAGCGTCCACCCCGAGGCCGTACGCAGGAAGCCGTGGTTGCGGAGGTGGTCGTCGACGTTGTTGATCACCAGCATGAAGGCGATCCGTCGCCACAGCCGACCGAGGTCGGCCACCACGGCGCTCCCGTGCTCCGCCAGCGCCTCCGCCAGCTCCAGGTAGTCGGCCGGAACGCCGTCGGACGACTGCAGCAGGGTCATCGCGCTGATGTAGCCGACCCGCGTCGCGCCGCGGCGGTCGAAGCGGTCGAGGAGCAGCACGTTCCGCTGACCGACGCCGACGAGCCGGGACGCCGGGACGTCGATCCCGCAGCCGCGTGCCAGGTCGAGCGCGGTCTTCTCCCACGCCATCACGTCCCAGGCGTCGCTGCGGTGCGGGAACTTGGCGATGCTGAGCCGGTCGCCGTCGCGCACGGACGCCTTCGGGCGGGCACCACCCAGGGAGCCCGAGCCGGCGGCCAGCAGCTCCTTCACCGCGGCGAGGTCGTCCGCGCCGTCGTCGACCACCGCGTCCGCGGCCCGCAGCAGCCGCGGCAGGGCGACCAGGCGGGGCACGTCCGAGCCGGCGTCCAGGTACGGCCCGGCGTCGTCGAGAGCGAACCTCAGCGCACCCTGGCGGGTCTCGTCGGCGACCCCGAGCAGGTAGTCGACCTCGCGGACGGTGGTCGCCGCCTGCTGCCCGGGCGGGGCCTGGGTGCGCAGCCGCTTGGCGATGAGGTTGCGGCCCCAGCGGTCCGGAGCGCTGTCGGCGAACGCGCCCGGCAGCCCGCCGGTCACCTGGTGCCGGGTCTGGAGCAGCGCGAGGTCCGGGCTCAGCGCGTACGCGGCGGGGTCGGCGGTCCACGCCGGGTCGTAGGTGAGGGTCGTCGAGACGACGCCCCGCCGCTCGCTGACGTGCGCGACGGCCGCCGGCGAGGTCCCGTTCGCGCCGTCGACGCTCACGCGGAGCCGGGTGGACGGGGCCGGGGTCACCGGCGCACCCGCTCGGGCAGGACCTCCTCGGCCCGCGCGCGGCCGAGGTCGGTGTCGTACGGGTCGAGGACGTCCACCACGCGGTCGAGCTGGCCCAGCGCGCGGGCGACCCGGAGGAAGACGTCGAGCCCGACCCCCGGGTCGCCGTGCTCGAGCCGGCGCAGCGTCGTCCGGCTCACGTCGGCGCGTTCGGCGACCTGCTCGGCGGTCAGGTTCTGCAGCTTGCGCCAGGTGACGAGGTGACGGCCGATCTCCGCCGCGCCCCGCTGCACCCGGACCGGAAGCTCGCCTCGCGCCACGATCGCTCCTTAAGGTCAGTCCAGTGCTCGTTAAAACGTTTAATGAGCACGATGCTGACCATTGTGGCACGTTCCCGGCGTGGGCGGCTCGTACGACGGCTGCTCACTCGGCGCCACCTGCTGGCCGCGGCACACGCTGCTGGCACCGGCACACCCTGCTCCCCACGGCACCCCCTGCAGGGTGTGCCGACACGGGCACGGTATGCCGACGGGAGCAGGGTGTGCCGAGCCGAGCCAAGCCCGGCGCGATCCGTGCGGCGAGCGGAGCGGGAGCCTCAGGCGATCTCGGCGCGCGCCGCGTCCAGGAACGCGTCGACGTACCGCTCGGCCGGGAAGTCGCCGAGGTAGTAGGTCTTGAGGCGGCGACGTTCCGCGGCCTCGGGGTCGGCACCGAGGAGGTCGTCGAGCGCGGCGTCGAGGTTGCTCGCGTCGCCGGCGATGACGTAGCCGCCGCGGGCGACCGGCATCTCGGCGAAGAACTCCTCGACGCTGCCGCCCATCGCCGCCACGGCGAAGGGCTTCTCGGAGTAGAGGAAGTCCGGCACCACGCTCGACACGTCGGAGACGAGAGCGTCGACCGCGTTGAAGCAGTCGACGATGCTCCAGACCTGCTCGGCCTGGGCGCCGTACACGTGCTCGGTGCCGGTCTTCGCCCGGTCCTGCGCGAGCAGCGCGAGGATGCGCTGGGAGGCGGCGACGAGCTCCGGGTTGCGCCCCGTGTAGGGGTGCGGGCGGTAGACCACCGTGCAGCCGCGGTCGATCAGCCCGCGCACGATCTCCGGCCCGATGGGCAGCGAGCTGTAGGCGGAGTCGGCGTGCATGCCGGCCCAGGTGGGGGCGTAGAGCACGCGGCGTACGGGCGTCCCGGGCACCGCGACGGCGACGTCCTCGACCTGCGGGCGGCCAACGATCTCGAAGAAGTCCGGCGCGGTGGAGATGCCGTGGGCGCTGAACCGGTCGATCGCCGCCTGCCCGGCCACGAAGTTCCGGTCGAACATCCGGAACACGGGGTTGTAGCTCGTGGCCTTGTCGCTGTCGCCGTGGTTGAGCTGCACGTGGCGCACGCCGGCGTAGCGGACCACGTGCACGTTCCGCAGGGCGTTGTTGACGTAGAAGATGCAGCGCAGCGTGCTGACCATGACCGGGTCCATCTCGCGCGACCCACGTCGCACGACGACGGGCTGGTCGGTCATCCGCTCCGCCTCGGCAAAGCTGGCGGGGTTGCGCACGAAGACGACGTACGGCACCCCGAGCCGGTCGAGGTAGGGGATCCAGCGTCCGATCTGGTAGCCGGTGCCGGGCTGGGCGTCCCAGTGCAGGGCGAAGCGCGGCCCGTACGCGGTCAGCGTCTTGGTGAGGCGCCGCTCGGCCCGCCGGCGCTGGAGGACCCAGAGCGCCGCGTCGGCCAGGGCGACGGCGGTGAGCACGAGAGTCACCAGCGCGAACACCCAGGCCAGCCAGTCCGGGATGACCGCGAGCACGACCGACACCGGGGCCACGACGCCCGCGATCGAGCCGATGTAGCCGACCCAGCGCGGCTTGAAGCGCGCTGAAGGACGGACCGAGATCCCCGGGAGATGGCTGCTGAACGGCACTGCGACCCGGACGACCCTCGAGTAGCCCACCTCCCCGACCACCGCGGCGGCCACCAGGACGAGCGGCAGCCAGTGCCCGGGGCCGTCCGCGAGGACGGCCACGACCACCGCGGCGAGCGCGAGCAGCCGACCCGGACCGCCCAACCCGGCGGCCGGCGTGGCCACGTCGGCCCGGGTGGCCAGCGCGACCAGTGCGCTCATGATCACCGCCAGCAGCATCACGACCACGTCAGGCGCCCCGAGCGCGGCGACGAGCAGCGTGACCAGGCCCAGCCCGCCGAGCAGGAGGTCACCGGCTCCGAGCCCCCACGCGATCCGGGCCGGGGTCGGCGTCGTCGCCCCCTCGATGGCGAACGCGGCGACGGGCGCGCTCGCCTCTTCGGCGGGGATCTGGGCCTGGGTCATGGTGTCTCGCTGGTCTGGATCGGGGATCGGAAGAACGGCCCTGAGTCTAGGAAGCGGAACGGGTCTGGCCCGTCAGGACGTGCCGGTAGGACACGGCCAGGTCGTCCGCGACGTCGTCCTCGTCGGGCCAGGTCGCGGCCTGCCGCAGGCCCAGGTCGGCCAGCCGGTGCCGGGCGGCGGGGTCGCCGGCGAGGTCGCGCACGACCCCCGCGGCCGCACGGGCGTCGTCCGGGTCGATCAGGACGGCGGCCTCCCCCACCAGCTCAGGGATCCCGCCGACCCGCGTGGCCACGAGCGGGACGCCGGCGAGCATCGCCTCCTGGGCCACGAGCGCACGCGCCTCCCAGCGCGACGGGAGCAGCACGAGGTCGGCCGCGTGGTACCAGGACGCGACGTCGTCGCTCGCGCCCACCAGCGTCACGGGCAGGCGCTCGTCGGCGACCCGACGGGCCAGGGCGTCGCGCAGCGGACCGGACCCGACGAGGGCGTACGACAGCCCGGCGCGGTCGCGCGTCGCGGCGGCGAGGTCGAGGAGCAGGTCAAGGTTCTTCTGCGGCGCCAGACGGGTGACCGTGACGACGAGGACGTCGTCGGCCGCGAGCCCGAGACGGGTACGCCGCTCGAGGCGCCCGACCTGCGGCGCGGCCAGCGCGGGTGCGGCCACCGGGGCCAGCGCCGCCTCGTGGGCGCCGAGCTGGACCGCCTGGGCCAGCAGGTCGCTGCTCGCCGCGAGGACCAGGTCGGCGCCGCGCGCGACCACACGCTGCAGGATGCGGCCGGCCCGGGCCCCGCCGCCGGTGTCGAGGACCGCGTTGTGCCAGGTCACGACCAGCGGCACGCGGCGCACGCGGGCGTACGGCAGCGCCAGCGCGGCGGCCTTGTAGCCGTGGGCGTGCACCACGTCGGCGGCCCCCACCCCGCGGGCGAGCGCGACCGCGTCCAGCGTGACCGCGGGCACCCCGACGTCGTGCGCGTCGAGGGTGACCGGGGAGGCGTAGACGGTGACGTCGAAGCCGCGCGCCACCAGCCGCGGCGCCACGCTGGCCACGTGACGCCCGATCCCGCCGGTGCTGGCGGTGAGGACCATCGCGACCCGCGGTCGTCGGGTGTCAGGCACGGGCCACCTCCAGCGGCTCGGGGTGGCGCAGCGCCCAGGTCGCGCGCAGCAGCGGTCGCCGGACGAGGGCGAGCACGCCCACGAACACGACGGTGGTCAGCAGGGCCGTGGCCAGCGCGAGCCCGACGGCCGCGAGCAGGCCGGCGTCGGTGCCGAGACGGGCCAGCGCGCCGCCGGCCAGGACGGCCGGCACCGCGGCGACCGCACCGGCCAGCAGGGCCGGGAGGACGCCGGGTCGCTGGGTCGTCCGCCGCACCAGCGCCACCCACCCCACGACGGCACCCACGGACAGGCCCAGCGAGACGCTGCCGGCCAGGGCGACGACCAGCGTCGCGGACGGGACCACCAGGCCGGCGACGAGGGCGGCGACGGTGACCGTCCCCCACGCCAGCGCCGTCGTCGTGCCCGCGGCGAGGGCCCGGTGCTGGGCCAGCAGCGCGCGGGTGGCCAGGCCCATCAGGGCGAAGGCCAGGACGGCCGGGGCGAGGGCCGCGACGGGACCGGCGAGCGCCCCCGTACGCCCGGAGCCGGGACCGATGACGAAGACCCGGGCCACCGGGACGGCGGTCGCCACGAGCAGGGCCGCGCCCAGCCAGGACAGCACGACCAGCGGCGGCGCGGTCCGACGCAGGACGGCCGCGACGTCGTCGGCGCCCCGCTCGGCGGCGGCCGCTAGCCGCGGGAACGTGAGCTGCAGGACGGGTGCGGCGAGGACGGCGTACGGGAGGAGGTAGAGGGCGTTGGCCCAGGTGAAGCGGGTGAGCGCGCCGGGGTCGGGGTTGCGCTGGGCGGCCAGGTTGATCACCAGCACGCTGACCTGCTGGAGGACCAGCCCGGCCAGGCCGGCCGCCCCGATGGCCGCGACCACGCGGGCGTCCCCGGTCGCGAAGTGCAGGGTCGGCCGGACCCGCGAGCCCAGCCGCGCCAGGGGGACGGCGGTGCAGAGCGCCAGCGCGACCACACCGGCCGTGGTCCCCAGGCCCAGCGCCAGCAGGGCCGGACGGCTGAGCAGCCCGAGATCGCGGCCCGCGCCCGGCGTGGCGAGCCCGGCGAAGGCGAGGTACGCGAGGACGACGACCACGCTCGACACCAGCGGGGCGGTGGCCGCGGCCAGGAACCGGCCGTGCGCCTGGAGGACGCCCGCGCTGACCACGGCGACCCCGTAGAACCAGACCTGCGGCACGAACATGACGACCAGCGCCGTCAGCACGCCGGCGCTGCCCGCGCAGTCGGCCTTCGCGTACGCCCGCGCGTAGAGCCCGGCGCCCAGCAGCGCCGCGACGGCGACGACGGTGAGGACGATGAGCGTCCAGGAGAGCAGCGCCGAGGTCGTCCGGTCCGCCTCCGCGCGCCGCCCCGCGCCGAGGTGCCGGGCCACGACGGGCACGACGACCCCGGCGAGCACCCCGCCCGCGGCGACCTCGAAGAGCACGTTCGGCAGCGCGTTCGCCGCGTTGTAGACGTCACCCAGGCAGGTGTCGCCGACGGTCTTGGAGAAGACGAGCGAACGGCCGAAGCCCACGACGCGCGCGGCGAGGGTCAGCCCGCCGACGCCGAGCAGGACGGAGCCGCGCCACCTCATCCGGGCCCGGGCTCGCTCGACACCGGCCCGCCCGGCGCCGGGTCGCGGCCGAGCCCGTCCAGCCAGGCCAGCGCGGGCGTACGGGCGATGACGGCGGTGAAGCTGACGCGCTCGCTGGCCGCGTTGAGCGCCACGACGGCGGCGAGGCCGACGAGCCGCGCGGGCCGGTCCAGCGTTCCGGCGGCAGCGGTGGCCGTGGCCGCGCCGAGCGCGTTCGCCCCGCAGTCACCGAGCATGGACCGTGCGGTCAGGTCCGTGGGGAGGCTGCCGACCGCGGCGCCCAGCGCGGGTCCCCCACCGGCGCCGGCCAGACCGCCGGCGAGCAGCACCACGACCTTGGCCGCCCGACCGGGACGGAGGTCGAGCAGGTTGACCAGGTTGGCGGTGCCGGCGACCAGCGCGGTGTCGACGACCACGTCGACGAGCCCGAGGCCGGCGGCGCGATGACGCCCCAGCACCACGGCGGCGGCGAGGCCGCTCAGGCCCACCCCGACGATCTTCACCGTCCCGCTCGTCACGCGGCCCCGGCGCAGGGCGGCGAGGTGCCCACGGAACCCGCGCGCCTGCGCCGAGCCGTGCAGGTCGTCGTACGCCCCCACCAGCCCCGACCCGACGCCGGCCACGCCGACGGCGAGGACCTGCGAGGGGGGCGCACCGAGCGCGGCCCCGACGAGCGTGCCCACCGCCAGCGCGCCGACGGCCACCGGTCCCTCGAGCAGGGTCACCGGCTCACCGGCGTGGTTGGTGCGGCTCCAGCGGCGCACCCACGGAACGTTCCCGGTCCGGGTCACCACGGCCCCGCCCACCAGCGCCGTCGCGGCCGCCGCCGCGGTGGACGCCAGCCCCCGCACAAGGGTCGCGACCACGGGTCAGCGCACCGCGGGGAGCGCGTCGTCGGCGCGGCCGAGCGCGCCGTAGTGGCCCTGCTCCCCCAGCAGCTGCTCCTTGCCGGCGAGGACCGTCGTCACGACGCCGCTGGGCAGGTCGGCCACGTCGACCGTGCTGAGCTCGCCCGACGCGGGCGACGACGTCCGGATCGCGCCGACGTCCGTCCCGTCCAGACCGTCGCTGTTCGAGCCCGCCACGACGACCGGGATGTGGTCGACGTTGCCCGGCTGGTCCCGGATCCCGACGTCGAGCTCGACGTGGGCCTGCGTCACCTCGGTGGCCGGCGGCTGGGCCGCCGTGGGCGCGGTGATGACGATGACGAGCTGCGCGGTGTCGTCCTGGTCGTCGCGGACGTCGGCGAGACCGGCGGAGGCCAGCGTGCGACCGACGGTCCGGGCGTCGACGTCGCGGCTCCCGGCGTTCTTGGACGCGATCGCCCGTGAGAGGCACCAGCCGACCTTGGTGGCGGGCGTCATGTCGTCGGTGAGGCCGACCATGCCGAGGTCGGCGACCGCCCGGTCGACGGTGTCGGCCTGGGTCGGGTCGAAGACCTCCTGCTGCACCTTCACCTCGGCGACCACCCGGCCGCCGGCCTGGGCCACCGCGTCGGAGACGGCCGCGACGACCGCGCCCGGGGCGTCGGGCAGGACGACCAGCGCCACCCGGGAGTCGGTCAGCCGCCCGGCCAGCACGAGCTGGGCCGTGCGCTGGTCGTACGTGCTGCGGTAGGTGTCGAGGTTGTCGCGCCGGGTCAGCTCGCTGCGCAGCGCCGTGACCTGGTTACGGTCCTGCTGGGCCTGCGCGAGGATGCCCTCGTCGACCGAGGGGCTGAGCGAGACGCCGACGGCGATGCCCACGGCGAGCGCCAGGAACACCGCCATCAGCGAGACGATGTGGTAGCGGAAGTTGATCACGTGAAGAGTTCCTTGATCCAGTACGCGAGGTCCCGCAGGCGGGCCATCAGGACGCTGCCGAGCGCCCCGCCGACGTCGGTCATCGCCATCGCGGTGACGAGCGCGACGACGCCCGACAGGACGAGCAGCACGAGGTGCCAGCCCTTGACCTGGCTGCGGTAGATGCGGGAGACGCCCTTGGCGTCGACGAGCTTGGAGCCGACCCGCAGCCGCGTGAGGAACGTCGAGGCCATGCCCTCGCGTCCCTTGTCCAGGAACTCGACGAGCGAGTAGTGGGTGCCCACCGCGACCAGGAGGCGGGCGCCGTACGAGTCGGCGAGCAGCATGGCGGCGTCCTCGCTCGTCCCGAGCGACGGGAACACCACGGCGCTGAGGCCGAGGGCCTCGATCCGCTCGATCCCGGGCGCACGGCCGTCCTTGTAGGCGTGCACCACCAGCTCGGCGCCGCACTGCAGCGCGGCGTCGGAGCAGGAGTCCATGTCGCCGATGATCATGTTCGGCTTGTAGCCCGCCTCCAGCAGCGCGTCCGCCCCGCCGTCGACGCCGATCAGCAGCGGCTTGTACTCCGAGATGTAGGGACGGAGCACGTCGAGGTCGCCGCGGTAGTTGTAGCCGCGCACGACGATGAGGACGTGCCGGTCCTCGATCTGCGTCCGGATCTCGGGGACCCCGACGCCCTCGAGCAGCAGCTCCTTCTCCTCGCGGAGGTAGGTCATCGTGTTGAGCGTGAAGGCGTCGATCTGGTCCGAGAGCCCCGCCCGGGCCTGCTCGAGCTGCTGCTCCAGCACCTCGGTCGTGACGAGCGTGCCGCTGGTCACCACCGCACCCTCGACGTCGAGCAGCCGGTCGCCGTCGACGACCAGCCGGTCGCCCTCGGTGACCAGGGTGAACACGTCCTCGCCCACGTCGTCGATGAGCGGGATGCCGGCCTCGAGCAGGATGCTCGGCCCCAGGTTGGGGTAGCGCCCGGAGACCGACGGGACGGCGTTCACCACGACGCCCGCACCCGTCGCGACGAGCGCCTCCGCGCTGACCCGGTCCAGGTCGGAGTGGTGGATGATCGCGACCTCGCCGGGCTGCAGCCGCTTGGTCAGGTTCTTGGTCCTGCGGTCGATCCGGGCGACCCCGCCGACCTCCGCCGGCTCCGCCCTGCGACGGAGGAGGGCGGGCAGCTTCATGACGCCGGCCATCCTCCCACGGGTGCCGGGCCGTCGGCCCTCACGTGAACGCGCGGCGCCGGTGTGGTCGACGGGCTCAGCGGCCGCCGGAACGGGCGGACGCCGCGAGCTCCACCAGCTCGCCCGCGTGGGCGAGCGCGGAGTCGGTCGTGTCGAGGCCGGCCATCATCCGCGCCAGCTCCTCGGTGCGCTGGTCCTCGCGCAGCCGGACGACCCCGCTGGTCGTGACCTGCCCGTCGTCGGCCTTGACCACGACGTAGTGCCGGTCGGCGAAAGCCGCGACCTGGGCGAGGTGCGTGACGACCACGACCTGGCTGTGCCGGGCGAGCTCGGCGAGGCGTCGCCCGATCTCCACCGCCACCCGGCCGCCGACGCCCGCGTCCACCTCGTCGAAGACCAGGGTGCCGCCCGGGCGGTCGGCGGCGAGCACGACCTCGAGGGCGAGCCGGACGCGCGAGAGCTCGCCGCCCGAGGCGACCTTGCCGAGGCTGCGCGGCTCGGTGCCGGGGTTGGCGGCGAAGAGCAGGTCGACCGCGTCCGCCCCGGACGCCCCCAGGGCCGTCGGCGTGAGCGCGAAGGTCAGCCGGGCGTGCGGCATGGCCAGGGCGGTGAGCTCGGCCGACACGGCGTCGGCGAAGCCTTGGGCCGCGCCGCCGCGCAGCTCGGTGAGCCGGGCCGCGCGCTCGCGGAGGTCGGCGTCCTGCTGCTCGACGGCCACGGTGAGCTCGCCGATCCGTTCGTCGCCGCCCTCCAGCTCGGTGAGCCGCTGGACCGCGCGGGCCGACCAGGCCAGCGCGTCGTCGACGGTGGGCCCGTACGAGCGGGTGAGCCCGGAGAGATGGGCGCGCCGCTCCGACACCCACTCCAGACGTCGGGGGTCGGCGACGAGGTCGTCGACGTAGCGCGCCAGGTCGGACGCGACGTCGGCCACGAGGTAGGAGGCCTCGGCGACCCGGACGGCGAGCGCCTCCAGCACGGGGTCCGCCGAGGCGTGGTCGAGGCTCCGGCGTGCGTCGGCGAGCGCGGCCATGGCGCCGCCGCCCCCGCGGGGGTCGTCGGGGTCGCCGGACAGCCCGGCCAGAGCGCCGCCGACGGACAGCCGCAGGTCGTCGGCGTTCTGCAGCCGGGTCGACTCGGCCGCCAGGGCGAGGTCCTCCCCCGGCTGGGGCTCGACGACCTCGATCTGCTCGAGCCCGAAGCGCAGCAGCTCGACCTCGCGGGCGCGTTCCGCGCTCGCCGCGACGAGGGTGTCGAGCTCGACGCGGGCCGCGCGGTGCTCGGCCCAGCGCTGCCGGTAGGTGGCGAGGAGCGCGGCCAGCTCGGGACCGGCGTACGCGTCGAGCAGCTCACGCTGGCGCCCGGCCGCGGAGAGCCGGATCTGCTCGGACTGCCCGTGGATGGCGACGAGCTCGGTCGTCACCTCGGCGCAGACCGACACCGGCACCGGCGCCCCGCCCAGGAACGCGCGGGAGCGGCCGGCCGCGGTGATGTGGCGGGCGACGACCAGCTCGTCGTCGTCCAGGTCGCCGCCGGCGTCGCGGACCCGGGTGGCCAGCCGGCTCGTCTCGGGGCCGTCGGGCACGGTCAGGCGTCCCTCGACCACGGCGCGCTCGGTCCCCGAACGCACCGAGCGGGCCTCGGCCCGATCGCCCAGGAGCAGCCCGATCCCGGTGACGATCATGGTCTTGCCCGCGCCGGTCTCTCCCGTCACGACCGTCAGGCCGGGATGGGGCTCCACGACGGCGTCGTTGATGACGCCGAGGTCGTGGATGTGCAGCTCGGAGATCACGGGCTCGTGGCCCCGCTCGTGCAGCGCGAGCCGTCGTCGTCGGGGTCGTCGGACTCGTCCGGGTTCTCGCCGGAGCCGAGCGAGACGGAGCGGTCCTCACGGCTGGTGCGTTCCTCGGCCTCGCCGCGCCAGCCCTCGACGCGCAGCCCGAACTTGTTCACCAGCCGGTCGGTGAAGGGCGCCTCGGACAGCCGGGCCAGGAGCAGTCGGTGACGGCCCTGCTGCACCTCGATCTGCAGCCCGGCGCGCAGGTCCGCGGAACGTCGCCCGTCGCACCACACGACCCCGTCGGTCTGCGAACGCTCGATCAGCTGGATGACCACGTGGGAGGTCGGGCCGAGCACCAGCGGCCGGGCGAACAGCGCGTGCGCGCTCAGCGGCACGACCAGCAGCGCGTCGACGTTCGGCCAGATCACGGGTCCGCCGGCGGAGAAGGCGTACGCGGTGGAGCCGGTCGGGGTCGACAGCAGCACGCCGTCACAGGCCCACCGCGAGAGCGGCCGGCCGTCGATCTCGACGAGCACCTCGAGCACGCGTTCCCGCGAGGCCTTCTCGATCGAGACCTCGTTGACCGCGTAGGACGACCAGGTCACCTCGCCGCTCGCGCAGTCGCGGAGGGCGACCTCGATCGTCGAACGTTCCTCGACCGCGTACGAGCGCTCGACGATCCGCGTGACGATGCTGTCGATCTCCGACGACTCCGCCTCGGCGAGGAAGCCGACGTGGCCGAGGTTGACCCCGAGCAGCGGGACGTCGGCCTGCAGCACCCACTCCGTCCCCCGCAGGATGGAGCCGTCTCCGCCGAGGACGACCATCAGCTCCATGTCGGGCATGACCTGGTCGGGCGGCTCGAGCGGGACGACGGTCGCGGCGAGGTCCGGCGGCAGGCAGGCGGCGTCGCCCTCGGGGAGCGCGCTGACGATGCCGGCCTCGTGCAGACCCCGGATCAGCCGGGTGGCCGCGGTGATCGCGGTCGGCCGGCCCATGTGCGTGAGGACGGCCACGCGCCTGCGTGGTGCGGGTGTGGTCGTCACCGCGTCAGCATAGGGATCACGGCCACGGGGTGACCGGGTGCGCGCACGGCGTCCGGCTCAGGTGGACGAAGAACTCCTGGTTGCCCGCCGGCCCGGGCAGCCGGCTCGCGACCACGGCCTGGACGTGCCAGCCGAGCGCTGCCGCGGCCGCGGCGACCCCGTCGACCGCCTTCCGGTGGAGCCCGGGGTTGCGCACGACGCCGCCCTTGTCCAGCGCGGCGCGGCCGACCTCGAACTGGGGCTTGACCATCAGCAGCCAGGTCCCGTCCGGCGCGGTGACCTCGCTGAAGGTGTCGACGAACTTGGTCAGCGAGATGAAGGAGAGGTCGGCCACGACGAGGTCGACCGGACGCCCGTCCAGGTTGTCGGGCGTCAGGTCCCGGGCGCTGGTCTGCTCGTGGACGTGCACACGCGGGTCGGCGCGCAGCAGCTCGGCCAGCTGCTCGGTGCCGACGTCGACCGCGTACACCTCCTCGACGCCCCGCTCGAGGAGCACCTGCGTGAAGCCGCCCGTCGAGGAGCCGGCGTCCAGCGCGCGGCCGGACGGGACCAGGCCGAGGTCGTCCAGGGCACCGGCCAGCTTGTGGGCGCCGCGGGACACGTACGGGTCGGTGCGCGCCTCGAGCTGCTCGGTGCCGGCGACGAGGTCGGAGGGCTTGAGCACCGTCCGCCCGTCGAGGCTGACCCGACCGGCCTTGATGAGCTCTGCGGCCTGACCACGGGAGCGCGCGAGACCGCGGTCGACGAGGGCGCGGTCGAGCCGGACCGGGACGGTTCCGGGAGTCTCGGGCGGGGCCGTCCCTTCGGTCTCCGAAGTCGCCTCCGGCTCCGGTGTCGTGGTCATGGCCTCGGCCCGGGAGACGGCCGGCCGGCCGGTGCGTGGTCGACAGGGGTCCGCAGGACCTCCTGCAGGGCGCTGTGCGCGGTCGAGAGACGTTCCGCGTGCTCGTCGACCGGCACGTCGTCGAGCCCGTCGACACCCCGCAGGGCCTCGTCGACCCGCCGGTCCCCGGTCTGCGGGACAGGAGCCACGTCGCTCACTCCGCCACCTCGGGCAGGGCGGCCTCCAGCGTCGCGACCCGCAGCTGCAGGTCGTCGAGCTCGAGCCGCAGGACGTCGAGCTCGCCCTCGGCGACGTCGAGCCGCTCGCGCGCCGCCCTCAGGTCGGTCGCCGCAACGACGCCCAGGCGGGCGGCCACCCGGCCGACCTCGGCCGCGACCAGCTGCTCGAAGAGCTCGCGGTTGGCCCGGCTCGCCTGCCCGACCTCCTCGGCCAGCTGGGCGAACCCGGCGAAGAGAGAGCGGTAGGCAGGCACCCGGGGAGTCTAGGCCGCGGGGACGACGAGAGCCGGCAGCGCGGCGCCGAGGTCGAGCGGACGGCCGGCGTCCTGCGCCTGCCAGGCCAGGTGCGCCGCGGCCCACGTCGCGGCCACGCGGCCGTCGAGGGTCCCCGGGGTGTCGGCGTCGATCACGAGGCTGCCGCCGTCGACCCGGGCCGTCGCCGGGCCGCACCGGGCGGTCTCCCCGGAGATCTCGACGTCGAGCGCCGGCACCAACAGTGCGCCGACGTCGTAGCCGAGGTGGGTGGGCCGGGACCCGGGGGCCGCGGTCAGCAGGTCGGCCGGTCCGTGCGAACCGGTGAGCACCAGCAGCCCGTCGAGCCCGGCGTTGACCGCGCCCCGGATGTCGGTGTCGAGCCGGTCGCCGACGAACAGCGGCCGATGGGCACCGAGCCGGGCCACGGTCTCGTCCAGCAGCGGGCGGTAGGGCTTGCCGGCGACCTCGGGGTCGACGCTCACGGCGAGGCGGACCGCCGCGACGGCAGCCCCGTTGCCCGGCACCAGCCCACGGTCGGTGGGCCGGGTGGGGTCGTCGTTCGTGGCGACCCACCGGGCTCCGCGGTGGATGGCCACCGAGGCCTCGATGAGGTGCTGCCAGGTGAGCTCGACGCCGTAGCCCTGCAGCACGGCGACGGGCTCGTCGTCGGCCGTGGCGACGCTGGTCAGACCCACCTCGGCCAGGGCCTGGCGTACGCCCTCGCCCCCCACGGCCAGCACCTTCGCCCCGCGCGGCAGGTCCCGGGCCAGCACCTGGGCACCGGCCTGGGCCGAGGTGACCACGTCCGCTGCGCCCGCGGGGATGCCGAGCTCGGTCAGGTGCTCGGCCACCGCGGCCGGGGTGCGGGCGGCGTTGTTCGTGACGAAGCCGACCTGCACCTGCCGCTCACGCAGCGCCGCGAGCGCCGGTGGAGCTCCGGGCACGGCGACCGGGCCGAGGTAGATGACCCCGTCCAGGTCGAAGAGCACGCCGTCGTAGGCGTCGATGAGCGCCTGCACCTCAGTCGCGCTCCGGCTCGGCCTCGTCCGCCGGACCCGGGGCGTCGTCGTCCTCGGCCCGGGCCTCGTCGTCGCTCTCCAGCTCGTCGCCGGGCTCGTCGCCGGGCTCGTCGTCCACCTGCTCGTCGTCGCCCTCGTCGTCGTCGCCCTCGTCCGCGTCGTCGTCGTCGCGCGCGTTGTCGTCGTCGGGCTCGGGCTCGTCGTCCTCGGGCTCGTCGTCGACCAGGTCGGAGTCGTCGAGGTCACCCACGTCGAGGGTCACGCCGTCGAGCTCCTCGAGCCGCTGCAGGGCGTCGGTCAGCTGGTCGGGGTCGCGCTTGGCCGCCTCGGCGAACATCCGCCGTGCCTCCTCGGCCGAACCCGTCTCCAGCAGGGCGTCGGCGTACGCGTAGCGCAGCCGCGCCGCAGCCTGGTGCTCCAGCTCGACCGCCTGCGCCGCCGCACCCCGGGTCAGCGCCGGGCCCGTCCGCTTCGGCGCCGGACCCGTCACGGCCTCACGCAGCATCCGTACAGCCTCGGCCTTCTGCCCGAGGTCGGCCCGGGCGCCGGCGGCGACGATGGTCATCTCCGTCCGCAGCGCGGGCTCGAGGTCCAGCTCCGCCGCCTCGCGAGCCAGGGTCAGCGCGTTCTGAGGACGGCCGAGCGCGCGCTCGCAGTCGGCCATCACGGGCAGGTAGTCCGACGAGCCGGTCATCCGGCGCAGGGCGCGGAACTCCGACAGCGCCGCCGCCCACTCCCCCGACGCGTACGCGGTCTCCGCCGCGGCCTCGCGGACCACGGGAAGGCGGGCCGCACGACGGCGAGCCGCCTCGGCGTGGGCGTACGCCAGCTCGGGGTCGGTGTCGATCAGGTTGCCCGCGGCCACGAGGTGTCCGGCCACGATCTGCTCGAGCTCCTTGGGCAGGCTGCGGAGCTCCGCCCGCACCGCACGGTGCAGCGTGGAGAGGTCGACGCCCTCGGGCACCTGCGGCTCGTTCGGCCGAGCCGCGAGCCCCGGACGAGGCGGCGGCCGGTCGCCGCGTCGGTCGGTGCCGCCGCGCTGGCCCGACCCTCGCGAGTCCGAACCCCGTGAGTCATAGCTGCGCGGACCCGAACCGCGCGAGTCGCCACCGCGAGAGTCATAGCTGCGCGGACCCGAACCGCGCGAGTCGCCACCGCGGGAGTCGTAGCTGCGCGGACCCGAACCGCGCGAGTCGCCACCGCGCGAGTCACCACCGCGGGAGTCGTAGCTGCGCGGACCAGAACCACGGGAGTCACCGCCGCGCGAATCACCGCCACGCGAGTCGTAGCTGCGCGGACCAGAACCACGCGGGTCCCCACCGCGCGAGTCGCCACCACGGGAGTCGTAGCTGCGCGGACCCGAACCACGCGAGTCACCACCGCGAGAGTCGTAGCTGCGCGGTCCTGAACCACGCGAGTCACCACCGCGCGAGTCATAGCTCTGCGGGCCTGAACCGCGGGAGTTCCCGCCACGCGAGTCGCCACCGCGGGAGTCATAGCTCCGCGGGCCTGAACCGCGGGAGTCCCCGCCACGCGAGTCGCCACCGCGCGGCTCGTAGCTGCGCGGACCTGCCCCCCGTGAGTCCCCGCCGCGCGAATCGCCCCCACGCGAGTCATAGCTGCGCGGGCCCGAACCGCGCGAGTCCCCGCCACGCGAATCTCCACCGCGCGAGTCATAGCTGCGCGGACCCGAGCCGCGCGAGTCGCCACCCCGCGAGTCCCCACCGCGCGAGTCATAGCTCCGTGGACCCGAACCCCGGGAGTCACCGCCACGGGAGTCGTAGCTGCGCGGACCTGCCCCGCGTGAGTCCCCGCCGCGCGAATCTCCACCGCGCGAGTCATAGCTGCGCGGACCTGCCCCGCGTGAGTCCCCGCCGCGCGAATCTCCACCGCGCGAGTCATAGCTGCGCGGACCCGAGCCACGCGAGTCGGCGGGGCGGTCGCCGCGCGGTCCGGACGGCGGACGGCTGCTGCCGCCCCGGTCTCCATCCCCACGCGGCGGGCGGCCTGCGGAACCCCCGCGGCGTGGGTCGTCGCCCGAGCGGCCTCCGCGTCCTCCGGCTCGGTCGCCACCTCGCCCGTCGCCTCGACCCTGGTCGTCCGGACGTCTCGCTTGTTCCACCCGCCCATCCTCCCCGACGGCGGGCGCGGGACCTACTGGCGTCCGGTCAGACCACGACCACCTCGGGCCCGGCTGCGGCGAGCTCGGCGATGATCGGGTCCGGTGCCGCCGTGTCCGTGACGATGAGGTCGAGCTCCGAGACCGCCGCGAAGGAGCAGAACGAGTTCCGCCCGAGCTTCCCCGAGATCACCGGGACCACCCGTCGTCGGGCACTGAGGAGCATCGCGCGCTTGGCCGACGCCTCCTCGGGATTGGTCGTCGTCACCCCCTGGGCCGCGGTCATGCCGTTCACCCCGACGATGGCGATGTCGACGGTGAGCGACTGGAGCCGTCGGCTCGTCCATGCGTCGACGGCGGCGCTCGTCAGGCCGCGGACCATGCCCGGCAGCGTGATGACGCCGACGTTCGGGTAGTCGGCGAGGTGTCGGGCCGCCGGCAGGTTGTTCGTCACCACGGTCAGGGCCGACTGTCGCGGGATCGCCTGCGCGGTGAAGAGCGTCAGGGACCCGGAGTCCAGCACGAGCACCCCGTCCTGGGGCAGCTCGTCGATCAGGCGGGCGGCGATGCGCCGCTTGTCCTCCAGCTGCTCGGCGTGGCGTGCGGCGAGGGCGACCTCGAAGGGCACGGCGTCCAGCAGCTGGGCCCCGCCACGGATCCGGCGCAGCAGCCCGCGCCGCTCGAGGGTGTCGAGGTCGCGGCGGACCGTCTCGGTCGTCACCTCGAGGTGCTCGCTGATCTCGGTCACGGTTGCGCGGCGGTCCTCCTCCGCGAGCAGGAAGTCGGTGATCGCCCGCTGCCGTTCCGGCGGGTACCTGGTCAGCATCATCACCTCTTCGTCCTCCGGCCGGCGTGCGCCATCTTCGCAGGTCACCCACCCGGCGCCCGCCGACCGGTTGCCTGAGGTCGGGCGCGCAGGCAAACGATCCGGGCATGCGCGCGGAGCGTCTCGGGCACCCCCGCGTACGCTCGCCACGCGCGAGAGCCCCACGAGGACCTCGCGGCGAAGCATCCGACGAGGCTCGAGGAGGCGCCCGTCATGACCGCTCGACGCACGGCCGCCGGAGCGACCGCGGGGCCGACCCCTGAGCAGCGGTTCGAGCGCCTGGTCGGCTGGTTGACCGCGGAGGGGCGGATCGACGTCGGCGACGCGGCGACGCGGCTCGGTGTCGCCCAGGAGACGGTGCGCCGCGACCTGCGCGTCCTGGAGTCCAGGTCCCAGCTCGTCCGGGTCCACGGCGGGGCGGTCGCGGTCGAGCCCGAGAGCCTGGCCTCCCCTGCGGCGGGTCTGGCGGTCACCCCGGGGAGCGGTCCGGTCGTGTCCGAGGACCGTGCGCTCCTCGAGGCGCTGTGGACGGAGCTCCCCCACGCGGGCACCCTGCTGCTGGGCACCGGGCGGCTCACGCTGGAGCTCGCCCACGTGATCGTCAACGCGCCTCCCGACGACGACCTGACGGTGGTGACGAACTCCCTCGACGTGGGACTCGTCCTGTCCCGGGTGTCCAGCCTTTCCGTCTACAACATCGGGGGGACGGTCAGCCCGCGGACGCGCGCCCAGGAGGGCGACTGGGCGCTGACGGAGCTGCACCGGGTGCACACGGACGTGAGCGTCGTCTGCCCCGTCGGCATCAGCGTCGAACGGGGGCTGAGCCAGCCCACCCCCGCCGCGGCCGCCGTGTCGCAGGCCGAGGTCGCCGCCGGCTCCCGCGTCCTGGCGCTCGTCGAGGGAGCGGCACTCGGCCGGCCGTCGTTCGTGACGTTCGCGGGGATCGACGAGATCGACCAGATCGTGGTCGCCGGGGACCCGTCCCCGGCGACCGTGCAGGAATTCACCGAACGAGATGTCGCATGCACCGACCGTCGCACGATGGTCGGCACCGGGAGAGGACGAAGAAGTTGACGCTGGTCGCAGGGGTGGACTCGTCCACCCAGTCGGTCAAGATCGTGGTCTGCGACGCCGAGACGGGGGCCGTCGTGCGCTCGAGCCGGGCGCCGCACCCCGAGGGCACGGCCGTCTCGGCCGCCGCCTGGTGGGACGCCTACCAGACCGCCGCTCGGCAGCCGGGGCTGCTCGAGGGCGTCGAGGCCATCGCCGTCGGGGGCCAGCAGCACGGGATGGTGACGCTCGACGCCGACGGCGGTCTGGTCCGCGACGCCCTGCTGTGGAACGACACCCGTTCGGCGCCGGACGCCACCGACCTCGTCGACGAGCTCGGCGGTCCGCAGGCCTGGGCGGACGCCGTCGGTACGGTACCGGTGGCCTCGATGACCATCACGAAGCTCCGCTGGCTGGCGCGGTCCGAGCCCGAGCTGGCCGACAAGGTCGCCGCGGTCGTCCTCCCGCACGACTACCTCACCTGGGAGCTGGGCGGCCGCTCCTTCGCCCCGACCACCGACCGCGGTGACGCCTCGGGCACCCTCTACTTCGACGCGGCGACGAACACCTACCGCGAGGACCTCGTACGCCGGGCCTTCGGCCGGATGATCGACCTCCCCCGCGTCGCCGCTCCCTCCGAGGTCGTGGGGCACACCCCCGACGGCATCGCCATCGCGGCCGGCACCGGCGACAACATGGCGGCCGGCCTCGGCCTCGGGCTGGAAGCCGGCTCGGCCGTGGTGTCGCTCGGCACCAGCGGGACCGCCTTCGCCCGGACGACGACCCCGACGCACGACCCGACCGGCACCGTGGCCGGCTTCGCCGACGCGACCGGGGAGTTCATGCCCCTGGTCTGCACCCTCAACGGGGCGCGGAACCTGGTCGCGACGGCCGACGTCCTCGGGGTCACGCTCGACGAGCTGGCCCGGCTAGCGCTCACCGCACCCCCCGGCAGCGGCGGACTGGTGTTCCTCCCCTTCCTGGAGGGAGAGCGCACGCCGTCTCTGCCGAACGCGAACGGCGAGCTCGTCGGCCTGACCCTGTCGAGCATGAAGCCGGCCAACCTCGCGAGGGCGGCGATCGAGGGCGTGCTCTGGAGCCTGGCTTATGGGGTCGACGTCTTGCGTGACCAAGCGGGCACCATCTCCGCCATCACCCTGACCGGCGGAGCCTCGCAGTCCGAGGCCGTACGCCGTATCGCCACGAGCGTCTTCGGGCTACCCGTCGTGGTCACCGAAGCCTTCGAGAGCGTTGCCGTCGGCGCTGCGCGCCAGGCGGCCTGGGCTTTGTCCGGGGAGCTGCCGACGTGGAAGGTGCCCGTCGCCGGCCGGTACGACCCCACCGACGCTGACGTCGCCGCGGCTGACGACCTCATGGGCCGCTACACCGAGGTCCTGCGACAGCACTTCGATGTTCCCGCGTTGAAGGGCTGAACGCTTCCTCCTGATCAGGAGACCTGGAGAACGAGAAAGGGCCCGGTCGGTTCGTCAGACAGCTGACGAACCGGCCGGGCCCCTTCTTCTTGCGCACTTGCAGCACCTCCAAGAAGGCCCCGAGCGCTGTCCGCAGGTGTACACCTGCGGTTCGCGAGCGGTAGCTTGCGGTGCCGATCGGCGTTCTTTTCGCGCGGCAACCTACCGTTCGCCATAGTCGACGACTGAATGATCCTTGAATGCGATTGAGTCTACGGAATGCGTCTGGACGTAGAAACACCTCAGGGTCGACCACGAATGGTTGACCCTGAGGAGTTGTGTTGTCCGGCGACGTCCTAGTCTCCCACACGGTCTCCCGTGCAGTACCATCGGCGCTGTAAGGCTTAACTTCCGGGTTCGGAATGGGACCGGGTGTTTCCCTGACGCTTTGATCACCGAAACTCTATGGAGATGTGGTGCGAAACCAGTCTCGATCGGAGACGACTGGTCTTTCGACCGTGTCTCGAGAGACCTCACAGTGGACGCGTAGCATATTTGTAGGAACAAGCCCTCGGCCTATTAGTATCGGTCAGCTCCACACATTGCTGTGCTTCCACATCCGACCTATCACCCAGTGTTCTGCTGGGGGCCTTACCAGGCTATCCTGTGGGAGCCTTCATCTTGGAGCGTGCTTCCCGCTTAGATGCTTTCAGCGGTTATCACTTCCGAACGTAGCCAACCAGCCGTGCCCTTGGCAGGACAACTGGCACACCAGAGGTTCGTCCGTCCCGGTCCTCTCGTACTAAGGACAGCCCTCCTCAAGACTCCTACGCGCGCAGCGGATAGGGACCGAACTGTCTCACGACGTTCTAAACCCAGCTCGCGTGCCGCTTTAATGGGCGAACAGCCCAACCCTTGGGACCGACTCCAGCCCCAGGATGCGACGAGCCGACATCGAGGTGCCAAACCATGCCGTCGCTATGGACGCTCGGGCAAGATCAGCCTGTTATCCCCGGGGTACCTTTTATCCGTTGAGTGACGGCGCTTCCACATGCCACCGTCAGATCACTAGTCCCGACTTTCGTCCCTGCTCGAGGTGTCCCTCTCACAGTCAAGCTCCCTTGTGCACTTACACTCGAAACCTGATTGCCAACCAGGCTGAGGGAACCTTTGGGCGCCTCCGTTACCTTTTGGGAGGCGACCGCCCCAGTCAAACTACCCATCAGGCACTGTTCCTGATCCAGATAATGGACCTAGGTTAGATATCCAGAACAACCAGAGTGGTATTTCAACGTTGACTCCACGACAACTGGCGTCGCCGCTTCACAGTCTCCCACCTATCCTACACAAGCTGTACCGAACACCAATACCAAACTATAGTGAAGGTCCCGGGGTCTTTCCGTCCTGCTGCGCGTAACGAGCATCTTTACTCGTAGTGCAATTTCGCCGAGTCCGTGGTCGAGACAGCGCCCAAGTCGTTACGCCATTCGTGCAGGTCGGAACTTACCCGACAAGGAATTTCGCTACCTTAGGATGGTTATAGTTACCACCGCCGTTTACTGGCGCTTAAGTTCACCGCCTCGCTCGTGAGAGCTAACAGTTCCCCTTAACGTTCCAGCACCGGGCAGGCGTCAGTCCGTATACATCGTCTTACGACTTGGCACGGACCTGTGTTTTTAGTAAACAGTCGCTTGGGCCTGGTCTCTGCGGCCTTTCACGCCAACCACAGCTTGTGTGGCGAACGCGTCCGGCCCCCCTTATCCCGAAGTTACGGGGGCATTTTGCCGAGTTCCTTAACCACGGTTATCTCGATCACCTTGGTATTCTCTACCTGACCACCTGTGTCGGTTTAGGGTACGGGCGGCTCTAGAACTCGCTCACGAAGATTTTCTAGGCAGCATAGGATCACTCACTCGCCGGTCCGTAGACCGACCAGCCGTCACGTCTCAGGCATCATGAAGTGCGGATTTACCTACACTTCGCCCTACACGCTTAGCCCGGGATCACCTTGCGGATACCATCGCCCGGGATGAGCTACCTTCCTGCGTCCCTCCGCAGCTTGCCTAATACAAGTCTGGTTCGCAGACTCGTCGACACATCACCCGAAGGCTCCGTGCGACTCGCGTGCTTAGCATCGCTCGCCTCGGCATGATCGCGCTAGCGCCGGTACGGGAATATCAACCCGTTGTCCATCGACTACGCCTGTCGGCCTCGCCTTAGGTCCCGACTTACCCAGGGCAGATTAGCTTGACCCTGGAACCCTTGGTCTTTCGGTGGAGGAGTTTCTCACTCCTCATTCGCTACTCATGCCTGCATTCTCACTCGTGTGCTCTCCACGGCTAGGTCACCCTGCCGCTTCATCGCGCACACGACGCTCCCCTACCCATCCACGCCCCTGCACAAATGTGAGGGTGTTACGTAGATGACACAGCTTCGGCGGATGGCTTGAGCCCCGCTAAATTGTCGGCGCGGAATCACTTGACCAGTGAGCTATTACGCACTCTTTCAAGGGTGGCTGCTTCCAAGCCAACCTCCTGGTTGTCTCCGCAACTCCACATCCTTTTCCACTTAGCCATCGCTTAGGGGCCTTAGCTGGTGTTCTGGGCTGTTTCCCTCTCGACTACGAACCTTATCGCCCGCAGTCTCACTGCCGCGCTTGGCTTACCGGCATTCGGAGTTTGGCTAATTTCGGTAAGCTTGTGGGCCCCCTAGACTATCCAGTGCTCTACCTCCGGCAAGAAACACGCGACGCTGCACCTATATGCATTTCGGGGAGAACCAGCTATCACGGAGTTTGATTGGCCTTTCACCCCTATCCACAGCTCATCCCCCAGGTTTTCAACCCTGGTGGGTTCGGGCCTCCACGACGTCTTACCGTCGCTTCACCCTGGCCATGGATAGATCACTCCGCTTCGGGTCTAGAGCATGCGACTCGACGCCCTATTCGGACTTGCTTTCGCTACGGCTTCCCCACACGGGTTAACCTCGCCACATACCACTAACTCGCAGGCTCATTCTTCAAAAGGCACGCCGTCACCTCACCCTTACGGGCTCAGCTCCGACGGATTGTAGGCAATCGGTTTCAGGTACTATTTCACTCCCCTCCCGGGGTACTTTTCACCTTTCCCTCACGGTACTAGTCCGCTATCGGTCACCAAGGAGTATTTAGGCTTAGCGGGTGGTCCCGCCGGATTCACAGCCAATTTCAGGGGTTGGCTGCTACTTGGGGTGACACTCAGCAGTGACACACTTACGTCTACAGGGGTGTTACCTGCTATGCCGCGCCTTCCCAGAACGCTTCGACTTCATGTGTCATTTTTGACTGCTCGACCGGTCGACAGCACGGTCAGAATGGCCCCACAACACCGCACATGCAACGCCTGTCAGCTATCACACACGTACGGTTTGGCCTCTTCCGCGTTCGCTCGCCACTACTGACGGAATCACTGTTGTTTTCTTTTCCTGTGGGTACTGAGATGTTTCACTTCCCCACGTTCCCTCCAACCGCCCTATATATTCAGGCGGAGGTCGCCGGACATTACTCCGGTCTCTTTCGAGGTTTCCCTATTCGGAGATCCCCGGATCGAAGCTCGTTTACCAGCTCCCCGGGGCTTATCGCAGGTTACGACGTCCTTCATCGGCTCTTGGTGCCTAGGCATCCACCGATTGCCCTTAGTAGCTTGTTGTTACTACAAAGATGCTCGCGTCCACTGTGAAGTTCTCAACACACGGGCGGTAGCACAGCCCCACCACCGAGGTGGCGGGGTCTGAGTCCGCACAGAAAGAAAGGCTGCCACCCCAACCCCTTGACGGGGTTGGAGGGCGACCGAACCTTCAGGACCCAACAGCGTGCCCAAACCGACCCCCACCCTCGCCCCGGATTTCCACTCCCACGACTCCTCCTTACAAAGAAGAGCGGGTTGTACTCACGAGGCCAGCAGCAGACGCCGGCTCAATAGTCAATGTTCCACATTCCAGAGCTGCCCAGCCAGACACGAACGGCCTGGCACTGAGCGCATGGACCCACCCGAAGGCGAGCCGCAATGCTCCTTAGAAAGGAGGTGATCCAGCCGCACCTTCCGGTACGGCTACCTTGTTACGACTTAGTCCTAATCGCCAGTCCCACCTTAGACGGCTCCCTCCACAAGGGTTGGGCCACCGGCTTCGGGTGTTACCGACTTTCATGACTTGACGGGCGGTGTGTACAAGGCCCGGGAACGTATTCACCGCAGCGTTGCTGATCTGCGATTACTAGCGACTCCGACTTCATGGGGTCGAGTTGCAGACCCCAATCCGAACTGAGACCGGCTTTTTGGGATTCGCTCCACCTTGCGGTATCGCAGCCCTTTGTACCGGCCATTGTAGCATGCGTGAAGCCCTGGACTTAAGGGGCATGATGACTTGACGTCATCCCCACCTTCCTCCGAGTTGACCCCGGCAGTCTCCTATGAGTCCCCACCATGACGTGCTGGCAACATAGAACGAGGGTTGCGCTCGTTGCGGGACTTAACCCAACATCTCACGACACGAGCTGACGACAGCCATGCACCACCTGTACACCGACCTTGCGGGGGCTACATCTCTGCAGCTTTCCGGTGTATGTCAAACCCAGGTAAGGTTCTTCGCGTTGCATCGAATTAATCCGCATGCTCCGCCGCTTGTGCGGGCCCCCGTCAATTCCTTTGAGTTTTAGCCTTGCGGCCGTACTCCCCAGGCGGGGCACTTAATGCGTTAGCTTCGGCACGGAGAACGTGGAATGTCCCCCACACCTAGTGCCCACCGTTTACGGCGTGGACTACCAGGGTATCTAAGCCTGTTTGCTCCCCACGCTTTCGCTTCTCAGCGTCAGGTGATGCCCAGAGAACCGCCTTCGCCACCGGTGTTCCTCCTGATATCTGCGCATTCCACCGCTCCACCAGGAATTCCGTTCTCCCCTGCATCCCTCTAGTCCGCCCGTATCAAAAGCAGGCTCGGGGTTAAGCCCCGAGTTTTCACTCCTGACGCGACGGACCGCCTACAAGCCCTTTACGCCCAATAATTCCGGACAACGCTCGGACCCTACGTATCACCGCGGCTGCTGGCACGTAGTTAGCCGGTCCTTCTTCTGTAGGTACCGTCACTTGTGGCTTCGTCCCTACTGAAAGCGGTTTACAACCCGAAGGCCGTCATCCCGCACGCGGCGTTGCTGCATCAGGCTTGCGCCCATTGTGCAATATTCCCCACTGCTGCCTCCCGTAGGAGTCTGGGCCGTATCTCAGTCCCAGTGTGGCCGGTCGCCCTCTCAGGCCGGCTACCCGTCGAAGCCTTGGTGAGCCATTACCTCACCAACAAGCTGATAGGCCGCGAGCCCATCCCTGACCGCCGGAGCTTTCCACCCCAGTCCAGGAGGACCAGGGTCATATCCGGTATTAGCAGCTGTTTCCAGCTGGTATTCCGAAGTCAAGGGCAGGTTGCTCACGTGTTACTCACCCGTTCGCCACTCGTATGACCCCGAAAGGCCTTACCGTTCGACTTGCATGTGTTAAGCACGCCGCCAGCGTTCGTCCTGAGCCAGGATCAAACTCTCCGTTGAAAAATATCGGAAGACGACCCACACC
This sequence comes from Microlunatus antarcticus, assembly GCF_014193425.1. Classification (NCBI taxonomy): domain Bacteria; kingdom Bacillati; phylum Actinomycetota; class Actinomycetes; order Propionibacteriales; family Propionibacteriaceae; genus Microlunatus; species Microlunatus antarcticus. The sequence goes on along the minus strand of NZ_JACHZG010000001.1, from coordinate 1,302,828 downwards.
CAGAAGGCGCAGACCGTGGAACCGTCAAAAACAACGAGCTTGACCTTGACATTAGACCCAACTGGGTCAATCAATTTCAATCTCAAAGGAACCACACCCGACCAGAACAACCCCCCAAATAGGAGGCAGCCTCGCCGAGCACGGGTTCGATAGTGCTATTTGGCATTGACTTTTAAGCACGCTGTTGAGTTCTCAAACTTCGCTCGCACACCGCACCAGACCCTTACAGCCTGACTTGGGGCAACTCGATAAACATTACCCGGTCTCATCCAGCAGATCAAATCCGCCTTTTTCGACCCCCACCGGAGACATCTCAGTTCCGGATCTTCGTGGGCTCAGACAAGAGCGCGCACCGATCCGGTCCTTCTTTGGCCCAGTGGTTCCCGCCCGGTTCCGGCCGAGTCATCCGGTGGCCCGAAGGCCTCCGTCTTGCTCGTCCGCGTCCCCGGGGGGCGAGATGGAACATTACGCCCGTGTGACACCCCGGTCAACCTGAGGTGTCGTGCCGGTTCTCACACGGCCTCCGCCTTGCCCGCCCTTCGGTTCAGCTGCCGGTGATGGTAATGGCACCCACCGTGCGCTTGCCCCGCCTGACGATGACCCAGCGACCGTGCAGCAGGTCGTCTGCGCCGACCGTCGCGTCGCCGTCACCGGCTCTCCGGTTATTGAGGTACGCACCCCCCTCGGCTGCCGCCCTCCGACCGGCGGACCGGCTCGCGACCACCCCTCCGGTCTGGAGCACCTCGGCGACGGTCGGCCATCCGCCGTCGACGTCGATCGCCCCTCCCCCCAGCTCCGCCACCACTCCGGCCAGCACGGACTCCGGCAGCTCAGCAAGGTCGTGCTGACCGAAGAGCGCTTGGCCGGCGGCGACCGCAGCGTCACGCTCCGCCTCGCCGTGCACCAGCGCGGTCACGTCGTCGGCCAGCGCCTTCTGCGCCGCCCGGCGGAACGGCTCCTCTCGCGTGAGCCGCTCGAGCTCGTCGATCTCCTCCCGGCTCCGAGGGGAGAACACCTTCAGGTAGTCGACGACCTTCTCGTCCTCCGCCTGCAGGAAGAACTGGTGGAAGGCGTACGGGGACGTCATCTCGGCGTCGAGCCAGACGGTCCCGCTCTCGGTCTTGCCGAACTTGGTCCCGTCCGCCTTGGTCAGCAAAGGGGTGGCGACCGCGTGCACCCGCGCCCCCTCGGCTCGTCGGATCAGCTCGACGCCGGCCGTGATGTTCCCCCACTGGTCGCTCCCGCCGAACTGGAGCGTGCACCCCTGGGACCGGAAGAGCTCCAGGTAGTCCATGGACTGCAGCAGCACGTACGAGAACTCGGTGTACGAGATCCCGTCCTCGAGCCGGTTGCGCACGACGTCCCGCGCCAGCATCCGATTCACCGGGAAGTGCTTCCCGATGTCCCGGAGGAAGGTCAGCACCGACATCGGCCCGGTCCAGTCGAGGTTGTTGACCAACCGGGCCGGATTGGCGCCCTCCAGATCGATGAACCGCGCCACCTGGGCCCGGATCTGCTCGACGCGACCGGCCACCACCTCCGGGCTGCTCAGGACCCGCTCCCCCGACTCCTTGGGGTCGCCGATCATTCCCGTCGAGCCCCCGACGAGCAGCAGGGGCCGGTGCCCGGCACGCTGGAAGATCCGTGCCACTACGAGCTGCACGAGGTTGCCGAAGTGCAGGCTCGGCGCCGTCGGGTCGAAGCCCACGTAGAACGTCGCCGGCCCGGCGTCGAGGTGCGCGGCGAGCGCTTCCTCATCGGTCGAGTTGGCGAGGAGTCCTCGCCACTTCAGCTCGTCCAGCACAGTGGTCACGGTCGTCAACCCTATGCGTCACCGTCGCCGTGAGCCGCCTCGTTTCCGCGGGCTCACGGGTACCGGTGCTGCGCTCGCAGCTGCCAGTGCCTCCTCCTCCCGCCGCTCGAGCTCGGCGAAGCTGGCCTCGTGACCCAGCCACGGCAGCTCGTCCTTCTCGGCGTAGCCGGGGTCCCAGGGCATCCGCTCGCCCCTGATCAGCGTCGTGCGGGTCATCTCCCCGTGCTCGACCGTGAGCGAGAACAGCTCTCGGTTGTCGCCCTGCTCGCCGACCACGACCCCGTTGACGTCGTGGTCGAACGTGAACCGCCGGAACCAGTGGTCCCCGCTGGCCTCCGCGTGCGCACCGGGCCGCAGGAAGTGGTCGATCAGGTACTCCAGCCAGGCGGCGCCGGCGTAGAACTTCTCGGTGCCGTTCCACGACAGGCAGCAGCCCCGCGGGCACGGCACCCACTGGCACCAGTAGCCCGGCTGGCCGTCGGCGATCCGGTTGTAGCGCTCGGCCGCTGCGTCGCCGTGCAGCGTCGGCGCCTCCTCGTGCGGGTCGGCGGGAACACCTCGTACGGTCCCCGGTCGCGGTAGCTCCGACGGCTGTGCGAGAACGCCCGCAGGTAGTCGTACTCGTCCTGGTTGAGCGGCGGGCTGATCTGAACGTGGCCCAGGTATCTCGTGGTGACGCCCATGACGGTCCTCTCGACGGTGTTGGTCACCGAGAGCATCAGGACATCGCGCCGGACGTGCCGGTCCGACCGTCACCTGTGGACGACGGTCACTGCACCCTGTGGACAGCCCAGGTCTTCGCGGCCTCCAGGGCGCTCGCCACCTCGTCGAGCTGCTCGCGCACCCGGACGGTCGCCGTGCCGCCTCGCCCGGTGCGGCTGTCGATCGAGCCGGGGACAGTGAGGACGTCGAGCACCTCAGCCTGCAGCAGCGGCGAGATCGCCTGCAGCTGATCGGGCGTCAGGTCCGACAGCTCCAGCCCGCGCTCCTCGCAGTAGCGCACGGCGGAGCCGGCGACGTCGTGCGCGACGGCGAAGGGCACCCGCTGCCGGACGAGCCAGTCGGCGAGGTCCGTCGCGAGGGAGAAGCCGCGCGGCGCGAGGCTCGCCAGCCGCTCGGTGTCGAAGGTGAGCGTCCCGACCATGCCGGCCACCGCCGGGAGCAGCACGAGCAGCTGGTCGACGGAGTCGAAGAGCGGCTCCTTGTCCTCCTGCAGGTCACGGGCGTACGCGAGCGGGAGGCCCTTGAGCGTGGTGAGGAGGCCGGTCAGGTTGCCGACCAGGCGCCCCGCCTTGCCGCGGGCGAGCTCGGCGACGTCGGGGTTCTTCTTCTGCGGCATGATGCTCGACCCGGTGGACCAGGCGTCGTCGAGCCGGGCGAAGCCGAACTCGTACGTGCACCACAGGATGACGTCCTCCGACAGGCGCGAGAGGTCGACCCCGACCTGGGCCAGGACGTAGGCCGCCTCGGCGGCGAGGTCACGTGCCGACGTGCCGTCGATCGAGTTGGCCACCGCGTCCTCGAAGCCGAGCTCGTGCGCGACGAAGGTCGGGTCGAGCCCCAACGACGTCCCAGCCAGGGCCCCGGACCCGTACGGGCTCAGCGCGAGCCGGGCGTCGAGGTCGCGCATCCGGTCGACGTCACGCAGCAAAGGCCAGGCGTGCGCAAGCAGATGGTGCGAGAGCAGGACCGGCTGGGCGTGCTGCAGGTGGGTGCGCCCCGGCATCGGGACGCCGAGGTGCGTGGTCGCCTGGTCGTGGAGCGCGACGACCACCTCCGAGACGGCCGCGGCGACCAGGCGCAGGTGGTCACGAAGCCAGAGCCGCAGCAGGGTGGCGATCTGGTCGTTGCGCGAGCGCCCGGCGCGCAGCCGTCCGCCCAGCTCCGGGCCGAGGACCTCGGTCAGGCGCCGTTCCAACGCGCCGTGCACGTCCTCGTCGTCGGGCGCTGGTGCAAAGGCGCCGGCGTCGACCTCGTCCCGGAGCGTGGCGAGGCCGGTGAGCATCCCGGCGAGCTCGTCGTCGGTGAGCAGCCCGGCACGGTGCAGCGCGCGGGCGTGCGCGACGGAGCCGGCGAGGTCGTACGGGGCGAGCCGCCAGTCGAACTGGGTCGACCGGCTGAGCGCCGCCATCGCCGGTGCGGTGCCGCCGGCGAAGCGGCCGCCCCAGAGGCGTCCGGCGTGCCCTTCGACAGGCTCGGGGAGCGGTGTGTCGTGGTCGGTCACTCGACTCTTCCTGTCAGGGGCTTGCCGGTCTCGCTCATCTGCATCAGGTCACGGGCCAGCTGCTCCCCGCCGCCCGGGCTCCGGGTGATGAGCAGGATCGTGTCGTCGCCGGCGATCGTGCCGAGCACGGAGCCCCAGCCGACGCGGTCGATGGCGGAGGCGAAGTACTGGGCCGCGCCGGGCGGGGTGCGCAGCACGACGAGGTTGGCGGAGGACTCGGCGGAGACGAGCACCTCCTGGCAGAGCCGCGCGAGACGGTTCTCGAAGGTGGCGAACTCGCCGACGAACGGGGTCCGGTCGCCGCCGTCACCGGGGACGGCGTAGACGAGGTGGCCCGAGGTCCCCCGGACACGCGAGGCGCCCAGCTCGACCAGGTCGCGCGACAGCGTGCCCTGCGTGACGTGCAGACCCTCGGCGGCCAGGAGCTCCGCCAGCTCGGCCTGCGACCGGACCTGGTGCGTGCCGAGCAGCCCGACGACCCGGGCGTGCCGGGCGGTCTTGGTCGGCGGCGCGGCGTGGGTCACGGCGCTCACGCCGTCTCGCGGACCGGGGCGAGCAGGCCGGAGGGGTCGACGAGCCCGGAGCGCTCGAGCAGGAAGGTGAGCACGGCCTTCTGGGCGTGTCGCCGGTTCTCGGCCTCGTCCCAGACCACCGAGCGCGGGCCCTCGAGGACCGCGTCGCTGACCTCCTTGCCGCGGTAGGCCGGCAGGCAGTGCAGGAACAGGGCGTCCGCGTCCGCGTGAACCAGCAAGGCCTCGTCCACCTGGTACGGCGCGAAGGCCGCCTCGCGGTCGAGACCGTCCTCCTCCTGCCCCATCGAGACCCAGGTGTCGGTGGCGACGGCGTCCGCGCCGGCGACGGCCTCGGTGGGCGAGTCGGTGACGGTGACGCTGCCCCCGGTCGTCGCGGCAAGGGCTCGCGCCCGTTCGAGCAGCCCGGACGCCGGGTGGAACCCCTCGGGTGCCCCGATGCGGACGTGCATCCCCGCGGTGACGCCGCCGAGGACGTACGAGGCGGCCATGTTGTTCGCGCCGTCGCCGACGTAGGCGAAGGTCAGCCCGGGCAGCGACCGCCCGTGCTGACGCAGGGTCTGCAGGTCGGCCAGGATCTGGCACGGGTGGTAGTCGTCCGTGAGCGCGTTGACCACCGGGACCCCGGCGTACGCCGCCATGGTCGCGAGGTCGGCCTGGGCGAACGTGCGCCAGACGATCGCCGAGGCCTGGCGGCCGATCACGCGGGCCACGTCGGGGATGGACTCGCGCTTCCCGATCGCCGCCAGCCGGCCGTCGACCATCATCGGGAAGCCGCCCAGCTCGGCGATGCCCGCGCTGAACGACGCCTGCGTGCGCAGCGTCGGCTTGTCGAAGATCACCGCGACGCTGCGCGGTCCGCCGAGGGGGTGGGCGGCGTACGGGTCGGTCCGGAGACGTTCCGCGAGGTCGAGCACGACCGCCTGCTCGTCCTGGCTGAGGTCGTCGTCGGCGAGGAGGTGCCGCACCTCGGAACCAGCCACAGCGTGGGTCCCGGTGCCGGTCACGAGGTGGCCCCGGCCACGGCGGCGTCCAGGAAGCCGGGCAGCGCGTCGACGAACGTGTCCAGCTGGGCCGCGGTGATGATCAACGGCGGGGCGATCCGCAGCACGTGCGGACGCGGTGCGTTGATCACGAACCCCGCCTCGAGCGCGAGGTCGGAGACGGCCGGCCCGAGGTCGGCGGTCAGCACGATCCCGCGCAGCAGCCCCCGTCCGCGGACCTCGGAGACGAGCGGGTGGCCCAGACCCTCAACCCGCGCGACGAGGTGCTCGCCCATGGCCCTCGCGTTCTCGAGCAGGCCGTCGCGCTCGATGACGTTGATGACGGCCAGCCCGGCGATCGAGGCGACCGGGTTGCCCCCGAACGTCGTGCCGTGGCTGCCGGGTCCGAGCAGTCGCGACGCCCGCCCGGTGGCCAGGCAGGCCCCGACCGGGAAGCCGTTGCCGAGCCCCTTGGCCACCGTGACGACGTCCGCGACGACGCCCTGGGCCGTGTGGACCAGCCAGGACCCCGTCCGGCCCATGCCGGTCTGCACCTCGTCGATCCAGAGCAGCGCTCCAGCGGCGTCGCACAGCTCGCGAGCCTGGGCGAGGTAGCCCGCCGGCGGGACGATCACGCCGTTCTCGCCCTGGATCGGCTCGAGCACGACGGCGGCCACGGTCTCGTCGACCACGGCCGCGAGGGCCTCGACGTCGCCGTACGGCACGAAGGTCACGTCACCGGGCAGCGGCTCGAACGGCGCGCGGTACTTCGGGTTGTGCGTGATCGCGAGCGCGCCCATCGACCGGCCGTGGAACGCGCCCTCGGTCGAGATGATCTTCGTCCGCCCGGTCATCCGGGTGATCTTGAACGCGGCCTCGTTCGCCTCGGTGCCCGAGTTGGTGAAGAACACCTTGGCGTCGGGGTCGCCGGTGAGCCCGGCGAGCCGCGTGGCCAGGGCGACCTGGGCGGGGGTGGCGAAGAAGTTCGACACGTGGCCGAGCGTCGAGATCTGCCCGGTGACCGCCGCGAGCACCGTGGGGTGGGCGTGGCCGAGGGCGTTCACCGCGATGCCCGCGAGCAGGTCGAGGTGCCGGCGTCCGTCGGCGTCCCAGACGTAGCAGCCCTCGCCGCGCACGAAGACGCGCTTGGGCGGGCCGAACGTGTTCATGACCGACTGCGCGTAGCCCTCCAGCACGCCGGCGGAACCGCGCGGCGCCGGGCCGGCCAGCTCGGCGCTGACCATGACGTCGCTCGTCCCGACGCCGTTCACGAGAGCCCCGCCGTGTCGTCGAGGGCCGACGGCGCCGGATCGTGCGGAGCGGGCTCCGGCTCAGGCTCCGGCGTGCGCAGGAACTCACCGTTCTCGTACTCGTGCTCGGGGATGCCCTCGGCGGCGGAGAAGACCCGGCTGCCGAGCCGGACGAGGCCGTCCTGCGTGACCATCGTGCCGATGCCGGCGTTGGTGAAGATCTCGAGCAGCAGCGCGTGCGGGACCCGGCCGTCGGTGACCGTGGCCCGGGTGAGCCCGCCCTCGACCGCGCGGAGGCAGGCCTCCATCTTGGGGAGCATGCCCGACTGCAGCGACGGCATCAGCGCGCGTAGCTCGGAGGCGCTCAGCTCCTCGATCACCTCGGTCGAGCTGGGCCAGTCGCGGTAGAGGCCGTCGACGTCGGTGAGGACGACGAGACGTTCGGCGCCGAGGGCCACGGCGAGCGCGGCCGCCGCGGTGTCGGCGTTCACGTTGTGCACGACGCCCTCGGCGTCGGGGGCGATGCTCGCCACGACCGGGACGCTGCCCGCGTCGATGAGCCCGCGGATCGCCTCCGTCCGCACGGAGACGACGTCGCCGACGAGGCCGAGGTCGATCTCCTCGCCGTCGACGACGGTGCCGCGACGGGCCGCCGTGAACAGGCCGCCGTCCTCGCCGGAGAGTCCCACGGCCAGCGTGCTGTGCCGGTTGATCAACCCGACGAGGTCACGCCCGACCTGGCCCACGAGCACCATCCGGACGACGTCCATCGCCTCGGGTGTCGTCACCCGGAGACCGCCACGGAACTCCGAGGCGATGCCGAGCCGGCCCAGCATCGAGGAGATCTGCGGGCCGCCGCCGTGCACGACGACGGGGTGCACGCCGCAGCGCTTCATGAAGACGATGTCGGAGGCGAAGGCGCGCTTGAGATCCTCGTCGACCATGGCGTTGCCGCCGTACTTGATCACGACGGTCTTGCCGACGTACGTCTCCAGCCAGGGCAGGGCCTCGGTGAGGATCGACGCCTTCTCGATCAGCGAGAGCCGTTCGAGGGCCCGGGGGGCTGCGTTGCTCACGTGGAGTACTCCGCGTTCTCCTTGACGTAGTCGTACGTCAGGTCGTTGGTCCAGACGGTCGCCTTGGCGCGACCGTTCCGCAGGTTGACGTCGACGCGCACGTCGCGGGTGGAGAGGTCCACCTGGCTGCGGTCCTCGCCGATCGCGCCGTCGCGGCACACCTCCACGCCGTTGAAGGCGACGTCGATCCGGTCGGGCTCGAAGTCGGCGCCGGTCGTGCCGATCGCCGCGAGGACGCGGCCCCAATTGGGGTCGCCCCCGAAGACCGCGCACTTGAAGAGGTTGCTGCGGGCGACGGCGCGGGCGACCTCGAGGGCGTCGGCCTCGGTCGCGGCGTGCTCCACGGTGATCGCGATGTCGTGGGCGGAACCCTCGGCGTCGCGCAGCAGCTGCAGGGCCAGGTCGTGGCAGGTCTCGTCGAGCGCGGCCTGGAAGTCGCGCGCGTCGGGGCGGACACCGGAGGCGCCGCTGCTCATGAGCACCACGGTGTCGTTGGTCGACATGCACCCGTCGCTGTCGACCCGCTCGAAGGTCGTCGAGCACGACTTCCGCAGGTACGTCCCGGCCGCCTCGGCGTCGAGCACGGCGTCCGTGGTGAGGACGACGAGCATCGTGGCCAGGCCGGGCGCGAGCATCCCCGCGCCCTTGGCCATGCCGCCGACCGACCAGCCCTCGTCGGCGTAGGCCGCCGTCTTGGGCACGGTGTCGGTGGTCATGATCGCCCGCGCCGCGTCGGCGCCGCCGTCCTCGTCGAGCGCGCCCGCCGCGGCCGTGACGCCCGCGGTGATCAGGTCCATGGGGAGCCGGGTGCCGATGAGGCCCGTCGAGCAGACCGCGACGTCGCCGGCCCCGACCTCGAGCCCGAGACCCGCCAGCGCGTCGGCGACGTGCTCCGCGGTGTGGTGGGTGTCGGCGAAGCCGGCCGGGCCGGTGCACGCGTTCGCGCCGCCGGAGTTGAGCACGACGGCCTGCAGCCGGCCGTCCGCGACGGCCTGCTGCGACCACAGCACGGGTGCGGCCTTGACCCGGTTGGTGGTGAACACCGCGGCCGCGACGTGGTCGGGCCCGGTGTTGACGACCAGCGCAAGGTCCGGCTTGCCGCTCGGCTTGAGGCCGGCGGTGACGCCGGCGGCGCTGAAGCCGGCGGCTCTCGTGACGCTCACGCGTTCCTCCAGGTCATGGCGCTACTCCTACCCGGGGCAGCCCGGTGGTCTCGGGGAGGCCGAGGGCGAGGTTCATGCACTGGACCGCGCCCCCCGCCGTGCCCTTGGTCAGGTTGTCGAGGGCGGCGACGGCCACCAGCCGACCCGCGGCGCGGTCCACGGTGACCTGCACCTGGACGACGTTCGAGCCGAGCACGGACTGCGTCTGCGGCCACACCCCCGGGGGCAGCAGCTGGACGAACGGCTCGTCGGCCAGCATCTCCGCGTACACCGCGTACGCGGCCTCGGCCGTGATCTCGGGGTCGACGAGCGGGGCCGTGCAGGTGGCGAGGATGCCCCGCGACATCGGCACGAGGACGGGGGTGAAGGAGAGGGTCGGCGTGCCCGTGGCCCCGGCGACGCGGAGGTTCTGGAGGATCTCAGGGGTGTGCCGGTGTCCCCCGCCGACCCCGTACGCGCTGGCCGAGCCCATCAGCTCGGCGCCCAGCAGGTGCGGCTTGAGGGACTTCCCGGCCCCGGACGGGCCGCTGGCCGCGACCACGACGACGTCGTGCCCGTCGACCAGGCCGCCCGCGACGGCCGGCAGCAGGGCCAGCGTGGTCGCGGTCGGGTAGCAGCCGGGCACCGCGACGCGCCGGGTGCCGGCGAGCAGCTCGCGCTGGCCGGGGAGCTCGGGCAGCCCGTACGGCCACGAGCCCGCGTGCGGGGAGCCGTAGAACTGCTCCCACGCCGCCGGGTCGGTGAGCCGGAAGTCGGCCCCGCAGTCGACGACGAGCACGTCCGGGCCGAGCGCCTCGGCCACCGCCGCGGACGTTCCGTGGGGCAGGGCGAGGAAGACGACGTCGTGCCCGGCCAGCGTCTCGGGCGTCGTCGCCTCGATCACCCGGTCGGCCAGCGGCGTGAGGTGGGGCGACACGTCGCCCAGGCGTGAGCCGGCGCTGCTCGCGCCCGTCAGCGCACCGATCTCGACGTGCGGGTGCGCGAGCAGCAGCCGGAGCAGCTCGCCACCCGCGTACCCGGTCGCGCCCGCGACCGCCACCCGAAGAACCATGTGCATGATTATGGCTTTCCCTGCAAAGTTACTCAAACCCGGGGGGTCTTTTACGCTCGCAAGCAGGAGCACGACCCCCTTCTGTCGCCTAGGATTCGGGCGTGACCTCGCCCGACGCCCCGCACGTCGCCGGGTCACGTCCCGTGGTCGGCGTCGTCGTCCCCGCCTACCAGGCTGCGGACTTCGTCGTCGAGACCCTCCGGTCGGTGCAGGCCCAGACGTTCTCGAGCTGGGAATGCGTGGTGGTCGACGACGGCAGCACCGACAGCACCGCCGAGAAGGTGGCAGAGGTCGCCAGGAGCGATCCGCGGATCAGGCTGGTCCAGCAGGAGAACAAGGGACTCTCGGGGGCGCGGAACACCGGCATGTCAGCGCTCTCGGACGACGTGGAGTACGTCGCTTTCCTCGACTCCGACGACGTCTGGTGCGACACCATGCTCGAGGTGCTGCTGAAGGCGATGAGCGACGACGAGGCGGCGGTCGGGGCCTACGGCTACGCCGAGTTCCTCGACGAGACCGGCGCATCGATCCAGCCGGGCTTCCACTCCGCACGGCAGCGTTCCCGCCACGGACTGACGGGCCGTCTGAAGAGGCCCGTCGAGGAGGGTACGCCCGTCCGGTTCGACGAGATCGTGGTCGACAACCCCATCTGGCCCCCGGCGGTCGCCCTGCACCGATGGGAAGTCGTTCGGTCGGTGGGTGGTTTCGACACCGCGCTCAAGCAGCTCGAGGACGTCGACTTCCTGACCCGGATGTGCCGGTTCGGGTCTTACGTCAGCTGTGCGACACAGGTGGCCTGGTACCGACAGCATCCCGGGCAGATGACGCGACGTCGGGCCGAGTTCTGGCTGTCCTACGACACGCTCCGGCGCAAGACCTGGGAGTCGGAGGAGAACACCGAGGAACAGCGGCTGTCGGTCGAGCGTGCCTGGCAGATCGCGCAGGGGCGTCGACTTGCGCGCTGCTCGGTCCGGCTGGCCCAGTCCGCGGCTCGGCGGGACTGGCCGGCCGCGAGACGCCTCTTCCGTGGCTGGCGGGTCCTGGTCGGTCAGCTCGCCCACCGCGTACCACCCCTGCCGAACATCGATCACGTCCTCTGGACCGGCCGGGACATCTGAAGGAGATGGACGAGTTGGCGAGCGAGCGCCTGGACGGGGCACCGGGCCAGAACGCGGCCTCCGACGAGGGTAGGACGCGTCCCTCGAGCCGCACACCCACGATCGGTCTGGCCATCGCCACCATCGGACGTCCCGAGATCGGCGACCTGCTGGAGTCTGCGGGCGCGTCGAACATCCGACCGCTGGTCGTCGCGATCGGTAACCAGTCGGGGGGTCCGCTGCCGATCGACCTGCACGCCTTCCCGTTCGAGGTCGTCGAGGTCACCAGCTCGGGCGGGGCGAGCCAAGGCCGGAACGACGCGGTGCGGGCGATCGCCGACCGGGTCGACGTCCTGGGCTTCCCGAACGACGACAGCACCTTGCCGCCCGACAGCCTGGGCGAGATCGCCAGGGCTTTCGCCGAGAATCCCCACGAAGCCCTGGCCGGCGCCCTGGTCGAGTTCGGAATCACCCGTTTCGCGCTCCCCCCCAAGGGGACCCTGCTCGACCCGGTCTCGGCCTGGCGGGCCATCGAGCAGACGTCGTACGTCCGGACGGAGGTCTTCCGACGCCTGGGCGGGTTCCGGGCCGACCTTGGGACAGGCTCGGCCGGGGCGTGGCAGTCGGGAGAGATCACCGACCTCCTCCTGCGCATCCTGGAGGACGGAGGTTCGATCGTGAGTCGACCGGACATCGCGGTGCTTGGCCGCGGCGAGCAGCGGCAGCTCTCTGTCGATGCCATCGTGGCCAAGCACCGGCGGTACGCCCGGGGCACGGGCTACGTCTACCGCGTCCACCCGTACCCGGCAACGACCCGCCTCAAGACCGTCCTCGGGCCTTGGCGTCGCCCCCTCGAGCACCACCCCGATCCGCGCGTCTCGCTCCGGATCGCCACTGCGCGCTCGGCGGGAAGGATCGAGGGCCTGCTCGGGCGCGTCTTCCCCAGCCCACGCCGGGAGCCCGGACCTCGGTCCTGAGGGCTGTGACCGATGGCACCAGGCGGCTTCTCGTGAACCGCACCCCGAGCACCGACGAGCATTAACATGGACACCTGAGCAACGCAGCTTGCGTCCGACTGTTCATCACACGCATTGTCTCGGGGAGTAAAGAAGTGACGCAGGTTATGCCGAACACCACATCAGATTCGGAGATATCCGAGGGTCTGAACCGGATGCTCGACGAGGGCGGAACGCCTCACAAGCGAAGCCTCATCCGCACCATGCTCCCCCTCCTGATCTGCATCCTCATCGGCGCCGAGGTCGGCCTCGGCCTCGGCCTGCTCTCGGCGCCCGACCCGCAGGCGACGGCTCGGATCCAGGTCGTCCCGGACCCCTCCGTCAGCGGCAACCTCCCCGACACGTCCCAGGCCAACCGCTTCGTCCAGGGCGAGGTCCTGAAGATCTCCGGGGACGACCTCCAGGAACAGGCGCAGAACGCCGTGGGCGGTGCTCCCGCCCTGTCGATCACCGCCACGCAGGTCGAGTCGACGGACGTCGTCGAGGTCACTGTCGTCGCCTCTACCGCCGATGAGGCGGTCCAGCTCACCCAGGCGCTCATCCAGGCGTACGCCGACGGGCGCGAACAGGCGTTCGACCAGGGCATCGACGCCAGTCTCGCGGTCGTCAACGGCCAGCTCACCAGCCTCGCCAAGTCGTCCGCGCCGCGGTCCGACACCGGCCTCGAGTACACGCGTCTCCTCGCCCAGCGCAACGGTCTCCAGCTCGCCCGTGACTCCCGCCAGACCGCTGTCCCCGTCATCCTGCGTCCCCGGGTCGTCGAGCAGAGCAGGTGGCCGACAGCCGTTCGAGACGCCTTCGTCGGTCTGGTCCTGGGCGGACTTCTCGGTCTGGTCCTCAAGCTTCTGGTCGACCGTTCTTCGCGTCGTCCGGGTGAGGCACCTCGGTCCTGGTCGTGAGCAGGACCAGGAAAGGCTCGTCCGGTCCCTGGTGGCTGTCCCCCGCCGGGACGGTGGGCCTCATCGTCCCCTTCACGCTGGCCCTGGCTGCGTTCAACTCAGACGGACACTTCCGCGCCAGCTGGCGGACCGGCAAGTTCCTGACCTCGGCTGACATCGCCCTCTTCGCCGCTGCAGCCGCCGTGTTCGTCGTCGGTCTGGTCTGGCCGATGCTCCTCAGACGCAATCCCCGGCCCGACGCGCAGTGGCCGGGCTCTGCGGAGGAGCGGCACGTCCGGCTGACCAAGGCGGCCGGGGTGCTCTTCTGGGCCACCATGTTCGGCTACATCAGCTTTCTTGTGGTCGGGGCCGCACGCGGCGTCCGACCGGCCGACCTCATCACGTTCATCACGAAGCAGGACGCCTACGACTCCCCGTTGCGCACCTACTTCGCCCCTGTGGCCGGCCTGACGACCTTCACGCAGGTGGGGATCGCCTACGTCATCGTGGCCGCGCTCCTGCTCAAGCAGCAACGATCGGCCAAGGTCCTGCGCCGTGTCGTCCTCGTCGTGTTCCTGGGTCTCCTGCGAGCGCTCTTCCTCAGCGAACGGCTCGCGCTCATCGAGCTCGCTGTGCCCGTCGTGGCGGTCGTGTTCGCGGTCGGGACCCCGGTGCGACGACGGTCGCGCCAGGTGCTCCTGCAGCTGGGACCGGTCCTCTTCCTCCCGCTGGTCATCGGCGCCTTCGGTGTCTTCGAGTACTTCCGCAGCTGGGTGTTCTACTCGGCCCTGAAGCAGCAGTCCTTCCTCGAGTTCATGCTCGACCGGCTCGCCGGCTACTACGCGACGGCGTACAACAACGGAGCACTGGCCCTGCAGGCGGCGCACGGCATCCCTCGGTTGCCCTACCAGAGCGTCGAGGTCCTGTGGACGGCGCCGGGCGTCGGCGCGCTCGACCTCTACGGACGTCTGAGCTATCACATCTCGCCCACGAGCTACGACACCCTGCTGATGCAGCATGCAAACCCGGAGTTCAACAGCCCCGGCGGGCTGGCCATCCCGTTCCTGGACTACGGCACGGTCGGCGGCTTCGTCTTCCTGCTGCTGGTCGGCAGCCTCATCGGACTGGTGTACCGCGAGCTGCGGGACGGGACGAGCTGGGCGACGCTGCTGTACCCGCTTCTCGTGACGGGGCTGTTCGAGCTGCCGCGCTACCTCTACTGGGCCCAGGGACGCATCACCCCGGCCCTGCTCGGCCTCGTCCTCACGCACTGGTGGATGAAGTCCGCCAAGGTGCCACCCTCGGCGGCTGCACCGGCCCCAGAGCTGCAAGACGCACACGGCCGATGACGGACGAACCTGCCGGCGACCTGGACGGCGCAGCCCCCGAGCCTCCTCTGGTCGGTGTGGTCATGCCCGCCAGGGACGCGGAGGAGTGGATCGAGGCCTCGCTCGGTTCGCTGCAGGCGCAGACGATGGAGCGTTGGGTGTGTGTCGTCGTCGACGACGGCTCGCTCGACCGCACGCGGAGCATCGTCCAGGCCTTGGCAGCCACCGACGACCGTGTGGTCCTCCTGCGGCAGCCGGGTCGCGGGGTGGCCGCGGCACGGAACGCCGGGCTCGACGCGCTCCCACCCGGGTGTCGCTACGTGGGGTTCCTCGACAGCGACGACCTCTACCTGCCCGACGCGCTGGCCGGGCTCGTGGCTGCGCTCGAGAGACGTCCCGACGCTGCGGCCGCGTTCGGGCTCGCCGACTACATCGACGAGGCCGGCCGGCTCCTGAACCCCGGTCTGCACCCGAGCCGGCAGCGCTGGCATCGCCAGCTCCGGTCCGGCCGGCTGGTCCTCCAGGAGGCCGAGGAGGACGTCACCTTCGACTCGCTCGTGGTCGACGACCCGGTCTGGCCGGCCGCCGTGGCCCTGCACCGCACCGAAGCGGTCTCGAGGGCCGGCGGCTTCGACGTGTCGTTCCCGCTCCTGGAGGACTGGGAGCTGCACCTGCGCGTCGCTCGCCAGGGCCCGTACGTCGCCACCGACCAGCACGTCGCCCTCTACCGGCGGCACAGCTCGAACCTGACCGGCCGTCATCATGACGCCGAGTTCCATCGCGCGCGCGTCCGCCGGCTCGCCTGGGCCGCCGACGAGGCCTCTCCACGCGAACGGGCGGCCGTCGCGACAGCGTGGCGGCTGCTCGAACGTCGGCAGGTGCTCGTGCTCGGCAAGCACGTCGTCCGCAGCGTTCGATCCCGGCGCTGGCGCTCGGCGCGGCGGGCGTCGGTCGGGCTGGTCGTCGCCGGTGTGACGTCGCTCGGCCGTCGGCCACCGGCCGCCTCCCTGCGACGGACCCGTCTGACCCGTCCCGACGACCTGCTGGGGATCCCGCTCTGAGGCGTCCTCTGCTACGCGCAGTAATCCCAGCGACGGTCGGGCCGTCCCGTTAGTCTGAGCCATCGTGACGAGGCGGCCGGCGGTGTTGAGCGATCCGCTCCGGATCACCCATGTCGTGACCAACGCCAACTTCGCCGGGACCGAGCGCTACGTGGTGGACGTCAGCAACGAGCTGGCGGCCCGCGGTCACGACGTGCTCGTGGTCGGCGGCGACCCGGTCGTCGTCCCCCGCGAGCTGGCAGGCCCACGCTGGTCCCCCGGTGCGACGACGTGGGAGGCGCTGCGCGAGCTCCGGCGGTCAGGTCGTCGTGACGTGGTCCACAGCCACATCGCCAGGAGCGACTTCGTGGCCCTCGCCGCAGACCCTTGGACGCGTGCCCGACGGATCTCGACGCGGCACATCACGGCACCGCGTGGTTACCGGGCGCCGGTCCGCCTGCTGGGCCGAGGGGTCCGTAGGCTGCTCCACCGCGAGATCGCCGTCAGCGCCTGGACGTCGGCCCAGCTCGATCGCCCGGCTGATGCGGTCCTGATCAACGGGGTCCCCCCGGCCGCCGCCGGGGCCCTGCCGCGTGAGCGGGTCGTCCTGATGGCGCAGCGGCTCGCCCCGGAGAAGGACACCTCCACCGGGCTGCGGGCCTGGGCTGCGAGCGACCTTCGCGACCAGGGCTGGCGCCTCGTGATCGCGGGGTCCGGAGAGCTGGAGGACGCTCTGGCCAAGGAGGTGGCGGCGCTCGGGATCACCGACAGCGTCGACATGACGGGGTGGGTCGGCGACCTCGACGTCCGCCTCAGGACTTGCGGACTCTTCCTCGCACCGGCGCCTTCGGAACCGTGCGGCCTCACGTTGTTGGAAGCCATGGCCAGGGCGACGCCCGTCGTCGCGGCAGGGGCGGGCGGTCACCGGGAGACGATCGGTTCGCTGGCTGACGCCGCGCTCTTCCCCCCGGGGGACGCTGCCCGAGCCGCCGAGCTGCTCAACGACCTCGGCGCCTCGGAGCCGACCCGCAACGCCTACGGGGCGGCGCTCCGACGTCTCCAGCAGGAGAAGTTCACCATCAGCACGCACGTCGACGGGTTGCTCGCGGTTTACCGCTCCTGACGGAAGCAGCAGCGCTCCGCCCCCTCGCCAAGGCCGGCGACGTCAGCCCCGACGCGACAGGGCGAGCACGAGGCGTGACGCCGGTCCGGGGACGGTGCCCGCCACCCACTCCACGTCGCTGTGGTCGAGCATCCCGACCAGCCGGGAGCCCAGTCCCAGGACGGCCATGAAGGCCACGACCGAGAGGACCAGGCCCAACGGTCCGGCGACCAGGTGCTGCAGGAGCACTGCTGCTCCCCCGGCGGCCAGCGCCACGAGGCCCGCGCGGACCAGACGCCACCAGCGGAGGTCCACCACCACCCCGCTTCGCAGCGAGTAGACGACGAGAACACCCGCGCTGACCAGCTGTGCGGAGATCGTGGCGATCACGGCGCCCGTCGTCCCGAGACCCGGGATGAGCGTCCAGGCCAGAGCGATGTCGATGACCGCGGCCGATCCGCCGGCGATGAGCACCGGGCGGAGCCGACCCGTCCCGCTCCAGAACGTCGAGTAGAGCTGGGCGAGCGGCGTGAGGAGAAGGCTGAACCCGAGCCACCGGACGAGCCTGGCCGATTCGACGAAATCGCGACCGTAAGCAAGCACCAGCACGCCCGGCCCCACCGTCACCGCACCCGCCACGACCACCAGCTCGAGCGTCAGCAGGACACGGGCGGCCCGACCCAGGGCCAGCTCCACCGCTCGGGGCTCGCGGGCGTTCCGCGCCGCGATCGCCGGCATGGCGGCCCCGATCAGCGAGCCCAGCAGCGTGGTGGGGATGCTGATGAGGCTGAACGCCACCGAGTACATGGCGACCGAGCGCGCGTCCGAGTACCAGTCGAGGAACACGAGCTCCAGACGACGCTCGACGATCTGGACGATCAGGCCGGAGACGACGAACATGCCCCACAGGCGTGCCACGGGGCGCCACTCAGGGGCAGGGCGCTCGCGCGGCGGGAACTGGTTGGTGCGGACGTCGATGGCCCGGAGTGCGACGGTCAGGACGATGCTGACCACGAGCTGCACCGCGAAGACCGCGTCGATCCCGAGCCCGGCGTAGATCGCGACGATCGCCAGCAGGGGGTTCACGGCCTGAGCGACGAGCCGCCTGGACGACGTCGGGCCCCACCCCTGCTGGGCGATGTTGCGGCAGGCGTGCGCCCAGCCGACCGCATCGACCAGGGTGGTGCAGGCAGCGAGCACCCACAGCAGCCGGTAGTCCTGGCGGTCCAGCCCCGCCAGCAGCAGGATGCTCGCCGAGAGCAGACCGGTGGCGATGTGGACGTGGTACGACCAGCGCGCCAACCAGGCGGCCTTCTTGACGTCGTGGTCACCGGTCGCCGAGGCGAGCAGCTGCACGCTGGCGATCGTGACCGAGAAGACGAGGATGTGCGTGATCGACGAGGCGACGTAGGCGACCAGGCTCTGCTCCCCGAGCACGTCGGTGCCGAGCCGGCGGCCGATCACGATCGACAGGGCCAGCGTCCCGGCCATCGGCAGCACCGCCGAGGCAGCGCTCCAGATGCCTCCCGAGAAAGCGCCACGGCGGCTGGTCGCCTCCGTCACCGGAGCCGTGGGCGCCAGCGCTTCGGACGTGGTCAGCGGCGGGACCGGACCGAGCGGTTCGGCATCGGACCCGGGCGTGGAGCCGTCGTCAGTCATCGAGGGCCGCCCCGTCTCGCGGCTCGGCCGGTCCGGCGTGCGACCCGCGGGCCACCAACGAGCAGATCGCCGCCACGATCTCCGCGGACCGGTCCCAGGTGAAGCGGGCGAGGTCGATGCTGGGCGGACGTGGATCCTCGATCGCCTCACGGAGGCCGCCGGTGATGCTCTCGACGGACCGCGGGTCCACGTAGTGCGCCCCGTCGCCGCAGATCCAGCGGAACACGGGCAGCTCTGAGATGACCAGCGAGCCGGCCCCTGCCGCCGCAGCCTCGACGAGCGGCAGACCGAAACCCTCGGCGTGGCTGACGAACACCACCGCGCGGCAGCCTGCGTACAGCGCGCGCAGCTCGTCGTCGCTCACGTAGCCGGCGTCGACGACCTCGGCGGGCCAGCTGATCTGCTCGGACCGGAAGATGCCGGCGCCCCCGCCCACCACGACCAACGGGTGAGTGGTCCGCTCCGCGTCGGACAGTGCCGCATAGGCCTGGGCCAGCAGCGGGAGGTTCTTGCGCGGGTCCAGGCTGCCCACCGCGAGCAGGTAGGAGCCGCTCACGAGACCCCGGGACAGCAGCACCGCCGCGTCGTCCGGGCCGCTCGGGGCGCTGAAGACGGTGCTCGGCGCGTTGGGCGCCACCCGGACAGGGACGTCGTACGCGGCCAGCTGCTCAGCCACGGGCTCGCTGACCGCCACCAGCGCCTGAGCGGTCCGCAGCTGTGCCCGGAGCAGCGGCGCGTGGGTCCACACGTAGGCCCGGCTGAACCACTCGGGGTTGGTCAGGACGAACAGGTCGTGGACGACGAGCACGTGTCGGCGTGCCCACAGCGGCGCCCTGGCGGTCAGCGAGACCAGGACCCGCGACCCGGCCCGCAACGGCAACGCGGAGAGGGTCCAGGCCCACACACGCAGGGCCGACGTGCGCCACCACCCGGTCGGCTCGAGCATCACGACCCCGGGTCGTGACCGTAACCGGCTAGCGATCTCGTGGGCGTAGCGCTGCTGCCCGGTGACGCGCTGCGTCACGTAGCTCTGGTTGACGGCGACGGTCGTGCGGGTCATCGGCCTACCCATCCGTGGATCTCCTGCTCGAAGCGCCCGCGCGAGAAGGTCCGCGCATGAGCGATCCGGTCGGTCCGGCCGGTCGCCATCGCGGCCTCCGCGGCGGGACCCATCTCGTCGTGGTCGTCGAAGGTGATGAGCGCCCCCGTGAGTCCCGGCACGACGCTCTCCGCCGTGCCGCCGAGGGCCTGGGCCAGCACCGGCGCCCCGGCGGCCATGGCCTCCACGGGCATGATCCCGAAGTCCTCGACGGCCGGGAACACGAAGAGGTCCGTGGTCTGGTAAAGCGCTCGCAGCATGGCGGTCGAAGGCCCCTCGAGGATCACCACGGGGACGGATGCCGCCTCGCCGACGGCCCGCAACCTGTCGAGCTCAGGACCCCGGCCGGCCAGGACGACCGGCCGACCCGCGCGCTCCCCGACCGCGACCACCAGCTCCAGCCGCTTGTACGGGATGAACCGGGAGGCCCCGAGGACGAAGCCTTCGGGCAACGAGTCCAGCACGGCCTGCTCCTCGACGGTCAGCTCGTCGCGCCAGCTGGGCACCGCCTGGATCGACTCCACCTCGACCGGGGGGAAGATCACCCGGCTGTCGACCTCCCAGGTGGAGGCGACGCGCTCGCGCACGAAGGCGCTGTTGGCGGCGAACTGAGCACCTTCGTGGGCTCGCTTCCGGTCCATCGGTTTCAGCAGGGCCGAAGCCGCCCGCAGCGGCAGGCTCGCGCCGCGACCGTCGTGATCCGGGGTCCAGATGTAGCGGGCCGGGCTGTGCACGTAGACGAAGCGCGGAAGGTCTGCACGTCCGCCGAAGCGGGCGTGGTGCGCGAAGAGGTGCGAGCTGATCAGGGCCCAGTCGTAGCCACGGTCCTCCAGCCTGCGCCAGGTGGCGGGCATGAAGGGCAGCGCTGCGACCTTGCTCCGCCTCAGCGGGGTGCGCGCCAGCCACGTCTCGTTCAGCTGGCGGCCGGCGAAGCGCCCCACGGAGTCGTTCCACAAGCAGTAGAGATCGGCCTGCGGAAACATCTCGCTGAACGCCTCGAAGACGTTCTCGGACCCGCCCGACTGGGCTATCCACTCATGGACGAGCGCCCCACGGGCGTGCGTTTCGGTCACCATGTCTCCCCGGAATGTCGGCGCGGGCGACTGGTCTTGCGATGACCAGGTCTGCGGCATCGCAACGCTGGTCGACGACCAGCTCCCCCAAAAGAAGTTGTCGAACCGCCCCCGGTCCGGCGGACCTCACTCTATCGGTCCGGACGAATCCGCTCACCCGGAACGGCAAATACCCACGAGGTGGAGTGCGTCACCCACCGAGCCAGCAGGCTCGTCCTTCGGCGTCCGCCACCGCGTTGCGGTAACCTGCAGAGCATCGTGGACTGCAGCTCAGCCTTGTTTCGCGTCCTCGCGGCGGTGGTCATCGTTGGTTGGACGGCCGCCGGGTGCGGTAGCACCACCGAACCCCCGCCGCCCCCCAGCACCACGACGCCGGCCACCACGTCAGGTCTCTCACCCCAGTCCTTCGGGGCCGTGGGCGACGGTTCCACCGACGACACCGCAGCGCTGCAGCGGGCTCTCGACGCCCTCCGCCCCGGGCAGACGTTGGACATCGCCGCCGGGAAGGTCTACCGGCACAGCGACATCCTGACGGTGCGGCAGCCGGACGTCAGCATCAGCGGCTCGGGCACCTTCCTCGCCACGAACGAGGACCGTTCCGAGGTCCTGCTCGACGCCGACCGCGTGGTCGTCGACGGTCCGACCTTCAAGATGCAGTCCACCACCCGACGCGGCGAGACCTTCGAGCAGATGAAGCTGCGCTTGGCGGACCACACGGGCATCGTCGTGCGGAACGTGGTCATCGACGGCTCCTCGGCAGCCGGGGTCTACGTCGGCTCGGGGGTCTCGAACTTCCTGCTCGAGAACCTGCAGGTGCGGGACACGCGCGCCGACGGCATCCACATCACGGGGACCGCGCACGACGGCGTCGTGCGGAAACCCGTCGTCGACCGGGCGGGGGACGACGGCGTCGCGGTGGTCTCCTACCTGGAGGACAAGGAACCGGTCCGCCGCGTGATGGTCGAGTCGCCCACGGTGCGCAACAGCACCGGGGGGCGCGGGGTGAGCGTCGTGGGCGGCGAGGACATCACCTACACCGACGTGAACGTGCTCGCCTCCAGCTCGGCCGCCGTCTACATCGCGAGCGAGGGCAGCCCGTACTACACGTTCGCGCCCGAGCGCGTGAAGGTCGTCGGCGCCACGCTCGTCGACTCCAACACCGCCGCGAGCGTCGACCATGGGGCGTTCCTGGTCTACGCGGGCAACCCGGGCCACCCACCCTCGGACATCTCGGCCAGCGACGTCACCATTCGGGGCACCCGGCCCGGGGCCTCGTCGCAGGTCGGGGTGCGGGCCGACCCCTCCTGCACCGCCGAGCGTGTGACGCTGACCGACTTCACCGTCGAGGGCGGGGGCAAGGCCTTCCTGGCCAACGTCCCTGCGTCGTCCTACACGCGCTCGGGCTGGAAGGTCTGAGCAGCCCGGACGCTCGCGTCTGAGCGTGCGGTGCGCACGAATAGACCGGACACGCGATCCGTCCGTCCCTGCGCTCCCTCGCTTGCCGGCGATCCGTCGAGACTTGCCCAATCTGGTGCGGAGGTCGCCGCAGGACGCTAGATTGCCGCGAGCGAGGCCACGCGTCCGCCCATCGCCGGGCGACGCAGGTGCTGGGTCTCGTCACACCGCTCGGGGACTCCTGCACAGCAGCACACGGGGATCGACGCTGCCTGCTCAGCCCCGAGAGGTCCCATGGCTCCTCACGCCGACCGGACGCACCAGCACCTCAGCACGCCTACCGTCCTGGCTCGTCGAGCGGCGGCACTGGGCGTCGTCGTGCTCGTCGCCCTGACGGGTCCGCTGCCCTCAGCCTCCGCCGCCACGACGACGCTGACCCCGGAAGCCTTCGGGGCCGTCGGGAACGGGAAGGTCGACGACACCGCCGCTCTCCGGCGGGCCCTCGACGCACTCCGACCCGGCACGACCCTGAAGCTCGGGGCCGGGAAGGTCTACGCGCACGACGACGTTCTCACCCTCCGCACCCCGCGCGTCCGCATCGCCGGCAAGGCGACCCTCCTCGCGACGGACGAGAGCCGCTCGGCCGTGTTCGTCGACGCCGACCGGGTCGAGATCGACGACACGACCTTCTCGGTGCGGTCGACCACGCAGCGCTGGGGGACGTTCGACCAGATGAAGCTCCGGCTCGGCGAACGTAGCGGCATCGTGCTGCGCCGCGTGACCGTCGACGGGTCGGCTGCGGCGGGCATCTACCTGTGGGGCACGTCCCACTTCGTCATCGACGACGTGCGGGTGCGCGACACGAGAGCGGACGGCATCCACGTCACGGGTCCGTCGCACGACGGCACGATCCGCCGCGCGGTCGTCGATCGGGCGGGTGACGACGGGATCGGCATCGTCTCCTACCAGCAGGACGGGGTGCCGGTGAAGAAGGTCCTCGTCGACGCACCGACCGTGCGGGACAACAGCTGGGGGCGCGGGATCAGCGTGGTCGGGGGCGAGGACCTCACCCTACGGAAGGTGGACGTCCGGGCGTCGAGCTCGGCGGCCGTCTACATCGCGAGCGAGGGCAGCCCCTGGAACACATTCGCGCCGGTGCGGGTGAAGGTCCAGGGAGCGCGCTTGCGCTCGTCGAACACGGCAGCCGGTGTCGATCATGGAGCGTTCCTGGTCTACGCCGGCAACCCGGGGTTCGCGCCGCGGGACATCTCCGCCGACAAGGTGAAGATCACCGGAACCCGCCGGCAGGCGAGCTCGCAGGTCGGGATCCGGGCCGACCCGGGGTGCAGCGTGCGCAAGATCAAGCTCAGCCGCTTCACCGTGAGTGGAGGTGGCCACGTCTTCTCCAGCAACGTGCCCGCCTCGGCCTACCGCCGGACAGGCTGGAAGTCGAGGAGCTGAGCCACGACTTAGCCCTGAGGCTGCGGGAGCGAGCCAGCAGGAAGGGCTGAGGCAGGAGACCGAACCGCACGGGGAACCACTGCACGGGGGACCACTTGCACCGGGCGCAGCGTCGTGCGCCGGGTGCGCGAACCCCCGGAGGAAGCCATGTCCACCACCGCCCTTCACCGTTGTCCGCCCGGGCGTGGGAAAGCCCTCCTGGGCGCGATCGTCCTGGCCCTGCTCGCAGGCTCGGTGGCTGCGCCTGTGGCCACGGCGGCGCCCCGGGCCGCAGCGGCCCCGACGTCTCCGGCCGCAGCACCGGCTCCGACCACCGTCGCCCCGGCACCTCCGCTCACCCCCGAGAGCTTCGGCGCGGTGGGCGACGGTTCGACCGACGACACTGCGGCGCTCCAACGCTCCTTGGACGCCCTCCGACCGGGCGACACCCTCGCGATCGGCGACGGCAAGGTCTACCGGCACACCGACATCCTCACCGTGCGCACTCCGGACGTGCGGATCGTGGGCCAGGGAACTCTCCTCGCGACGAACGAGGCCCGCTCCGAGGTGTTCGTCGACGCCGATCGGGTCGAGGTGGACGACATCACGCTCAGGATGCAGACGACGACGCGCCGCTGGGGGGCGTTCGAGCAGATGAAGCTGCGTCTCGGAGCTCGGACCGGCATCGTGGTCCGCAGGGTCGTCATCGACGGCTCCGCCGCCGCCGGGATCTATCTCTGGGGCAGCTCGAGCTTCCTGCTCGAGGACGTGCAGGTGCACGACACGCGGGCGGACGGCATTCACCTCACCGGTCCGACCCACGACGGGACGGTCCGACGAGCCCTCGTCGAGCGGTCGGGGGACGACGGGGTCGCCGTGGTCTCCTACCGGAACGACAGGGTCCCCGTGGCGCGGGTGCTCATCGACCGGCCGACGGTGCGGGGGAACACCTGGGGTCGAGGAGTCAGCGTGGTGGGCGGGGACGACATCACCCTGCGCGACGTCAAGGTCCAGGCCTCGAGCGCGGCCGCCATCTACATCGCCAGCGAGGGAGATCCCTGGAACACCTTCGCCCCGAAGCGGGTGCGGGTCCAGACGGCGGATCTGCAGGGCTCCAACACCGCCTCCGGGGTCGATCACGGCGCGTTCCTGATCTACTCGGGCAACCCGTCCTCACCCCCGAGGGACATCTCGGCCGACCACGTCACCATCAGCGACACCCGCCGCGGCGCGTCGTCGCAGGTGGGCGTGCGGGCTGACGGCGGTTGCGCGATCGTGCACGTGTCCCTCTACAAGTTCACCGTGCGCGGTGGCGGGAACGTCTTCTCGGCCAACGTGCCCTCGGACGTCTACACCCGCACGAGCTGGGTGGGCTGAGACCGGAGCCCCCACCTCACTCGGTCCGCTGCACCGCCCCCAGCTCGGTCGTCGCCGCGACGGCCGCGTCGCGGGCCGCACCGACCTCGGCCGCGGCGAGCGTGCGGCCGAAGGCGCGGAACCGCAGCGCGTAGGCCAAGGACTTCTTCCCGTCGCCGATCTGCGGGCCGCGGAACACGTCGAACAGCTCGAGCGACTCGAGCAGCTCACCACCGCCGCGCCGGAGCGCGACGGCGACGTCCTCGGCCGTGACGGCCTCGTCCACGACGAGGGCGACGTCCTCCTTGGCCACGGGGTAGGACGACAGCGGTGCCACCTCGCCCCGGTCCGGGGCG
Organism: Microlunatus antarcticus; assembly: GCF_014193425.1. Classification (NCBI taxonomy): domain Bacteria; kingdom Bacillati; phylum Actinomycetota; class Actinomycetes; order Propionibacteriales; family Propionibacteriaceae; genus Microlunatus; species Microlunatus antarcticus. The sequence continues at coordinate 1,277,899 of NZ_JACHZG010000001.1, read as the reverse complement.
CCGGCCAGGAGCACGTCGAGCTCGAGCTCGAGCGCGCTCGTCCGGGGCGGCAGCCCGTACGCGGCGCAGACCGTCGGGTGGAGCTCGCCCGCGTGGCCGACGACCACGTCGGTCTGCGTCAGTCGCAGCTCGGCGCAACGGCCGGGGTGCCAGGGAGCCCGTTCCGCCGGGTGCCGGTCGAGCGACGTCCCGACGGCGGCGGCCGCCTCCTCGGCGAGCGCGACGGCCTGGGTCCAGCCGGCCGGCTGGGCGGGACCGCGCCAGCCGGCCCGCACCCAGGCGCCGGTGAGCACGGCGGCGAGCATCCGCGGCTGGTCGCCGAGGGCGTCGTCCATCTGCTCGAGGGCGAGCGCGTCGGGCCGACGGTCGACGCCCGGCCGGGGTGCGGTGATCGACGGGACGGCGGCGAAGAACACCGACCCGGTCTCGAAGATCGCGAGGTCGTCCAGCCCGCGGCTGGTGTTGCGGGTGACCGCGCCGAACAAGCCCGGCAGCAGCGTGGTGCGCAGCGCCGGCTGCGTGTCGGACAGCGGGTTGACCAGGCGGTTGAGCGAACGACGTCGGTCGTCGGCGGGCAGCCCGAGCCGGTCGAGCTCTCCGGTCGAGAGGAACGGGAAGTTCAGCACCTCGACCGCGCCCACCGTGGCCAGGCGCGCGGTCACCGCACGGCGGTCGCGCTGCGACCGGGTGAGCCCTCGTCCGGGCGGGGCGGACGGCACGACCGGGGTGATGTTCTCGAAGCCGACGAGGCGGCCGACCTCCTCGACGAAGTCGTACGGGTCGCGCAGGTCGGGCCGCCAGGTGGGCGGCAGGACCGTGAGGGTCCCCGAGGCGTCGTCCTGCACCGTGGCGCCGACGGCGACGAGCAGCTCCTCGACCCGGGCGCGCTCCACGGGCGTCCCCAAGATGCGTTCCGGGAGCGTGACGTCGAAGCGCGTGGTGGGCGGCACGGGAACGGTGCCGGTGACGGTCTCCTCCGCGCGCAGGGTCCCCCCGCCCAGCTCGACGAGCAGGGCGGCAGCGCGGTGGGCGGCGGCGTACCCGGCGGCCGGGTCGACGCCACGCTCGTAGCGCCGGGAGGCCTCGGACGACAGCTTGTGGCGTCGCGACGTGCGGGCCAGGGTGAGCGCGTCGAACGCGGCCGCCTCGATGACGACCGAGGTCGTCGTGCCGCGTACTTCGGTCGCGGCTCCGCCCATGACGCCGGCGAGGCCGATCGGGCCGGAGTCGTCGGCGATGACCAGGTCGGCCGGGTCGAGCGCACGGACGGTGTCGTCCAGCGTCCGCAGCTTCTCGCCGCGCTCGGCCTGTCGGGCCACGACGGTCCCTGTGAGCGACGCCGCGTCGTACGTGTGCAGGGGCTGGCCGGTCTGCAGCATCACGTAGTTGGCGACGTCGACGACGAGCGAGATCGGGCGCATCCCGGCCAGCTGCACGCGGCGGGTCAGCCAGCGCGGGCTCGGGCGCGACGGGTCGAGCCCGTCGACGGTGAGGGCGGTGAAGACGCTGCAGGCCTCGGACTTGATCGACACGGGGTGGCCATCGGCCTTCGGGGCGGGCACCGGACGGTCGACCGGATCGGTGAACACGGTGCCGGTCGCCTGCGCCGCCTCCCGGGCGAGGCCGCGGACCGAGAGGCAGTAGCCACGGTCGGGCGTCACCGCGATGTCGAGGACCTCGTCCTCGAGGTGGAGGACCGGACGGGCGTCCTGGCCGGGGACCGGCTCGGGCTCGCCCGCGTCGGCTCGCAGCACGATGATCCCGGAGTGGTCGTCGCCGAGACCGAGCTCGGCGGCCGAGCAGATCATGCCGTCGGACACGTGGCCGTACGTCTTGCGCGCGGCGATGTCGAAGTCGCCGGGCAGCCGGGCGCCCGGCAGCGCGACGACGACGAGGTCGCCGGCCGCGAAGTTGTGGGCCCCGCAGACGATGCCGCGCGGTTCGGGCTCCCCCACGTCCACCGAGCACCAGTTGATGGTCTTGCCGTTGCTGTGCTCCTCGGGCGTGAGCTCGAGGACGCGACCGACGACGACCGGGCCCTGGACGTCGCCGCCCACCTCGTCGACGGACTCGACCTCGAGCCCGGCGCGCACGAGCGCGTCGGACAGCTGCCGACCGGTCAGGTCGGCGGGCAGGGCCGCGTGCTCGCGCAGCCAGGAGACCGGCGCCCTCATCGGGCGGTCCCCACGAGCGAGCGGCTGAACCGCACGTCACCCTCGACCATGTCGCGCATGTCCTCCGCCGCGTTCCGGAACATCAACGTCCGCTCGACCCCCATGCCGAAGGCGAAGCCCGAGTAGACCTCGGGGTCGATCCCGCAGGCCGCCAGCACCCGCGGGTTGACCACGCCGCAGCCGCCCCACTCGATCCAGCCCTCGCTTCGGCAGGTCTTGCACGGGCGGTCGGGACTGCCGACCGAGTCGCCGTGGCAGACGAAGCAGAGCAGGTCGACCTCGGCCGACGGCTCGGTGAAGGGGAAGTAGTTGGGTCGCATGCGCGTCCGGGTGTCGCCGAACATCGCCCGCGCGAAGTGGTCCAGCGTGCCGCGCAGGTGCGCGAGCGTGATGCCGCGGTCGACGACGAGGCCCTCGATCTGGTGGAACACGGGCGTGTGCGTCGCGTCGTACTCGTCGGCGCGGTAGACCTTGCCCGGGCAGACGACGTAGATCGGGGGCTCGCGGGTCAGCATGGTGCGCGCCTGCACCGGCGAGGTGTGGGTGCGCAGCACGAGGTTGCTGCCCTCCGGCTCGACGAAGAGGGTGTCCTGCATCGTGCGCGCCGGGTGGTCGGGGACGAAGTTGAGGGCGTCGAAGTTCAGCCACTCGGCCTCGAGCTCGGGGCCCTCGGCGACCTCCCAGCCCATGGCGACGAAGACGTCCTCCATGACGTTCATCAGGGCGGTGATCGGGTGCACGGCCCCGACCGGGCCCAGCGCGACGGGCAGCGTGACGTCGACGCGCTCCTCGCGCAGCCGGCGCTCGAGCTCGACGGTGCCGATCTCGGCCTCACGCGCCTTGAGCGCCGCGTTGATCGTGCCGCGCGCCCGTCCGACCCGGGCCCCGGCGTCCTTGCGACCCTGAGGGGGCAGCGCGCCGATCTCCCGGTTGGCCAGCGCGATGGGCGACCGGTCGCCGGCGTGCGCGAGCCGCGCGGCCTTCAGCTCCTCCGTGCTGCCGGCGGCCTCGAAGGCGGCGAGGGCGTCCGCCACCATCGCCTCGACGTGCTCGGCGTCCAACGGGGTCACCTGGACCGGGTCGTACGTCTTGTTCGGGCCCGACATCGCGTGCTCGACCTCCTGGGGGCGGTACTCGTCACAAACCCCAGCAGTCTAGGAACGTTCCGGGTGGGTCCGCGACCACGTTCCGCAGGGCACGGCCAGCCGCACGGCGGCCACGGCCTGTCGCGCCCGCCGCAGCGTGCTCTTCCACCCGTATCGACCTCCTTCGACAGCGTGGTCTGGGAGAATCGAAGCTCTGTCGAGCCACGTGAAGATGCAGGGAGAACTGAGTTGGTGCACCAGGCCTGGCGCCACGTGCTGGGCCGCCGGCAAGAGGTCGGTGGCAGTCCCACGGAGCTCGAGGACGGCGGCGCCGAAGAACTGGTCTCCGCGTTCTTCACGTCGTACGCGACCGCCGCCGGCTCACGAGGTCTCGGCGTCCTCGAACAGCTCCCGAGGTCTGTCAGAGCCCTCCGTGCCGCGCGGTCTCTCCCCGTCCTCACGATCGACGTCTCGGACTCGATCGAGGGCCGGGTCATTCGCCAAGGGCTGGCCCACTTCGGGCGACGGACGCTCAAGACCGCCTTCATCCGTACGCCGCTGCACGAGGTCGCCAGCGTGCTGATCCTGCCCAAGACGCCGAAGCAGTACGCGGAGGGGCGGTCGAAGCAGACACTCCGACGCAAGACGCGGGCCGCAGAGAGGGCCGGGGTGCGCTGGGAACCCGTCGACGATGTCGCCGAACGCCGGCGTCTGGTCGCGCTGTCCGAAAGCAGGGAGCGGATCCATCCCCAGGAGAGATACCGCTCCGCGGACGTCGACAACTCGCGTCTGCTCGATCACCGCCTGTGGCTCGTCGCCTACTCCCGAGACGACGTCCCGCTGCTCATGGCCGTGGTGCCGACCGACGGGGCATGGTCGATGCTGGCCTACTTTCGCACGCTGGAGGACTCCACGGACGCGAGCAACGCCCGCTACCTGATGAGCTCGGTGCTCGCGGAAGCGCTGGTCGCCCGTGGCGTGCGGTACCTGGTCGACACCGCCACGATGAGCAACCTTCCCGAGGGCCTGCGTCACTTCCAGCGCATGCTGGGGTACCGGGTCGTCCGAGTCAGACTCTCGGCCGCCCTCCGGCGCCGTCAGCAGCCACCCGACTCCGAAGTCTCCGCGGCGCCCCCTGCTTCTGGTTCCGGCAGTGCGAGCCCATCTCCGGTCGAGGTCGACCGGAGCGGCACGGAGACGACATCGGTTGGAGCTTCGTCCGTGCAGGTCGAGACCGCTCGCGCTAGGACATAGGCGTCTGCCCCGAGCGACGCCCCACCCCGGACGAGAGCAGTCGACGGGCTCACGAACGTTGCCCCCGGACGTGCCTGAGCCCGCCGAAGCAGTGCTTCGACGGGCTCAGGAGGTGCGTACGGGTGAGGGTCAGCGACCCTTCTTGGCCGTCCCGACGCCCGGGTTGTTGGCGACGCCGACGTCGACGGCGTTCGGCCGGGCACCGGTGATGGCGGCGTAGCTGGCGCCGGCGATGGCCGCACCGATGATCGGGGCGACGATGAACAGCCAGAGCTGCGACAGCGCTGCGGGGCCGGCGAAGATGGCCACCGCGATCGAGCGGGCCGGGTTCACCGAG